>CAZYAY010000022.1:0-10510 GCA_964646215.1 uncultured Candidatus Kuenenia sp. | reverse complement strand
GATTTCTCGGGCTGGAAAATGAACAAAACCAATGAACCGCTCGAAGGCAAAACCGATGCTGGAAAAATGCGATTCATAATTAAAGATGGTATTCTGGTGATCGACCCCAAGGTGAAGGGCGACCTGACAATCAACACAGTCCAAGATTTTGAAAAAGATGTGCACATCAAGTTTGAATACAAGCCTGATGCCAAATGTAATAACGATCTTTTTTTACGGGGCATGAAGTTTGATATTAAAAAAGGCGATGTCAAGAACATCAAGTTTGATGATTGGAATTCTTTCGAAATCATCTTGAAGGGTGATTCTGCTGAGTTCAAAAACAACGGTGAATTACAAAAGACAATGAAGGCAAAACCAGGCAAAACCCCATTTGGGCTTCGTGCTGAAAACGGTGGAATTGAAGTCAAGAATCTGCAATACAGGTAATACCAAGGGATTTCCTCTGTTTTACCTTAAAACGCATTAGGAGTTGTAACGCATTAAACTTGCGGACAACTCCTTACTTCTTTTCTGTGGGCGAAGATTGATGTAAAATAGTATCGGAAAATCTTGGGATAAAAGGTAGAATAGTTTCATTAAACGATGTCAACCAAATTCAGAGGCTTTGTTCAACAGATGTTTAGATATTTTTCTGCAACGCTATGCCTTTGTTTATTCATGCTGCTAGGTTGCACCCCGCCAAAATTACCCGATCCGGATGGTGACAAAAATCCTGCCGTTCAAATAAGTGGCGTGATACAGCGTGGGGTTGTTGAAACTGTCCAATTCACCGGGAGATTTAGTGCGATCAATTATGTGGAAATGAAACCTAGGACCACGGGTTATGTGGTTTCAACCCCATTCAAGGAAGGTTCGTATGTGCAAAAAGGTGATCTTCTTTTTGCAATCGACCCCAGGCCTTACCAAGCCAAGCTGGATGATGCCACGGGGCAGGTCAAACTTTATGAAGCCAAATTACGACTTGCCAAGGCGGACAACCTTCGTGCAAAGGATGTTGGCAAAACCCCGGGTGCTATAAGCAAGCAGGATCTCGACAAATATGTTGCGGCAGAAGAAGAAGCATATGCGGCAGTGGAGGCATCAAAGGCATCCTTGGAGGTGCACAAACTGAATCTTGAATTTTGTTCAGTCGTTTCGCCCATCTCAGGCCGTATCAGCAAATATTTTGTAACCTTGGGAAATCTTGTGAACCAGGACAACACCCAGCTTACAACCGTCCTTTCAGAGGATCCCATTTATTGTTACTTCGATGCGGATGAAAGAACTTTGCTCAAGGTCATTCGGAGGATTCAGGCAGCCAGGAAGAAAAATGAAATATCAAACGATTTCCCCGAAACGCCGGTTTTCCTTGGCTTAGCAGATGAAAAAGGCTTTCCACATCAAGCCACTCTTAATTTCACCAGCAACTTGGTTGATTCCCAGACGGGCACCATTAACATTCGATCTATTATTAAAAACAAATTCAAAGATGGCAAGACCCCCCTGTTTTTACATGGAATGTTTTGCAGGGTGTTGATGCCTATTTCAAATCCTAAAAATGCAATCTTGGTTGCTGACAGGGCCATTGGAACTGACCAGGGTTTGAAATTTGTCTATGTGGTGGACAAAGATAACAAAGTGGAATACCGCAGGGTTACAGTGGGTGAGTTGCAACCCGACAATGTAAGAGTGATTGAAACAGGCCTGGCCCCTGATGAAAAAATTGTTGTTTCTGGCATCCACCTAGTTAAGCCTGGAATTATCATCAAGCCAGATTTGATTGAAATGCCCGTAACCCAGTTTCTTGATGGAAGTGCGCCTGAAATAAGACCGAGCAAAGAGTGATTTCTAATTTCTTTATTGACCGACCGATTTTTGCAACGGTGGTCTCTGTTTTTCTTACAATCGCTGGCGCAATGGCACTCGTCACACTGCCCATCGCCCAGTACCCTCCTGTTGCCCCACCCACTGTTCAAGTTTCCGTAGTATACCCCGGAGCTAGCGCTCAAGTAGTTGCAGATACCATTGCTGCCCCGATCGAACAGCAAGTCAATGGCGTGGAAAACATGTTGTTCATGTCTTCAACTTGCGACAATACAGGCCTATATAACCTTACTATTACATTCGCATTGAACACCGATTTGAACACTGCTTTGGTTGCGGTACAAAACCGTGTCAACCTTGCAGTGCCGCAACTCCCAAAGCAAGTTCAAAAGCAAGGGTTGATGATTAAGAAAAAGGCCCCCCAGATTCTTCTCTCAATCAACTTCACTTCCGCAGATGGGCGTTATGATGATATCTTCCTCTCGAATTACGCAACTATTCATATCAAGGATGAATTGTTCAGGCTGGAAGGTGTGGGCGATATCACCATGATGGGGCAAAGGGATTATGCAATCCGGGGCTGGATCGATCCGCAAAAACTTTCATCGCTTGGCCTTTCCTCCAATGATGTTGTTAGTGCAATCCAACAGCAAAACGCCCCCTTGGCAGCAGGCAGACTAGGTCAGGCGCCCAGCCCGGAATCCAACGAATCGCAATATCCCTTCAACGCTCTAGGCAGACTTCAAAATGCCGAACAGTTTGGCAACATCATAATTAAATCCATACCCTCCACGGAAAAAGACCCCAACACCTCCCCAAAGTTTGTACGTCTCAAAGATATTGGAAGAGTGGAATTAGGCGCACTTCGCTACGATATGTCTGCAACCGTGGATGGCCTGCCTTCGGTGGCTCTGGCAATTTTCCAACTTCCAGGAACCAATGCACTTGATGTTGCTGCAAACATTAAAAAGAAGATGCAGAAACTTGCCAGGAATTTCCCACCAGGCCTCGAGTATAGTATTGTTTATGACACCACCCCGTTTATAAGCGAATCAATCTTTGAAGTATTTAAAACCCTTCGGGATGCAATCATCCTTGTGGGCATTGTGGTATTGGTTTTTTTACAAAGCTGGCGTGCAACCCTCATTCCATTAATCGCAGTCCCCGTTGCAATCATCGGTACTTTTGCAGTTATGGCCCTCTTGGGATATTCCATCAACAACATTTCGCTCTTTGGATTGGTGCTTGCGATCGGGATTGTGGTGGATGATGCGATTGTGGTTGTTGAAAATGTGGAAAGATGGCTGCACAAAGGGGCAACTCCCCGTGAAGCCGCCCGTAACGCAATGAAAGAAGTAACCGGACCAGTCATCGCAGTAGCTCTCGTACTATGCGCAGTGTTCATTCCCTGCACCTTTATTTCTGGAATCACAGGCCAATTCTTCAGGCAGTTCGCAGTCACCATATCTGTTTCAACCGTGCTTTCTGCGATCAACTCCCTGACCTTAAGCCCTGCCCTTGCTGCGATCCTTCTCAAACCCCCGGGCACCAAGAAAGACCCTCTCCAATTCCTGCTCGATTTGTTTCTAGGATGGTTTTTCTGGCTCTTTGAAAAAGTTTTTGGCATCGGCACCAATGCTTATGGATGGCTTGTAACAAAGTGCCTTCGATACAGCGTATTGGTACTGGTATTTTATTTGTTTATGGTATTCATGACAGTTGGCTTGTTCGCAAAAATCCCCAAAGGATTCATTCCGAATCAAGATCAGGGATGGCTTTTGATGAATGTGCTATTGCCCGATGGAGCTAGCCTTCAAAGATCGCAGGAACTGATGGGACAGATAGAAAAAGCAACATTGAAAATCCCAGGGGTTGCCCACACTTTTACAACCTCCGGTTTTTCATTTCTTTACAATGCTTTTGCCTCCAACAACGCATCGATGTTCGTGGTGTTGGCGCCTTTCAATGAACGAAAAAGCAAAGAACTCAGTGCCACCGCTCTCACCTTTAAAATCAACGAAACGATCAAACAATTTAATCGGGAAGCCAAGGTCCAGGTGCTGCCAACCCCTCCTGTTCCAGGGATTGGGATCGCGGGGGGATTTCAATTAATGGTCGAAGACCGGGGTGACCTAGGGGCCTTCGCACTTGAAAAAGAAACACAAAAACTTATTGATCTAAGATCTACCATTGACGGTATGTATGCTCTTTTCACGCTTTATCAAGCACGCACCCCACAGCTTTTTGCAGATATTGATAGGGATAAGGTCAAGGCACTTCAAGTCGGAATCCAAGATGTTAATAATGCCATGAATTCACTCATCGGCTCTGTTTTCATCAACAATTTCAATGCCTTTGGCAGGTTCTGGCAGGTTACGATCATGGCTGAACCTGAATACAGAAACAAACAAGAAAATCTTAATCTTATAAATGTGCCAAACACCAATGGGCAGATGGTCCCCCTTGGCACCATGGTCAGTTTCAAGGCGGCCAATGGGCCCAGCATGGTGAATCGCTATAACTTATACCCTGCTGCGCAAGTGGTTGGAGTCAATCTTCCCTGGATCTTAAGCTCTGCAGATGCGGTAACGAAAATGAATGAAAAAGCACTTGAAGTACTTTCACCTTCCATTAAAACCGAATGGACCGGACTAAGCTTTTTGCAAATCATGGAGAGCCAGGATATTCGGAACAAGTTGGTATTTCCACTTTCTGTTATTTTTGTGTTTTTAGTGTTATCCGCACAGTATGAAAGTTGGGGATTACCATTGGCAGTGATACTAGTGGTTCCTGTTTGTATTTTTTCCGCACTTGTGGGTACCATCGTGGGAAAAACAGGCATCAACCTTTTCACTGAAATCGGGCTGGTGGTGCTTGTCGGGCTTTGCAGCAAGAATTCGATTTTGATCATTGAATTTGCAAAGCAATTACATGAAGAGGGAAAATCCGTAAAGGATGCAACAGTTGAAGCTTGCAAACTCAGGTTAAGGCCAATCTTGATGACTTCATTTGCATTTATTCTGGGGGTGGTGCCACTGGTGATTGCAGAAGGGGCTGGCTCTGAAATGCGCCAGGCTTTGGGCGTTGCGGTTTTCAGTGGCATGCTCGGGGTTACCCTCATGGGCATACTTTTCACTCCGGTATTTTTCTATGTCATTGAATCCATTGGCAACCTTCCCATATTTAAAACCAAGGCTGTTAAAACACTTAATAAAGGAGCCACGCGGTTTATTTCAACCGCCACACTTGGCTTGCTGGTTAAGGTGCGCAAAAATAAACTAAATAATGGTGACTCAAAATGATATCATATTTCTTCATCGATAGGCCGATCTTCGCCGCTGTCTTATCCATCGTGATCACCATCATGGGCACCGCAGCGCTCACTTCACTTCCCATCGCACAGTATCCTGATATTGCACCCCCCACGGTGATAGTAACTGCAAGTTACCCAGGCGCCAACGCCCAGACCGTGCTTGATACAGTTGCAGCGCCCATCGAGCAGCAGGTTTCTGGGGTGGAAAACATGCTTTATATGTCTTCCCAGTGCGCAAACGATGGCAGCTACACTTTGCTCGTGACATTCAAACTGGGAATGGATGCGAACATGGCGCAGGTCTTGGTTCAGAACCGGGTTTCTCTGGGTCTTCCAAACGTTCCTGATCTGGTGCAAAGGGAAGGTGTTGCTGTAAAGAAAATATCCCCCAGCATCATGATGATAGTCAATATGTTTTCGGAGAAAGATGCTGTAACCAAAAAGCCGCTTTACAACGATCTCTACATGTCTAATTTTGCGACCATTCAGATTCGGGATGAACTGCTCCGTCTTCCCGGGGTAGGCAATGTTACATTCATGGGGCAGCGTGATTACTCAATGCGCGCATGGATGAACCCTGCGAAAATGAGTACCATGGGGTTGACAGCAAACGATGTCATCGACTCCCTAAGCCAGCAGAATTTACAAGTTGCAGCAGGCTCGATCGGACAGGAGCCAGCACCCAAAAACCAGCAGTTTCAACTCATCATCAACACCCTTGGAAGGCTTACCGATGTTGAACAATTTGAAAATATAATTGTCAAGGTGACACCACCCACCGATGCCGATCCTGTTTCCTCCCTCGTCAGATTGAAGGACATCGCCCGGGTCGAACTTGGCTCACAACAATACGATCAGATTTGCTCCCTCGATAATCAACCATCGGTTGCACTGTCCATTTACCAGCTTCCCGGATCCAACGCAATTTCCACCGCCAACGGCATATATCAGAAAATGGACCAACTTAAGAAACGTTTTCCTCCAGGCTTGGATTATAAGATTGTTTACGACACCACACCTTTCATCAAAGACTCCATCATGGAGGTTTTTAAAACCCTGCGGGATGCGATCATCCTGGTGGCACTCGTTGTGCTGGTGTTTTTGCAAACCTGGCGGGCAACTATCATACCCCTCATTGCAGTTCCAGTTGCAGTGGTCGGAACCTTTGCTGCAATGGCAGCACTAGGGTTCAGTTTGAACAACTTATCACTGTTTGGCCTGGTGCTTGCCATCGGGATCGTGGTGGATGATGCGATTGTGGTTGTTGAAAATGTGGAACGCTGGTTGCATGAGGGGCTTTCCCCCCGCGATGCGGCACGAAAAGCAATGACCGAGGTAACCGGGCCTGTTATCGCTGTCGCCTTGGTATTATGTGCGGTATTCATCCCATGTGCATTCATCAGCGGCATCACGGGGCAGTTCTTCAGGCAATTTGCAATCACTATTTCCGTCTCAACCATCATCTCCGCTTTCAACTCATTAACATTAAGCCCGGCTCTTGCAGCACTCTTACTACAGCCAAAAGGCGCAAAGAAAGACATTCTGCAAAAAGCACTCGACTTTTTCTTTGGTTGGTTTTTCCTGCTGTTCAACAAAATCTTCAACATCGGAACAACAGCTTACGGCGGTTCAGTTCGGCTCATGCTGAAACTTTCCATACTGGCACTATTAGTTTATGGAGGGCTACTATATGGAACCTACCACTACTTCAAGGTTACTCCCACTGGGTTCATTCCACCACAAGACAAAGGGTATCTGCTGGCAAATATGCGGTTGATTGATGCTGCCTCGGTACAAAGAACCGCCAAGGATATTCAGCAACTCTGTAAGATTGCTGAAGAAACCGAAGGGGTTGACCATACCGTTGGAATCGCAGGCCAATCATTGCTCATTGGTGCCAACGCTCCAAATTTGGGTTCAGTCAATATCATTCTTAAACCATTTGAAGAACGGATTAAAAAAGGGCTGACCAGCGAATACATAAGTTCCATGATTACGATGCGGTGTCGCAAAGAGTTATCAGGGGCATTGGTGAATATATTCGGGCCCCCTCCTGTTGATGGTTTGGGCGCCGCAGGCGGTTTCAAGATGATGATCGAAGATCGAGGACCCCTTGGGCTGGAAACTTTGCAGAAAATCACCGACACCTTGGCATTTGAAGGAAATAGCAGCGCCATGCTCAGTGGTATTTTTACCGGCAGCCAAGATGATACACCATGGATTTATCTTGATATCAACCGCGACAAAGTCTTGGCGTTTGAACTGCAGCTTCAGGATGTCTTTGAAACTTTGCAGGGATTCTTTGGCTCGTATTATGTCAACAACTTTAATCTGTTTGGAAGATCCTGGCAGGTGAATATGATGGCTGACGAGAACTTCCGCCAATCCATCAAAGAGTTGAAGCTCATCAAAATCAGAAATAAATCCAATCAATTGGTTCCTTTGGGAGCTCTTCTAGATGTCAAAGATTCTTCCGGGCCAAACTTTCTTATCCGGTACAACATGTATCCTGCAACCGCCTTGTATGGGAATAACGCCAAAGGATATAGCTCGGGGCAATCCGCCCGTGAAATGGAGGCCATTGCCAACAAGACACTTCCTCGAGACATGGCTTTTGAATGGACGGAACTCTCCTTCCTGCAATTCGAATCGGGAAATACTGCAATGATTGTCTTCGGCCTTGCAGTGGTATTCGTGTTCTTGGTTCTGGCAGCACAATACGAAAGTTGGAGCCTTCCACTCGCGGTGATTTTGGTGGTGCCCATGTGCCTGCTATCAAGTTTACTGGGATTACAATTATTCAAAATGGACATCAATATTTTCACTCAGATTGGATTCGTGGTCTTGGTCGGTCTTGCCAGCAAAAACGCAATTCTCATCGTGGAATTTGCAAAGCAATTATTTGAACAGGGCAAACCTCTTAAAGATGCAACCGTGGAAGCAAGCAAATTAAGATTGAGGCCGATTTTAATGACCTCATTTGCGTTTATTCTCGGTGTTGTACCCTTGGTGCTTTCAGAAGGTGCCGGGGCGGAAATGCGTCAGGCCTTGGGTATCGCTGTATTCTTTGGCATGCTTGGAGTTACATTTCTGGGGATTTTTTACACCCCGGTTTTCTTCTACGTCATCTTGTGGATCACAGGAGCAAAAAAACCTGCCATCATCGAAAACCAAACCCCTTTCAACACACCGGTCGCAGACAACAATCATCATGGCTGAGTAAGTTTCTTGTGTGTTTCAATCCGGGGGCGTAAACCAAAAAAATTAACTCCTGTACCGCCATCCGGAACGCAGGAACCTTTATCAAGTGGCCTCACACAAGGCATGGTTTTCATCTTATAATCGTCAATACCATTTGGCTTAAAATACGGATGCACAGGCGGACAACTTTTTATTTTGTAACATCCCAAACCATCTGGTTTAAAGTATTCCAGGGCACAAGGCATAGATTTAATTTTATAATCATCCGGGCATTCAGGGCACCGAGTATCCGAGGCGATCAACGCACCAAGCGATCCAAGTAAAAACCCAAGGCCTATTGCCAATCTTGCAAAGGAGTGAATCATTATTTGGGTTCCCCGGGTTTTGCTTCGGGAACAGGACGAAGTATTTCAGTTTTTGGATCTGGTAGCGCCCCGGGTTCCCCCGCGATTACTCCACCTTCATCGCATCCATCCAACCTTACCTGCCAGCCCCCTCCCAGCGATTTGTAAATATTCACCATGCCTCGCGCATGGGTTTGCTGATAAAGGGCCAATTCCATATCCCGCGATATTCGCTTTTCCTGAACCAAGGAAACCCTGTTGAAATCTGCTGTACCAGCCTTGTATTGCACAACCACTATTTCACCCGCCTTGCGAATTGCTGCAACCGAAACTTCCATCTCCTTGATCGCATCTGCGCTTTTTACATATTCCACGATGGCATTTTCAACTTCTTTCCCAGCATTAACCAACGAATACTGGAACTTGGCAACATTGACCTGAAAGTTCGCATCCTGCATTTTTACATTGTTCAACAATCTTCCATAATTAAAAATATTCCAACTAAAACCAGGGCCAACCGTTCCATAAAATGCTGGAGATGTAAACAATGCAGTATTATTCATCGCGTTGTAACCAAAGGAACCAGTGATATATAAATGTGGGAATAGTTCTGACATTGCCACGCCTATCTTAGCACATTGAGCGGCTGCTTGCCTTTCTGCCATCCGTACATCTGGCCTTCGTGTTATGAGTTGTGCAGGTATGCCAACTGCAACATCTTTAGGCGGAACCGGAATGCCTTTTTTGGTCAACTTTTTACCGAGGTCTTCAGGTGATAAACCCAACAAGGTACAAAGTGCGTTATTTTCCAACCGCTGGAAACGGAGGATCATATTAATTGAAGCTTTAAGATAACTTAAATCGCTCTGGGCCTGATCCACATCCAGTTCGCTGGTAAGACCGCCTTCAAATCTGGCTTTTGCTATTTGCAAAGTGATTGTCTCGTACTCAATATTTTCCTTCAGCAAATCCACCACCCGCTCAAAATAACGATAAAGCACATAATGTTCACCGATTTCACCCAACATCGAAACCATTACTTCATCGTAATTTTCAATCGATGCATCGAGTTGATCGCTGGAAGATTCTATTGCCCTACGATACCTACCCCAGAAATCTAGTTCCCAGGCCAGATTAAAACCAAAATTATATTGAGGGTAATAATTTTGTGGAATCAGGTTTACACCTTTAAACGATCTGTTTGCAACTGCGGTACTTAACCCATATTGGGTAAAACTACTTTGCATGCTTTGGGATTGTGGCATGAATTGACCCATGGCAATTGCAAGGTCAGCCCGCGATGCCATCACCCTGTAACCAGCTTCCTTTAACTTCAAACTCGACTTGGTGGCATAACAAATCAGTTCATCCAAATTAGGATCGTTAAAATTCTTCCACCAATTCCGGTGTTCGTCAGGATCAGTGCGGATACGCTTTTCATCCTTGTCAATCCAATCAACAGAAACTGGTGCAGGCGGTTTGGAATACTCCGGCCCCACCTTCATTCCATGATCCCAATACTCTTTCACTGGCCCTGGAATACAACCGGTAAGGCAGAGCGAAAAGCCCACCGTTAGAATCACCCAGAACTTTAGTTCAATTTTCAAATCAGGTCATCCGTGTTAAAAATTTAACGCGATGCTATAATCTGCATCACTGTATTAATCGGCAGAGTCGATTAGAATAAATAAGAAAATTCTTGAATTTCATTAAAGTAAACAAAAATACTGCCCTAAAAACTTCCCAGAAAGTAAAATTGGGGGATCTATGAGAAGTGGGATTTAACGCCGACCTCTTTATCCCTGATCTTTAATGTTTATTTAAATTTCTTAATTAAAATCACATT
>CAZYAY010000021.1:14246-46170 GCA_964646215.1 uncultured Candidatus Kuenenia sp. | reverse complement strand
CGGGCGGAGGGAGTCGAACCTTCAACCCCCGGTTTTGGAGACCGGTGCTCTGCCAGTTGAGCTACACCCGTATTATTCATGTAACCAACCCCATCTAAAAACATAAACATAACTACCAGGTTGGCTGGATTACTTTTTGCGGGTTTCTTTATGAATAGTAACCTTGCGCAATTTTGGGCAGTATTTCTTAAGTTCGAGGCGTTCTGGTCCACGGGTTTCTTTTTGGGCCCTGTAGTTGCGTTCGCCCGATTCCGTGCATTCTAGCCAAACATATTCACGCATCTTAAACTCCAAAAACTAGTAGTCTAAAAACTAAGGGCACCCGGATGGAAATGGATCCCGTTCGGGCGCCCCATGGCTTTAACAAGGCAGGTATTACTCAAGAATCTTGGTTACCACGCCTGATCCAACCGTTCTACCACCTTCGCGAATTGCAAAGCGGAGGCCTTCTTCCATTGCAATTGGTGAATCTGGCAAGAGTTGAACCACTAAACCTTTAACATTGTCACCAGGCATACACATTTCAACACCAGCAGGTAAAGTTACAGAACCTGTAACATCGGTGGTGCGGAAGTAGAACTGGGGACGATAGCCGCTGAAGAATGCGGTGTGGCGACCACCTTCTTCCTTGCTAAGCACATAAATTGAGCATTCGAATTTGGTATGGATGTTGATACTACCTGGTTTTGCAAGCACCTGGCCTCTTTCGACGCCATCACGGTCAATACCACGGAGCAAAACACCGACATTGTCGCCAGCTTGGCCTCTATCGAGGGTCTTCTGGAACATTTCGATGCCTGTGATAACGGTCTTAACTGGGTCTTTGCGGAGACCTAGAATTTCAACTTCGTCACCGACTTTACAAGCACCGCGTTCGATACGGCCGGTAGCAACAGTTCCACGACCTTTAATTGAGAACACATCTTCGATGCTCATCAAGAAAGGTTTATCTTCTTCACGAACAGGGTCGGGAATGTAGGAATCCAAAGCATCCATGAGGTTGTCAAGGCATTTACCAGCAGCATCATCTTTACCACCGGAAAGCATGACAGGAAGCGAGCTACCACGAATGATTGGTACTTCGTCGCCTGGGAATTCGTACTTATTAAGAAGTTCGCGAATTTCCATTTCAACAAGTTCAAGAAGTTCTGGATCGTCAACAAGATCTACTTTGTTGAGATAAACAACAACTTTAGGCACACCCACTTGGCGGGCAAGCAGGATATGTTCACGAGTTTGTGGCATAGGACCATCGTTAGCAGCAACAACAAGGATGGCTCCATCCATTTGTGCTGCGCCAGTGATCATGTTTTTGATATAGTCGGCATGCCCGGGGCAATCGATGTGGGCATAGTGGCGTTTTTCGGTTTCATATTCCACATGTGCAACGGCGATGGTAACAGTTTTGAGATCATCGCGGACGGTACCGCCTTTGGCGATTTCCTTGTAATCCTTGAATTTTAGGACTTTATTGATGTGAGCGCGACGAGCAACAATTGCTGCTGTCGTGGTAGTTTTGCCATGGTCAATATGCCCAATGGTTCCAACATTAACATGGGGTTTATTACGATTGAAAATTTCCTTAGCCATCACTCCTCCGAAAGATCAAATTAAGGTTAACAAGGATGCCTACAAATGCCACATCCAAGATTCTAGGAAAAAACCAATAAAATGCACCTGTTATTTTTAAAAAACAAGTGATCACCCAGTGAAACACTGGGAGAGTCATTGGTAGTAAGTACCCGGACTTACCAAATAGCTGCTGCTGGGACTTGAACCCAGGACCTCTGCCTTACCAAGGAAGTGCTCTACCACTGAGCTACAGCAGCGTAGTGGAACTTTTAAGGGAACCACAAAGCGGGTGAGGAGAATCGAACTCCCATAGCCTGCGTGGAAGGCAGGTGCTCTGCCATTGAGCTACACCCGCATGGCAGATAATCTTACAGAAATCCCAGTGGGTAGAGAGGGATTCGAACCCCCGTAGGACAAAGTCCGGCAGATTTACAGTCTGCTGCCATTGGCCGCTCGGCCACCTACCCGGCCGAATTTTCCGCCTTAAAACCAGAGTTACACTCACCCTTGTTCAAACTCTGAAGGCGCCAAAATCATACAGTAACAAATTCCTGTAAAATTTTCTACAAAGCTACTCTTACAACCGCCCCAACAGAGCTAGCGGTGGGACTTGAACCCACAACCGCTGGTTTACAAAACCAGTGCTCTGCCATTGAGCTACGCTAGCATGGCTAGCCTTGGAGAAAAGTAAATATAGGCCAGCTATTGTCTTAAGGCAAGGTGAAAACAACATTCCGTGAGTATTTACATTTGTTTTTTTGAAAATTTAAATGCTTTTGAGCGGATTTAAGGTTTGGGTAATTTCTTGTATTGGAGTAAAACCCCATTTAAAGCAGGGTAAAATTTTGTGGTTCTGCCTGAAAAGCCAGGAGAGGCTGGTATTGGTACGATTTCATAAGTTTTCCCGGAATCAAAACTGCGAAGAGGAAAGAGCCAGGTTTTTTTTTCATTTTTTTGAGTTTCGGGCGGTTCCAGATTGTTAATAATCAAAGCATCACCAACTTTTGGTGTTTTATCTTTTAAAGAAGAATAAAGGATTTCATTAACACGGGTGACCACAGTGTTTTCTTGTTTATCAAGTTCGATTATAACATCGAGTTCTGAAGATAAGAACTGGGGCGGGGATAAGCGTACAGGTTTGCCATCGGCGCCCCGGGTGGTATGTGCGACTAAAAAGCCCAAGTAACTAATCCAAGATAAAAATAAAGCCAGGGCAAGAAAAAGCCTGAATCGGTTTGGCTTCATCGTGCTCTCTCGTTTTCTGGCCTGAAAGCAATCACATAATCATTCATAAGGCCAGTTTCAATATCGAATATATCTTCAAAATCGTATATGGAGTCATTATCAGTTTTGCTCATGAGCCCTATTTCGACAAGGTTGAAAACCATATTCCCGAAATCGCCTGTTTTTTTGATGCCCCATTGATTGAAAACACACCTAGCCATCAGACCGAACTCATCGAGTGCGAATTTCCTGATCCCCTCAATCAATTGTTTGCCTGAGACATGATGTTCCTTGGCTGGTTCCGCACCTTCGGGAGGCTTGATTTTTCCAAGCATTTTTTGGGTGTAAGCAAGTGCTTGAAAAAGAAACTCGTAGGCCTCGTAAGGAAACCTAGGATCTTTTTTTATGATTTCGTGGATTTTGGGATGATAAGAACCCATGATTTTTATTTGTCCATTAAGTGTTTAATTTGCAGAAGTATAAAGAACTTCTGAGTGCATTACGGAGATCCTGCGGCCGTCTTCAAACTCCACCAAAATCCTTCGCGACAGAATTTCTTGTGCTAAAACCCTTCCTCTGCCTTTTTCGGTTGTTATCAAGGATCCAAGTTCAGGCAGATCTTTCTGATGGAGATCATATACATCTTGTTCGAACCGAAGGCAACATTTTAACCTGCCGCACCTACCCGAAATTTTTGCGGGATCGAGAGAGGCCTTTTGCATTCGTGCCATTTTCATGGAAACTGGAGGCATTTCGATCATATGGGAGTTGCAGCAAACAGGCTTGCCACAATCTCCGAAATCCGCAAGAAGCTTGGCCTCATCGCGGATGCCGATTTGTCTCATTTCAATGCGGGTTTGAAATTCCCTAGCCAGATCTTTTACCAAATCCCTGAAGTCGATCCTACTTTCGGACAGGTAATAAAAGATAAGTCTCTCTGCGCCAAAAAGAAGTTCGACATCAACCATGGCAAGTTGAATGCCTCTTTTTTCAGAGAATTTCGCACAGGTTTCGAGTGCTCTGGCTTCGACTTTTTTGTTTTGTGCGATGCGTTGGTTATCTTGCGTGGTAGCCTCGCGTACAATTGTTCCCAGAGTCGAATCTACCAGCCATTTGAGGGTTTCATCGGTTGATTCACAAAGAATTTCGCCAGATTCCTGACCCCTTGGTGTCTGAATGATGACAGTTGCGCCCTTTACATAAGTAGATTGGGCCGGATCATATTCCCCCATCAGGCGCATGGCACCATGCCTTACAATCCATTTTGTCGCCATGACAACAATGCTCCAAAAATATGGGTTATCTAGGCCAATAATAATGTATTAAATACAAATTATCGGGATCAAGATTACGAAGCATATCAGAAGACAGTTTTTATGTAACTGTTATGCTTCCCCAGTAATTTGATTAGTGATTAAATTGAAAAGCCTTTGAGTTCAACAAGGCCCAAACGAGATCCTGCGCCCCAACCTGTCTTTTATCGATTGGTTTTCCAAAGGAAGAGACATTGTTTTGCAGTCTGATCAATTCAGCATCCTGTGCTCGGAATGCATCTTGGACGGTTTTTATTTGCATTGGATTTCGTTTGGCAGGCTCAAGTTGGAAAATTTTAACGAGGTCGGATTCCGCACCAAAGGGTTGAATCTGGCCCTGTGATTTGGTGAGGGAAATTCTGAATCTTCCTAGAGTATGCTGGGTGCCGAAATTTTGAACAAGGGTGATAATAAGTTCACCTTTGTCTTTAAATAGTGCTGGATTTTGAATTTGAAAATAAGCGGAATTTGCTTTGCCAAATTCGGGTGATATCGCCCATCCAGTGGTTAAATTATTATCAATGGCGTTGGCGATTGGGAAAGTCGCCTGGTTAAAGGTGGATTTTGGATTTACAAGCGGAATGGGTGTTGGTTTCTGCCCTTCCACATTGAAAGCGACTTTAAATTCATTAAGTACAAAGTTGCCATTGGGCGCCCTACCTGGCCCCTTGGTTGGCAGGGTATCGTGAGGCAAAACTTCCAGTAAGATTCCAGTCCAAGGTTGCTTATCAACGGGGATTTTTACGGTGAGTGTTTCCTGGGGTGGGTTGGCGCCACTTGCGAGGAAGCTACCATCCTCCAGCTTGGTAAGTTGAGCCGCTGATTTGGCAGTTGCGGTAGAAGCCTTGATGTTTTCCCATTCAGCAACTTTAGAGTAGGATTTTTCCCACTGGTTCATGCGTTGGGATTCGCTCTTCTTGTGGATTTCGAGAGCCTCGGTTCTGCGGTTAAACTCGTCCATCATGGGTTGGAATTCCGGCTCGCCATCTTTGAGCGCTTTTAAGCCTGCATTGATTTCTGGCTGGGTTGGAAGCCGGTTTAAAATGCTTAGAAACAGTTCTGCAATGAGTTTATTATCATCTTTTTCGGTGCCTAGCAGTTTTGCGATGAGGTTGTTTGGGTCGCGAACCGCATCGCCAATGACTGGACCGTTTACCAAACTTAAGACGGGCCCTAGCATCATGGATGAGGAGCGTTCGCATTCGCAAGCACTCTGGCGGGGTGGCTTGCCAAACAATTGAAAGAAACCACCACCTACATCAACCGAGGCATCAACCAGTTGGGCAGCCCTGGTGCCAGCGGGTACGCCGGGGAGTTTGGTTACAGAACCAGTGGCGCGATGAATGGAATCAAAGAGAACCTCTGCGGGCAGCCTGCGTGCCAGGGCATGGGAGAAATTGGATTCATCATCTTTATTCCAATCATTGGTTTGAACTGAAAGCTGATAAACCCGTGATTTGCAAATAAGCTTGACGATATGCTGAACATTGAAATCGCTTTGGATGAATTCTGATGCAAGTTTCTCAAGGAGTTTTGGGTTTGAAGATGGATTTCCGGCACGGATATCATCGATGGGTTCGATAAGGCCGACACCCATTAAATAGGCCCATTGCCTGTTGACAAAGCTGCGGGCAAAGTAGGGGTTTTCCTTCGAGGTGATCCAGTGTGCCAGTTGCTGTCTTCGGCTGGAGTTGTCAGCGGCTTTGTCTTTTAAAGCAAAAGGAAACTTAGGCGGGGCAACCAATCCCGTTCGTTCGTGTTTCATTTCACCCGATTTTGAATCTTGGATAACTTCAACAAGTGGTTGGGCGCCTTCAACAGCGCTGCCCCCGACTTTTTGGCCTTTGTATTTTTGGTCTTCGACTCTGGATATCTGAGCGAAATAGGCGGAAAGCTCGTAATACTGGTCTTGGGTCCAGCGCTCGAAGGGGTGATCGTGGCATTTATTGCAATTGAACCGCACACCCAGGAAAAGGTGGGTACTATTTTCCGCTGCAGCAGCGGGATCGCGCAATATTTTAAAGTAACTTGCAGCGGGGTTTTCCAAATTCGAACCCGAACCGGTGAGGATTTCGCTGGCAAATTTGTTGTATGGCTTGTTGCCAGAGACAGACTCACGAATGTAACTATTAAGCTTCGCTGCGCCTTGATCGCCTAGATAAAGCTTGTTAACTTGTAAAAGATCGGCCCATTTGTTGGTCCAATGTTCAATGTAATCGGCTGAGCCAACGAGTTTGTCAATCACTTCATCTCGCTTTATCTTGCTATCGCGCTTGTCTGCAAGAAAGGCTTTTACAGCCTCAGAAGTCGGTGGTAGGCCGGTAAGATCAAGGGTGATTCTGCGCAGAAACTCGGTATCGTTGCATAGACCACTGGGGAGGACTTTGATGGATTGGAGTTTTTCAAACACAAGATGATCGATAAAGTTATTTTCGATCTGAGGTTCCCATTTGAAATTCTTGCGATCTCCCATGATGATAAAAGTGGAAGCTGCGTAATTGCCTTCAAATCTTGCAAGAACAGTGGCCTCGCCCCTTCTTAAACCTTGTACCACCCCGTTCTTTTCCACAAGGGCTGCTTCAATATTGCTGCTTTCAAGAAACGCTTCAGCAGTGACATCCCTGCTGGTATTATCCGGGTAAAATGCTTTGACTTGCATTTGTTGTTTCATGCCGGGAAGTGGTAGAACGAAATCCCTAGGGAAGACTTCGATTCGGGAAACTTTAGGGGTGGCGGGGTCATATTTGACACCTTCAGCAATCCACTTGCGTAGGATTTCATAGGTTCGGTCGCCGGGTTGGATAAGAGATCCACCTGCGTGTGGTGTTTGCCCGGAAGCTTTTAAGAGCATGAGGCTGGAATCTGGGGCAGCGCGGTTAAATCTTCTGCCTTCAAGGTCATCAGTAAGGGATCGGTGGTCGAAAAGTGAATCGTATCCACGGAGGCTAAGTTTAAAGCCGTTTTTTCCTTCAGCAGATCCATGGCAGGTGCCTTGATTACATCCTGTTCGTGCTAGAACAGGCATTACATCATTGATGAAGCTGGTAGGGGCGACGCTTTTTGTCTGAGAAATTTTGATGGGGATGGAAATACTTTTTCCATCAAAAGAGGCGGAAATCATGCCTGCGCCATCTTTTAGCGGAGAAATAATCCCAGTGGGGGAGATTTTTACAAGGTCTTCAGGACCAGTCCATTTCCCCAATCGGGTGAGGTCGGCATTTTCGCCCGTGTTCAAAAGGCCTGTCAGTAAAACTTGGGAATAAGAGAAAGGGCCAACAAGATCGATTGAAAGGGGTGTGATGGAAATTTTTTCGACCTTGGCCCCGGCAGGCAACTTTTCAGGCTCTTGCGCTTGAACCGAATTTGTTTGGTTTAAAAAAAACAAAGCGAGAACAAAAGCAGTCACTATTTTAATATCCTGGCATCGATTTTTCATGATTATAATCTCCTGGAAACAGGCTTGGATTGTGTTAGTTTTTGCTGATTGAAATGGGTACTGGAACGAATTCTTTTTCTAATTCCCCGTTGGGAACCTTGAACAATTTAACTTTCCCGTCAAAACCTGCGGTCGCAATTTTTGAACCATCCGGAGTGAAAGCCAGGGTGTAGATGGGGTTAAGCCCGGTTTCAATTCGGGTTATCACTTTGCCATCTTCTGCCTGATAAATTTTAATAAAGCCTTTTCCATCGAGGCTGCTTCCTACAGCGAATATAGCGCCATTTTTATCGAAACAGGTGCTGTAAATCCTGCCTGAGATAGCTTCATAATCGCGCACTTTGTTGGCATCATCACCGATCACGCGCTTGGTAACCCTGTGCATTTTATAAAGTCTTGGGATGCCATCCGATCCTCCGATGAGGAGTTCCTCGTAAACTTTTTCTGCAGTATCGGTTCCCTCCGCACCTTTAACCATGGTTTTATCTTTGCGGGGACGGACGGAAACAGTTTGAAGTCCGCCTTTAAGTGCCCCGGGAGTAATGCTGGTAATGTTGTCGATAAAGCGCTGTGTTGCAATTTCGGTTAATTTCATGGAGCGATCCCTGCTGATGGAAGCAAGAAAAAGTCCATCACGGGAAAAAGCAGTACCCAGAACCCAATCGGTATGGGCGCCTTGAAAAAGTATTTGTTTGCCGGTTGCAGATTCAATTGCTCGCACAGAATTATCCGCACAGCCATAGGCGATTTTAGAGCCATCCGGAGACCAGCTAACCCCGTAAACGGTGTCAAAGGTGGAAGGAACAGACATGGTTAGCTTTTTCTTGGCAACGTCCCAGATTTGAATTTCTCCAAATCGCCCAGGCGATCCGGCTGCTGCAGCAATTTGTTTGCCATCGGGTGAAAAAGCCAGGGATTCTATTCTTTCAGCAAGGCCAATAAGCCTGCCAACGATTTCAGTACCATCCGCCTTGTGCAATATGATTTCGTGATAACCAGAAACAGCAAGAAGTTGGCCATCTGGAGAGAAATCGATCGAAGTAATCACGGGTGGAAGGGAATAAATCGGAGGATGTTCGGGATCAACAAGCTTTTTGGCGGATTTGGGTGAATCGTCTTTTGCGCCTTCTGATATCCATTTGCGAACAAGTTCGGTTTGATCCTTGGTCAAAGGGTCTTTACCTTTGGGCATTTCGGCTTTTTGATCTGCATGGGCAATTATAACCTGATAAATGTTACTTTTTGCAGGGTCGCCTGGAACGATTTGAATTTTGTCCCGGTCTCCTTTTAAAAATAAAGACTGGAAGTCGATCATCATATAGCTGCCTTGAACTTTTGCTGGTTGGTGGCAACCCTGGCAGTTTTGCTGAAAAATTGGCCTGATATCTTTGAAGTAACTTGTTTGGGTGTTTGTTTTGACTTTATCCTCTGCAGCAATTATGCTTTGGGGCAGAATCAAGGCAAGGAAAGTCAAAGTTATTTGTAGGATTGGTTTCATGATCAATTTGGGTTCTACCAGAAAATTACGGGGAATGTCAAAAACCTTTTGGAAGGATTAACCTCACTTATTTTTGCAATAAAAAACCAATTCTGCAAGCAAGATATCTAAAAAGCAGTCTTGTCATCCGCAAAAGTATTGTGAATCCATGTTATATTATTGTAGATAACCAAGTTAATTGTAAACAACCAAGGTTTTCAGGGGATAGTCATGCGATTAGGAATTTGGCACAAATCATTGCTGGTAATGATGATCGTAGGGGCAGCCTCCTGGGCTCAGGAAGGTGCGGATAAGAAAGATAACGCCCCAAAGATTCCTATCAAATCTTTAAAATCTTGGATAATCGACCTTACAAGTAAAGATGCAAGTGTTAGGGATTTTGCACTTACCGCTATTCCGAATTATGGTTCTTCCACTTCAGAAGCGATTCCCGCGGTTATTGATCGGTGCCTAGATCCTGATGCAGGAGTGAGGGTGAAGGCGGTGATGGCGCTAAGCGTTCTTGAAATTTTAGACAAGGATATTTCGAGGACCGTTGATGCCCTTGCAAGAAGAGCACAGGAAGACCCCCAAGCCCAGGTCCGTTATCTTGCAATCAATGCCTTGCAAAGATTTGATCCTGTGGATGCCCGAAGGACCATAGCTGCCTTGGTGGAAGCCTCAAAATATCCAAATTCTTTCGAGGTCAGGAGGGTTGCATTGATCGCCCTGGTTAAGTTTGGCATGGATAAAACAACCGGGCCAGATGCCAAAGCGGTAAACGCAGCCTTGGTTGCCTTGAAGGACACTGCAATTCCTGTTCGATACGCAGCTATTACCGCAATTGCACTTTTAGGAAAGCCAAATAATCCTGTCGTATCCGCTGGAGTTGATAAAGCCCTGACAGAACTGGCCAATGGAAACGACAAAATTTTTGCAATTTGGGCCAAGGTTGGCTTGGCAAATCAAGACGTTTTAAGTGCTGCTACCCATGTAAAGTTCCTCAGCCAAATGTTGAAACAAAGTGACTTGCAGGTAAAGTTGGAAGCCATGCGGGCCATATCTGTAATTGGGCCGCTTGCAAAATCCACCGTCCCAGATTTAATCGATCTGCTCGAAGATAAAGAGAACTGGGTCGTTTTCAATGCTTGCCTCACACTTGGAAGCCTTAATGTTGAGGCTAGGGAAGCAAAAGATCCCCTCACGAAGCTTCTGGCAAAAAAAGATTTGTACGAACCTGTGAAGCAGGCTGCAACCAACGCCTTGGAATCAATCAAAGGTGCTACTCCCAAACCAACGCCAAAGGCACCATAATCGGCGCCTTTTAAATGATTCCATGAAGCGGGCCGCCTCGGGCTCCCAAGGCATCTACTGCTCTTTCCACCTCTGGATTTTCGATTAATGCAGGCGCATGATGTGGCTTGCTTCGCGCATCAATTACCAAAGATCCCTGGCATCCCCAATGCTTGTCTCCAACAATCGTTCCTATGCCGTATATATCTTTGGCAGGATTTGTTTTGGTGAAAACAGTCCACAGAAAATTTCTGGGGTTTGCACTTGTGAAGTCACTGTCATCGACCAGTAAAACCATCGGGAATTGATTGATCGAATCCGAGGGCCTAAATGCATCGCAGAAGTACAAGGCATCTTGGTTTTGTGGAGTTTGAAAGGGTGGAGATTTGATGGCAATGATACCAGGCAGGCAAACCTTGGGTGTATCAAAACCAGTAGGTAGATTCAGCTTTTCAGGGATTGTTGTCGGAAGGTTTCTTCGAACAGGGCCTACTGCGGCAAATACAACTTTAGATCCGAAGTTTAAACCACTGCCACTGTAATCAAGCGTGTCGATGGTCGTGCGTGTATAAAAATGAAGATCGTTGGTGAAATCAATTCGTTCGAGCAGATGTCTGAAAAATAAAGGGATATCAGAAACGCTTAACTCGGGGTTATCTTCTTTTGCAACGATTAATAAGAATTTTGCAAGTGAGAGTTGCCCCTGGCCTAGTATTGCATTTGCGGCTGTCAGCAATTCCTGAGGTCTTTCGAGGGTGTTGTATGGTGTGTAGCGCTCGCTTCCTATGGCAAGTAATAAAGGGTGAACCCCGGCGGCATCCACAGCGTTGACTGCGTGCACGCCTGGGATGACCGTGGGAAGAATGGGGGCCGTCAATTCGTGGATTAATTCGCCAAATGCCGTGTCTTCCTGCGGTGGTCTGCCGACAACTGTGAAGGGCCAGATCGCATTGGTTCTGTGGTAAACCGCTTCCACTTTCATCACGGGAAAATCATGGGCAAGGCTGTAGTATCCGAGGTGGTCTCCAAACGGGCCTTCGGGTAATAGCCTGTTAGGATCAACAATGCCCACAATACAAAAATCAGCTTCGGCAGGCATGAGGATCGGCCTAATTTCGGGAGATGGCATGGGAAATTTGACCAAGTCCATTCGTCTGCCCCCAAGGGCACCAGCAAAGCATATTTCAGGCATGGCTTCGGGAAGAGGCATAACTGCGGCCACTGCGAGGCTAGGGGGGCCACCCACAGAAATAGCAACGCGGAATGGCTTGTTTTTATTTATGGCTTTGCTGTGATGAACGCCTATGCCCCGATGTAATTGGTAGTGTAATCCAATTTCCTCATCCGTTTTGTATTGGTTACCTGATAGTTGGATGCGATACATGCCGATGTTTGAGAACCGCCAACCTGGGCTGTCAACATCTTCGGTGTGAACTTGGGGTAGGGTAACAAAAGCCCCACCATCTTTGGGCCAGCAAACTAGTTGAGGCAGCTTGGAAATAAGGGTCTGATTTTCCAATAAAGGGGCATTGCGAACAATTCGCGGAAGTGAGTTCCATAGACCGCGGAGAACTTTAGGCCATTGCAAAGGGTTTTGCAGCACTTTTTCAGGATAAGCTTTGCAGGCAACCATTGCTTCCACGGTGGCAAGCTGATGGCGGAATATGAACTTTGCCCGGGCGATGTTTCCAAATAGATTGCTCACCATGGGAAATTTCGTGTGCTTGACATTAGTGAAGAAAATGGCTGGCCCGTTCGCCTGAAAGACTCTGCGATGAATAGCCGCGGCCTCAAGATAGGGATCGACTTCGATATCAATTCGAATCAAGTGTTTGTTTTTTTCAAGGTCTATGACGCATTGTCTTAAATTTCGATAGCTCATTGCAATAAATCCTTAAATTGATGCTTCATTTATAGACTTATTTAACGAGTAAGCAGTAGAAATCACACTTTTCTTTAAAATTTAACGGTTAACTGGATGCTGGGGGCTGAAATCCAGATGGTTTGATGCTGATTTTCATAAAGTTTGCCGGGGTCGAGGTCGATCCATCTAGGGGACTAAAGCCATCGCCGGAGTGTGAGCATTTAAATTTGGCTCTTGCTTAAAGTGTTTTTAATTTGCTTGTAATGGAAATTTGGATGATTGAAGGAATCCCAATTAGAGAGCCGGTAAGCGCATTAACTCACGGTGCCTGGGTGCTTTGCTGTATACCCGCTGTGATATTGCTGATGAGGCGTACTCGTAAAGATAAGCTTAAGACTGTGGGTTTGATGGTGTATGGTTTGACAATGCTTGCTTGTTTTGCAAGTAGTTGTTTATTTCATTCGGTTTGGGGTTCTGAAAAAATAATCGAAGCATGCAGATCTTTGGATCATGTGTGCATATTTTTATTCATCGCCGGCACTTGTACACCAATCGCCTTGGTCTTTATGGAAAAGCGCTGGCGTTTCATGTTCTTATCCAGCATGTGGTTTTTTTCCTGTGCAGGAATATCCGTTATAGTAAGTGGCACCTCGATGCCCCTTTATGTGAGAACAACGGTTTATCTAATGTTGGGTTGGATGGGGCTGTTTCTTTACATTCAATTGTTGAAAAAGCTGCCTGAAAGAAAAGCAAGGCCCTTTATGGTGGGTGGAATAATTTATAGTTTGGGTGCGGCTTTTAATTTGGCCCATCAACCAGTGATTATTCCGGGGTTGATCGGTCCCCATGAAGTATTTCACATGGTGGTGATCATTGGAAGCCTGACACATTATTACTTCATGATTAAAACATTGGCGTGTTATTCTAAACCCCTCGACTTCGCCATGGAAATGTATGATAATCCCATCTTGATTGGTAATGATGCAAGTTGTTTGCAAGAAATGCCAATGTCACGAAAATCCGCCTGAATTCGAATGCATTAAAAATGAAAATTGTTCTTTTTCCTCCCGTTGATGCACCTCGTGTTGCAAAATTTAATGCAATTGCAGGCCTGCATGAAGTGGTTAATGCCCCTTCATTAATCGAAGCAAAAAAATCAATCGTTGATGCCGATGGTTTTATCGGGAAAATCACACCCGAATTACTTGGAAATTCAACCAAACTTAAGTGGGTGCAGTCGATGACTGCCAGTTTGGAACATTATGTTTTTCCCGAACTCATTAATCATCCTTCAGTTTTGACGAACATGCGGGGTATTTTTTCTGATGTGGTGGCAGACCATGCCATGGGCATGGTATTAAGTTTTTCAAGAAATCTGCATCGGTATGCCCTTTTACAAGCGCGAGGTAAGTGGGCTCCGCTTGGAGGTGAGAAGGGGCGGGTTGATTTTGCCAGCGGGCCGGGTGTTACCAACTCGATTGATTTAAAACATCAGGTATTAAGCGAAAAAACCCTGGGGGTATTTGGCCTCGGAGGCATTGGCAAGGAAATTGCAAAGCGAGGGGCTGCTTTTAATATGCGTTGCATTGGCCTTGATCCCTTTTGTTTAGAACCTTCAAAAGAAATTCCACAACCATGGCCCATGGAACGATTGGAAGAATTTCTCAGATCCTCTGATTATGTTGTTATTGCTGCCCCACACACGCCTCTTACTGAAAAATTTTTTAACTTAGATTTGATCAAGAAAATGAATCCCGATGCATTTTTGATCAACATAGGCAGGGGTGCCATAGTTGTACTCGATGATCTTGTAAAAGCATTGGATCAAGGTTTAATTGCAGGAGCGGGGCTGGATGTTTTTGAAATCGAACCCCTGCCTGAAAATCATCCTCTTTGGAAAATGAACGATAAAGTAATTTTGACACCTCATGTTGCCGGGTATGCCCCACCAATCGCCTCGAGGCATCTGGCATTCCTAATGGATAATTTGAATAGGTTTTTAAATGATCTACCGTTGATGAATATAGTTGATAAATCACGATGGTTTTAAAAAAGGATTGTTCTCTAATGAGTAAAAAACAACTTAGAATCGTGATTACCGGGGCAACAAGAGGATTGGGGCAAGCCTTGGTGTTGGGGATGAGTGAGCTAGGGCATGAAATTTATGGATGTGGCTCCTCAGAGGCGAATGTGGAGGCGATGCGGAAAAAGGTGCCCAAAGGACAATTTGCGGTTGTGGATGTTACACAGGAAAAATCCGTGGAGATTTGGGCAAACTCTGTGCTGGGGCATGGATTGCCAGATTTACTTATAAACAATGCTGCTGTCATCAACAAACCTGCGCCTTTATGGGAAATCTCCGGGAAAGAATTCAGCAACTTAATGGATGTAAACATCAAGGGAATTGGGAATGTCATCCGTTATTTTGTTCCTTCCATGGTTGGGGCAAAAAAGGGTATTATTGTTAACTTAAGCTCTGGGTGGGGTAGATCAGTATCTGGAGACTTTGCGCCTTATTGTGCCAGTAAATATGCGGTGGAAGGTTTGACAAAGGCCCTGGCCCAGGAATTACCCAAAGGTATGGCTGCAATCCCTTTAAATCCTGGGATTATTAACACCGATATGCTTCAAACTGCTTTTGGTGACGATGCTGCAGGTTATCACTCCGCAAGTGCCTGGGCGAATAGCGCGGTTCCATTTATATTGGGTTTAACCTCTATTAATAACGGGTTATCGTTAACCGTGCCTTGATCTGCAATTCTTGCAACTTAGCGCCAAGATTTGCCTACGCATATGTAAAAATTAAATGAATAACCTCAAATTTTTGAAAAACTAATAGCAACAAACTGTCTAAATGCTTAAGATAACTAATAGTAATTAATGGCTTATGAATTAAAAATATAGAGGATCGATGGTATGACGACGCCTTTGCAATCTTTAATAACTGCGGGTACAAAACTTTGGCTTGATTCGATTGACCCGGAGTTGGTTAAGGTGAATCGTGCCATGGGTGCAACTGGGGCGACCTCCAACCCAATCATTATCTCTAAATTGTTGGGAACACATCGGTTTGATGATCAAATAGCAAAATTTGCTGCTGAAGGTCTTGATGACGAAGGTCTGGCTTGGAAAATGACCGATCTTCTGGTTTCTCAAGCACAAGAAGTTTTTCTGCCTGTTTGGGAATCCACCAAAGGCAATGATGGTTATGTAAGTTTTGAATTGGATCCTCTGCTTGAAGACAAGGCTTGCAAGCTTTCCGTACAAGAAAAAGCTGCCAAATATATTGAACTTGGAAAGAAATGGGCCAAAGGCCACAAAAATAGAATGATCAAGGTTCCTGCAACTCCAGGTGGGTTGGCTGCATTGGAAGAACTTTGTGCTGCTGGGATTACCCTGAACTGCACTTTGATTTTTTCCGAGAGACAATACTTGGAAGCAAGGGCGGCGATTTGGCGCGGTGCCCAGCGTCGTAAGTCGCTCGAAAACTTCAAATCGGTTTATAGCATTTTTGTAAGTCGCTTGGATGTTTACACCGAGCAGCATATCCCAACGCTTTCTGCTGAAACTCAAGGCATGGTTGGGATTGTGAATGCCAAAAGGCTTTGTGCCATGAACCATAAGTTCTGGGCTGACAAAAATCTGCCTTTGCAGCAGGAAATTATCTTTGCTAGCACCGGGACAAAAAAGCCTTCAGATCTTCCTTACAAATATGTCGCAGCTTTCGCAGGTTCGGATATCGAAACGAATCCTCCAGAAACCAACGATGCGACCCAGAAAAGTGGTCAAGTTTTCACCAAGCAAGTTGATGTATTGCCTGCAAAGGCCATCCTGGATGAAATTGACGCCAAGGTTAACATGAAGCACTTGGAAGAAACTTTGATGTCTGAAGGTTTGGAAAAGTTTGCAGATCCTTTCAAACGCCTGCTTAAAACTATTGGTGAAATACGCAGCAAGCTTGCAAAGTAAGGCTGTTTTAATTTTAAAGAGGGTTCTTATTGAACCCTCTTTGCTTTTTAAGCGTTCAATTTGGTTTACATTTGGCTTGGGAGATTTTTAATGGCAAAAGAAGAGGCGATGTTGGTTCAAGGCAAGGTCACCGCAGCCCTTGCAAACACTCAGTTCAAGGTGAAACTTGACAATGGGCATGAATTAGTTGCTCATATTGCGGGAAAAATCCGCAAAAACTTTATTCGAATCCTGCCTGGTGACATTGTTACCGTTGCAATTTCCCCCTACGATCTTTCAAAGGGCAGAATCACTTACCGTGGTCCTCTTCGTGCGAAGTTGGATGCGGAAGCAGCGGAAGAACTTTAACTTTCCAGCTCTTTCTTACCAGGTTTATCGACTTTGAGAATAGAAGCTTTGCCAGCTTTCTTCTTGGCTGATTTTTCAGCCTGATCAGTCTTAACCAATATTAGTTGACTCCATAAACTTGGATCTTCCGAAAAAGGAAAATCCAAGGTGCTGTCGTAAATTTGATTTCCCAATTCCCTATCATGCACCTGAATGCAAAAACCCAATCTGGGGCATTCTTCTGAATCATACCCCGCAAGTGCCTGCGATGGTAAAAAGGCTTCCATAAAATAGCCACCGGGTTCGGTATTGCAGCGAAACATAATGTCACTTGGATTACAAAACGGTGCATCCTGCAAGGCGCGGTGAATTTTAGATTGAACGAAACATGCGTCTTCCCGATCGGGCCCGGCTCCTGATGCAAGAAAATGGAATTGGTGGCAGTATCGGGTGGCCCTGTGGCTTGACCTTGAGTCGCGGGTATCGAGCCAAAGAGTTATTCCATCGGAGCTTCTGGGCCTTGCCTGGTCGCCCTCTGGGGGTTGTTTTTTACCTTTGATGGTGGCTTGAATTCCTAGACCTTGGGCATTCCAGCACATCCTCAGTTCAGCGAATTCTTCCTGCCCATCCAAACCGCACAAATCCGCAAGGGTAAATTCGCTGGATAAGTCTAATAAATAGTCGCCCTTGGCCAGTGGAACACCTGGGTGATGCAGGCATTTTCTTGCTAGTCGGATAAGAAATCTTGATGGTACGGGCTGCATGAAAGCACTACTTTCTTAATTCAAAAGGCTTCGTGTAAGTACTTCCTTGGCTCGATCAAAACAAGGATCCCACACGATTTCTGGCGACTCATTTATTAGGCAATCTCTTAGCTTTTCAAGCGTATTCCTTGCCATATGCGGGCATTTGTTGCAGGCACAAGTGATCCCTGGTACGGGGTGATAACGATGCTGCGGGAATCTGTTTTCCATTTGCCACATCATATTGGGTTCGGTTGCAACAATGAAATCCGTAGGGGTTTTAAAAGTTGCAATTTTATTAAGCATGGCTTCGGTGCCTCCAACAAAATCGCTGTAAGCGCGTATGTTTGCGGGGCATTCTGGATGTGCAAGCACCATGGATGTGGGAAGCTTTTTCTTCATTGCCAAAAGGTCGCCCAAGCTGAAGATTTCATGCACCATGCAGGCGCCATCCCATAGAATCATTTTTCTGCCTGTTACTTCTTCCAAATACTGCCCAAGGTGCCTGTCGGGTACAAAAAGAATTTCCATGTCTGAGGGAACTTTTTTGACTATGGCTTCCGCATTTCCTGAGGTGACCACCCAGTCACTAAGGCTTTTTACAGCGGCAGTACTATTTATGTAAGTTACGGTTTGAAATTTTCTGCCATTGATACGAAGCATATCCTGATATCGGGCAAGTTTGTCTGCGGGGCAACTATCAGCGAGAGAACATCCGGCTTTAAGGTCTGGGAGTAAAACTTTTTTCGCAGGATTTAGAATTTTTGCAGTTTCAGCCATGAAATGGACACCACAAAAAACAATTATAGGTGTTTCCACCTTGGTTGCTGCCCGTGCAAGGGCGAGCGAATCACCAGTGAAGTCAGCGATTTCCTGGATTTCGCCTTCTTGATAATAATGTGCAAGGATCGTGGCCTTTTTTTGCTTTTTTAACTCTTGGATTTCTTTGATAATATCATTCATTGCAAGGGTTCCCAAAGTTTTATGGTCGGGACAGAGGCCTTAATTACAATTTAGCCTAATGTAATAATACCTAATTTTTGAGTCATGGCCTTGGAGAATTTCATGGATCAGCAATCCGAAGATAAAAGTCATAAGATTTTGCAGCTTTCAACAGAGTCTATCTCGTTGGCCCAGGCGGTCAAAAAGGCAGGAATTGGGGGAACTGGCGGGCAATCTAAATTTCTGGTCAAGGAAGGGCAGATCCTAGTTAACGGGCAGGTTGTTACCACCCCTGGCTTTACCCTTCATCCTAACGACCGATTCGGACTTCTTAAAGGGGATATATGGGTGGTTCAGCAGCCATAAACCCTGTTGTAAAGCCCAGTTTTTACACGGATCCAAACAAGTCCACCCTGCTAAAAGTCTTTTATCTGGCCTGGCCCGCTTTGATCCTTCAATTCCTTCACTTGATCATCAATCTGTGGGATCGCTTTATCGCAGGTAGATTTTTACTTGGCGATTCTTCCTCACACCTTTCAATTCAAACGGCTCAGACTACGGGGCAATACTTTTCTTGGCTTATTTCAAGCTACAGTGTTCTTGTAACCGTGGGTAGCACCGCCCTTATCGCCCGATTTGTTGGGGCAGGCGATTTTAAATCCGCTTCCAAAGTTGTGCATCAATCCATGCTTCTGGCGTTTTTGTTTGGTCTGCTTGCCAGTATTCTTGCCATTACTTTTGTACCATTTGTTCTGCCTCTTATTGGGCTTCAGGGGGTTGCTGCGCAAGAAGCCTATGGCTTTCTTTTTAATATTTTCATCCTGCTACCATTTCAAATGGTGGAAGCAGCCGGGATTGCGTGCCTGGTTGGTGCTGGTAATACCCTGGCTGGTTTGATGGTACTTGGCTTTGTTACCCTGCTTAACATTCCTTTATCTTTTATTCTTGCAACCGGATTTTTGGGAATTGTTAATCTTGGTTTTCCTGGCATTGCTCTTGGTACTTCACTCAGCCATTCTGCAGGGAGTGTTTTGGTGATGTGTTTATTGCTAAGGGGCACTTCTTCGCTTCGGTGGAACTTGAAAGAGAAATTGAATCTGGAATTAATTCGGAGGTTGCTTCGAGTCAGCCTGCCAGCAGGGGTTGACAGCCTTAGCATTGGAGTAGGCCAGTTTGTATTCCTGGCCATTATCAACCGATTGGGCGAGGCTGCAGGTGGGGCGCATGGAATAGCTCTGGGATGGGAGGCGTTGGGATATCTATCTGGTGCCGCATTTGGCACGGCAGCCACTGCGCTTGTGGGGTTAAACCTTGGGGCTGGCCAACCAAACGAGGCTAGTCGTTGTGCATGGACAGCCTATGGATTAGGTGCCGTATTCATGTCGATTATGGGTGGGCTGTTTTTTATCTTTGCAGAATCCATGTTTTTGGTTTTTTGCCCTGATCCTTCTCAAGGTGAAATAGTTCGAATCGGCGCCCCGGTTCTTAGATTGATAGCTTTTGCAATGCCTTTTTTAGCTTCGTGTATCATCTTTACTTCAGCATTAAGGGGTGCTGGTGATACCCGGATTCCTGTTCTCTACACTTGGATTGGATTTTTTCTTTTGAGGATTCCCGCTGCTTTGCTATTTGCAAGAAACCCAGCAGAGGGCATTTTTATGCCTGAGTTAGCCTTGGGGTTGCTTGGTGCCTGGTTGGCAATGTTTATAGATCTGTTCGCCCGGGGAATTTTACTTATATACAGATTTGGCTCTGGGAAATGGCAATCGGTTAAGGTGTGATGATTACTTGTTCAAGGCCTGCATTGCAGTTGGAAAATCGTCAGTGAAACAAAATCGGTCATCCAGTTTGCATGCTGCAAATATCGACTTTACCTGCGGGCTTACATGACAAATAGCCAGTTTCCCGCCTAATTCGTTTAGTTGTCTTTGCAGGGAGATTATTTTTCCAAGAAATACACTGTACATGCATTCCATATTGGGCCCAAGGCTAAGAGCAACCTTGTTGGCTTTCTCGTCAGCAATAATTTTTTTGATTTCTTGGAATGAGTCTTGGATCTCAAGTTCGGAAGGTCTTAAGTTCTTGAATCTCAAACAGAGGCCATCTCCCTGTCTTTCATAACTCATAAATTTTAATTGGCTCATGGGAAATCTCCATTCGAATCAATGGCGTGAACTATGTTTTTATCTTCTATCAATTTAGCCCAGCTAGTTCTAATGTCAAGCATTGAATAGTCACGGCTAATTTAATTGTAAAGTCGTGGCAAATTTCGTGAGAGTACTGTATTTCGAGTTTTTATTGCGAGATTAACGCCAGTGGCATTCTTTGTTTTTCTTGAAAAGTAGTTAATTCGACAATTTCTTGATGGGGCAGGGGTTCAGCTTCAAGCATACCTTGATAAATACCAGTTATATTTACCGGGATCATTTTGCGTCTGATGGCATCGATCATTCCGGGCAACATCACTCTGATTCCGCGTGAGGAAGTTCCTTCGACCCAACCCGGCCTATTTACTGATTTTGATTCAACAAGTATTTGTTCGTTAATACCCAGGAGGCTTTGCTGGTATTTTGCCAGGTTCTCTTGTTCGATTTGCTCTAATACTTTTCGTCTTTGTAATTTTACAGGCGCGGGAATAGGGTCTTTTAACGATGCTGCGGGTGTTCCCTCCCTTGGACTGTATGGGAACAAATGCATTTTAAAGAATCCGATTTTTTGGGAAAGATCGCAGGTGGATTCAAAATCAGCATCAGTTTCACCGGGAAATCCAATGATTATGTCGGTTGAAAACCCCGGCTTATCCAATGCACTTGAAATGCGTTCGCAACGGTCGATAAAACCCTGCCTTGAATAACGCCTACGCATTTGACGAAGAATCTCGTCAGATCCGCTTTGAAGGCATAAATGAAAGTGAGGAGCCACCAAGGGGTTGTTTTTCATTACATCGATCAAATCGTCCCTGGCTTCTGCCGCTTCGATGCTGCTTAGACGAATTCTAAGACCAGGGAATTTTGAACTTATTTTTTCGAGAAGGTGCCATAGTCTGCACCATTCGGCTTTTTCCTTGCCTTTACTTAGATCAATTCCGTAATGGCCCAAATGGATGCCGGTAAGCACTATTTCCTGATAACCCGAAAGTTGAAGGTCTGCAATTTCTGCAAGTATGAGTTCGGGTTTTCTGCTGATGAGGGCGGGCCTTACCGAAGGAATAATGCAATAACTGCAATTTAGAAGGCAGCCATCTTGAACTTTGACAAAAGCCCTTTGGTGGTCATCAAAACGGGTGATATTTAATGGGCGTTGGTCGATGCCAAATTCTGCCAGAGATAAAAGAAAGGATTCTTTGTTACCAATAACACTTGAAACACCTTCGATATTTGCAATACTTTTGGGGTCGCGTTCTGCGTAGCATCCGGTGACTAGGATTTTAGTATTTGGGTTTCGGGAATGGATTTTCCGAATTAAAGTTCTTCCTTTGGAGTCTGCATCATGGGTGACGGTGCAGGTATTTATGATGCAAAGATCAGGGTTTTCATGATCTAACGCTTCAACCACGCCGTTAAGTTCAAGCATCTCCCTGAAATACTGCGACTCATATTGGTTGACTTTACAACCAAGAGTTTCAACTTTGCAGGTTTTTGGTTTCCACTTCATAAGTGATAATGACCGGAAAACGACATAAAATGAAGTCTAAAAGGAAAATACCGAAGGTGGGACTTGAACCCACACACCTTTGAGGGTACCGGATTTTGAGTCCGGCGCGTCTGCCATTCCGCCACTTCGGCATATTTAATAAGTTTAGCGATTGCGATTTAAACTTCAAACATTAGATTGTAAAAAGTTTGATTTACTTGTGGTTTTTGAGAAAGATTATGTGGATTAATGGTAGATTACATTAGAATATTATTTTGATAAACAAGCCGGGAAATTTTATTCATGACTGATTCCACCAGAGAAAAGACCGAGTTGGGCAATTATTTTGTAGCCAACTACCCACCTTTTTCGTTCTGGAAGCCTTCCTATTTGCCGGAAGCTCACAAGGTTTTAAACGCGCCACCCATGGCGGGCACGCCTCTTGGGCTTTATGCTCACATTCCTTTTTGCAGGAAACGCTGCAAATTTTGTTACTTTCGAGTTTACACCGATAAAAATGCCAGGGATGTCGACAATTATCTCGATGCGCTTATTCAAGAAATCGCTCTTTGTTCACAATTGCCCGTCCGTGGTGGCAGAGACCTTGATTTTGTCTATTTTGGGGGCGGCACTCCTTCTTATTTAAGTGTCAACCAACTCGAAAAACTTTTTAATGGCATTAAAAACTCATTCACTTGGAATGGTGCCAGAGAAGTTACTTTCGAATGCGAACCAGGAACCCTTCAGCAACACAAGCTTGCTGCCCTTAGGCAAATGGGTGTCACGCGATTAAGTCTGGGCGTTGAGAATTTTAATGATGAAATTTTGGAATCAAATGGCAGGGCCCATCATTCAGCAGAAATAGTAAAGGCTTATACCTGGGCTCGGGAATTAAACTTTCCACTAATAAACATTGACCTTATTGCAGGCATGGTTGGTGAAACCACAGAAAACTGGAAAGATTGCATCAAGAAAACGATTGAAATCGCCCCTGATTGCATCACCATTTATCAACTCGAATTACCATTTAACACTGTTTTTTCAAAGGAATTAAAACAGGTTGACCAACCGGATCCCCTTGCTGTTTCTGATTGGCCCACCAAAAGGTCGTGGGTTAAATATGCCTTCGAAACCTTGATGGAAAATGGGTATGAAATATCCAGCGCTTATACTTTGGTTCGAAGCAAGGCGAAGATGAAATTTGTTTATCGCGATGAGCTTTGGCATGGGGCGGATATGTTTGGAACAGGCGTGGCTTCTTTTGGCCATATCAATGGGTTTCATCTGCAAAACTTGGATGCATGGGATAATTATCTTGGTGAATTGCAGAAGGGTAATATTCCTCTTGGTAGGGCATTGCCCATTACGCAAAATCAAAAATTGATTCGAGAAATGATCTTGCAGCTTAAAACCGGGCATCTGGAATCAGAATACTTCGAAAATAAATTCAAGGTCCGGATTTTCAACGAGTTTAGCTCACAATGGTTGTCGCTTGAAAAAGAGGGCTGGTTGAAACTTGGAGAACATTCTGTGGATGTCACCATGGATGGCTTGCTTCAGGTTGACAGACTTTTGCCAAGATTCTTTGAGCCTGATCATTTAAATGCCCGGTATACTTAGTTCCTTGTAAGGTTGTTGAAATAGTATGAGCGAGCCTTTGCAATTCATGATGGGCAAGTATGCGGCAGCAATACCCGCCGATTTGTATTACTCCCGTAATCATTTCTGGTGCAGGGTTGTCGCTGGGAAAAATCGCTTTGGTTTTTCTTCCTATGCCATCAAATTGATGCAGGATGTTTATTTTCTTGATTGGCAGGTGAATGCCGGAGATAAGGTTGCCCTGCTTGAACAGATAGGTCATATTGAAACATCGAAAGCTGTTTCAGACCTTTTTGCACCCCTTGAAGGAACAGTGCTTTGTTTCAATCCCGAAGTTTTGGCCGATCCCTCCGCCATTAATGTCGATGGTTATGACAAAGGCTGGTTATTTGAAATGGACGGATCTATTGATAGCCTAATGAATGCAGATGCCTACCATGTTTTTCTTGAAGAGAATTGGGAAAAAGCCCAACGCATGTTAAAAGGTAAAATTAACGCTGGGGATGATTAATATGAGTCAGAAGAAACTTACCGTGGTTTTGTCGCAGGCGCAGGGTAAAGACCCTAACCGCAGAGCCATAGAAGAAGAAATTGCAGCAGCCTTGCTGATGGAATCTGGCGTAGATCTGGGAATAGTTCCCGCACTTTACGATCTGCATGAGGGGCATACTGGAAGGCTTTATCTTGAAGGCGTTCAAGGCGACATGGTCGTGATCTCATGGCTTTATCCCAGGGCGGCCTATTGGTTGTTGGATCGTGATGGCATCCAGGGAAAAATGGGCGAAACCAATATCAAGCCCGCTGACAATAACGAAGATGAAGACGAAGAAGGTGAAGAGGCTAGCAAGCCCAAGGGCATTGGGGCTGTCAAAGTTCAAGATCGATTTATTTTCTGCCTCGATTTGCGGGATGCCAAGGATCACCGAACCTACGTTGAAGAAGTTCGCAGAATTCTAGCTGAGTGCAGGCAAAGGTGGGGGGCTGCTACAGCCGATGCAAAACCTGCTTTTGTCCAGCTTGGTATGAATATTTCCACCCCCTCCTCAAATGGAACTCCCGCAATTAATGGTGATACACCCAGCGGTGCCGCATTCCTCAAAGAAGAAATGCTGAAAATACCCGGTAGGCGCTGGTACCCTGTAATTGATTACAGCCGTTGCACCAACTGCATGGAATGCTTGGATTTTTGTTTGTTTGGGGTGTATGGTGTAGATAGTCTCGAGCGGATTTATGTTGATAATCAAGATAGCTGTAAGAAGGGTTGCCCGGCTTGCAGCAGGGTTTGCCCAGAGCAGGCCATCATGTTTCCCGATTACAAAAGCCCCGCGATTGCAGGTGCTCCCGTGGGTGCGATTAGTGGTTTGAAAATTGACCTCACCAAGCTTTTTGGTGGCGGAGACGCATTGGTTATTGCTGCCAAGGAACGGGATAAAGAATTGCTGCGTGATGGTCGGGATGCGGTAGGGTTAAGCGTGGGCATACCCAAAAGGCAGTCGGATAAAAAAGATTCACCAAAAGATGATCTCGATAATCTGATGGATTCCTTGGATACTCTTGAAATCTAAGGCGTGGGCCTTCAATGAATAATTAATTGGAAAAACAATGCTTCACAAACTTGCGTATAGGGCTGTTACAGAATTGTCACCCAGGCTTGCGATGAAAGCCGCTCATCTTTGGGTTTACAAAGGTTTTGTTGCGGTTAGGGCATACAAGCACCGATTGAAAAACAAGAAGCTTTATCCGCCCTTCATGTTTGTCGCGCTCACCAACACATGCAATTTGCGTTGCCATGGGTGTTGGGTCGAAAAAGAAGGCACTGCCTACCATCTTCCTGCTGAAGATCTGGATGCAATCATTCGTGTGGGCAAGAAAAATAAAGCCTATTACTACACCCTGTTGGGTGGCGAACCTTACATGTACAAAGGAATCTGGGACGTGTTTAAGCGTCACAAGGATTGCTTTTTTCAGACGATCACCAACGGCATGCTATTTACCGAGGCCAATGTCAATCGTCTGGCCGAAGCCGGAAATGTCACGCCACTCATCAGCATCGATGGGATGCAGTTTCAGAATGATCTTAGACGTGGCGAAGGAGTGTTTGACTCTGCGATGCAAGGAATGGAGCGGCTTAAAAAGAAGGGTATTATTTTTGGCGTTGCCTGCACCATCACCGGCAAAAATATGGAAGAAGTGCTTTGCGATTCCTTCCTGCAATTGATGATCAAGCAGGGCGCAATGTATATCTGGTATTATTTTTACAGGCCGGTGGGTGAAGATCCGCATCCAGAATACTGCCTAAGCCCAGAGCAATTGCTTGAAGCCAGAAAGAAAATGGTGGCTCTCAGACATCATCACCCGATCATCATAATCGATAGTTATTGGACTGCATCGGGTGAGGCGTTTTGCCCCGCTGCAATGGGCATGGGGTTTCATATCGGGCCGCAGGGGAGCATTGAAATTTGCCCGCCTCTTTCTTTTGCGACCAACAAGATTAGCGATAACGACTATGATCTCTATAAAACCATCAACGAAAGCCCTTACCTTCGAGGATTCCAACAGTTTGTAAAAGACCGCACCAAGGGGTGTGTGATTCTTGAAAATCCTCAGGAACTGGTTGAGTTTATCAAGGGGCATGATGCAAAAGATTACAGCACCCGTGATGCACTTAAGGAAATAGGGTGTGGCAAACCGCGTACCAGCCAGCATATGCCGGGTAAGGAAATCCCTGAATCTTACTGGGTTTATCGATTCCTTAAAGACAATGTCTTCTTCGGAATGGGGGCCATGTGACCTTTGCTGGTATTCACAGGCCCACACTTTCTTCCATGGGCATTGATCCCAAACGGGTTGAAAGGGCTTACCATTCTGCAAGGGAAAAACTTTTATCTTCAAGGTTGCCCGGTGGTTGGTGGGAAGGCGAACTCTCAAGCTCAGCTTTGTCTACTGCAGTCGCAGTTGCCGCTCTTATCGCTGCCAAAGTTGATGCGCCAAAGCTTGTCGAAAATGGACTTTCATGGTTGAAGGAGCATCAAAACTCTGATGGTGGTTGGGGCGATACCACGATCAGCTTTTCGAACATATCGACAACTTTACTCGTTAAATCAGCATTTTATATTGCAGGGAGGCAGCAAGAGTACTTTTCAACTCTCGAGAAAACTGATCAGTGGCTTGGCGCCAATCATGGAAATTCCGGGAAAGAACTTGCTGAGGCATTGCGCCAAAGATACGGGAAAGATCATACTTTCTCGGTCCCAATTCTGACCACCTGCGCACTCGCTGGGTTGGTTGATTGGGATGAAGTTCCCGCGCTTCCTTTTGAGTTGGCTTGCCTGCCTCAAAGTTTGTACCGCTTTCTGGGTTTGCCCGTGGTGAGCTATGCCTTGCCTGCATTGATTGCCATTGGTGTTTGCATCCATCATTGCAACCCATCTTCAATCCCTCCGCTTAGGCTTCTTCGCAATATCTGCACAGGCAGGGCGTTGAAAGTTCTTAAAAATATTCAGCCCGTCAATGGTGGGTTTCTTGAAGCCACGCCCCTCACCGCTTTTGTCACTTTGTCGCTATCTGCGACAGGCCGAGAAGATCATGATGTGGTTAAAAAGGGGGTTGCTTTTCTTTTGGATTCGGTTCGCTCTGATGGTAGTTGGCCAATCGATACTAATCTTTCTACCTGGGTAACTACACTGGCGATTAACTCGCTTGCCGCTGCTGAAGATCTCGAAAGCCTCGGCCAAACTGATTCACTTGTGGAATGGCTTAAGGGGCAGCAATACCAAAACATTCATCCTTATACTGGCGCAGAACCTGGCGGTTGGGGGTGGACTCCTTTACCCGGATGTGTTCCCGATGCCGATGACACCCCAGGTGCCTTGCTTGCTTTGACCAACCTTAAAGAAAAACCAGCAGAGTGGTTAAGGGCTGGGGTGCGATGGCTTTCTGGATTGCAAAATACGGATTCGGGAATTCCCACCTTTTGTCATGGTTGGAGTAATTTACCTTTTGATCGCAGTGGTTGTGATCTAACCGCCCACATGCTTAGGGCGATAGCGCCTTGGTATCCGGAGGGTGGTACCGAAAATATTGATCCCGAATTGCATTCCGTCGAGGTTGAGTTGGAAAAGTTATACGATGGCGGCCTGACCTATCTAAGGGAAAACCAAAATCGAGATGGTTCATGGCTTCCGCTTTGGTTTGGAAATCAGCATGAAGAATCTGAAACCAACCCGGTTTATGGGACTTGCAGGGTTCTAGCGGCGTTCAGGGATTTAGGGCTTTGGGAAGAGCTACATGCTCGAAAAGGGGTCCGATTTCTAGAAAAGGCCCAAAATGAGGACGGGGGTTGGGGTGGTGCTTATGGTTGCCCCTCTTCGGTTGAAGAGACCTCTTTAGCCTTGGAAATCCTATGGGATATGGACTGTGATCCAAAAGTATTGGAAAAAGGCTTATTATGGTTGATTAATGCTTCGGAGAATGATCAAATATTGAAAGTAGCACCAATTGGGTTTTATTTTGCAAAACTGTGGTATTTTGAAAAACTATACCCCATAATCTTTGCTGTTGGTGCTTTAGGAAGAATACGAAAAAGTATGATGGTGTAATAAACACCATACGATATAAATATCCCGCCTTTAGGAAGTATTAATGATGTCTAGCCAGTTAGTTGAGCCTGATGTTGAACAGGTTGAAAAAAAGTCCAAGAAACCTAGTACTTCGCATCTTAAAATAGTTCCTGAAACCAGAGAGCTCCGCGATAAAATTAGAGCCGAAATTGCTAAATTCGCAACTACCCTGGATCGTAAAAATACATTCACCAAAGCCGAACTTCAGGTGTTCTCCGAGCAACTTCTTACCAGCATGGGCTTGGGTTTCCAATACACCGGGTTTACCTCGGTGTGCATAGCCAACGAATTTTGGCGCGAACAAGTTCAAGCCACCGACTTTTCCCGAAGGCTTCTCCTTATGCCGCATTGCCTTAAGCATGCCGAAGGGTGCCCTGCAGACTACGACGAATTTGGTCTCGATTGCAGGAAATGTGGCGCCTGCTCAGTTGCAGATTTTAAAACCCGTGCTGAAGATCTTGGATACAAGGTGCTTGTTTCCGAAGGCACACCGATTGTTTTGAAAATTATTGTTAGCGGCCATGTTGACGCAATCGTTGGTGTTGCTTGCCTTAATGTTCTTGAAAAAGCATTGGATAAAATTCTCCTTGCCGGGGTTCCCTGTGTTGCTGTTCCCCTGCTTTCAAGTAATTGCAAAAGCACTTCGGTTGATGAAGATTGGGTGATGGAGTTCATCAATTTAAAAACTCCAGCTCCTGCAACCGTAACCAGGTCTTACATGCATTTGATGCGTGCCTCACATCAAATTTGCGAAGAGCCCGAGTTGTCAAGGCTTTGTCCGCCTGCAAGATCTGGCGCGAATACAAGGGCGGAAGATCCTCTTTCCGTTCATGAAAAACTCGCCTACAACTGGCTGGGCAGGGGGGGCAAACGAAGCCGGCCTTTTATTACCCTCGCCGTGTACGATGCACTCAAGGGCGGTGCCGGTACCTTGAATGCTGAATCCATTAATATTCCAGATGCGGTCAAGCGTTCTGCCCTTGCCATCGAGGCTTTTCACAAAGCTTCACTTATCCATGATGACATCGAAGATGATGATGACTTCCGTTATGGCAGTGAAACCATGCATCGGCAGCAAGGCGTCCCTGTTGCAATCAATGTTGGCGATTATCTGGTTGGTCTTGGTTATCGCCTGGCTGCAAAGGATCGTGCAGAACTTGGTGCAGATGTCAGCGCAGATATTCTTTTCAAGCTTTCCGATGCCCATGTGAAATTATCTGAAGGTCAGGGTGCAGAGCTTCTTTGGCGCAATTCCACAGATAAAACCATCACTCCCTTGGAAGCCTTGAGAATTTATGCTTTGAAAACATCTCCTGCGTTCGAAGCTGCCTTGTATGCCGGGGTAAGGCTTGCAGGGCCTGCTGATGACTTCGAAAAGATGATTTTTGAGTTTGCCAAAAACCTTGGTATCGCTTTTCAGATTCTTAACGATTTAAGTGACTTTGATACTAATTCGGAAAACAAAGTGGTGGCGGGGCAGGATGTTCTTGCTGGGCGGCCTACGGTGCTGCTGGCAATGGCTCTTGAAACCGCAACCCCAGCACAAAAAGAAGAGATTCTTGGCCTGCTTCAGAGAGCACGAAAAGGTGATAACTCTTTCCAATTAGTTGAAAGAATCCATCAGCTTTATCAGTTGAATCAGGTGTTCGACAAAGGGCAAAAACTGGTGGAAAAATTCAGATCACGCGCAGAGTCCATCGCTGACGAAGTGCAATCCGAAGACTTCCGCAGAATACTTTATTTCCTTGTGGACTCAGTCCTCGAAAAATTCGAGGCGCCACAACAGGCCGAGCCTTTGTCATTAATTCAGCTAGGGAAAGTATGACCCGTATGCCGGATGACAGCCTAGCTGTGCTTGCTGGTTTGTTCAAGGAGTTTCCAAGCGAACCTTTCCCTATCGTTCATCTGATCAATTCTTCGGATGTTCCCGATGCCTATAGGTCTTTATTGGATCATGAGCATCATATGACAGTGACCATGGAATCGCATTATGATGAACCAGTAAGGGTGAGGGTTTTATCGGAAATAAGCCAGAATGGTTGTTACTCGCGCATTTTAAACCTGATAGGCGAGAAAACAGGCAAGATTGTTTTGTTTGGCCTGATGAGGGTTAGGATGGGTTTTCTTCCCACCTCGGTGCAGGGGGAGATCCTTGCAAGAAAAGAACCTCTGGGTCGGATACTCATCCGAAACGAAATCATGCGCAAAATAGAACTGGTCAAACTTTTGAAAATAGATGCCTCCCCATCACGAGAACATTGGTTTCATACCAATGATCAAAAGCCATATTATGGAAGAATTGCGCTGATCCATTGCCAGGGTCTTCCTGCTATAGAACTGTTCGAAGTGGTTTCCCCTTCTGTTTAAGAATCGCTTCTTTTAATTTATCTTACGCCATCACCCATATTTTATATGCAATGTTTGATTGTAAAGCCTTTCTGAGTAATGCTTTAGGTTTTGAGGCTGTGTTTTTCGTCAAAAAAGGGCATTAGGATGGTAATTCTTGGAAAACGGGCTAAACTATAATAGTTGTTTGAACAATTGTTTGGTTTTGGTCGATCATATACCAAGAGGTATTAAATCATGATTATGAAAAATGAACTTGGGCTTGATGTGATTGTAATTGGTGGCGGGCCTGCTGGTTCCTCCACTGCCACAATACTTGCGCAGCACGGCTTGAAAGTGCGCTTGTTCGAACGCGAAAAAGGTGCCCGATTTCATATTGGTGAATCGCTTATGCCCGATACCTATTGGACCTTGAGGCGCATGGGGGTCATCGAAAAAATTAAAGCCAGTGCTTTTACAAAAAAATACAGTGTCCAATTTGTCACAGATACAGGCAAAGAATCCCAGCCCTTTTATTTCTTCGAAAACAATCCCCACGAATGTGCCCAAACTTGGCAGGTGGTTCGTAGCGAATTTGACAAAATGCTTCTTGATAATGCTTCAGATCTTGGCGTTGATGTTTGCTATGGTTGCAGGGTTCTTGATGCGATTTTTGAAGGTAGCCGTTGCGTGGGTGTTAAAGTTCAAAACCCCGATGGCTCGGTTGAAGAAGTTCGCGCTAAAGTTGTTGTTGATGCCAGTGGTCAAAGTCTCGTTATAGGAAACCGCCTTAAAATAAAAGAAATTGATCCTCTTCTTAAGAAAGCTTCCATCTGGACTTATTTCGAAGGTGCTTCAAGGGAAGCCGGCCTTGATGAGGGGGCAACACTTGTTCTGCAAACTGAAGGAAAAAAAGGATGGTTCTGGTACATCCCCTTGCATAACAACATCGTAAGTGTGGGCGTTGTTTCTTCGATTGATGATATGTTTGCAGATAAGCTTTCCCATGAAGAAATATTTAACCGGGAACTGGATCGGTGTCCCGCTGCAAAACGCAGAGTTGCTGTTGGTAAAAGAGTTGGTGGATTCATGAGTACAAAAGATTTTTCCTACCGCTGTTCCCAAGTTGCGGGCGATGGGTGGGTATTGGTTGGCGATGCCTTTGGCTTCCTCGATCCAATTTATTCTTCAGGGGTATTTCTGGCTCTTAAATCCGGAGAAATGGCTGCGGATGCCATCGCTGCTGGTTTCTCGAAAAATGATTTTTCCGCCAACCAGTTGGGTAACTGGGGGCCGAAGTTCATTCAAGGTATGGAACGCATGAAAAGGCTTGTTTATGCTTTCTATGAAGGTTTTTCCTTTGGTGCGTTTATTCGTCAAAACCCCGATATGAAACGCCATGTTATTGATCTTCTTGTTGGTGATCTTTTTAAAGATAGTGTGGATGCAGTCGTCAACCCCATGGATTTGATGCGCGAAGAAATGCGGGCCATGGCGAACACCATGTAATAAAGTTCTTTAGACACACCTTGCTGGCATCTCTATAAAGATGGTAAGTATTTATCTTACCCACCACCCACCTCTTCTA
>CAZYAY010000021.1:0-14146 GCA_964646215.1 uncultured Candidatus Kuenenia sp. | reverse complement strand
GCTGGTTTAAGTACTGATCTAACTTGGTTGGTGTTTTTCAGATGTACGACTTTTGTTGGAGTTTGTGTTGAATTTGTCGCCGCTGTTACCTGGCTTGCTGAATTGTTTCCAGATAAGCGCCAACGCGAACTTGCAATCGGCTGGACCCAGGCTTTTGCTAGTGTGGGTGGATTATTGGTAACCGGTGTTAGTTCAGGCATTGGTTACATGGTCGCAAATAAAATGTTGCCTACGCTTCCTGTTGGCGACCCGACCAACCCAGCTTGGCGTTTCACTTTGATGACCGGGTTGCTTCCCGCAATTCCTATCGCTATTCTTTTGCCTTTTGTTCCAGAATCTGCGGTATGGCTTGAAAGGAAAAAGTCTGGCTCCCTGCGTCGACCCAGCTTTTTTGAAATCTTTGCCCCTGATTTACTGCGCACAACTGTGGTTGCAACCATTCTCTCTGCTTGTGCCTACGCTGCTGCTTTTGGCACCCTCCAAGTTACAGTTACCCAAGCGGTACCCGGATTGCCAGATATGGCAGAAACCCGTGCCAAGATGGAGCCCCTGATCAAGGCGAACAAAGGTTTGGAAAAACAATTCGCAGGCCTCGACAAGGAGTCTGAAGAATTTAAAGTCAAAGATAAGGAATTCAAAGATAACCTCAAAAAGATGGGCAAAATCAATAAGGAAGAAGTTCAACCCCGTAGGGAGAGTGTTCAATTCATGCAGGAACTCGGCGGGTTGGCAGGTAGAATTCTGCTTGCGATTGCTCTTGTTTCCATTGCCAGCAAAAGGGTTCTCTTATGGATCTTCCAGATTCCTGGATTGTTGATAATCCCCTTGGTTTGGTTTTTTGTTTTCCAAAACGCGCCACATCTTTTTAGTTACGGTGTGTTTCTGGCTGGCCTTTGTATTGTCGCCCAGTTCTCATACTTTGGCGAATATCTGCCCAAAGTTTTCCCTGTTCATTTACGTGGGACAGGGAGTGCCTTTGCGACTAATGTTGGTGGTAGAATGATAGGAACCTCCGCAGCATTTTTAACCACCAATCTGATCGCCCCGATGCTTACCATCGGTTCCAATAACTTTGAAAAAGTTGCCTATGCTGCTGGTATTACTGGAGTCTTGGTTTTTGCAATCGGTTTCATTACCAGCTTTTTCCTTCTCGAACCCAAGGCGGAAGGTTCCCCCGAATAAGCTTCAAAGCTTATTGTTTAATGCGGCTTAACCATGAAAATTGCCTACATCACCGCTGGTGCAGCAGGAATGTTCTGTGGCAGTTGCTTAAATGATAATACGCTTGTTACCGCTCTTTGCGCCCTTGGTCATGATGCACTACTTATCCCAACATACACACCGATTCGTACGGATGAAGCGAATCAAAGCCAGGAGCGGGTTTTCTTCGGTGGCATTAATGTTTACCTCCAGCAGAAGTCCAGATTCTTTCGTTGGACACCTTCCTTTTTCGATCGTTTATTGGACGCACCTTTTTTGTTGCGATGGGTATCAAGGTTTGCTTCCAGCACCAAGGCTGAAGATTTAGGCGATTTGACTATTTCCATGTTAAAGGGGAAACATGGCTTCCAAGTCAAGGAGGCCTTGAAGTTAGCTGCTTGGTTGAAAAACGAAATTAAACCCGATGTCATTCACCTTACTAACGCCTTGCTTTCAGGCATGGCTGATATTCTCGCCAACGAGGTTGGTGTGCCTGTTGTTTGTTCCTTGCAAGGGGATGATATTTTCTTGAATGCATTGCCCGAAACATTTCGAGGCAGGGCTATTGATTTGATCTCTGCTAATTCTTCCTTGGTTAATAGGTATGTTGCTTCGAGTTATTTTTATGCAGATAGCATGGCGGCCTACCTTAAAATTCCCAGAGAGAAAATTGGGGTTATTCAACCAGGCATCAACATCAAGTATCATCTTGCAGGTTCTAAGGCTCAAAAAGCAGGAAATGTTCTGGGTTACTTTGCAAGAATTTGCCCTGAAAAGGGTTTTCATAACCTTGTGAATGCTTGGATTGCACTTCGTTTAAAGAATCAAAATTTGAAAATTAAGTTCAAGGCATCCGGGTGGCTTGGGGAAAGCAATAAGCAGTATTATTTAGAGCAATACAATAAAATCAAAGGCGCTAATCTTTCGGAAGATTTTGAACATATTGAGTCCCCTGATCTACAATCGAAAATTCATTTTTTCGATGGCATCGACCTGCTTTGCGTTCCCACCGAGTACCTCGAACCCAAGGGGTTGTATGTCTTGGAAGCTTGGGCCCAGAATGTTCCCGTGTTGCAACCCAACCATGCTTCGTTTCCTGAACTTTTAAGCAAAGCGGGCGGTGGTGGCTGGCTTTATACTCCAGGCAATCAACAAGAATTAATCCAAAAATTAGAGTTTGCTTTTTCTTCTGGTTTATTACTTAAACAACAGGCACTTTTAGGGCATAATGCCGTGATCGATTATTTTAATTCTTCGAGAATGGCTGAAGAAACATTGTCCTTTTATCAGCGAATGCTTTCAGGGGACAAAGTTTGAGGGAAAAGTTGATGGCGGATTTTATTCATAACAGGCAGGTTCAATTTGCTGAAACAGACATGGGTGGAATTGTTCACTTCAGCAGCTTTTTCCGCTATATGGAAGAGGCCGAGCATGCTTTCCTCCAATCTCTCGGACTTTCTGTTGTGATGTATTTGGATGGCAAGAGAATTGGCATGCCCAGGGTATCTGCCAAGTGTGATTTTCATCACCCCGCCCGATTTCAAGATACGCTTCAAATTTTTGTCAAACTCCAGAGGCTTGGAACATCCTCCCTTTCTTACACTATCGATATTAAAAAGGGTGATCTCCTTTTAGCCACGGGTAGTATCGTTGCTGTTCTTTGCGAGTTGGTTGATCAGTCACCCCCCAAATCTATTCCCATTCCAAAAACCATGCGGGATCTTTTGATTGGCGGTATAGCCGGATGATTGTTCCTTTTAACTATCTTGAAAATTTGACTAATCGCCTTCATCAGGGCGCCATGAAAATCCCTGAAAATATCAGGAACAAGCATGTGCGTTATATTCTCTCATGTCAAAATCCTGATGGGGGCTTTTACGGCCGCGACCCCGGGAGCGATTTGTATTACACAGGTTTTGCCCTCCGTTCTTTACTGATATTGAATGCCCTTGATACCCCAACTTGCGAAAAAGTTGGTACTTTTCTTTCCCTAAGATTGCACTCCCAGACCAGCTTGGTTGATTTCTTTTCCCTCGTTTATTCCGCAGTGATTGTTTCAATGGGCGGTGGGCCGGATGTTTTTGCCTCCAGCGGTGATTGGACTGATACCATCGGGGCATTTCTTGCTTCACTTCGTGGCGTAGATGGCGGTTTTGGTAAAGTTCCAGGCGGCAAAGAATCCAGTACTTACATGAGTTTTCTCGCACTTCTTTGCCATCAATTAATCGGAAAAAAAATTGCCGCCCCTGATTCACTTATTGCCTTTGTTCATTCCCGCCTTCGCGGCGATGGAGGTTTTGTTGAATATGGTCCCATGAGAAAAAGTGGAACCAATCCCACCGCTGCAGGCATGGGGATTTTGCGGGCCATTGCTCCGCAGTTGCTGCAGGGGGATATGAAAAACAATCTCATCAATTTCTACAAAGGCATGATGGGTGATGAAAATGGTTTTAAGGCGAATAATCGAATTCCCTTTTGCGATGTCCTCTCTACGTTCACCTCACTTTGGTCTTTGGCTGAACTCAATGCCCTTGATGAGCTTCCCTTAGACAAAATTTCACAATATGTATTGTCCACGGGAAATATCCAAGGTGGTTTCCATGGTGGTTCGTGGGATGCTGGAAGGGATGTCGAATATTCCTTCTATGCCTTGGGTGCACTTGCACTCCTGGCATCACGAAAATAAGGAGTTTTAATGACTTTACAAGTTAGACAGATTCGCAAGGAATTTATCACTCGCTCGGGTTCATTGCCCGTGCTTTGTGGCATTGATCTCGATCTCGATTCTGATAAATCGCTTGCAATCATGGGCCAATCTGGTTCTGGGAAAAGCACCTTCCTTCATATTTTGGGTGGGCTTGATAAACCCAGTGCTGGAAAAATTCTACTCGATGGGCTTGATCCTCTTGGAATGAACGAGACCAACCTTGCTCATTATCGCAACCAAAAAGTAGGCTTCGTTTTTCAGGATCATCATCTCCTGCCACAATGCACCGTTCTTGAAAACGTGCTTTTGCCATCGTTGCTTGGTTCTTCGCCAAAAAGTGAAGTCATTCAACTTGCAAAGGATTTGCTAGCTAGGGTGGGGCTTGAAAACAGGATGGATCATATGCCTTCCGAACTTTCCGGGGGAGAAAGGCAAAGGGCTGCCGTGGCCCGTTCTCTTATCATGCGCCCAAGGCTTTTGCTTGCGGATGAGCCCACCGGCAACCTTGATAAACGAAATGCTGAAAATATTATGCGCCTGCTTCTTAAACTGCATGAGGAAGAGAAAAATATTCTCATCGTGGTTACCCATAGCCTGGAACTTGCAAAACTATTTCCACGAGTAATGATCATGGATGATGGTATTCTTGCTGAAGCATTATCTTCCAACTGATTTAAAGGTGCACGAATCATATGTCTTTTAGCCTGGCCCAATTTGTTGTAAACACTGCCAGATTTCATCTCAAAGGCAACCTTGCGGTTCTTATGGGGGTTGTTATAGCTACTGCTTCGTTGACCGGTGCACTTCTTGTTGGTGATTCGCTTCGCGGAAGTCTCGCTGATACCGTAAAAAACAAGCTTGTTTGGGTAAATCAAGCAGTTCTTGCGCAACGATTCCTAAGCGAAAAAATTGTCGTTGAGATCGGCGATAAATCTTCAATCCCTGCCATTATTCTTAAGGCTTCCATTCAGGTTCGGGATGAACAAGATTGCCTGGTAACTCAGATTAGCAATGCTCAAGTGGTTGCAGTGCCTGGTGCGTTCTGGCAAGACGAGGGGAAAAGTGCGCAGTGGAAAAATGTCAAGGGCGCCTGGCTTAATCATCAAGCCGCACTCGGTTTGAAAATCTCCGAGAAGCAAAATGTAGTGTTAAGAATTGAAAAACCCAGCGCTATTCCAAGGGAGTCTTTTCTGGGCAATCGTGAAGATGTTGTTGATTCCATCACCCTTCAAGTGGAAAAAGTGTTGGATCGTTCGGATAAGTATGCGGGTTTCAATTTATTTCCGGGGATGGATGCCCCCGCCACCATTTTTATGCCTTTGCAAATGATTCAGGAAAAATTGGGAGTCACTTCTAAAATCAATTCGATCCTGACTGGTAAATCGGGACTGCAGGATAAATTTCGTTCGTTATTGACACTCGCAGATTATGAATTGACATTCAAGGGCCCTGACGAGCGAGCCTTGGATCTGTTTTCGAAATTTGATCGTGATAAGAATCAAGTTTTGGAAAAACGAGAATATCAGGGAAAAATGCCTGCGAATCTTATCCCGTTACTTCAATCGCAATCAGGCTCAATCGATCTGGAGAGTGTAAGAAAGTTTTTTCATAATAACCGCAATTATTACGCCATTGAAAGCAGCCAAATGCTGGTGTCTCCCAACCTTGCACAAAAAGCAGGTGATTTGATTCAAGAGATGGGATTGCAGTCATCGCAAATCATGGTTTATCTGGCCAACAATATTCAAGAAAAGAACAATAGTGTTCCTTACTCCGTCATTGCTGGAATCGATGGAACCTTACAAAAAAAATTGGGAGTCAACCTTGCTGCAAAGGGGCAGTCGGGTGAGAAAATTTGGTTGCTTGATTGGAATGAATCCCCCCTGAAACCCAAGGTCGGCGAAGCCATCAGCCTTGAGTATTTTCTTCCCGAAGTTGTTGGGAAACCCGTTGAGAAAAAAGATACATTCCAATTTGCAGGATACATTCCTGCGGATATTAAACTTGTTGATCCTGAAATCACTCCCGATTTTCCGGGAATTACCGATAAGCTTTCATTGGACTCCTGGAACCCGCCTTTTCCTTACGACAACAAGCGGATCAAGCCGCGAGATGAAAAATACTGGCAGGATTTTAGATCTGTACCCAAGGCTTTTATCGACCTTGATGTCGCTAAGAATCTTTGGGGCAGTAGGTTTGGGAAAATTACATCCATCAGGGTTTATCCTGCAAATGCACCTTTCGCATCTGATTTTTCAACTGATTTTCAAGCCCGCCTTCTTAAATCAATCGACCCAGCCTCGGTTGGATTTGTTTTTCAAGATCTTCGCGTCAGGTTTCAGCAGTCGAGCCAGTCGGGTACTGATTTTTCCGGGCTTTTTGTCGGATTTAGTTTTTTTCTCATCCTATCGGCTTTAATTCTTGTCGGCCTTCTTTTTCGTTTACACCTCGAACGCAGGGCCTCGCAGGTGGGTACGGTGCTTGCCATTGGTGCCACCCAAAAGCAAGTTGCGAATTTATTGCTTTTTGAAGGTTTGCTGGTTGCTGGCTTGGGTGTGATGTTGGGATTGGGCGTTGCTTGTGTTTACGCAATTGGGTTATTACAGTATTTGAAATCTAATTGGCCTGATAACTCGCTTCAGCAGATTTTAAAATTACACATCCCATTTAAAACCCTCTGTGTGGGATTCGTTTTGGCTTTTCTAATGAGTGCTGCTGCTATTTTTCGCACTTCACGAACCTTGGTAAAAACATCGGTAATGATTTTGATCAAGGGTGGTTATCTTGACTCGACTGTTTTGGTTTCAAAAAAGCCTCTTTCCCTTGTGATTTATGGTTCCGTATTTCTGGTGTTAGGCTTGGGTATGCTTTTTCTCCCCTCAAGCCAGGATCATGAATTAAAAGCCCTGAAGTTTTTTGGGGCAGGTGGATTCACTCTCACCTCAGGACTATTTTTCCTTGGCGCGTTTTTTCGTCAGATTCATAAGATCATGGTTTTTGGAAATGGCCTTGATGGCTTGCTCAGGCTTGCTTTACGAAACATGGCTCGAAATAAAACCCGTTCCCTTCTTACGGCAGGGCTTCTTTCCAGCGCTGCTTTTTTAATAATCGCTGTTGAACCGTTCAGAAAAGAAGCGGAAAACAATCCCGGCAAGAATTCTGGTACTGGTGGATTCAGCCTTGTGGTGGAAACCAATATTCCAGTGCTTTCCGGGCTTGATGGCCCTTCGGGTATCGAAACTATTCTCGATGGGGTGCAAAAAAGTAATAGGGGAAATCCGCAACGAGCCAGACAGCAAGTCGATCGATTTAAAAATGTGCTCAAGGATGTTAAAGTTTACAGCTTGAGGTTCAATCCGGGCGATGATGCCAGTTGCTTGAACCTTTTTGCACCATCCAAACCCAGAATTCTTGGCGTACCCGATTCCCTGCAACAACGAGGTGGTTTTTTATTTTCTGCAACCACTGAAGCCCTTAAAAACCCTTGGAATCTTTTAGATTCCAAGAACCCGCTTGTAAATGCTTTTGTTGAAAAAAACACCCTGGAATGGATGATTCATTCTGGATTGGGTAAAGATTATAAAATTCAAGACGGTTCCGGGAACGATCAGCATTTGAAGTTCGCAGGTCTTTTTCAAGGCTCTGTTTTTCAAAGTGAAATCCTCATAGGCGAATCTCAGTTTTTGAAGTTTTACCCCCAGCAGCAGGGATACCAGTATTTTCTTATCGATGCAGATTCTAAAAACATTTCTGAGATCGAGGATGCGTTCAAAATCGGCCTTTCTGATTATGGTGCGAAAGTTTCTAAAACGAAAGATCTTGTCGAAAGATTTGCATCTGTCGAAAATGCCTACTTATCAATGTTTCAAGGACTTGGTACCATTGGGTTGCTTATAGGCACCATGGGCGTTGCCGCAGTGCTTGCCCGTTCTGTTTGGGAACGAAGAGCAGAGCTTGGTTTGCTTTCCGCCCTTGGGTTTACCCAGGGGGATGTTGTGCTTGTAATGCTTTTGGAACACGCTTTGCTTTTGTTCCTGGGTTTGGGGATAGGTACGTTGGCCGCGCTTGTTTCTGTGCTACCACTTGAACATTCCACCGCAACCCGCTGGGGCGTTCTTGCTTTGTTGCAAGCCGGTATGTTTTTCTTTGGGTTGATGGTTTGCGTTGCAAGCCTTTGGTCTATTCGCTCGGATAATTTTGTCGCAGCCATGCGCAAAGAGTAAGTTTAAACAGGAGTTGGTTCATGCAGAAAAATTTTGGATGGTTGTTCTATGTCATTCTTGCAGGCCTCGCCTGGGGTACTTATGTTCCCATTGTATTTTATGGTGGCAGAGAATTAACCACCGAGCGCGGCACCATGGGGGGCAGGCTGACTTCCATCCTTTGCGTTGGCATGGCTTATTTTGTACTTGCGGTTCTGATTCCACTTGTCTTGTTTTTGACCAAGCAGCAAGCATGGCCACAAATGAAAAAGACAGGTTTGATTTTCTCCGGTCTTGCTGGGGTTATGGGCGCCCTCGGTGCGATTTCTGTGATCTTTGCCTCTAAAGCCGCTGTTGATGCTGCCAATGCCCTGGGCCAACCAGAAAACACATATCGCATATATATAGCCCCCTTAATATTTGGCCTTGCTCCTGTTATCAACACCTTGGTTAGTCTTTTCTGGCACCCAAAACCTGATCATCCCTGGCATTTTGGTTTGGAAAAAGTGCCAGGCTACAAGCTGTTCCTTGGTATTATTCTTGTTGGTTTGGGTGCTTTTTTAGTTCTTTATTCCAAAGAAGTTTCTGAAATTAAACCCTCTACGCCAATAGTTGCCCCATCTATTTCTGCTGTTGCTGAAGATAAATCAGTTGAGAAAGTGGAGTTCGTGTCTGAGTGGATCTTTTTCGTCATCTTGGCAGGCATTGCCTGGGGCACTTATGTTCCGATTATATTTTATGGTGGGTTGGAACTTACCGGAAAACCCGGTGAACTGGGTGGCAGGCTCATGTCGATTCTTTGCGTTGGTTTGGCTTATTTCTTGATGGCTGTATTGATTCCTGCTGGGCTTATGGGGGCTGGTATTCCAAGTTTTGCATGGCCCTCGAAATTAAGTACTCCCGGCTTGGTTTTCTCAAGCCTTGCTGGTGTTGCGGGTGCCGTTGGTGCCATTTGTGTGATTTTTGCCTCGAAGGCCGCGGTGGACGCAGCGAAAAAAAGCGGGTTGCCCCCGGCCTCGTTCAGAGTATACATCGCTCCTTTGATTTTTGGCCTCGCACCTGTGATTAATACCCTTGTCAGCCTGCTTTGGCACCCCTCGAAAAATGGTGATTTTCTCCATTTTGGCATGGAGCAAACTCCCGGGCCATTACTATGGATTGGCATTATTTCAGTGGCTTCTGGTGCTTTTTTGGTTCTTCTTTCCAAGGAACAATCCGAAGTTCAATCCGGGCCTCCGTCTGCAAAGCCCAATCCTGCTCCTGCTAGGTAAACCTTATGAATCAAGATGAATTGATTGCTTCCATCCAGGGTGTGCTTGCACACCTTTGGATGATTCGTACCTTTTTAAAGCACGCTGACGAAATTCAAGACGATGAAAATATGCTTGAAGTTCCAAGAACCCTGTTTGATTACATTCGTGCCACCGAGCCCGCTTATCAGCGTTCCGATTGGGCCGACTTTTTTCACAGATTAAATGGTAAGTTTAGTCGTTTAAAAAAAGCCAATCTCTATTATCAGGAAAACTATAAAACTTTTTCGGATCATACTAATTTTCAAATGGCCGCGAGTTCTTTGGCGGCTTGCGTAAGTAGGCTTCAAGAATTGTTAAGCCTTGTGGAAAATTTGCCTCAACAACCATTACCTTCTTCGGATCCAACCATCTAACAGATACTTTTCCTGCACCAGTTTTTTCATCGTATCGATCGGAAGGTCTTCCAAGGTTTGCCTTGCCTTCCATGAGTCTTGTAATCGCGAAACGATTTCGGTTCTGTCTAAGGGCAGGTTGGTTAAAAATTGTTCATGCACCCTGTCTAGCCTGTATTCCGGCTGCCTTGTTGGATGTTTTAAATACCTTGGAATCATTCCGATATTGAAATCGTACAGGATGGATCCATGATGCAAAATGAAAAGGCTTTTTCGTTGCTGGGCATTACCCGAAAACTTTTTATTATCCCAAGCCAGATCGCTTGTGCCATCATGTGTGATGCCAGAAATGCCTAGAGAACCAGCTATTTGCTCCATGATATTTACATAAGAACTTTTGATGGTGGCCAATCCAGGCCGGGTATCAGTTCGCAGGATAAGCGAAAAAAGCAAGCAGCCTTTTCCCAGCAAAACAGTGCCTCCACCACTCGATCGCCTTAAAATTGGCACCTTGGATTTTAAGCATTCCTCTTCGTTGATATCATCGTGAAATATGCCACCCGATCCTAGCACCACCGTGTTTTCTTTAATTTCCCAGATGCGCAGGCATTCGTCCAACTGTCCTAGTTCAGCCTGAAGCAAAAGAGCTTCATCGAACGCAAGGTTTTCGTGTGGATCAGTAAAAGTTTTATCGAGGAATAACATTTTCTTTTTCAAGGGTTCGAGTAATCCGCCCGCTTGCTTCCATGCATCCAGTCCGCCCCGGATAGCAAAACTTTTTGAAAAACCCATTGCTCTAAGATATCGGGCCCAACTGGCCGCGCTCGCATCATCCGGTCAGGCACAATAAAAAAATACCCAGTTGTTTTTATCAATCCCTAGACCCCAGGAATTAATCTCTTCAGCATTTGCCCCTAGGCTTGATGCATTTAAAATTTTCCAATTGCTTTGCTGCTTACTGCCCTGGCTTCTAATGTCTAAAATGCAATAATTTGCTTCATTATTGCTGATTTCAAGCGCATCTGATGCAGTTATTCTTAAGCTAAGGGGATTGATCAAGGCTGGCTTTCTGCATAGGGATTAAATTCGCCAAGGTGTAAAATATTCTCAGGAACAAAGTGTTGCCTTATTCCCATTGATGATTCCATCTCCAAACTTGCGAATGATTGTTGTAAAAGTTTCCCTTCATGCTTTTTTCCGTGTTCCTCAAGCATTACCTCTCTGCCTAGTAGCCCAATCCCTGAAACCCATTCTTTTTCAAGTTTTTGCAAGTTGCCATCAAGTAGCTGATGGTAGATTTCATCGAGGTTTGAAAGAAGTTGTTTTGCGATTTCATGGGTGTTTAAAGGGTATGGCGTGAATTGTTGCATCGAAGTGGCAAAAGGTAACCCCAAGGCTGCAAATTCTCCAGGAGTTTGCAATACATTTAGACCAATACCAACAATGGTGCCCATGGATTGCTCAATTAAAATGCCGCTGATTTTCCTGCCATCCACCAAAATATCATTGGGCCATTTTATGCTTGCCTTTATACCAAGAAAATCTTGAATCGTGTTGCATACTGCAACTGCAGCCCAAGCGGTGAGTATTGCAGGGCGCTTCAAACAATCCGGGGGAAACAGTAATACCGAAAGTAAAACCGATTGCCCTTTGTTTGCATTCCAAACCCGTCCATGCTGGCCCCTTCCATAAGTTTGACTATCTGCAATTATCACCAACCCATCATTTTTTTTTTCACCGGAATGAGATGCAGCACGATTTGAAGTACTGTCAATCTCTTCGAAGTGCCAGGTTGATTTTCCAATCAATTTATGGTCGAGTTTCCAGATGCTTGTTGGATTCGTTGGCATCATGAAAAATTGTAATCCAACGCTAAATCCAATGCAGGTGCTGAATGTGTGATGGCGCCGATGCTTATGCGATCAACACCTGTTAAAGCTACTTCCCGTACATTTGCCAATGTTATTCCACCCGAGGCTTCGAGTAAAACTTGGGGAGCTACTGCATTTTTGCGCTCTACCGCGGCTTTCATATCCGCATCACTCATATTATCCAGCAGGATAATGTTGGGCGAGGATTGTAATGCGCAGTCAAACATTTCTAAATTATCCACTTCGATTTCAATATCCCAGGTACCAGGAAAATATTGCCTCGATAGCAAGATTGATTTCCGAATGGCAACCGGGCCACCTCCCAATGCCGCCAAGTGATTGTCCTTGATCAAAATTCCATCAGATAAATTCATTCGATGATTGAAGCCCCCGCCACAACGCACTGCAAATTTATCCAGATATCTCCAACCCGGTGTTGTTTTTCGGGTGTCTAAAATTTTTACTGGAAGATCATTTACCTTGGCGACAAATTTTGCGCTTAGAGTTGCTATACCTGAAAGGCGCTGCATGAAATTGAGAATGATTCGCTCGGCAGATAAAATACCACGCATCGGCCCCTGAATTTTTGCTATCGGACTTCCATGCCTTAATGATTCTCCATCTTTCATAAGTGAAAACCACTCAGCTTCAGGGGCAATTTTTCGAAGCACCCTTTCGCCCGCCTCTATTCCTGCGAGAATGCCATCGGCACGGCCAACCAAGGTGGCTTTTCCCATTAAATCCGAAGGCAATGTAGCTTTACTGGTCAAATCTCCAGAAGAATCTATATCTTCAGCGATTGCCAATTCAAGTAACTGAGTGAAAGCCTTGTCTTCAAAAGTGTTAAAGGGCATTTTGGTAGGCCTCGTTAGAAAAGACATTACTCAAAGTATTTTACCGCGTTTTTGAAAATAGCGAAACCCTCGCCCTCTTTTTGCAGCCCATTACGTGTCCAACTTGGATGCTGGGTTGGTAATACATGCCGTTCAGGATGTGGCATCAATCCTAGAACTCTGCCAGAAGGGTCGCAAAGCCCAGCTATGTTGCCTTGCGAGCCGTTAGGGTTATGAGGGAAGCCTTCGAGTTTACCCTGAGGGCTTACATAACGAAGCACAACTCTTCCAGACTTTTCGAGCCCATCGAGCATCCATTCTTCGCGGGATACAAAACGGCCTTCACCATGAGCGGTGGGCACAAAAAGGGAAGAAATGCCTGTAAGAAAAGGACAATTATCAGGTCGAACCTCAAGATGAACCCATCTGGTTTCGAATTTTCCAGAAGTATTGTGGGCCAAAGTGGCTACAGGACCATCCTCATCCGGTTGAAGAATAAGACCAGCCTTAAGCAATACTTGAAAGCCGTTACAGACCCCAAGGATAAGTTTTTCGGAATCTCGGAAAGCCCGAAGTTCAGATTGGAGAAAATGGGTAAGCTGCGACGCTAGTATTTTGCCTGCTGCAACATCATCTCCATAGGTAAACCCGCCGGGGATCACAAGGATTTGGAATTGTTTAAGAATAGAAGGGTTTTCCCTAAGTTGTAGAATATGGATGCGTTCAGGGCGGGCCCCAGCCTTTTCAAAAGCGAAGTGGGTTTCCATATCGCAATTAGAACCGGGCGCACGCAGAATGAAAACCTTTGGAGAAGCCATGTTATGGTTACCCTTAATCCAAGAAATAAACCCCATGTTATTTTAGAAAAAGCGGGGTGCTTAAAAAATATTATCCAGGAAAGGTATAAAGAAACAGCAATAAAAAGCCTTAAAAATGAATGCTTTAAAAAATATTTATTCCAAGTGTTGACTCCAAGGAAACGAAGCCTATACTCAAATTATCCTCATAACTGAGGAAATAAAAAATGTCGACGCATCAAAGTCAGCTTCGGCCGGCCAAGATGATTAGGCAGTGTGATCTTTGGTCACATTTAAAGGATCTTTGACAATTCGATGATAATAGCCAAATAGCGAGGATGTGTCTGCTTAAAGTTAGGTAGACGCAATCCTTGCGAGTTATGAAGAAATTCATAACCTTTCAAGTTCTTTGAGCTAAACCAAAATTTTAAGCGAACATCAGACTCTTCTGCGATTTGAACCGGTGAAACCTTCGCATGTCGAAAGTGGATCCGTTATTCAGAAGCCTTCGGGCTTCACGCATATATTATTGAAGGGTTTGATCCTGGCTCAGAATGAACGTTGGCGGCGTGGATTAGGCATGCAAGTCGAACGAGTCTCTGGGGGGTAACTCCTAGAGGAAAGTGGCGAAAGGGGCAGTAATGTATGGGTAACCTACCTTGAGGTCTGGGATAGCCATTCTAACGGATGGGTAATACTGGACGGCCTGAGTTGTCGGCATCGATGATTTAGTAAAGGTTACGCCTCGAGAGGGGCCCATATGATATTAGCTAGTTGGTGAGGTAATGGCTCACCAAGGCAAAGATGTCTAGCGGGTGTGAGAGCACGACCCGCGTCACTGGCACTGAGACACTGGCCAGACTCCTACGGGAGGCTGCAGTCGAGGATCTT
>CAZYAY010000020.1:0-47567 GCA_964646215.1 uncultured Candidatus Kuenenia sp. | reverse complement strand
TTAAAAGTTGAAATTGTGCAATTTGCAGCGGGGCTTCCCCGTCGCAATTGCACTAAAGAGAAAAATCAAAACCGAAAATAACAAAAGCAATGGGAGTAAACATAGAAGCGGGCAGGCGAAGCAAAGTACCCTTTTCCCAGAGGGAAGAGGGCAGGGAGTTGGGGGAAGAAAAGAAAAAAGAGAAAGAAAAAAAGAAAATAAAAGAGGTTGTGTTAAATGATTGCGGGGGAGCCTTTGAGAAAGATTTTGGAGATGTGGAGGTGTTGATCGAGCAGGAGAAGGTTTGCGATTTTTCCGGGTGAAATGCTGCCCAGAGTTTTGTCGAACCCTGCGATTTTTGCAGGGGTGAGGGAAGCCATGCGGATAATTTCGGGTAAGGAGGCCTTGGTTGCTTGGTGCATGGTGCGAACGCAGTGGTCCATTCCCATCACGCTTGATGCGAGGGCTTTGCCATCGGGCATTAGGCCAACGCCATCTTGTTTAAGGATGGTGCATCCTTCATCTTTATTGCCAAAGATGTATTCCCCATCGGGCATATCGAGTGCACGGTTGGCATCGGTGACAAGGGCGAGTGAGTCGGGGCCTTTGATTTTGAGGGCAAGCCTCATGAGGTCATCTGCGAGGTGTTTGCCATCTGCGATGATTTCGGTGGTGAGTTCGTTAAAGAAAAGCGTGGCTTCAAATAACCCACCGCGCATGGGGTAGGTTTGGGTGAGCCGTAGCCTGGCTCGGTCGGACATGGCACAGAAAAGGTGATCGACATGGCGAACACCCCATTGAATCGATGCTTCGACTTGGGAAAAAGTCGCATGAGAATGGCCAGCATTGCAGCGGATATTCTTTTCCAGGCATGCTTTGACAAAAGCTTCAGCGCCTGGCAATTCCGGTGCGACACTTGCTGTTGTGATGGTGTCTGCAAAATCGAGGAAAGAATTGAAGTGGGCGGGGGTCGGTGCAACGATTGGTTCGGCAGGATGGCAGCCACGTGCTTCAGGGAAGAAGTAGGGGCCGTAGAAATGCGCGCCTAAAACTTGCGCTGCATCGATCCAGCCTGCAGCTTTACTGGCCCGGCAGGTTTCAAGAAATTTAAGAATAATGGGCATGGTTGCAGCGGTTGAAGTTGCAAGCAGGCTGGTGGTTCCATGTTTTAGGTGGGCTTTGCATACGGTATGGAAGGCTTCGGGGGTGCCATCCATGAAGTCGGAATTTAATCCGCCATGCACGTGAAGATCGATGAATCCGGGGCAGAGGGTTAAACCATCGTAGTGCTGGTGGTTTTGAATGGGGCCTTTGTAGGGGCCTTTTGAAACTTGGGAAAGTACGCCGTCACTGATGATCACATGGCCTGGTTCGAGTGTGGAATTTTCTAGTACCACACTCGAGGCGGAGATGACGGATTGCATGATAATCCTAGTGACGGAAGAGGAATTCCTTGGAGTTGATGAGTGCCCATTGCAGGTCTTCCCACGCTTGGCGCTTTTCCTTGGATTTTGCGAGGTGATCGTTCGCAACTTTATAGTCATCCGCGGTGGGCATTCTGCTGAGGGTTGCGAGGTAAAGATCATCGAGGATGAGCTTATCGCTTTTGGCTTCCTTGATAAGTCTGCCAATGCGATTGGAGGTGTTACGGATTTTTTCGTTGATGGTCGGGCCGTTGATGAGTTGCAACGCCTGGGCGAGGTTGCTATCGGATTCACGTTCGCATTCGCATGCGAGTTCGCGGGCGGGTTGGCCAAAGGTTTTAAGGAAGAGATGGTTGACCTCGGTATCGGGCAATTGGGTGGCCCTGGTGCCTAGGGGTAAACCTGCAAACTTCTCGGGTACTTCGGTAATTGCGCAGATCGAATCCAGCAACTGTTCCGCAGTTAGAAGCCTGGTGCTTGCGTGCGAGAAGTACTTGCCATCTTCCTGGTTATCTTTGGTGGGTTGGGCGCTTAACTGGTAGGTTTTGGAGTTCATGATGGTTCGAACAAGATGGCGGAAATCGTAGCCACTCTTGGCAAAATCTTGAGCCAAGGCGACCAGAAGTTCATCGTTTGCGCTGGGGTTGGATTCGCGGAAATCATCAACTGGGTCGACAATGCCCTTACCCATGAGATGGAACCAGATTCGGTTGACCACTGACTTCGCGAAGAAGGGGTTTTCTGGTTTGGTAAGCCAATCCGCAAGGGCTTCTCTACGGTTTTTTCCGCTTTCGGGAGGGGCAATTGCTCCACCGGGGAATTTTGGAGCCATCACTTTGCCACTACGAGGCTGGGTTACTTCGCCTGCGCGGTCTTCGTAGACCACTTCGCCCGCAGCAACCTTGGGGTCGGGGCCTACATCGATGTTGTCTTTTTTAACTTTAACCCGGGCGAAGAAAGCTGCGAATGAATAATAATCATCCTGGGTCCATCGTTCGAATGGGTGATTATGGCACTTGGCGCATTGCATGCGGAAGCCAAGAAATAGTTGGGCGGTGGTTTCCGCAAGGGAAAGAGGATCGCGTGAGATGCGGTAGTAATTTGCAGCAGGGTTCGCCGAGGCGCTGCCCGTACTGGTGATCAGATCTCGGATCATGCGGTCGATGCCCACATTTTGTTCGATGTTTTCTTTGACCCAATGTTGGAAGGAATGAACACCCTTGACTTGGATTGTTTTACGATTGCTACGGAGGATGTCAGACCATTTAAGGGTCCAGAAATCGGAAAACTCTGGCCTAAGGGTAAGGGCTTCTACAAGCTTGGAGCGTTTTTGTGGATCTTTGCTTTCAAGGAAATCAAGGGTTTCTCTGGCGTTTGGAAGAATGCCACAAGAGTCAAGGTAAGCCCTGCGTAGGAATTCTTGATCAGAGCAATTATCAGAGGGAGGAATGCCCAGAAGTTCGAGTTTAGCGAAAATGTTGTTGTCGATGAAGTTGTTGGGGACAAGGCTTTTCCAAGCGTATTGAACCCTGTTATCAAGGTAGGTAAAGCGCACGCTGACAAGTTCTTCGAGGTAGCGAACGAGGATTGCAATTTCGCCTGGCTGTTTGAATTCGACCAAGCCCCGATTGTTGACATCGGCAATTGAAGTGTCGCTGCTGGTGAAAACAGTAAGCGGGGTTACATCGCGGGAGGAACCATCAGCGAAGTTTGCCTTCACGCTAAGTTGCTGCCAGGCAGCGGGGGCGCGAAAAATGCGTGCGCCTGGAAATACATCGATTGATTTAAGCACACCTAAAGTAGGTGCATCATCTTTCAGGCCTTCTGCAAGCCAGGTGCGAATTACGCGGGTGGTTTCGGCTTGGGGGTGATAACGCTGACCGCCTTCGTGTGGGATTCTGCCTAGTCCCTTTTGCAGCATCAGGGCGGCATCAGGATCTTCAGAGGAAGTTCGACGGCCCAAGACATCGCGGGTCAGTTGAATGTAATCTGCAGCGGGATCAAAGCCCCTGAGGCTTAATTTAAAACCATTCTTGCCTGAGGGGGTACCATGGCAGGCACCAGCGTTGCAACCGCCTACGTTCATGGAAGCAATAACATCCCTACGAAAACTAACAGGGTCGTGCTTTTCGGTGCTGGTAACATTGACTGGAACCAGCGTGGTGGTTGCGCCTGTTGTCACTTTAAGTTTGGTTGAGCCATTTTTTATAGCCATAACGATGCTTGCGCCATCGATTTTAGCAATATCTGGTTGCTCGATGGAAAGGAAAGAAAATGGAGTCAGGTCGCGGACAAGGCCGCCAGCGTATTTGCCTGTAACAACAACCTGGGTGAAGGCGCGCTTGCTGTTTAGGTTGATCGTGGCGGGGTGCACCTCGACTGTTTCAGGCTTGCCTAAAATTTCGGTTCGCTTGGCGACGTCAACAGGGGGTTCTGCAAATACATTTTGTGTTAAGATTATATTTGGAAGGGTTGCGATTATTGAATAAGCAATCACATTACGGACAATTGATTGAAACCTGTTCATGGCGTTTATCCTGAAGGTTATTAAACCAAAAGTTACTTGGCGGGATCTTTAAACCAGCTAACATAATGATAACCTTTCCATCGGCTTATGCTAATATTAATTTTAATGTTTGTCGTATTTAACAGACTTAATTCATGTGGTCAGGGGTCATTCCCGGTGCATTGGAACAATAGAAATGAACGAAACATCATTGAAATTTCTTAAAACCCTCCTTGAAACGCCTAGTCCTTCGGGTTACGAGGCTAAAATTCAAAAAGTCGTAAGGGAATGGGCGGGTAAATTTGCCGACGAAGTGCGAACCGATCGGCATGGGAACGTGCATTGTGTGAAAAAAGGTTCGAGGTCGGGGCAGGGCGAAACCCAGAAACTGATGCTTGCAGGCCATTGCGACCAGATCGCACTCATGATCCAGCATATTGATGAAAACGGGTTTCTTTATGTTCAGCCCATCGGCGGTTGGGATATGCAGATTCTGCTCGGCCAGCACCTTACGGTTTGGGCTAAGGATGGCCCCATTAATGGTGTGCTTTCGCGCAAGGCAACCCACCTTCTAACAAATGACGAGCGGAACAAAGTGCCACAGTTTTCTGATGTTTGGGTTGATATCGGGGCCAAGGATAAAAAAGAAGCTGAAAACTTGGTAATGAATGGCGACACGGTAACTGTTCGCCTTGGGTATGGCGATTTGTTGAATGGGTTGGCCTGTTCGCCCGGGATGGATGATAAGGTTGGGGTATGGACGGTGATGGAGGCGTTGCGGTTGGTGAGTGAAAAAAATCCCAGTATCGATATTCATTTTGTCTCTACAGTGCAGGAAGAAATAGGCCTGCGTGGGGCAACCACCAGTGCACAGGGGATTCTCCCGCAGGTAGGGTTGGCAGTGGATGTCACCCATGCGACTGATACGCCTGGAACCGACCGCAAGAATTTGGGCGAAGTTAAACTTGGAGCAGGCCCTGTGATTCATCGTGGTCCGAATTTTAATCCTAAAGTTATTAATCGCATGATTGATGTTGCCCGCGATTTCAGTATTCCAAACCAGATAAGAGGGGTTCCTAAGGGGAGTGGCACCGATGCCAACGCCATGCAAACCGTTGGTGAAGGGGTTGCAATGGGCTTGATCGGGATTCCCAATCGATATATGCATAGCCCTGTAGAAGTAGTCAGCTTGAATGATCTTGAGTACGCGGCAGTTCTTCTTGCAGAATTTTGCCTTAGTATAAAGCCCGAAGATTCGTGGATTCCGGAGTGATGGTTTTTATAACCTCTGAAATATTAATTCTATATTTATGCAGGTAAATCACTGTTTTTACGCTTTTTGCAACTTCACAAGTTTCAAAATAAAGAAGCCATACGCACTTTAAATCTCTTTTCGATGAACTTCTTGTCACCCTAAGCCGTATTGATAATAGCCATCTGGTTTTGATGAGCTAAAGGGGGCTCTATGCAGGACAAATTTCTTAAAACTTATTCTTTGTATCGTAACGAAGTTTGGCTGGCGGCATACTCCAGATGCTTCAATTTTGAAGTTGCGAATGATCTTACCCAAGAGGCTTTTTTGCGCTATTGGCGCGAATTAACACTTGGTAATGTTGTTACCTTTGAAAGATCTTGGTTATGTAAGGTTGTACGCAACCTTGCAGAAGATTATTGCAAGAGTTCTTTTTATAAATACGGCACAATGGCACCCGAGATTTTTGAAAAGATCGACTCCCACACCATACTTCCTGAAATGGCATTTGAGCAGGCCGAATTGTTATGCAAGGTGAATCTAACCCTGCGTGAACTGAATTCAAAGGACAGACAGATTCTTGAAATGAGATATTCCCAAGATTGCAGGATTGTTGAAATCGCCAAGCAACTTGGGTTGAAAAGTGCAACAGTGAAAATGAGGCTTTTCAGAGCCCGCACCCGGCTTGCGCAATTCTTGAAACCTTTGGGTTTTGGTTTAAATTAAAACTGTAGTGATGTGAGTTTTAAATTTCGCATATCAATTACGACTTTTTGTCTTTTCAAGAAACTTAAGTCTGGTTGCACCCGCCTGGATAATATCATCTGATTGAAGCAGCGTTTCTTCCTTCATTCGTTTTTTGTTGAGATAAGTTCCATCCGGGCTATCAAGATCTGCAAGATAAAAACCGTTCTCGTGTTTTCGAATACAGGCATGTTCGGGTGCGAGATTACGATCGCCAAACAATGCGATTTCGCAACCTTCTTTGCGCCCGATTACGGAAACAGATTTTGCAAGGATTAATTCCTTTCCCTGCCAGCGCCCGTTTTCAATCCGAACCCATGCTTCTTTTATCAGTACCTGGGCCAACCCGATGAACAGTCCGATGCAAATTCCCAGAACAGAAAAACCAATGGCTGCAGGGGTCCAGAATATTCCGGGGCCAAACCGTGTCACCCACAGTAATAGCACCGAATAAAAAATTCCCCCGCCCAGCAACCCGCCCATTGCGCCCCCAGCCATGCACTTCAATGACTTGGAAATGGCAAAGATTCTTGCCTGGCTGTTGCTAAAAGAAATTAGTAATTCGAATGCGGAAATTGCCATCCCTATAAGCAATCCCGTGAACAACCAACCTGCGATAATGAGTGAACTATGGATGTTGAAAAGAAATTCCCCGATGATGCCTCCGAGAAATCCGCCCATGCCAGCAAGAATCGCTGCAATCAAGGTGTGGCAAAATGTGAAAAGAAGTCCCCGGCCATTCCAGATGGAATCTAGCAGGCTTAATCCAGCGCCAATAAGGGTACCTGCAAAAAGCCCTTTGAAAGCTGCCCGTAAAAATCCTTCTGCGGTGATGGATAGGCCCAAGGCCCAGCCCGCGTAGGAACAAAGCCCACCAATCAACGCACAGTAAATTACAAATAATCGAAGAGACACAGTTGGAAATCCTTAGTTTAGCCGAATACGCCACCAAGAATGGCTTTACGGATTCTTATTTCAAGTTCTTCCTTGAAGTTTTTTGAAGACTGGATTTTGAAGGAGAAGTCACCTTCGGATGATGGAGCCTTTAATTTCCAGGAGATTGCATATTTGGATTGGGAATCACGAAGCGATGTTTTAAGCGATCCATCCAGCAACTTGAATCCTTCTGGGATGATGAGGTCGAGGGTGTCTTTTGAAGTATGCCCTGAAACATAGGCGGTTAGTGTGAATTCACCATTGGGCTGGAAAGAACCCCCAGCGGTGAGAGCTAGTTGGCCCTGACCCTGACTGCCTGCAAAAGTGCCTAATCCGTACGAATAGCCAACTTCTCTGGTTTTAAAGGGGAGTATCAGGGCGGGATCCCAGTACATGGTTACCGCAGAATCAGCGGGATTAAGAGTGTTGATTTTTCCAACAGGCACATCCCAGAGTGTAAAGGCTTCCTTGCAATTGTCGCCATCCTTCAAGATTTTTTGCAGCCGATAATCAGGCCAGCACCCCAGAGTTAGCTTGGATGGCTTTTCCAAACCGGGATTTAAAAGGCTAAGGTTCGCAACGGTTCCTGGGTTATTAAGATCGTTGTTTTCGAGGGCTTGAAGGAAATCTGGAACGCCGGCGCCGTTCATGATTTTGCTGAAGCTGCAAAGTTCGGAATCACCTGGTATTAAAAAAGGAACTCCATCATTGCTGCCTATGAAAGTGTCTAAAAGGGTTCTAAAACCAATGTTAAGGTTTTTGTTGCCCCTATTTTCAATTCGATACCTGACAAGTACGGTGTCTAATTTGTTGGTTTGCGCCCCTGGGATAATTCTCAGGCTTTGTGTTATTTCGACCGAGGGATTGGTCATCGCCCAGACGGAAGTATAGCCTTTGCCCAGAAAGGGGGTTTCGCTTTCCGGTATGATTTGCTTCATTTTAAGCCAATGGCCGTTGTAGTTTTTATTTGCCTTTTCAATGAATTCTGTTGAGGCTTTTTCGCGGAATTTAAGAGGGCCCTGCCCGAAAAACCAATCGTTTCCATTGATGCGAGTGACGGCATTGTTAGTGAAACCATCGGAGTCGCGCATCAGTCTTTTTGCCTTGCTGTTTCTGTCGGTCGGACTTGTGTGAATACAGAAAGACATATGCGGTTCTTGGGTTCCAACGTTAGTAGCTTTAACTTTACCGCCTGTTGGCTTGGCAGTAAGTCCCGCACCAAAAGAAACCTGGGTGTCAGTTTCATTGAAGGTAAGAAAGACCAAAGGTTTCATGTCGGGTTTTTCGACTTTGACCACTTTGGAAATGTCGTTGTTTTTATCCATGGGATTTGAAAATGAAAGCACGTCACGAACAACGGCTGCAAAAATGCCAAGCATTAAAAGGAAGCCAAGGAATATCGCAGGCATTCCTTGGAATTTATAGGGTTCAATTTCGTTGAAGTCGGGGGTGTTGGTTGGGATTAACGGAATGGTTGGTGTTAATTGTGAGGCGGAATTATTTTGATCGGGTAGCGGTGGTGGTAATAGCTTTGCATTTCCAAGTATGGACAAATAAATTCTGGGCCTAAATACCTTCCCACCGTTTGAGAAAATATTGATTCTACCTTCAATCTGGCCGGGCGGATAATCGGGTATAAGCACTTCGACAGCAATTATGGCCCGATTTTTTTCTGAACCCGTTGGCTTGCAAATAATCCAAGGCGCGGTGGGGGTATTTGTTGCGTGCGCATAAACATGTCTTTTTTCGCTACTCATGACAGTGAATGAGAGGCTGATTTTTTCGCCCGGATATCCTGAACATTCGTGGGATCGTGGCTCTAGGAAAACTTGTGGCGCTTCGACTAATCCAAGGGCTTCAAAAAATTGTTGCACCGCTGCGACTCCTGAAGCAGCAGGCCCTGGAACTGGGTAAGTCCAGCCGTTACTTTTATACCAATCCTGCACTGAATTATCTTCGAATAATTTTCCCGCATCTTTTGGATTCACCTTGGCTAATGATGCAAGTTTTCTTGGTGAAATTGCCCCAGCAAGGCACCCCTTGGAAAATGGTATGACAGGGATTTCTGCAGTTATTAATACTTCCCGGGAGCCGCCATTAGTTTCGATCGTAATCTTTGCGTTAAGGGGTTTGTCAGATGCCCGGAGTCGTTTGCCTTGAATTCTTATGTGGAGCTTGAATTCATTGACGAAATGAAGCGATTTTTGGTTGGTACCCGAACCATCGCCCAGTGTGATCCAGAAATCCGGGCACTCAAGCACAGCAGAGCCTTTAATCATACCCAAGCCGGTGTTTTTTAACTGGATGTATAAATCTCGGTCATCGCCCGGCTTTAAGATGCCAAGATTAATCCTTTCTATTTCCGTTTGAAGTTCAGGTTTTAAATTGATGGATACGGGAAGGCAATTGATTAGCTCGTCAACGCCTAAGTCCGCATCCGGGAAAACCCTGCATTTTTCAGAACGGACTGAAAGATCAGGCCTCCCGATTTTTTGGAAAAACTTTGCGAAAGTTCCGTCCTTGAGAAGTTTTTTTGATTCATCCCATTCATCAAGGATGGTTAGAACGAGTTCATCAAAGCTGATACATTTTCTACCATCTGGAAAAACAAACGGAATCGAAAGTTCGGGCTTTTTAGAGAGTGGTGGATTGTTTGTATTTTGTAGCAACTGGCCATCAAAGAAGCAGAAGGATGCTTCCAATGGGTTGGCGTTGCCACATCGCTTGCAAGTTAAAATCATCTGCGAAGCCTAAGGTTTTAAAATTGGTTCATGCTGTTTGAAAGCACCGACTTATCTTTATTATCTTAACCGATAATCATTTATGAATCGATGATTTTAAATAAGAAATATTGAGATGAAATTGCAGAATCTTATCCTCGTTATTTGAAGAATGCATGGTTGTGGTATGAAAAAAGCCAAGGCGGAATGCCCTGGCTTTTTTGTGGTTTTAACGACGGGTATTATTTAGATTCCAAAACCCAGATGTTACGGAAATAAACAGGGTTTCCATGGTTTTGGAGTTGGAATGCGCCTGCTTCCTTGGTTTCGGGTTTACCCCCGCCTGTAGACCCCTTGAATTGAATCTTGTCGTGGATTTTAATGCCGTTATGGAAGATGGTCGCTTCCGCAGGGGCAATTTTTTTACCAGATTCATCAAACTTGGCAGCGACATAATTAATATCGTAAGTCTGCCAAACAAGGGGAGGGAAACAAGCGTTAACGCTAGGCTCAAACTGCGTGTAGATGCCACCGCATTCATTGTTTTTTCCATCGAGACCAAAGCTGTCAAGGATTTGAACTTCGTAACGGTCTTGCAAATAGAGGCCTGAATTACCACGGCCTTGGCCTGAAGCCTTTGGCATATAGGGAAGCCTGAATTCCATGTGCATTGTAAAATTGGTGAACTTTTTCTTGGTGGTAACGCCGTTGTTGAGAAGGTTTCCCTCTACAAGTTTACCGTTGTTCCATTCGTCTGCATTTTTGCCATCAAAGAGAACAACAGCGCCTTCGGGAGCGGCTTTGCCAATAGTTGGACTGGTGCGCTCGACTTTGGCCATTGCCAGGTCGAGTTTCATGTTGTCCTTGATGGTAAGTTTGCCACTTTGAATAGTTCCTGAAATATCCTTACCCATGATTTCAACTTTGCCATCCTTGGTTGCAGCGTTTAAGAGCATGGGTTTTACGGAAGGATCAAATCCGGTCTGGCCGGGTAAACCACCGGTATGAACTTTGATCATAAATTTGCCATCACCCTTGGCAATGACTTGTGCGCCAAACTTTTTAGAACCGGAATTCAAGGTTGCTGATCCTTCATATTCACCTTGAAGGGCGAAGTCAGGGCCAGCTTTGGTTGCATCGGTCTGGCTTGGATCTTGGGCAAAGCCGAGAGATAATACAGCAAAGGAAGAAGTGAGAGCAAAAGTAAAAAGTCGTGGCAAGTACATCGGAAATCTCCTTGGTTAAAATATTAGGCAAGAATAATGTTTTATCACAGATTGCAGTATCTTCCAGCAAAAAGGTTAGGGGAAACTCAGGTTTTATGAAATTGCCAAGAATACGTGTGGGGCTAATTAGTCTGTGGTTTCGGGTGGTATGCTACGAAGTATCTCCCTGCGCCAATCGAGTTGATGAACAGGCCAGCCCGAAACCTGCCAACCCTGGTCATTTGCTTTTTTAGGCCTGCTGTTTTCATGGACGTAATTTAAAACCATGGCTTCGGTATGGGAAAGAGTTTTAGGTGGACTGCAGCAATTGCTTTTGCGTTTAAAAATATGTCCATTATCCACAATAGTAATGATGCACGGGTTCTCAAGGTCGAGCATGCGCAAGGCGATAATTTCGTAAGCCGGTGTTTTGAAAATGCGCTTGAGTTCGATTAAATCGTAATCCACGGACAAAGCAATGCTTTTTAGCCAGTGGGTGGGTACAAGAATGCGCTGGGCGATGAGGTTTATAAAAGAAATACCTTGGGATGCCTGATTGTCGTTGGATTTTTCCCAGCGAACCTTAGCTTCTTTTTGTAGAGAGCTTGCGAGGGTTTGGGCGGCAAGCCATTGTTTTTTGACTTCGGAACTTTCCGATTCTTTCGGGTCGAATACTTGTGCGTTTTTTTTTGCATGGTGCAAAGGGGCTGCGAGCCCGAGTAGTTGCCAGGCTTTGGCGTTGAGAAGTGCTTCTGCATCAACAGGGGGTTGATGCAACGAAGCTATGACCATGAATTCCTGGACTAGATTGTCCAATAAAGCATGGAGATCGTATAGCGGGGTGTCATTCAAATGTAAACTCCTTACTGCAACATTATCTATACATAAGTATAGGTGCTGGTGAAGGGAAGCAAGAGGAATTGTTTTAAAACTAAGGATAGAAAATGCTTGACCTTTGATTTGAGTAGGTTAATATGATTGTGAGACGCAATCTCAACAAGATGTGGAACTGCTAATAGCATGAATGATATTCCTCTAACGATGCTTGAATCTGGCGAATGGGCCGAAGTTACCGATGTTTCGGGTAACCCCAACATCGTATCGCGCCTTTCTGAGCTAGGTGTGATGAATGGCTGTAAACTATGTATGTTGCAGCAGGGGCAGACTTGTTTGCTTAAAGTAGGTGAATCAAGGCTCAGCTTGGGTTGTCTGTACTCAGATTGCACGATCATGGTTCGTCCCGTTGTTTGATTCCTCCACCTTAAAATTATCTTCCTTTTCCGCTGAGATCTTTTTCATGCCTACGCTTGATCAAGTCCCCATAGGGTGCAAGGGCATTATTTCTTCCATTAAGGGAGAAGATGCAACAGCTCAGAGGTTGATGGAAATGGGCGTCATCGAAGGCGAGCCTTTTGAACTGGTTGCTTCTGCACCCATGGGCGATCCCCTGGAAATTAAAGTGCAGGGCTATCGTTTAAGTATTCGCAAGTCTGAAGCGGCCCTAGTCATGGTTCAAGTTTCCTAGATGGTTTTTCCACTCATGAATGAAATCACACCACCATTAAAATCATTTAGAATCGCACTATTGGGAAATCCCAATACCGGTAAAACCACATTGTTTAATGTGCTTACCGGGCTCAATCATCGTGTGGGAAACTACCCAGGCGTCACGGTTGAAATAAAAAAAGGCAGCTTTGTTCATAAATCTTGTGTAATTGAAATCCTTGACATACCCGGAACCTACAGCCTTGCGCCTCGAAGTCCTGATGAGCTTCTTTCAGTTGAATTGGTGCTGGGGTTAAATCCGCTGGAAAAGGTGCCCGATGCCTTGCTGGTAATTGCGGACGCGTCAAATCTGGAAAGAAATTTGTACCTTGCTACCCAGGCTTTTGAGACTGGATTACCGGTGATTTTGGCACTAAGCATGGTGGATCTGGCAACCGCGGCAGGAGTGCAGATCGATTTCAAGGCGCTTTCAGAAAAGTTGGGAATACCAGTTGTTGCAATTCACGCATCAAAACGCAAGGGCCTCGAAGAACTTAAAAATGCAATTGTTTCGTTACAGACTGAAAAGCGCATGCCTCCGGTGCCGGTGTTTTCGAAAGATGTGATTAGTAACCGGGCGAAAATCCTTGGGTCTCTGGGTGAGAAAGGTTCATTGTTTCTTGCAGGACGATTGCTCTTTGAAACCGATGGGTTCCTGGCTAAACAACTTGAACAAAAATTATCCCTCAACCTTACCACTGCAATTTTAGAAAGCAGAGATGCTCTTAAATCCCTTGGGATTAATTTGGTTAGCATTGAGGCTAAAAGTCGTTACGCATGGATTCGTGAAGTGGTGCAGCCTTGCGTAACCAAACCCGAAAATAAGGTGACTGGGTTTACAGATAAGGTGGATAGGATTCTCACGCACAAAGTCTTTGGTATGTTCTTTTTCTTTATAATCATGTTCTCAATGTTTACCGCTTTATTCGTGCTGGCAAAGCCGTTGATGGAATGGATTGGAGAAGCAAAAAATCTTGTGGGGCAGGGGTTGGAAAATATGCTTCCCGAGGGAATGCTTCGAAGTTTGCTGGTTGATGGTTTGTTGGAAGGCGTTGGAGGCGTGGTGGTGTTCTTGCCGCAGATTGTAATCCTCTTTGGTTTCCTTTCCGTACTCGAAGACTGTGGTTATATGGCGCGTGCTGCATTTTTGATGGATCGAGTGATGGCGAAATGCGGGCTTAGCGGGAAATCTTTCATTCCTTTACTTTCTTCCGTTGCATGTGCAGTTCCTGGAGTGCTCGCAACCAGGGTTATCGAAGATAAAAGAGACAGGCTTGCAACTATTTTGGTTGCACCCTTGATGAGTTGTTCTGCTCGTTTACCCGTTTATGTGCTTTTTATTGGTGCTTTTTTGACCGAGGGTTACGGTTGGTGGTTTCCAGGATTGGTGCTTTTTTTGATGTATGGGATTGGTTTTGTCACCGCACCGCTCGCAGCAATGCTTTTTAAAAGCACGATATTAAAAGGGAAGGGCGCACCCTTTTTGATGGAGCTTCCTGTTTATAAAATGCCATCTTTTTCAGTTGTTTTTGCAAGAATATATGAGGCATCATTGTCGTTTTTGAAAAGGGCTGGAACCTTGATCGCTGCCACCATGGTGCTCATCTGGGCGGTTTTATATTTCCCCTATGTTTCTTCTACAGGTGAAAATTACCCCGAGCGTATTGCTGCAACCGAGAATAAGGAGCAGCAGGATGCCCTTTTATTGGAATGGAAAAAGAATAGTTTTCTTGGCAGAGCAGGCCGTTCCATCGAACCAATTGTCAAACCCTTGGGTTGGGATTGGCGCATCGGTGTTGCCACGCTTGCCAGTTTCCCCGCAAGGGAAGTGGTGGTGGGCACATTGAGCATTGTTTTTGGACTTGGTAAAGATGCGGAAGACGAACAACAACTTTTGGAAATTCTCCAGAAGGCACATTGGAATGATGATCCAGATCAGCCTTTGTTATTTAATGTCCCCTCCGCGCTTTCACTGATGGTGTTTTTCGCCCTTTGCTGCCAATGTGGCTCCACCCTTATGGTCATCAGGCAGGAAACAGGCACTTGGTTCTGGCCTGCTTTTACTTTTATCTACATGACGAGCCTGGCTTATTTGGCTGCTTTGTTAACTTTTCAAGTCGGCATGCTATTATTATAGAAGGCATAAAGTTCAGAGGATTAATAAGCATGGACTGGCAATCTATCGTAGTAATGTTCATCATTGTTTTTTCTGCCTGTTATTTGGGTAGAAAGATGTCTGGTAAATCCGGGTGTGCTGGCGGTTGCTGTGGTACTAAACCGGTCGAAAAACTTCGCAAGGAAGAATATTGGGTGGGTGAACTTAAGCTCCGGCAAGGAATTAAAAGATAGGGAAGTTAGTTTAACTTGGGTTGTTTGCCCTTTCTGGTTTCTTAATTACAGTGGCATTATTCATTCAAAGTTGTCAAATCTCTGCATTGCGTCTTTAAAGGAATCTTGATAGCCTCCCGGTGGAAATTCTGGCACGATGCCAGAAAATAGGTCGATTAATCAATATGGGGAAGGACTCCCATGCGTTGCTTGGTTACTGGTGCTGCTGGTTTTATTGGTTCGAATCTTTGCGAACAACTTTTAGACTTGGGTCATGAAGTTGTTGGTTTGGATGCCTTTATTCCTTACTACCCCCGCGAAATTAAACAAAACAATCTGGTTTCTCTTAATACAAGAAGCAACTTCTCTTTCCACGAACTTGATTTGCGTGAAGACAATCTCGCTGATGTAACCAATAATGTTTCAGTTGTTTTTCATCTTGCAGCCATGGCTGGATTGGTGCTTAGCTGGAAAAATTTCAATCTGTATTCTTCCTGTAACCTGCTTGCCACCCAAAGACTCCTTGATTCCTTGCGAAACTCCGGATCTTTGAAAAAATTTATTTATGTCTCCACATCCTCCGTATATGGCAAATTTAGCTCGGGCGATGAATCCATGCCCACCAAGCCCAGTTCGCCTTACGGTGTCACCAAGTTGGCCTCGGAAAATCTTTGCCATGCTTTTAGGGAAGAGTTCAATCTGCCTTTGTCAGTACTAAGGTATTTCTCGGTTTATGGCCCAAGGCAGAGGCCCGACATGGGTTATAATATTTTTATCAAGGCAATGCTTAATGGCGAAACCATTACTGTTTTTGGTGATGGGCAGCAATCGCGTGGTAATACTTATGTTTCTGATTGTGTTAATGCAACAATCGCAGCAATTAATTCCCCTGATGGCGAGACTTATAACATCGGTGGTGGCGAAATAGCCTCGGTGTGGGAAATTATTCAGAGACTTGAAAAAATCACAGGATGTAAAGCCAAAATTAAACAAGAGCAGGCTCGTGCCGGGGATCAGCGCTCAACAGGTGCCGATATTTCCAAGGCGGTCAGGGATTTTGGCTGGCAACCCCAAGTATCCTTGGAAGAAGGTTTAACCAGGCAGGTTGCTTGGCAAAAGTCTCTGCAAATTCGAAAAGCTGCTTAAATTAAGCTTCATATCCAATCCCCTTCAGTAGATTTTTTGTTAAAACAAAAGGTTTGTCTGGGATTTTCTTTAAATCAAAAAGAGTTGTTAATTCACGCAGGGTGACTGCAGTTGGTTTTTCCACCCAGCCACAAGAATAAGCAATGAGCCCCAGTAAACTTTCAGGTTTGACTCCCTGATTCCTAAGGGCAGACAGCCTTGTATCGCCATGCCTTTTTGCAAGTCGCCTGCCATCTTCTCCAACAACAAGTGGAAGATGAATAAAGGTTGGCGGAGTAAGATTAAGGCTTTGATAAAGTAGTATTTGTTTGGGCGTGGAAGAAACCAGATCATCGCCACGAACAACCTGGGTGACTTTTTGAAATGCATCATCAACCACGACAGCAAGTTGGTAGGCGGGCCAGGATTGGGATGAAGATTGATCACCCGCCATACGCCAAACGACAAAATCATTTGCAAGCTGTTTCGCATGCCCGATTATCGGGCCCTTGAATTGATCAATAAAATCAGGCTCTTTTGTGGGGCAGCGAAAGCGCCAGCAGTAATTTTTATCTGATAGCCCTGTAGCATCGCTGGCAAAACGGTGAGCGCAAGTTCCCGGGTAAACCGCTTCCTGGCCATCTTCATGCGGGGCGCTGGCAGCCCGCAAAACATCGGTGCGCGTGCAGGTGCAAGGGTAGATTAATTCCTTGAGCGCCAATTCCCTGAGTGCAGTTTGATACGCTTTCATTCTTGTGGATTGAACAAGAATTTCTTCATCCCAATCCAGGCCAAGCCAGCGTAAATCTTGTACAGCCTCAATTTCTGCGCCCTTCTTTATCCGGGGGGAATCAATGTCTTCCATGCGTAAAAGCACTTTTCCATTTTTTGTCCTTGAGGCAAGCCATGCAAGCACATAAGTTCTTGCGTTTCCCACATGCTGTGCGCCTGTTGGTGAGGGGGCAAGCCTGCCAATGATTGGAAATTTAGTGGAATTCATGGGGTTGGCATTTGTTTAAGCACTTGCTTGGTGAATTGCAAAATGAGGCTTGCAACTTGCTTATCGGGTTTGCCCGCATCAAAAATCATTTTCATGTGATTGCTTGGCGAGATCTCTTGAAACTTCACTGGGTTGCCATTGTCTTCAAGCGCTTTTTGAAATTTCTTGCAATCCGCAGATGTGCACAAAGGCAGTTCTTTGTCTGCGCACAAGATTAAGAATGGAGGCAAATCTTTTCGGGCATGGGTGATTGGAGAAGCATTGACCTTTTTTTCGGGATCGTTGCCAAAGACATTACCAAGAATGATTTTGGGTATTTCATATACACCACTTATGGAAATCACCCCTTTGATCGAGTTAGGATTCACTTTTTCAGTTTTAAAATAAATGGGATCACAGCAAACCAGACTGACCAGATGTCCACCCGCAGAATGGCCACAAAGGATGATTCTCTCGGGGTCGCCCCCATAATTCTTTATATTCTTTGTTGTCCAGGCGATGGCCCGCGCCACATCTTCAGCATGCGAAGGATGTCGAACCTTGGGCGTAAGCCTGTAACTGATCACGACTCCGATCATTCCATTTTGGGCGGCAAGCCTGCCTATGGCTGAATAGATGCCAAAGAAATTTTTATCACCCTGCACCCATGCACCACCATGAACGAAGAAAAAGACAGGGGCATTCGCTGCGTTCGGTGGTAGGAAAAGGTCGAGTTTATGCTTGGTAGAATCTTTGCCCACTCCTTCAAAATACCCAATATCCGTTACTTCCCTGATTGCGGGTAATACAGTGGGTTTATCGCTAGCTTGGGCAATCTGGCCTATGTTGATGATGCAGCTAAGTACAATAACCTTGCAGATAAAAGTCAGATTTTTAATCATTACGTTGTTAGTCCCATGTTTCTTAATCTTGCAACCATTTTCATTTTAATCAATTCAAACTCGACTTCCCATTTATCTTATTTTTATCTATGTAGCCATCATCTGGAGGATTGTATGTTTAGGTGGCTGGTTTTAATAATAATTGTAAGTATCATCGGTTGCAACCAGACCAATCAGGAATTGGTCAAGGACTATCACAATGATGGTATGCAATTATTCAAGATGGGCCGTTACAGCGATGCCCAGGAAAGTTTCCAGGCGGCGCAACAATTGCAACCTGCAGACCCTGGCATTTATTATAACCTTGGCCAGACTTATGATTTTCTTAAAAGGCCTTATGATGCTGAAAAATGTTACAAGGAATGTATCGTCCGCAGTCCGAATCATTCGGGTGCAAGGCATGCGCTAACTGTATTATTGATGAACCAAAATCGTCAGGATGAAGCGGTTAAAGGCATTGAGGATTGGCTTACAAAAAATCCGAATTGTGCAGCGGCCTATGCGGAAGATGGCTGGATCTGGAAAACCATGGGTGATATGCCCAGAGCACAATCCCGTTACCAGCAGGCACTTTCCCTTGATCCCTCCGATACCAGAACCCTTGTGGAACTCGCCTTTGTTTATGAAAAATTAAACAGGCCGGATCGCTCTTTGGTTTTATACCAACGGGCATTGGAAATTAATCCCCATCAGTTGGCGGTGAAAAAAGACCTCGAGCGTTTGCGTTCATCTGGTACGCCACTTCCCCACCCAGACTAAAGAAAGATTTTGTTGCAATGCCACGCGCATTTTTACTTGTCGAACCCAGTACTTGGGAATCTTTTCATGATGAGCTTTATTACCCGCCGAATTATGATTCCGAAGGGTTTATTCATCTCTCGTATACCCATCAATTAGAATGGGCTGCAAATAAGTTCTATGTCAAAGCACAGGGGGTTTTGGCGCTGGAAATTAATCTCGGGCAATTCGGCTCTTTTGTGCAAGAAACTCCAGCCGCAGGGTTGGGGTTATTCCCGCATCTTCATTGCGGATTACCTGTCAAAGCCGTTGTTGCTGTTCATCGGGGCGCAAGAAATGCTGATGGGAAATGGGTTTTCGAATCAGTCTGACACTTTTGGTTTCTGCCCAATGAAGATGTAATAGGGTGCCTTCATACCAAGCATGTAAGGTACGAAACCTTTCTTTTCGAAAAGATTCAAGCAGTTGAATTTGGTTTGCAGATAGGGCAGATGGTCCTGGGATAAAAACACATTGTCGTAAGCGAACCAATTTGGCCAGAAAGCCCTTGTGAGGGCGGAGTGCTTTACATTGTTTTGAGCCACCCATTTCCGGGAGACATAAAAATCCACAACACCAATGACCCCGCCTGGCTTTAAAAGAGCATAAGCGTGATTGATGGCATCAAACCAGTTGGGGATCATGGTCAGTGAATAAGAAAAAGTGATCGCATCTGCCTGGCCGAAATCTGGATCAAACTGAGTTGCATCCGCATGAGCGGTAAAAACATTCTTCCAGTTTTTTTGTTCAATTCTTTTTTTTGCCACATTCAGAAGTGATTCGCAAAGGTCTACAATCGTGACGGAATTAATGTTGTTTAACCTCGGGGCAAGGGCTTCAATGTTATTGCCCGTACCGCCCCCCATGTCGAGCAAGTTGGCACCAGGTTCAAGGGGCAATAGCCCCATCATTTGTTCTCTTCCGTGCAGCAACCTGCGCCTGAAATCATCGTAATGCTCCATCTGGCTGGAATAGAAATTCTCCAGCCGTTGTTCGTGGTTTGCACCTGTATTTTTTGCGCAAACCATGTGATACATGATTTTCAAGTCTGAAATTAAACCCATGAGGTCCTTTCCTAGGCAGGCAACTCTGCAATGTAAAAACTGGCATAGGTATGCACCCGGTCGCTTGGGTGAAGTCTTGCTGCAAGTTCGGTATCGTATTTTAAAAGTGTTCCAAGTTCCACCTTGTTGCCTTTGTAATCAACTTTGAGTTGATCAAGGTAGGTTACCTTGATACCCGCACTCCGGAAGATGGCTTTGGAATTTGGGCGCGATTTTGCAAGTATGTTGCTCCACTCCTCCGCCAGGGCTTCTGGGTTATGGCTGCTCATCCAATCCATATGATCCAGCAAAATGAATTTTGAAAACTTTTTGTCACTTGATTGCATATACCCGGTCAGGGTGTTGGTGTTGATGTAAAGATCCTTGACTTTTTCACGAAGCAATTCGAAATTGCCTTCCTTCAGGTATTCCGGGCAGCATTCCTTGGTGTATTTTCCCTGGATGTAAACCCTATAGAAGTAGTTGTTTTGAAAAGGTAGCTTTGTTATGACCGCCTCGATGGAGTCTTGGATGTACTTTGCGACTCCACCTGGATATTGGTGCGTGATTTGTTCTTTTTGCGGGCCAGGCACGCCCATAAGGTTAAGGGTCATGTTCCGGCTCAGAAACCATTTCATCCAGGGAGTCCAGATCCGCGATTTGATTTTACTTTCGTAAATCTGGCATTGTTGTTCAATGGTTTTAGCTTCAAGCAATTCTTCGATGGGTTTTTTTAGCCGCTGTAAAACATTCGCATGCGTAAGCACCAGCTTTGCAAGAAGCCCGGAGGTTCCCCGGTAATAAAAAGACTTGCGCCAGCCCTTACCGTAAAACAAGGAGATGTTTTTATCCCAGTATTGTTGCGCAACAATGGAAAGATGTGGCTTAAGCGACTTTTCGTAAATCACCTTGGCCGCACTGTTTTTCCCCTCGCCAAACAATGAGAAAAAGTCTGCATGGCTTAATTGCAGTATCGCTGTTTTCTTAAGCTCTAAAAGGGCGTTTTGTATCGGATTTACATCTACGGTATGAACCTCGCCTGCCCCTGCAAGAAGATAATCCAAGGCGTTACATCCTGCACTTGTAATCATCAATACCTTGTCTTCAGCATTAAACTTAAGTGCTTCACGATCCAAGGCAGGGTCTTCCCAGCAGGTGTTGTAGACAATGTTGTTGCCATGTACCGCACTAAAGATGCGATTATTGAATTTTTCAAGCAAAGTACGGGCACGCAACATGCTGGTTAATCTCCCTGTTTTGACTTTTGATATCCTGTCTTATTCTTGCATAGCAAAAAGCTGGTCGGTTAACCATGAAAAACAACTCAAGGCCTACGTTCTTCATGGAATTTATACATTTGCCCCTGCAAAGTCGACCATTCAGTTCGTTGGCTATTCTGTTACAGTCCTTTTGCTAACTCGACTGTAAATTGACAGCCCTGCCAAAAAGCATCGATATCGATGAACTCTTCTACTGTGTGGATATTGTTTTGTCCCGCACCAAAGGTCACGGTTGGAATTCCATGTTTGACTAACCAGTTGGCGTCTAATCCGCCATTTCCTGTTTTTAGGATCGAGTCATAACCCATGGCTTTCGAAGCCTTGAGTGTTTTTGCAATAACTTCCTCGTTATCCTTAAGCTTGAAAGGGAAGTAATCCTGTGCGTAGGAGAATTTGATCTTGGCTTTTTTCTTTTGATCATCCAGCACTTGGTTTGCTGCAAACTCAAAGGCTTCCTGATAATGCTGGCGAATCACTTTGATGAATTTGGAATCGTGGCTTCGTGCCTCACCTTTTAAATAGACATAATCGGTGACAACATTGGTGGCATCCCCCGCGCTTGTCATGTCTTTTCCTGAGAAAACTCCAATGTTAGAGGTTCCTTCCCCTTCTTTTTTTTGTATTTTTCCAAACCAGCCATCGCGTTGGATCTTAGCTAGCGCAATACTTGCAACCATAATCGAGGAGATTCCTTTTTCGGGATAAACCCCAGCATGGGAAGCCTTGCCAAAAATTTCCACTTCGAATCTTTCCGCACCCACTGCGCCTATGGTGATCCCTTGCGGGCCGCGACCATCCACATTGAATCCCATTACAGGATTGCTCAAATCCGCAGACTTTACATACCTTGCACCAAACAACCCGCTTTCCTCGCGAACTGTAAAAAGAAGCGTTATCGGAGGGTGCGGAATATTCTCATTCAGTAATTTTGCAGCAAGATAAATCAGGCATGCCACTCCGGTTCTGTTGTCTCCCCCGAGGGCGGTCTTCCCGGCTGCTGTTATTTTTTTTCCTTTTAAAACCGGCACAGCGCCAGCACATAAAGGCACGGTATCCAAGTGCGTCGAGAAAAGAAGCCGTGGCCCTTTTACATTCCCTGGTAAAGTTACTATGACATTGCCACATTCAGTGGGTAGGGGGATTTCTTGGTGTGCCTTGTCATATTTAATCTGGTTTTTTGAGACTCCAACATTCAGAAGGGAAGCGATTACATGCTTGGCAATTGCAGCTTCCTTGCCAGTTACACCATTGATTTTTAAACAACCCATCAAGAGATCCAAAGCCCACTTTTGGTTTAAAGAAGCGGAGTTGCCCATTAATATGACTCCAAATGAAAGATTGTAAGTTCTTGTTGCGATTGGCTTTATACCAACAAAAATAGTTGGGTTCAAGGAAAATGGTGGATCTTTTATTTGGATGACCTCAAAAAGAATAAAATAAATCCCATGTAGGGCCAAGATTGGCTCTTTTTCAATTTTGGGGTTTAAGGATGAGCGATCCCAGTCAATCGCAGCATGCTAAAAGTCATCAAACTTTTTGGCTGTGGGCGATGTGCCTTACCGGGGTGGATTACTTCAGCACACTTGGTTACCAACCTTCCATTGCATACGAGGCTGCGGGCAAACTTTCGCCTTTTGCAACCCTTGTCGTCGTGCTAGTTACTCTTTTTGGCGCTTTCCCTGTTTATTCCTATGTGGCTGGAAAATCATTCCGGGGCCTCGGTTCCATCGGGATGCTTGAAAAACTGCTTCATGGTTGGGTCGGCAAGGCCTTGGTCATGACTCTTCTTGGTTTTGCAGCAACTGATTTTGTTATCACCAAGACTCTATCCGCCGCCGATGCCGCTGAACATATTATCTCCAACTCTTTCTGGCCTTTCGGGGTGGAATCCTTGGATCATGACAAGCAGCGTTTATTGTTGACCATGGGTTTGCTTGTGTTGCTTGGCTCGATGTTTTTGCGTGGATTTGCTGAGGTAATTGGCGTGGCGGTGGTCATCGTGATTATCTACATGATTCTTAACCTGATTATTATTGGAACATGCCTGATTCATCTAGTTCAACACCCGGAATATTTTACTCTTTGGCTTAAGGATGTGGAATTAGGAGGTGAGCATTGGCATTTGGTCCATGCCCCCCAAGTTCCCTTTACAGGCATTGCAGCAATTATTGTTCTTTCGCTTTTGTTATTCCCCAAGCTTGCTTTGGGGCTTAGTGGATTTGAAACCGGCATTGCAATCATGGGAATTATCAAAGGTGATGAATCAGATACACCCGATAATCCCAAAGGTAGAATTCGAAACACCAAAAAATTATTGCTTACAGCCGGTTTGATCATGTCCTTCTTCCTTATTTGTTCCTCCCTTGCTGTAAGTACTTTGATTCCTGCTGAAAAACTAATTTCAGTTTCAGATATGGCTGGAGCTTCTGCGAAGGACAGGGCTTTATCTTTTCTAGCGCATGGCGAAAGCCCTAGTATTCATGCCTTTCCTTTCGGTGCGGTCTTTGGAACCATATATGATATAAGCACCGTTTCGATTCTTTGGTTTGCAGGGGCAAGTGCAATGGCTGCCCTTATTAATCTTGTGCCGCAATATCTGCCCCGCTATGGCATGGCGCCTGAATGGTCGCGGGCAGTCAAGCCAATGGTGATTCTTTTCACACTGATAAACCTTTTGGTTACATGGGTGTTCAACGCCGATGTCAGTGCCCAGGGTGGTGCTTATGCAACCGGGGTATTGATGTTGATTTTGAGCGCATGCATTGCCTCGGTGATAGAGATATACCGTTCCCGCAAGGGTGGTTTTTTGTATCGCATCCCTTGGTATTTTTCGCTGGTCACGCTATCGTTTGCCTATACGGCTTTTGCGGTGATCATTGAGAAACCCGAAGGAATGAAGATCGGGGCTTTCTTCATTGGTGCCATTTTCATTTCTTCATTTGTATCACGGTTATTAAGGTCCACCGAGCTTAGGTTTTTAGGATTTGAGTTTGTTGATGATCATTCAAGGTTTCTTTGGGAGACGCTTGAACATCTTGAATTCCCGGTGCTTGTTCCTCATCGGCCGGGGCGTAGGGAATTGCTGATCAAAGAGGCGATCATTCGGAAAGAGCATCGCATCGGTCCGGAAGTTCCGATTTTATTCCTTGAAGTTTCCCGGGGAGATACCAGCGAATTTTACCAGCAACCATTGCTCGAAGTTGAGCAATACGATGACCGTTTTATCTTGAAGGTCTCGCGTTGCTCTTCTATTTCCCATGTGATCGCTGCCATTGCGCTTGAATTAAGCAAATTTGGCAGCCCTCCTGAAATTCATTTTGGCTGGTCGGATGAAAGTACCCTTTCTGCGAATTTAAGTTTTCTTTTATTTGGCGAGGGGAATGTTCCCTGGATGGTGAAAGAACTTGTATCCAAGGCACAACCAAATCCCGAAAAACAGCCAAGAATTATTATCGGTTAGCATTTGCGCCCGGCCTTCAACTAAAATAATATTGCCATCAAGGTTTGTTTTATTTTTTAAGGGTTTATCAGTCATGAAAATTAAAACTGTTGTAAGTGTTGGTTTGCTTTCGTTGATTTTTTTGGCCCTGCTGATTCCTGTAAATGGGGCAGAAAAAGGTGATGCTCAAAGTGCATCTTTTCATCAGGTGAAGAAAGATATTTTCTTTCTTGCTTCGGATAACTGCGAGGGCAGGGGGCCTTTGACCAAGGGGCTGGACCTTGCTGCAGATTATATCAGCAAGCAATTTAAGGATGCCGGACTGAAGCCTTTGGGTAAGGATGGTTCCTACTTTCAGCCTTTTAATATTGCGGGCGCCAAGCTCGATGAGAAGCCAAAGTTGGTAATAAAGTCTTCGAATTTACAGGTCGACCCCCAGTTGAAAAATCGGAGATTCAAGTTTGCGCATCGAAGTGAAACATCTGTTAAGCAAGATAAGGTGTTTCCGCTTGAAGTAGGCAAAGATTTTGAAGCCATGGGCCTCTCACAAGCTGGAAAAGCGAATGCACCCCTTGTTTTTGCGGGTTTTGGTATCACTGTTGATGATGGGAAAAAATATGATGACTATGCGAAAATTGATGCCAAGGGCAAGATTGTCATGGTTCTTCGCGATGCTCCCAAATTTAAGGAGGAAGCAAAGATATTTGATTCCAATGGTAAAAAAAAGCAGTTGGCATCCCTTACAGAAAAGATATTGAACGCTGAGAAACACGGTGCATTGGCTGTTCTTTTTGTCAACGATCGCGATACCGCCAAGGATACTTCAGATTCTCTTCTACCCTTTAATTACACCGCGCTTGCAAGGGCCCCGGGAAAAATACCCGCGCTTCATTTATCCAGGTCCAGCGCTGATGAATTAGTGACCGCGGTGACAGGCAAGTCGCTTGATCAAACTCAAAAAATGATTGAAGACGAGATGATTTCTGCAAGCTCCGGCTTGGACTCGATCACCGCAGACCTTGAGATCAAGCTTACTCGTGGAAAAGATGTCGTACCTTTGAAAAACATTGCTGGGGTTTTGGAAGGTGATGGCCCATTGGCAAATGAAACGATTGTGATTGGGGCTCATTACGATCATCTGGGTTACGGTGGTGCGGGAAGCCTTTCAGCCCAAAAGAAACTTGCGATTCATCATGGAGCTGATGACAACGGTTCAGGTACCACGGGTATGCTTGAGTTGGTTCGCAGGTTTTCCTCGGTTAAAAACAGGCAGGGAAGAAAGATTCTCTTCATGGCTTTCAGTGGCGAAGAGTTGGGGCTTTTTGGCTCTGCACATTTCGTTAACAACCCTTTGATTCCAATCAACGAAATTGCTGCAATGGTGAATCTTGACATGATAGGCAGACTTTCGAAGGATGCCGATACAAAGAAAGACAAAGTCCTTCTTGAGGGTACAGGCACTGCAGAAATTTTTGAACCCCTGCTTGATAAGAAAAATGCAGATTCACAGTTTGTCTTTGTAAAGAAAAAAAGTGGGTTCGGGCCAAGTGATCATGCATCTTTTTGTGAGAAGAAAATTCCTGTTCTCTTTTTCTGGACCGGTGTTCATCCCGAGTACCATACTCCCATGGATACTGCTGAAAGAATCAACCTTGAAGGTCTTTTAAAGATTGTTGGTTTTGTTGAAAAAATAGCAGTGGATCTGACCCAGGTAGAGAAAAAACCGGTTTTTATTGAAGTGAAAGGCGGTACATCTCCAAGGCCCGCTGGTAATATGCCCAGACTTGGCATTCGCCCGGGTTACTCTGATGAAAAAGACGGTGTTCTTGTTGAAGGGGTTTCCGATGGCGATCCTGCTGCCAAAGCTGGTATTAAAAAAGGTGATCGTATCATGGAAATCAGTGGTAAAAAGGTGGGCAATATAGAAACCTATATGCAAATCATGGCGGGCGAGAAAAAAGGCACCACTATTCAAGTTGGGGTCGATCGGGATGGAAAGAAAATACAAATACCCGTTAAGCTTGACTGATCAAACTTGTTACTTCCCGCCAAAGAGTTTGCCAAATATGCTTTTTGCAGGCGCCGGCGTAGACGCTGGTTCTACGGAATCAGTTTCGGTCTTTTGGACCCTGAGTGGTTCGGTTCCTGCATTATGAAGCCTGGATTTTATGGAATCTATTTTGGTCTTAAGTGATATGTCCTTGGCGTGCTTTTCAATTTCGATCTCCAAGTCCGCCTTTAATCGTTCCAAATCATATTTTTGTCTGGCCAGTTCTGCCCGTTCTCTGCTGGCCTGAATTTCTTCATCGCACAATTGTTTTTCCATCAATGCAATCTCTTTGATCAAGAGTTCTTTTTTTGTCTCTAATTCACCGATACTTGCAGAAATATCATTGCTGCCTGATGTTTGTTGTGGTTTTTCACTTCCCTGGTCTGTTCCACCTGGTCCGTATAGCCTGTCTTCGAGTTCTGTGATTACCTTCTGATATTCGAGGTTTTCCGTGTGCAGTTTTCGGATGGTCTCAGATTTTTCTTCAAGGAGTTGTTCTAGTTCGCTTTCTGGAATCGGTGTTCCAAAGGGCTTGTTGAAACTCGCCGACAGGTTTGAATTGGTGAGCGCTTGATCCAACTCCAGGCATAATTTTTTAAGTTGTTCATTTTCTTCTTTTAACGCGGCCATTTCGTCAGGCATTTTAAATTCCTTCTATCTTCAAGACCAACTTTAACAATTTCGGCTCAAGCTATTAAATTATACCGGAACAATTTTATTCTAACTCGAAAAGCCTGTTTTGACACACAATCATAGCAATATTAACTAGCATACGCCTTTTTGTCCATTTGTTCTATTATATATTGGTGTGTTCAGATCTGTCCTATTGGCGACTTGCGGGAAAGAATGATGAAGGAATTCAGCTTGGCGTTTGGTTCTAAAGTGTGGGAATTCAATTTGCGCGATCAACAAGTTGTGTGCGAATTTTCACCTAACTTGAAAACCCCGCAATCTAATATCCCCCAATTAATTCGTAATGCACTATCGCAACCAGTTGGTTACCCGGAACTAAAACGGGCGATCACCCCGGATGATCGTATTGCGATTGTCTTGGTTGATCAATTCAACGGCTTTCTTGAAATCCTTGTAGCCGTGTTGGAGCACATTGCGGGTGCCGGCGTTGCAATGGAAAATGTTACTCTGGTTTGTCTTGCCTGTACGGATTCTGATTCATGGGTGGAAAATCTTCCCGATGAGTACAATGAGATTAAAATTGAAGTGCATAATCCGGATAATAAAAAAAGTCATGCTTTCCTAACCTCTTCCGATGAGATTGGTAAACTTTATTTGAACCGGACTATTATCGAGGCTGATCAGATTGTTGTATTGGGTAAAAGGCAGTACGATCCGTACTTTGGGATTTCCGGTGCAGAGGCTGATTTGTTCCCTGCGCTTGCAAATTCCGAGGTGATTTCCACCTGCTCGAAAGAAGTGCTGGGCGAAGATGCTAATTCTGATTTAGGCAAACAGCAGGCAATCAAGGTTGCCTGGTTGTTGGGTGCACCTTATTTTGTCCAGGTTTTGGAAGGTGCAAATGGAAGCGTCGAAGAAATTTTTGCAGGGGCGGATGAGGCTAATAGATTTGCAGAGAAGAAATTGGATGAAATCTGGAAACAGGATTCCACAAGTACATTCGGCTTGGTGATCGCACTGGTCGGGGGCCCTGATGAAAAAATAGGGTTTGTACAATTATGCAGGGCGCTTGTTTGCGCCAAGCGGATCGTGAAAAAAAATGGAGTGATCGTTTTGCTTGCCCAGGCGGAATTCAACCTTGGCGATATTAAAAAACAACTCGAAATGAAATCGATGGGTAAGAGCGAGGCAGCTTTTTCTCTGGTCCCTCCTCATTTAATCAAACATTGGGTAGATGCAGCCTCACACGGTAAAGTTTATGTTTCAACTTTTGAGGGCAAAGATGATATTGGCAGATTGCTGGCATTGCCTCTTCGTTCGGCTCAGGAACTTTGCGACCTCGCTTCAAATGCAGATGGGGTCGCCATTATTCGCGATGCCCATAAGTCTTATATCAATATTAAAAAGCGATAGATGGATTTTTCCAGAAGAGAGTTTTACAAATGATACAAAATAAAGACCTTATGGATTTAATGTTATCACAGGGCGCAATATATGGCGTAGATACCAATCCACCTTTATCTTTTGGCGATATTCAAAATGAATATGCCTCCGCTAGAAAAGATGTTGCTGCCTTTGATATTTCGAATCGTTCCAAAATAGAAATGACCGGCCCAGATGTTCCAGCGTTCTTGAATAATATTTGCACTAATCAGGTTGCTGATTTGCCATTGGGCGGTGGGTGCGAAGCTTTTCTTACCACAGCCAAGGCCAAGGCTGTTGCGCATATCCGGGTTTACCATATACAACTTGCGGATGGCAGGCATGCTTATTGGGTGGATGGTGCACCGGGTCAGAACCGTAAAATTGAAGAACACCTTGATCATTATCTAATTAGTGAACAGGTTGCGTTTGCCGACCGCACCTCAGAATACGCCCAGTTCCTTTTGGTGGGGCCAAATGCCCAAGCGCTGATTTCAAAGTTGATCAAGGAAGAAGTTCCCCCATTAGGCTCGCATCAGTTTTTGGTTAGAACCTTAGATGCTGCAGGGCCTTGCCAGATTCGTTTCGAACCTGATTTCAATATTCCCGCCTTCGAAATTATTTGTTTGAAAAGCAGGGCGCTCCAAGTTTGGAAGGCTTTGATTTCTAATGCTGTAACACCTGGCGGAACAGAAGCACTTGATGTCTTGCGTGTTGAAGCTGGATACCCTGCAGCAGGAAAAGAAATAGAGGAAACCACATTTATTCCCGAATTAAATCGGGCAGCCCAGGCGATTTGCTCGACAAAAGGTTGTTATTTGGGGCAGGAACCAATTGTCATGGCCCGTGATCGGGGGCAGGTCAACCGGTTGTTGTTTGGTTTGCTTCTTGAAAAAAATATTGTCCAGCAGGGAGCTTTGGTTTTTCGAGACGGTAACGAGGTTGGTCGGGTGACCTCTTCTGTTTATTCGCCTTTGTTAAAGCAGAGCATTGCCTTGGCTTATTTGCGCAGGGGTAACCATGAATTGGGCACTAGTTTTCAAATTGAGTGCGATGGTACATCCCAATCTGCTGTTTCCTGCTCGTTACCTTTCACTATTTAATGGTTTGAAGTATCAGCATTGCAAAAGCCAGGCTGTTAAAAACCATGTGGATGAATATTGGTGCGATAATATTCCCGGTTTTTGCGTAAGCCATTCCCATGCCCATTCCAAGTAAAGTCAAACCCACGGGCGAAGGCCATGCGAAAGCATGGATCATCCCAAAAAGTAGGGCAGTTGCACCAATTGCAGCATTTGATCTGCTTTTTTTACCAACGATGATAATTAAACTTGAAATTAAAATGCTGAAAAGTAACGGCATTAAAGCTTGGGCCATGTGTATTTTGAATTGGGGTAGGTTTTCAATAGATCGATCGTTTAAGGCGAACGAAAAAGCCTTGTACCAATCATCGCTGAATTGAATGAATCCTAATAATATTGCGCAGCAAAGAGTTATGAGAATCCCGTTTTTTTTTGCCATGATCCACGGTTGTATCAAGCCTCTGAATAATTGTTCCTCAAGTAGTGGTGCGCCAATAACTGCGGAACAGAAAATCATCACCCATTCTATTACCATTAATTTCTGGCCTGCAAGCAGGGTTAAAGGATGATTTACAACCTGTTGCCCCGGGAGTAAGAACTGTATTTTAACCATTATGAACTGAAGAATATAAACCGCGGGTATGAAAATGATGATACACAAGATTGCTTTTTTCAGAGAAAACAAGAGGTTCGTGCTTTTCCATCCCAGTTCACTTTTGTTTAATCCAGTGTAGTTGATGATTACCCAGGGGAATAGTAATGCGATAAAAGGCAATGTTATACCGGATGTCCATAAACTCATCCGGGTTCGAAGCAGTTTGAATTCTTCCGGATCTGAGTAATCTTTCGACTTTTCAACCATTTCTCGGCCATATTGATTTTCCAGAATATTGCTTTTTTGAATTATGAAAGGGATGAAAGAAGCAGCAAGTAAAAGCAATAACAGGCAGAGTGTAACCTTGGCGGGAGAAAGGTTTTCAAAACCGGTTTTTCCAGTGTAGGATGAATTCGTAAGATGATCTGGGGAATCGTTCATTGGGTTATGTAAGTAATTGCGAAAGTATCAGGGTTAGTCAAAGCCAATTTGGAAAGCACCATGGAAACAATTCTAGACAAAATAGTTGCAAGGAAGAAGGAAGAAGTTTTTCTGGGTAGAAAAAACAACCCGGAAGCTGATCTTCTTAAGCGTTTAAGCAATGTGCCCGAACCCGTTTCTTTTTATGATGCGCTGGCCAATGCCAAAGGCATAGGGGTCATTGCGGAGATAAAAAAAGCCTCGCCTTCCGCGGGTGTCCTAAGAGAAAGTTTCTGCCCTGCAAGTATTGCCAGGGAATACGAATCAAGTGGTGTTGATTGCATCAGCGTTTTAACGGATGAGCATTTTTTTCAAGGCAGCCTGAATGATCTTCAGACCGTTTCTGATACGGTGAAAACACCTCTTTTACGGAAAGAATTTGTAATAGATTATTATCAACTTCTGGAAGCTAAAATTCATGGTGCAAGCGCTATTTTATTCATCGCAGAGGTTCTTCTAGGCGATGATTTAAAACATCTGGTCGGGCAGGCAATCAAGCTTGGCCTTGAACCATTGGTGGAGCTTTATGATGCCTGCCATTTAACCCGCGTTCTTGATAGTGGCACACGGTTGGTGGGTATTAACAATCGGGATTTGCGCACTTTTGTAACCAGTCTTGATCATACCCTTGATTTACTACCCAAAATCCCCAAGAGCTTTTTGGTGGTAAGTGAGAGCGGGATCCAGACCAACAAGGATGTTGAAAAGTTGAAGGGTGCAGGTGCCCGGGCGATTCTTGTTGGTGAAACTTTCATGCGATCTGGGAACATTACATCGACTTTAAAAACCCTCAAGGGGCTGGATTAAAGAATGAAGCCCCGCAGTGCGAATTCTCCTGTTCTTTTAGAGGTGAAGAATTTTCTTGCGAGTTGTAAGAATGTGGGAACTGGGATAGTTGTTGGAGTATCAGGCGGGGCAGATAGCATTGGGTTGGCTCATGCCCTGGCATGCCAGATTAAAAAAAAATCAGTGCCTAGGTTGATTGTTGCGCATGTTAATCATGCCACACGGGGGGCTGAAAACGATCTGGATGAAGTTTTTGTTCGCAATTTTACTGTGAAACTTCAGGAAGCAACCGATTCTTTGGTTGAATACAAAACCCTGACGTTAAACCCTGACGACTTGAATATTGGTGCGAGTTGGGAAAAGAACGCAAGGACGGCGCGCTATAATTGGTTCTCAGAAATCGCACTCGAAAACAAAGCCAATTGGGTGTTTACCGCGCATACTTCCAACGATCAGGCTGAAACAGTTTTGATGCGCATTTTGCGTGGTTCCGGGGTACAAGGGTTGGCGGGAATCAAACCAAAACGTTCGTTGATTAAAGGTGTGGGGTTGGGTAGGCCAATTCTTTTTTGTTCCAAAGAACAGATTATATCTTACTTGAGGGAGAATGATCTCGTTTGGCGCGAAGACCCAACCAATCAACAAACACGATTCCTAAGAAATAAAATCCGACTTGATTTAATACCCCTGCTGAAAAATGAATTTCAACCTGGCATCGAGGGAATTCTTGCAGGGCTTGCCGGGCACATTCATGCATATGTCTCCCTTGAAAAACGACTGGCACGAAAAATAGGTTTGAAACTTGAAAAACCCAGGGTTCTTGACCAGGTCGTGCTCGATAGGCTTGAGGTTTCAAAAATACCCGCTTGGAAATTGGCTCTTTTTCTTCGAAGTATATTTGTCCGGGAATTATGGCCAACAGATTCCATCCATCATAAACAATGGAAAAAAATTGCTCATAATCTGGGCACTGATGGCTTTGAAGTGCATCTTGCAGGCCGTATCAGGATTCAATCCAACCGGTATACCGTGGTGCTGGGGCCGATTTAATTAATACGATACTCAAGGAATAATACTGAAACTTCCTTCAGCATTGATAGAATCTGGCTTATTGGAATTCAACTTTAATTTTCGGGGGGTTTGCCGTGGATGGTCGCTTTGTTCCTATTCATCGTGTGTTGTTGAGTGTTAGTGATAAAACCGGGCTGATCGAACTGGCAAAAGAGCTTGTGAACAACAAAGCGATGCTGATTTCGACAGGTGGAACAAAAAAGGCGCTTCTTGATGCTGGAATTCCTGCTGTTGATATCTCCGAAGTTACGGGGTTTCCTGAAATGCTTGATGGCAGGGTTAAAACCTTGCATCCCAAAATTCATGGGGGCATCCTGGCAATTCGTGATAATGCAGACCATGTGAAAACCATTAAAGAACATGACATTCATCCAATAGACATGGTTGTTTGCAATCTTTATCCTTTTGCAAAAGTTGCATCGAATCCGGAAAGCACCTACGAGGAAGTGGTTGAAAACATCGATATTGGCGGCCCCTCGATGGTTCGGTCTGCTGCGAAGAATCACCATGATGTTGCGGTGATAACAAGCCCTGGGCAGTATCCCGCAATAATCGAAGAACTTAAAAGCACGGGTGGAAAGATCAGCCTTGCGACCCGAAAAAAACTCGCTTGCGATGCCTTTACCCATACTGCGGAATATGATCTGGCAATCAGTCAGTATTTCAAGGCGCATCTGAACCATGGATTTTCTGATGAGATTTCTTTTTCTTTCAAATGCAAACAGGTTTTGCGTTATGGTGAGAACCCCCATCAAACTGCCGCGTTTTATACGGAACTAAACCCGCCTGCGGATTCCCTCGCTAATGCGACCATCCTGCATGGGAAAGAACTTTCCTACAACAACCTGCTTGATATCGATAGCGCCCTTAGCTTGTTGCGCGAATTTGGTAGGCCAGCCTCGGTTATTCTCAAACACAACAACCCCTGTGGTGCCTCGGTTGCAAAGAATCTGGTTGATACTTTCCGGGGCGCATACGATGGTGATCCACTTAGTGCCTATGGTGGCATTGTTGGATTCAATCGTGAAGTTGATGAAGCAACTGCGCTGGCGATGGCCGAACCAGGCAGATTTCTTGAATGTGTGGTTGCACCGGGTTTCTCGCCTGAAGCATTTGAAATTCTTACCACCAAGCCTACTTGGAAGAAAAGTGTGCGCCTGCTTTCCACCGGCCCCATGATTCCAAGAAAACCCACGATGGAAATTCGCAAAGTGGACGGTGGCCTTCTTGTCCAGGATAAGGATGCCTCGAATGAAAATCTTTCAAGCGCAAGGCTGGTTACCAAGAGAAAACTTTCCCCCTTGGAACTTGATGACCTCAAGTTTGCATGGGTTGTTTGTAAGCATGTGAAAAGCAACGCGATTGTCATTGTCAAAGATGGCAAACTTCTTGGCACCGGGGCAGGGCAGATGAGCCGGGTTGATGCTGTGCAGAATGCCCTTAAAAAAGCTGGGGAAAATGCCCGTGGCGCAGTCCTTGCTTCTGATGCTTTTTTTCCATTCAGGGATGGTGTCGATGAGGCTGCCAAGGCTGGTATTATTGCTATTGTACAACCGGGTGGTTCGATGCGTGATGCCGATGCCATTGCTTCCTGTGATGAAAATGGGATTTCCATGATCTTTAGCGGATTCAGGCACTTCAGGCATTAAACTTTCAAGAAAGTGCTTGCAGAGTTGGGCAGTCTTATGGATAAAAGGTAATCATTCATAGGAGAATTTATAATGAATCATCAGGACCGTAGAACGTTTGTTAAAAATTCGATACTCGGATCAACTCTTGCCTTGGGGATAACAGCCCAGGTCTTAGCGGAGAAAAAAGCAATGCTACCTATTGTGGATACTCATCAGCATTTGTGGGATTTAAAACAGTTTAAGCTTCCATGGGTTGAAGTTGGTACGCCTCTTGCCCGGAATTTTGTGCTCAAAGATTACGCAGAGGCTACCGAAGGGCTTAATGTTGTAAAATCTGTTTATATGGAAGTTGATGTTTCGCCCGAGCAGCAGCTTGCTGAAGCCCAGTTTGTAACGGATATCTGTAAAAGTGGAAAAACATCCATGGTTGCGGCTGTGGTTTCTGGCAGGCCCGCCTCACCCGAATTCGGCAAATACCTTGATAACTTCAAGGATAATAAATTTATCAAAGGAATCAGGCAGGTTTTGCATGTCCCTGCGACACCTCCTGGGTTTTGCAATCACCCCGATTTTGTGCGTGGCATACGGATGCTGGGTGATCGAAATCTTAGTTACGATTTGTGTGTGCGTGGCACCGATCTTGATAACATAGCAAAACTGATTGATTCCTGCCCTGATACCCGTTTCATCCTTGATCATTGTGGCAACCCAGATCTGAAGAGCAAGGATAATTCTGCTTGGAAGAAGGGTGTGGTCGAGATCGCAAAACGAAAAAATGTTGTTGTGAAAATATCAGGCTTTATTGCTTCATCAACCAAGGGTGCCTGGAAAGTTGATGACCTTGCTCCATTCATTAATCACACCATGGATAGTTTCGGGCCAGATCGTGTGATGTTTGGTGGCGATTGGCCTGTATGTACGCTTGCTGCAACATACAAGGAATGGGTTGATTCCCTAAAGCAAGTAGTCCAAACCCGTTCTGAAGAGCAGCAAAAGAAACTGTTCCATGATAACGCCGTTCGTTTCTATGGACTTTCTTAGTCTTAATTCCGGGTGTTTCTGATTTTATCGTGTGTAACTTACCACAAGGCGATTAACAGATGAATGCTTTATTAAATGCCGTGACAATTCTTTTGTCTGGTTTGGCTGCCCAGGATTTTCAGGTCGAATTAAAAGGCCCAGCTAAAATTCCCCAAGGCACTCCTGTGCAGATTGCTATTCCAGAAGGCATCGTTGTTAAAAGTAAAACTTGCTCTCTGTCAGGTTCTGGCGCAACTAATCTTCTCGGGCAAGTAGTCGGGAAATTTTCTGTTGATTTGACTGCAAAGGAAAATCAAAAGTATCTTGTAGTGGTTTTGCCAGCGTTAAACATTCCTGATAACGGTATTCCCCTGGCTGGTACTTGGATTGCTGATGATACCAAGAGTCCTTCTCCCAGTTTTTCTTTTGAAGATAAAAATCCTGAGTTAAGCCAGGTTTCTCTTGAGGGCAAACCTGTTCTTCAGTTTGTGCATCCCATCTTAAAAGAAGGCAAGGAAAGGGAAGCTTCTTACAAACCTTTTCATCATCTTTTTGATAACTCTGGTGCCTTGGTTACCAAGGGTGCGGGTGGGCAATTCACCCATCATCGTGGCATTTTCCTCGGCTTCAGCAAGGTTACTTATGGCAGCAATGTTAAAGTTGATATCTGGCATTGCAAGGATGATACGCACCAAGCTTTTGAAAAAGTTCTGCTTCGTGAATCTGGTCCGGTTCTTGCCTCTGAAAAAGACCAGATCGCTTGGAATGGGAAAAACAAGGAAACCTTTGCTGTCGAAGAAAGGCAGCTCATTGTTTACAAGGTTCCAGGCGGGCAACTTGTTGAATTTCAATCCGTTGTTCGGACCACTGGTGGGCCTGTATTACTCGATGGCGATCCACAACATGCCGGCTTTCATTTTCGTGCCTCCAATGAAGTCTCTGAAAAAACTTCCAAAGAAACTATCTACCTCAGGCCCGATGGCGAGGATAAACCCGGTGCCAGCAGGAATTGGCCTGATTTGAAAACCCATGTCAATCTGCCTTGGAATGCCATGAGTTTTGTTATTAAGGATAAAAGATACACAGCCTTGTATCTTGATAACCCCGCGAACCCTAAGGAAGCTAGATTTAGTGAACGACCCTACGGCAGGTTTGGTTCTTATTTTGTGACCGAGATCACGAAGGAAAAACCTTTGAAACTTAAGTATCAGATCTGGTTGCAAGACGGTAAGATTGATATCGAAAGTGCAAAACTTAAAAGCCAGGCTTTTATTAATCCAGTGCAAGCCATCATGGTTGCAAAGTAATAGCAATTAGAAAAGAGAATTATGTATAGGAAAGAATTAGCGGTTGCATTAAAGGCGGCACATAAGGCGGGAGAGTTGATTTCTGAAGTGTACAGGACTTTAAAGCCCTTTGAAAATGCCCCAGCAGATCTCACCACGGAAACAGATAAGCAATCTCAGGAAATTATACTTAAAATCTTGCGTACGGAATTCCCTTCTGATTCCCTTTGTGCCGAAGAAAAAACCGCCACGCTTTCTGAATCCCCTGTGGGCGCCACCAGGACTTGGGTGGTAGATCCAATTGATGGCACCCGTGGTTTTGCAATGAAGAATGATCAGTTTTCCGTCATGGTTGCCATGATGGATCAGGGTAAAGTTGTGGTAGGTGTCGTGCATGAACCTGCAACTGGAAAAACCACTTATGCGGCAAAGGGGCAGGGGTGTTTCTTGATGCAACCAGGTAAGGAAACTGTTGCTTGCAAAGTTAGAACCTGCAGTGATTTAAGCAAGGCGATATTGGTTCAAAGCCATGCTAAGCCTGGAAAAACCAGCAAGGCGCAGGCGTCATTTTCTCCGGGATCGGTGCTTGAAACCTATTCTGCAGGATTAAAGATGGCGATCGTTGCCCGGGGAGAGGGCGATATATACGCCAACAATTATCCAGCCTTTCATGACTGGGATATCTGTGCAGGCCATATTCTCGTGGAAGAGGCAGGAGGTAAATTAACCGACTTTTCAGGCAACCCTATTACCTATGGCGCTCCCGGTTTCAAGCAAACCAAGGGTATGCTTTCAACGAACGGCCACCTTCATTTTGCAGCTCTTTCTAAAACCCAGGGCCTGCTCGAAACCTGATTCTTATTTGTTGTTTTTCAGTTCCACCGCCCTGATTGAGGGCCCCAGTAGTTGTGCCATTCTTATTTGGGCGGACTCTGCGTACTTAGTTCCTGGAAATGTTTGCATGGTTTTTTCAAGATAATAGACCGCCTGTTGTGGTTGTCCTTTTTTTGTCCATGAATCCGCAAGCGACAAATAGAGGTTGGCAAGCTTGTCACCCATTTGCTCGCATGCCGCCTTCATCCATTCCGGGTTGCTTTTTATTTCTGCAATAATAATGCCTGCTTCCTGGGTTTCCATTGCCTCTGCAAAAGTTGCAGTCATGTAATCATAACGATCCAGACACGAAAGGTAGTTTGCACTCTTGCAATCCTGCCTTATCAAGGAAAGCACCTCTTTCGCAAGATTGTTGGAAACTAAGAAAGGTTCCGAATTGGGTTGTCGGTTTGCAAGGCTTGCGAGAATCTGGCTGCTTTCTTTGGCCCCGTTGGTGCCCTCAAATTGCCTCGATACTTCACGGAATAGCTGGATCGATTCTGAAGTATTCCCCTTTTCCAGATTCTTTTTTGCCTTCGCTATTCTTTCGGTCGCTTGTTTTTCAAAGTCTTGAAGTAGGACGATTGCCATTTTTTGAATCGGTCTTTGTTTCCCATCCTCTGTTATTTTTTTGAGGAGTGAAACGGCTTTCGGATAATCATCTGAAGCGATTGCAACTGTTGCCTCCTTGTAATCAAGGTTCATCCAGTCCGGGGTGATGGAATCGCCCCTGTGCTGTTCGAGTTGGGCCACAAGTGCGGGGGCTTCGATGAAGCCTTCCAGAAACCCTAGAATATTTCCATCTGGCCCTGCGAATACCAAGGTTGGAAAGGATCGGATTTTCAAGGCATCTGTCAGAACCGGTTCTTTCCTTGCGTTAATTCTTAGGGGTATCCAATTTTCCATCATCGTTTGATTTAGGGTTGGATCCCTGAAAGTTCGTTGATTCATTTGCTTGCACCAAAAGCAATTATCGGTGTAGAAATCGATGAGAATGGGTAGGTTTTTCTGTGCGGCTTCCTGCCTTGCCTGCATGTAATCTGTGCGCCATTCTATTTCACCTGCAAACAACGGGGCACCCGTCGTAAAAATCAAAGCGAGAAGCAGCGTTTTGACAAGGGCTTTGTTTTTATAAATACAACTTGTGATCATTGATCGACTCCATTCGAAACCATTAAGCCCGCGGGTGGGCTTTTTGGTAGCTTTCTTTTAATCTCGTTGTTGTAACGTGGGTATAAATCTGAGTTGTTCCGAGGCTGCTGTGCCCAAGCAGTTCTTGAACTCCCCGAATATCTGCGCCCGCATCCAGAAGATGGGTCGCAAAAGTATGCCTTAATGTATGGGGCGTGGTTCGCGCATCCATACCTGCAAGCTTTATGTATTTTTCTAGCAGTCTGCCAACACTTCGAGTGGTGAGCCTGGTGCCATTTTTGTTCAGAAATATAGCAGGGTTTTCTTTGACCTTAATGCTTTTCTGGCGTTTCCTTTCGTTAAGATATTCTCCAACAGCCTTTATTGCCTGGGGGCCTAGAAGAGCGATCCTCTCTTTTTTCCCCTTACCTCGAACCACCGCGGTTCCATCGTTCATATCCAGGTATTCTTGATTAAGTGCGACCAGTTCGCTGACTCGAAGGCCTGCAGAGTACAGGGTTTCTAAAATTGCCCGATCCCTAAGGCACATCAAGGTTTCGCCCTGGGGCGCATTCAAGAGGTTGTCGATATCTTCCTGGGAAAGAAAATGCGGAAGATTCTGGTCAAGTTTTGGGCCCTTCAATCCATCCGTGGGGTCCCGATCAACTTTTTGCTGCCTTTGAAGATATCGGTAAAGCGATCTTAAGGATGCGATTCTTCGTGCGATTGTTGCCCGCGAGTAGTTTTGTTCATTTAGCCAGGCAATAAATGCGCGCACATGCCTGGTTGTGACTTGTTTGGGCGAAAGGTTTGAAAGCCCGGTATGCCCACGCAGGAAATTTATCGATTGGGTCAAGTCCTCACGATAAGACTTGACGGTCAGATCCGAAGAATTTTTCTCCAGAGAAAGATGGCGCAGGTATCCTGCTAGCGCCTGATTCATAACGGGTATCTCTGTGTGAAAAATTTAAAATTATCTGGGTAAGCGCGAAGTTATTGGCGCTTTATAATCTAGTTCGGTTTCGTCATCTGTTGGCATGGACTGATGCGCTTCGCTATCAACTTCGCTATTGGATTCGCCATCGGCTTCATTCGCAGATTCAATTTGTGATTTTGCGCGATGCGAAAGTAAGGCGGCATCAAACCAGCTAAATTCCAGGCTTGGATCTTCGGCCTGCTGGCAAAGCGTTTCTACTAACTCGTCCCAACCCATTTCGTCAAAGATATAGACAAATTGGTGATCACCTTTAACCAGCGCCAGGACATGGAAATCCTTGTTTTGCATTATTTCAACTCTCCTTGAGGAAAAAACTTCCTCGGTAGTTGGCTTATCGGCTTAAAAGACAAAGCCAAAAAGGAGAAAAGAATTGATGGAGGTAGTGTTCTTGGAAGAAGGGCAAGCAGTGCGGAAAAGGTTTGCTGGTTTACCTTGAAGGAAAATCTATGCCAGATTGCCCAGACTTTTTAATCCGACTTCTTCCCTCGTCAGAAACGGTTCACCATAAGCTTTGCCTATGGCCCAACCCCAGTAGCGGTTTCGGTCTTTGACATCATCCAAAAGGGTTGGAAAAGTATTGGTTCTACCTGTGATTAATTGGGATTGATAACATATCAAAGCAGCCATTTTGGTTTCAATGTGGTTTGAAATATCTAAAATAAAAGAGGGTTTGGGGTGAATTCTGAGGTGAATGCTAAAGTAATAAAACACTTTTGTTGGAAAGTGAGGTTCGCCTGCCAGATGGGTTTTACTCAATTTGCTCCAAAATCGTGCACCAAGTGCTAATTCGTAAGCTTCTACATGATCAGGGTGGATATCTTCCCAGTAAGGGACAAATAAATTTTTAGGTCTTACCCGACGAATTTCCTCTGCAAGTAAAGTTCTTGATTCGAGGTTGGAAACCACTTCCCGGTTCTTTAAGCCTAAATTTTTGCGATAATCCAGCTTAAGCACTCTTGTTGCCTCTTCGGTTTCTTTGCCCCGAATTGAAGGGCTACCATGGGGGGTCGGTTCGCCATTGGTTAAGTCGAGAATTCCAACGGAAGCTCCTTCAGCCTTCAAAACCCCTATGGTGCCTCCAACGCCTAACTCTGCATCATCGGGATGCGGGCTGATGATCAAATAATCCAAATTATCGCTCATGATCAAACTCCTGAAGGCTGCAATACAAGATCGAACAAAGCAGGCTAATCTTGCATATTTTCGCAGAAACCGTTTCAATGTTCATCTTAATAAGTTTTATGAACTTCTGGAGCGTTTAAACAATGAAGTGTGCCATCGTTATTCCTGCTAGATATGCATCTTCCCGATTGCCTGGAAAACCATTGCTTAAGCAGACAGGCAAATATCTGGTCCAGCATGTTTATGAACAAGCTAAAAAATCAAAGATTGCTTCAGAAGTCATTATCGCAACCGATGATCTTCGCATTCAGGCCGCTGCGAAAAATTTTGGCGCCAATTGCGCTATGACTTTAAAATCCCATCAGAGTGGTACGGATCGGGTAGCGGAAGTCGCTCAAAATCTGGATTGCGATATTTTTTTAAATCTTCAGGGCGATGAGCCTTTGATTGATCCGAATTCCATCGATTTGCTTTTTAAGCAGTTGATTGAAAGCCCCGAGGTGCCAATGGCAACCCTCGCAACGCCCATCAATGATGAAAAAGACTGGGTAAATCCAAACTGTGTGAAAGTGGTGCAAGATCTGAAGGGAAGGGCGCTTTATTTTAGTCGCAGCCCAATTCCCTTTGTTCGGGATGGTAAACCAGATTTTTCTCAAAGGCCTTCCCCTTTTTTGCTTCATATTGGAATGTATGCATATCGCAGGTCATTTTTAATGCAAATGGCTGAAATCCCGATGCATCCTCTTGAAAAACTCGAAAAACTTGAACAATTAAGGGTTTTAGGCGCTGGTTTTCCCATTAATCTTGGCATTGTTGAAGAGCGAACCCTTGGTGTTGACACCCGCGAAGACTACGAAAAATTTCTTGCAGATTACAGGCATTTCCGGCGCCTTCACGCAGCTTAAAACTTTATCCAACATTATTCTGGATTTTGTTGCGATTGAGTCGTATAAATCCACGCATGGAACATTTTTTGCTTTATGCTGATGTTCCTGTTCTTTATGGATTTAGATCGCGAGAGAAGCCAGAATGGCAAAACATATTTTTGTAACCGGTGGTGTTGTTAGTTCCCTTGGTAAAGGCCTTACCTGCGCCTCCATAGGCATGCTTCTTGAGCATCGGGGCCTTAGGGTAAGGTTGCAAAAATTTGATCCTTATATAAATGTCGACCCTGGCACCATGAGCCCTTATCAACATGGCGAAGTTTATGTATTGGATGATGGTGCGGAAACAGACCTTGATCTGGGGCATTACGAGCGCTTTACCAATGCGCCACTCAGCAGGGATTGTAATTTCACCACGGGCAAGATCTACCTCTCTATCATTGAAAAAGAACGCAGGGGCGATTATCTGGGCCGTACGGTCCAGGTAATTCCCCATGTAACTGATGAGATTAAAAACGCTGTATTAAAACTCGCAACTCCCGATGTTGATGTTGTGATAACGGAGATTGGCGGTACGGTTGGCGATATCGAAGGCCTGCCATTTTTTGAAGCAATCAGGCAGTTCTCCTTGGATGTGGGCAGAAACAACTGCCTTTATATTCATCTTACCTTGGTTCCTTATTTAAAAGCCGCGGGCGAGGCAAAATCCAAGCCGACACAGCATAGTGTTGGCCTGCTCAGGCAAATCGGTATCCAGCCTGATGTTTTAATTTGCAGGACTGAACGCGAAATGCCCAAGGACATGCCCGAAAAGATTGCTCTCTTTTGCAATGTCGAAACCAGGGCCGTCATTGAGGAACGTGATAAGGAATTCAGCATCTACGAAGTCCCCCTCAGCCTGGTCGAAAACAAGCTTGATGAATTGATTGTTGAAAAACTTTCTTTAAAAGCAAAGCCATTGGATATTTCCGATTGGACCTCCATGATCCATCGCCTGCGTAACCCCAAGCGTGAGGTTACCATTGCGGTCGTTGGCAAATATATTCGTCATAACGATGCTTACAAATCAATTTACGAATCACTTGACCATGCGGGTATTGCCAATACCACCAAGGTTATAATTCGGAAAATCGAAGGTGAGGACATCGAATTGCATGGTGCAGAAAGCCAACTTGAAGGCGTTGATGGTATTCTTGTGCCAGGTGGATTTGGCTATAGGGGTGTTCTTGGAAAAATCGAAGCGATCAGGGTTGCCCGCGAGAAGAAGATTCCTTTCTTTGGAATCTGTCTTGGGCTTCAATGCGCGGTGATCGAATTTGGTAGAAACGTTCTCAAGCTTGAAGATCCAAATACCACCGAAATTGATAAGAATTGCAAAAGCCCCGTCGTTTGCCTCCTTGATGATCAATACAGCATCACAGATATGGGTGGAACCATGAGGCTCGGAACTTATCCTTGCAAGTTAAAGGAAGGATCCAAGGCTTATAGCGCCTACGGTGCCCCAATAGTGCATGAAAGGCACAGGCATCGCTACGAGTTCAATAATAAATTTAAAACCCAATACGAGAAGCATGGCATGGTATTTTCCGGTACCAGTCCGGATGGCAATCTTGTTGAAGCTATCGAACTTGCAGATCATCCATGGTTTTTAGCAGTTCAAAGCCATCCTGAATTCAAATCCAAACCCACTAGTGCTCATCCTTTGTTTCAAGGGTTTGTCAAAGCTTGTGGTATTTATCACGATAATAAAGTCGCTGTAAAAAAATAAACCCTCCCAAAGTTGTCTTTGGAAGGGTTCAAGTTTTCAGATATTACTGATGATTAGTTGGCAGAAGGGTTTAATTCAATTTTGCCTGCATCAGTAACGCCATCAGCCTTGATGTTGACTGGTACACCAACCTTGCCACCTTTAACCCAGCCGACTTCTTCCTGCCATGTTACAAGATTATACTCGCCTGCTGGAGCATTCTTCAGTTCGAAATTTCCGTCCTTGTCGGTAACAGCAAAGTAAGGGTGATTAAAAACCCTGACCCATGCAGTCATCCAAGGATGAATATTACATTCGATTTTAGTGGGTGCAGCAGCAGCGCCCCATCCTTCAACTTTCAATTCTTTTCCAGCGGGAATAAGAAGGTTTTGATTTGGGTTGTTGCCCGTGCTGATGATGTTCACATTATGATTCACGGGGGAACTATTCTTTGTAACGAGAACCTGTCCTGTCCGCATGCCCATTACATGGGGTTCATAAACGCAGCAAGGTTGATCAAGTACAACATCCTTTTCCTTGACATCTGCTAAAGAAGGATGAATCGGAAGCTGTGCCTTTGGGTTTTTGCTGTCAACCAGCCAAACCATTACCCAGCGAACACCCTTGCTTTTGGGATCAACGACAAATTTTTCTGAAAGGATATCGCCCTTCGAAAGGCAGTGTTGCTCATCTTTGTTTACTTTGAGTTTTTCGGGTGTGTGGTTGGCACCAGCAAATACAACCTGGCCTTTGATTGTGCCCCAAGTTTGTGCATATGATACTTCTGCTGATGCAGCATAAACAGAAGTTAAAAAGGTAAGAAAAATCCCCATTCTAGCAATTGATTTCATGTTAGTTCCTTGAAACTAAGGGTAGGTAAATATTCACATTACTCATCTTATTGTAATAGAGTTTAAGATGAATTCCAAGTTAGTTTTCATGCTTGTTTAAATCTGCTGTTTCAGAGGGATTTTTTGATGTTATCGATGTTCACAGGGGCAATCAGGGCTTTTTCAGTAATAATGCCCGTAATCAAATGGGCAGGGCTTACATCAAAAGCCGGGTTGTAAACTGAAATTCCTCTGGGGGCCACTTGTTTGCCGAAGGGGTCGGTAATCTCATGTGGGTTTCGTTGTTCGATGGGGATTCCTGAGCCATCTTTCAAGGTGAGATCAAAGGTGCTTGAGGGGGCAGCCACATAAAACGGAATGTTGTGGGCATGTGCCAAAACAGACAGTCCGTATGTTCCAATTTTATTTGCCGAATCGCCATTTGCAGCAATACGATCTGCACCCACAATCACCATGTTGATTTTGCCTTCTTTCATTACTTGTGCAGCCATGCTATCGCAAATAAGGGTTGCAGGAATTCCTGCCTGTAATAATTCCCAGGAAGTCAGGCGTGCGCCTTGCATAAGGGGTCGTGTTTCATCGCAGAAAACATGGATGGATTTGCCTTGCTCGCTTGCGGTGAAAATAACAGATAAAGCGGTGCCGTATGCTGCCGTTGCAAGACCGCCGGTGTTGCAATGCGTGAGGATGCCAAAACCATCTTGGACTAGATTTGCCCCAATCCTGCCTATGGATTGGCACATTGCACGGTCTTCCTTTTCGATCTGTAGTGCTTCTTCAAGCAAGATGTGAAGAATGCTTCTTTGATCGGGCAGATCGGCTATTTCGATAAATTTTCTTTTCATGCGATCAAGCGCCCAAAACAGATTCACTGCTGTGGGTCTGCTGGTGCGCAGGAAATTATCCGTATTTTCATAATGCTTTTTGAAAGAAGTACCGGAGGGAATATTTTTCATCCCGACTAAAATTCCCATCGCCGCTGTGATTCCTATCGCAGGTGCGCCTCGTACGCGCAAACTGCGAATTGCCTCGTGAACCGTGGAGATATCCATGCAGTCAATAAAATGAACTTCAATTGGCAGAAGCGTTTGGTCTAAAAGACGAAGGTGCCCATCGATGCCTCCGATCCATTCCATGGATCGAGGGATAGTGTAATTCTTCATGTTCCCTTACCTTTGGATTTTGTTGGCGAGTCTGTCAAGAATTTGCTGGTGAAGTATGCCATTGGTCACCAAAACATCAGAGGCATAAATGGATTTTTCACCTTTCCAGTCCGAGAATTTTCCACCTGCTTCCTCAATAAGAGGAATAATAGCGGCGACATCCCAGGCATGTACGCCGTGCTCGATCATTATTTCTCCGGCGCCTTGGGCCACAAGTACAAAGCCGTAGAAATCGCCAAATCCCCGCTGCTTTTCCGTTGCACTTGCAAGAGCAAGGAACTCTTTTTCCATGCCCGCCTTAACAAACCAGGAAATGCTGGAATAAAAGAGTTGGGAAGCCGCCAAAGAGTTGATGGCAGAGACATTGATTTTGATGTCGTTACGGTAAGCGCCATCGCCTCTAAGTGCCCTATAGGTTTGATGGAGGCCCGGAGCAACGGTAATTCCAGCCTGCATTTCCCCTTTGTATTCGAGGCCTAAAAGTGTTGCCCAAATCGGTATTCCACGAACAAAATTCCGGGTGCCATCGATCGGGTCGATTATCCAACGATAGCCGGAATCGCCTGGTTGATCGTCATACTCTTCTCCAAGAAACCCATCTTGTTTGAAATATTTGGTGAGGGAGGAACGGAGAAACTTTTCGGCTTCTCTGTCTGCGATGGTTACAGGGCTTTCATCGTTTTTCCATTCAATATCGAGGGCGGTTTCGTAATATCCCAATGCGATTTTTGCAGCCTTTTGGGCCAACTCTATGCCGGCCTCATAGCGGGATTTTAAATCATTGCTCAATCGAATCGCTCCATGTTACTTTTTTGGGGAAAATCGAAACTTAACGGTGTTTGGTGTTTCATCAGGGGGCATCTCATAAGGTAAGGCCTTAAGGAATTCTACTAAATCTTCCTTTTCAGAAATTGAAAGCTGACTGGTTTTACCATGCTTATCCTTTAAATTCTGAGTTGTTAATACATCCATGAGTGTTTTGGCTTTGCCATGGTGAAGGTAGGGCGCATTGCGATAAAGTCCAAGAAGAGTCGGTGTATCGTATGCAGGCCCCATTTTTTCTGATGGGTCATCATTGCCAGTTCCCACATCGTAAACCTTGCCTTTGGCTCCTAGTTGGCTGTCAGAATAATATGGACCGGAATGGCATGAAGCGCACCCGACTTGATTGTTAAAGAATAAAGCTTTGCCCCGCTCGGCCTGTTTAGTCAACTTGCCTGGGGCTTCGATATGTGGCGAAAGAGTGAAACCGAATGAGTTGGTATAGATTGCAAGTGCATCGAGGTCTGCAGACTTGCCTGCAAGATTCTCTTTGAGTTCGGTTTTTTCAAAGCCATTTTTAGGCGTGAGCGCACCCTTCGTGAGGCCGTACCCACGCATTAACTTGCCACGGATCGTATATTCGAAATCTTGAACTTCATCCCTATCTGCGGACCAGTGCAGTGGGTGGGTGTGGGCCAATCCAGCCATGGGTGGGGTTTTTCGTAAGCCTTCGGGGTTTTCCCAAATCCTGCCATCAGAATTCCCATCGGGGTGGCATGAAAAGCATGCAACCCATCTGCGGGAAGTCATTGGGGATAGGGAGGTGGCAAAAAGAATCTTGCCTCGCACCCATTCTGGGCTTTTGGGCGGATCACAAGATTTCATGCTTGCTAATTTTGTCATCGTGGTTGGATCATGAATCGTGACAGTAAATTCCAATGCATTGTAAACATATACCTCTTTACCATTGGGGTTCACCCGGATGGCGCGCGGGTTTATTCCTAGTTGGATAGCAGATCCCACCCTCTGGATTTCAGAATAATCATCATCCATCACCTTGCAAATATTCATGTCGTTGGTGCCGGAATAAATTACATAAAGAGTTTTGCCATCAGGGGAAACTGCGGTTTCCCAAGGTGTTGCGACAACGTAGACACCGTTGAATGTGTCCATTGCAATCGTCATGCGTTTGGTTTTATCTGGCAAGCCTGAAGTATCGCAAATGGTTAATTCAGGAAAAATTGAACCATCCGCATCGATGATGTGGGTTCTAGATCTAATGTGGGGATAATAAATTTTGGGCCTTGAGGGGTGTGCGATTATTTGACGGGCGAAATTGTCATCATCACGGCCTTGCCATCGATCGACTCTTTTACCCGTGGCAATATCAATTTTATTAACAGAGGCGGTGTAAAATTCGGTTACAAAGAGGTTCTTCTCGTCAGGTGACAAGGTGATTCCGCGGGTCATTTTTCCTGCATTAAAAACTTGGGATACCTTGAAGTCTGCAGTGTTGATTTCTGAAATCTTCCCCGGGTATTCATGGGTAACGTAAAGATTTTTGCCATCCATGGTGGAAACTATTCCATAAGGTTCATCTTCGGTTGTAATGGTTTTTGTAACTGATAATTTTTCGCTATCAACGATTACGACTTTGTCTTCAGAATAAAGAGTGACTGCAAGCAAAGAGGTTTTTCCGATCCATGTGACTCCCTCGGGCTTTGATCCAACGGGGATTTCTGCAAGGGGTTTTTTAGATTGAACATCAAATACTGTTACAGTTCCACTGTCAGTATT
>CAZYAY010000019.1:2264-48247 GCA_964646215.1 uncultured Candidatus Kuenenia sp. | reverse complement strand
TGTTGCTTCAACTGAAACACTCGATTTTGTCATGCAAACTTTACAGGATGCGCGAGAATCCTTGTATCAAGAAAAACTCGATCACAACCCGGATATCCCGCTTGGATTAATGGTTGAAACCACAGCTTCCATTCCCATGATGCCTTTTTGGGCGGATAAAGCCGACTTCTTCGCCCTTGGTACCAATGATCTTTTTGCTTCCGTTATTGGTTTGGATAGAAATGAAGAAGCTGGATCTTCCCAAGGAGACCATTGCCATCCTGGGTTTTTGAATATTTTGTCTTCTGCGATTGATCATGCGCACGCAGCGGGCAAGCCAATAACAGTATGCGGCGAACTGGCTTCAGATCCGTTGGGTGCTACTTTTCTTGCAAGTTGCAATGTTACTGCCATCAGTGTTTCAGTGCAAAGATTACACCCTATTTTACGGGTGTTAAACAGCATTGATGAAACCTGTTTGAACGATTTTAGAAATAACTTCAAAAAGCTGACAAAGGCATCGGAAGTAAGGAACATGCTTTTAAAATCAATCCAACTTAATATCAAATAAACTTTTAAGCTTCAAATGAGCTTAAAAGTTAAGAATAAAGATAAGTGGTGCTTTTGAAGTTTAAATGCCGAAGAGAGGACTTGAACCTCCACTCCCTTGCGAGAACTAGCTCCTGAAGCTAGCGCGTCTGCCAGTTTCGCCACTTCGGCATGCAATACAATCCTAAGGTAAGAAACTTCTGCGTCAAGACATTGCAGGGAATTATTCGGGAATAAAAGAATTTGGGGTGCCAGAGGAATCCCCCAAACCCGCATTGTTTGCAGGAACTTTGGGCAAAGAAGGGTTCGAACTCGAGAAAATGGGATTAGATAATAAATTAAAAAAATCTGAAGAACAGAAGAGATCACCACGGTCGGGGATTAAAGTTTTAGAAGATTTGGAGTGGGTTTCAGGCCAAGGTTGTTCTGGAAAGAATAGAAGCCCAAGGAAATTTGCTTTTGCAAGTATTTCCAAATGAATGAAATTCCCTTTGGAAACTAGATGACAGGCATCAAGGGCATCCCGCCTATATATCCGGACCGGAAAAAAGGGATCAACATACCTTACGCCAAAAATGAACCAGAAAATCCAACTTTGAAACCGCCCCCAAAAGGAACCAGGACCTGACATCTTTTCAAAAGGGATGCACAAAAAAAGCCTGGCCAAAAACCCTTTTAAAAAGAAAAGTAACCTTAAAGGAAAGGGATAAAAATCCAACTCCCGGGAGGCCCCTGCAATGTGAGTTTGTTCGATATTTTGCAACATGATTTTAAGAACCGAAGGTTGACAAAAGCGTGGTAACAATGGGGCAACAACAACTATATCATTCGAGGAATTCTGAAATCCAATCCGAATGGCATCGCCTTCTGATTGTGAACAGGTTGGCAAAACTTTTAATCCGGGCAACACAGAGCCAAAAGCGTACTTTTCCGCTGCATCTTTTATTTCAAATAGCTCCGATTCCCCCATTTCTTTACCAATGGGCACAACTATAAATTCCATCTTGTTTTCAAATGTTGAAACGTAATCAAGCCATTTCTTTAACCCGTGCTTCAATGAAGCCATATCTTCAAGCTTTGCAAGAAGTAAAAAGCAAAGCGAAGAATTCGAAACAGTTTTAAAAGAGTATTCTTTCACGCAATCTTCCGATGGTAGATATTAAGAATGATCCATGGGAAAAACTTTAATAAAAACAAAGGGCCTGCCAAGTCCCTTTGTTTCTGCTTCATTTTTTAAATATAGGACATCGAATTTATATCTGGGGAATTTTTCCATCATTTCTTCAAGATTTTCAGGAGCGGTAAGCACAAACGATTCATTTTTTGAAACAATGGCTTTTTCAAGCTTTTCCCAACCAACAATCGTTTCCACGGGTTTCCCAAGGTGAAAGGCCAGGGTATGGGCCTCCATGTTGAAAAACAACAGCTTTTCAACCGTAGTTTGGCGGATTATTTTTGCTGCAGATTTCATCTCCCGCATAGGTTCCAATCTGGGCAGGTAAAAATCAACAAACCAAATCCAGCCAACCGTGCTTGCAATCAACAAGCCTGCAATGCTTGCAAAAAACATCTTGGCCGTAAGAAAACCTTTTGAAAAACCTACTTTCAACGCATCTGACAAAAGTACGGCTAAAAAGAGGGCAGCCCCGGGATAAGCAGGTAGTAAATAATCCGCCCTCTTGTAACTGACCAGAGATAGGGTTAAAAACATCACGAGAAACCAAATCAAACCAAACCAATGAAGCGAAGAAAGTTTGAATCTCCTGCTACTTAAAACCCCGACAACGGAGCAATAAAAAACCGGTGACCATGGGGCAAAATCAATGAAAAACTGGTAAATATAAAACCAGGGTGGATGAGATCGTAGTGCCCCATTACCCATTGCACGAACCCAATGGTGATACCCAAAAAAAACCTCGAAAAACTTCCCATCACTTTCCTTGTTGATCCAGTAAAAATAAATGCAAGATATAAAAACCACGCTGAATAATCCCGACAACAACCCGTATTGCCTGATGCCCCGGAAGAAAATTGCAAACCATGAAAGGCCGGCTTCGCTCGTTTTTTTTTGAAAACCGTCAAAAAAAATCCAGAAGACAAATAGTGGTAAAATTAAAACTAAAGCAGGCAAACCTTTCATCAAAACCGAAATTAATATCGAGACATAAGTTAATACAAGCAGGAAAAGTTTTGCTTTCCCATGAGATCTACCAGCTTGATAAAAAGCTAACACTGAACTTGTGGTGAAAAACGCCATCGCCATATCTATACGGCCAATTCGTGCCAACCATCCAAAATGAATACATGTGATGAGAATAGTCGCCCCTAGGATTCCTGCATAAAGATCATGGTTTTTCCAAAGAAAGAAAAACAGTAAAACAATGATACCGGAAGCAGCAAATGCCGATGGCAGACGCACGGAAACAGCATCTACCCCGGTACTTCGCAAACGGGAAATCCCCGCCACCAACCAGTAATAAAAAGGGGGTTTCTGTAGATCATCGGAACCGTCATAAATTTTAGGAAGAAGCGAACTCGTTCCATCAAGAATACTATTGGCATTCATCGCAGCCCGAGCTTCATGGCTGCTCCAAAAATCACGATTGGAAAAATGATGAAAGAACGCAAAGTAGGTAGAAAACAAAAAAACAAGAAACCCAGCCATAAGCTGTAAGACTAAAGAAGAACCATCAGAATGGTTTTGCAAACCTTTTACCAACGATAACCGAAAATTTTGCGCAGCCATAATTCATCAGGCGGAAAGCCTTTTTCCGTGAACTTCAAACATTCGCTGATAAGCGGCACAATTTTCAATCAATTCTTTGTGGGTACCAACAGCAGCAATAACACCTGCATCCAGCACAACAATACGAGAAGCTATCTCCAAGGTATTTAACCTGTGCGTTATAACAAAGGATGTCCTGCCTTTAAGAAACTCTTTCATGACCTTGTGAATTAAAACTTCACTTTCGGGATCAGACTGACTGGTGAATTCATCAAGGATGATAATGGCGGGATCGCGAAGAATGGCCCGTGCCAAGGCAATCCTCTGTTTTTGCCCCCCGGAAAGTTTATTACCAGACTCCCCAGCCATGGTTTCGTAACCCTTGGGAAGGTTGAGAATAAAATCATGGGCAAAAGCTTTATTTGCTGCAGATTCGATACTGGCTTTTGTCGCCCCACGGGTTCCGTATGCAATATTGTTGTAAATGGTGTCATCAAAAAGAACAGTTTCCTGGGTAACAACACTGATTTTTTTCCGCAAACTACGAAGATTGATGTTTCGAAGATCTTCACCACTTAGAAAAATTGTGCCGTGATCCGGATCATAAAATCGCGGAATCATGCCCATAAGTGTGCTTTTTCCCGAGCCATTATGGCCAAGAATTGCAATTGTTTCGCCTTCATAAATAGAAAGATTGATATTCGAAACAATTGGCCTGCCTGGATCATAACTAAAGCAAACCCCTTTAAATTCAATCATCGGTTTCCCAACCTCTGCTGTTTTCAAAGGCATATCGCCATGCCTGGAACTGTAATCCAAGCATAGGCCATGTTCACTATTAATAAAGGCTGGGCCCTCACAGTTGGCACTTACCCTAGGTTGCTTATCCATGAAAAAGAAAATGCGATCTGAAGCAGCGCAACCGGATTGGATCTTCGTAAAGACACTGGAAAGCTTGCGAACCGGATCAGCAATCGCAGCAAGGAGAACATAAAGCTGCAATAAACTCTCGGGCTCGATTGGATGCTGGCTCATTCGCATACCAAAAAGCATGGTTTCATGTTTTAAGACAAGAAACGAACCCGCAAGCAAAGCACCAACCACCGCAGCGACACCCAAAAGCTCAATAATTGGCCCCGCACAGGCATCAATGTTAACCACGGTCATCGATTTCAAGTAATAATCGTAAGTGGCAGCCCTGAAACGGCGGCGTTCATAAGGCTCCATCGTGTAAGACTTCACCAATTTGATACCTTGGAAAGTTTCCTGAAGAATCTTATAGATGCTAGACATTCTTTCGAGCAGCCGCCTGGTGGCTTGTTTCATAAGGCGGCCAATTTTTCCAAGAATGAACGCTGCGACTGGCACCAATATCAAAAACAAAAGCGTCAACTGCCAGCTGATGCATGCAGCAAAAATCACACAACTAATGGCTCGCAATGGTTCCGCTATGACTTTTCCAAAAAGGGTCTTCAATCCTGAACCAACTGACTCCATGTCATTCGTAAATCGGGCCATCAATTCGCTGGTGCCCTGCTCTCCAAATTGATCCACATCCAAGTGAATCACATTGCGATAAAAGCGATTTCGCATGTCATAAAGAGAAAGGTTGACAACACTACCCACAAGCGACTCTTGAAAGAATTCAAAAATACATTTGATAAATACACCAACCATTACAAAGCCAAGCACATAAGCAAGCGTGGTAAAACTATCCCTGGGAAGATAGGCGTAGATATATTTGTGAGCAACGAGATACCAATCCATTTGTTTTCGGGCATAAACCAGTTTACTTTCAACCTTTACAAGCGAATGGGTATGCTCCCTGCGTTGCTGTTCAACAAATTTATTTAGCTGGAGTTTCTCCAGTTCTTTTGATTTTTCATTAAGGGCATCAGAGACTGCTTCAATTTGTTCTATCTCTTTATGGCAATTCGCAATACACGAATCCACCCATTCATGAGGGCTTTGATCGTTATTCAAAAGTTTTAAAACAGGATAAATGGAGGTAAAGTTAAGGCCCCAAAGAATGGCAGCAAAAACCGCACAAACAATAGAGACAACCAACCTCACCCGATAAGGCCAAGCATACCGCAAAGCTCTAAGAAAATTCTTCATGGAAAGACCGATCCTTGGTCAAATGCCAAATAAAACCCATTGATTACTTGTTGTAAGTAGCAAAAAAGGTGGCAAATTAACAAGACAAGTTCGGGAAAGATAATAAACCCCATTAAGGTTACCGGCGGGCAAAAAGCATGAAAGAAACGGCATATGCCAGAAAAATCGGTACTATCGTTACATAATGTAAAAAACAGCACCACCAACTCATATTATCCAAGTTAATCATTTTTTCTAATTTGACAGAAGGTCTGTTTATTGTTTACATTCGTATGGTTATTGTTTTTGCATGACTTATTGATGAATGAGTGAAATATTATGGTTTATCAATCAAATTCGAGACCATTGAGCACGCTGGCTCAACAAATTGTTGATTTAAACAATCAAATCAGTCTCGCCCAGCCTAGAACCAAAAGAAAAAACAAAGGCCTGAAGGAAATGGAGTTTTTAACTCTATGCCACCTTCGAAATAAAGATTTAATGAACGTTGGGGACATCCAAAAGCTATTGGGTGTGCTACCAGCCCAGATGTCCAGGATTATTCGTTCGCTTGAAAACCGTGATATTGCACTTATTTCGTGCAGCATAAATACTTTGGACAAACGAAAAATTGATGTCATTTTGACGGATGCTGGAAACAACGCTTTTGAAAGCCACCAAACAACCAGGGTTAGTTTTGTTCAAGAATTGCTACAAAAGTTAAACGACGAAGAAATAGACGATTTAAGAAAACTTGTAGACAAGCTGACCGATTTAATCCTTGAAAACTCAAAAAACCACGAAAGCTTATCCAGCGTTTGAACACCATCTCTATTTTCAGACTAATTCCAGTTATCAGTTTATTTTTAATAATTTCTGATAACTAGGCAATTTTAAGTTTACATCTTACGATAAGTCTTGCATTTTATAGGATATATATCACTCTAGAGTCATTGTTTAGTTAACCTAATTTGGTTATATGACGATTAATGCAAGTAAGTACTCAAGGAACTAGTGGTATCTAAGGGGTTCTCCATGGAGAAATGGTTATGTTGGGGTTCCATGGGGGCAGCCGGATTAGTTTTATTATTGTTTATCCTTGATATTGCTATCAGTCTGCCCTTTGGTCGCTCAAATGTTGTTGTAGATGTAATTGCAATCATTTGCAGCATTGCAGTTATTGCATTATCTTGGGATGCGTTCCGAGATTTAGGTTAGACAACATTGCCTTGGCGCCTTATCACAAATCTTTTTTATTTGACCAATCTTTAATCATTTGTTCAATCATCCCATCCGTAGTGAAGTTTGCAGAATTTAGTGGATTTCCCCAACCGACATTCATGACTTCCTCGGATGTAAGAGGACTAATTGAAACAACTTTGGTTTTTCCTGATAGTATCCCCGCCCCTAGCACTCCGCCTAATGAATCAAATAACCCCTTAGCACTGTTAGAACTGGTCACCGCAACATAATCCACCTGGTTCTGGGACAAAATCAGTTTAATGTTATCAATCTGTTCTTGCGAAGCGGGCCCCTGGGAATACACATGCAGGTCCGTTATTTGACAAATTTTCGACAACTCCTGACTAAGCAGCTCCCTGCCTTCCCTGGCCCTGGCAAGTAGAACTTTTCTATCTTTAACCAAAGGCAATAGGGCCTCGATTAACCCTTCGGCATCGTGCCTTTCTGGAATCAAGTCTGGATGAATATGAAATGGCTTTAAAGCATGCGCTGTGGATGGGCCAATGCATGCTATTTTCAAATTTGAAAGAGCTCGAATATCAAAACCGAGTTGCAAAAATCTTTCAAGGAATTTTTTGACTCCATTTGCACTTGTAAATACTAGCCAATGAAATGATGAAAGGTTCTTTATTTCCCGATCGACCAAATCCCAATCATCCGGATTCTTAATAACCATGGAATCAAACTGAAAGACATTGGCGCCCAAATCTTTAAGCTTCAATGCGAAATCAGCACCCTGCCCTTTGGGCCTAGAAATCAAGACCGAGGCATTCCCCAAGGGAAGCTTATTGCGCCATCCCCAAAGGCCAAGATACTTGGCAGCAGAACCAATGATAATTACAGCCGGCGGGGTAAAGTTTTCTTTGGCAACCAGCGTAGTTAATTCACCAAGCACAGTGGTGGCTTGCTTTTGCTGGGGTAGAGTAGCTTCAGAAATAATGGCCACGGGAGTTTGCGGGCTCATCCCTTGCTCGAGAAGGTTTGACTGAATGACATGGGCCCTTTTAACACCCATATAAAAAACCAGTGTGCCGGGGAATTTTGCGATTTCTGGCCAGTGAAGAAAGCTGTCGGGCTTACCTGCTTTTTCATGCCCAGTAATAAAAGCCACCGCGCTTGAAAATTCTCTGTGCGTAAGAGGAATCCCAGAATAAGCACTTGCGCCAAGGGCCGCTGTAACACCTGGTACGATTTCAAAAGCAATATTGTTTGCAATCAAGGGTTCGATTTCTTCACTGCCCCTGCCGAAAAGAAGTGGATCCCCACCTTTCAGGCGTGCAACCTTCAAGCCTTTGGTGGCGTTTGTAACCATCAAATCTACCAGAACTTGCATACGCTCGGGATGGCAACCAGGAAGAGATTCAGCGCAAATTTTTGGAGTTTCATCCGGAAGGAGTTGCAAAATTTGAGGCGAAACCAGTCTGTCATAAATAATTAGATCCGAACCAATTAATATTTGCTGCCCACGCACGGTAAGCAGGCCTGGGTCACCGGGGCCTGCACCGATAAAATAGACAAATCCACTTGCAACTTCGTTCAAATTGAAACTCACTTGAGAGTTGGGTAAACTTAAACGCCAACCATCTCATCAGGCTCTGGAACATCAATTCCATAATCAGGCCTGGAGGGCGAAATTTTGCACATAAAAATGCCCAATTCATATAGAAGGCTCATCGGGACCCATAAGAAAAGCATGCTAAAGGCATCGGTGGAAGGGGTTGCAATTGCGGCAAAAATCGCCATTGCAAACCATGCATATTTCCTGTTTTTTTGAAACATTTCAACATTCATGAAGCCCAATCTTTCTGCAAAAACCATCACCAATGGGGTCTGGAAGGAAAGACCAAAAACTACGGGCATGAAAATTGCAAAGCTCAACCATTCGTTTAATCGTAAATCTGGTTTTAGTCCAAGCCATTCGTTGAACCACAAAAGGGCCTCGATGGCTTTAGGAATCACAAAAAGTTCGCAAATAAACACCCCGGATAAAAACAAAACAATACTGAATGGCAGATAAACATGAACCAGTTTTTTTTCGTGGGGATACAATCCCACCGCCACAAAAGACCAGCCTTGGAAAAATAACCAAGGGCTTCCGATCACGATCCCGCACACAATGCAAACCTTGAAATAAACCATGAAGGCCTCTTGAACGCTAAGCGTGCTCATGGCGTCAAAGTCGCCTATTTTTCTTTGGGATTCGCCCATTAATGCAGATTCTTTAAGCGGTTCCAGATGGGAAACCCAAAGGGTGATGGTTTCGTTTTTAAGTTTTTCCTCGGATAAATCCGCAGGCGGCTTAATCTCGTTGATGGCCTCGGAAGGGTCGCCTTGCAAAAGCGCTTTCAACTGGGCCCTAGAAAATAATAACCCTGTAAATTCGGTTGGCTTATTCAAAGCAACCAAACTGGAATCCGTCCCTTTATCCAATTCTTCCCTCACCAAAGCCACTCTTCGCTCATAAAACTTTTTAAGCTCTGACTTCACAGGCAAGGTGATGAAATCGACCACATATTTACCAATAAAAAAACTAAAAATGAAGGCAATGAAAAAGCCCTTGAAGGCATTTATCAAATGCGATCGCAAATCTTCAATGTGATCACCAAAAGACATCCTTGTGTCTGCAAAGAAATCTTCGGGATCTAGCGCCTTGTTCGAAGCCATAAAACCCAACCCTGATTTTCGTTAAACAAGCCAGTTGTTAATTTACATAAACACGAAATATTAACCATTGTCTCTTTAAGGGAATGGCATTGCCAATGCTAAGTTTAAAGTTTATCACGCAATTTGCCGATTAAATCTTAAAGTTTAATTATGTAAAGTTTAAGGATTAATCGGGCCGATAAAACAGACAAAACGAGCTAGAAAAAAGGTTCCCATGTACACAAGATTATTCGTATTTTTAGCACTAATAATGGCTTTGGGTTGCAGAAATCTGGAAGGCCCAAAGTATCATAAGGAACATCCAGAAAAGATCGATAGTGCCGTTTATAACATCGATGAACAGAAAAGGCGTGGCAGAGAATTAATCGCTTTGCCAGATGCCAGCCAAAATGTTGCCCCAAAAACTGGCATAGAAACATACGGGCCGTCAGGAAGGTGGTAGAATAAGGTATAGTTTAAAATGGGAACCAACATGAAAAACACCTTATTTGCCTCTTTTCTCCTGTCGAGCCTATTCGCCCTAGGGTGCCAATCTGTTTCAGAAAAAGCATCATCAATTCAACCTTTGGCAGAAAACACACCTGTTCCGCCTTACCAAGACCTTTTATCACGAGCAAGAAACCAGTCCTCGGTCGCAACAGAATCTTTTTTCATCAACAACTGGGCAGAACTTGAAGATGCAGCAAAAGGGCTTGAGCAGACATCAAGGCTGATGTCAAAAAGTGCGGATATGCCAGAAAACAAAAAAGAATCAATCTTGGCTGTATCTTCGGATTTAAATCGTGAAGCAATAAAACTAAAGGAAGCATGCAGGACAAAGAACGAAACTGAAGTGAATAGCCTACTTCAAAAAATAACACTAAAAATCCGTGAACTGAGAATCAATTAATCAGCGGTTTCATCGGATTCGCCAGACGAAAACAAACCACCACCAAATTGCGAACAAAGCCTTAGATGATCCAAAGGCGAAAGAGTTTCCGCCCTTATCTCTCCTTTGATATCTAGAAAAACAAGCTTGGCATCAATTTCAGCTTTGGAAAGTTTATTATCAGGCATGGACAATAAGGCCCCCCGTAAATTTTTCCTACGATGAACATACAGGCCTCTTAGGAAGTTTCTAAAACATAGCGGCCCATCTTCAGGCTTTACCCCTTCAAAAAGAAGTTTGCTTCTAAGCAGTGGGCAAGGATCAATTTTAATAATCGCAGAGTCGACTTTGGGCCTGGGCCAGAATGCCGCGGGCGATATCCTTCTAACTATTTCAACTTTAGCAAGGCTCTGAAAAAGAATTGGAAGTGCGCCGAACTCTTTACTTTTTGGTTTTGAAATGATTTTTTCAGCGATTTCCAACTGAACCATCGCAACGATTTTGGTGGGCGGGTTTCTGCTTATCAGCAAATTACTCATGACTGGAGTTGCAACCGCGTAAGGAAGATTAGCAACCAATTTGTAGCCCGATATCCCCGGCATTGAGGTGATTTCCGCCAACTTTTCCGTAACTTGCGGCTGAATCTGATTCTTACCTTTAAGGATATCCCCACGATAAAGAAAGAACCTATCCCGTTCGATTACGGTTTCCTCGGTTAACTTTTGAAATGCAGGATCAAGCTCGACACTTAACACAAATCCAGCGCCTTCCACCAAACGGTTGGAAAGGCTTCCAGTTCCACTACCAACTTCCAATACAGCATCGGAAGGTTGCAAATTGGCACTATTAATAACCAAATCCATGAGGTTTAGATCTATCAGGAAATTCTGACCCATTTTGTTTTTTGGCCAAATATTTCTGCTTTTTAAAAGCTCAGTCAAATAAGACTGGGTCTGTCTGGGAGGAATATCATAAAGGTTCATCGATTACTTTTTACCTTTGAAAAACAATTGGTAAGCCCGCATTGCGTATTTTGCAATCATATCCGTTTCAATATTAACCATATCCCCAGACTTCTTAAGTGCAAGGGTGGTCATTTCGAGCGTATGAGGAATCAGAGCAACACTGAATCTATCTTTTTTAACCTGGACTATGGTCAAAGATACACCTTCGATGCAAACAGAACCCTTATCAACCATGAATGGTTTGATCGAATCTGGGAGTGAAAACCACATATCCACCCATGGCCCGGATTTTTCGATTTTCAAAACTTCAGCAGTAGTATCAACATGGCCTTGGACAAAATGACCGCTGAAATCACTACTTGCAGAAACAGGTTTTTCCAAATTAACCTTCATTCCAACACGAAGAGTTCCAAGATTAGATTTTTTCAGGGTTTCTGGCCCCACCTCAAATACCGCTTGATTATTCTTTTGGGATACCAAGGTTAGGCAAACACCATTGATAGCGATACTGGCACCAGTTTTTGTTTTTTTAAAAAAATCATCATGCCCAATAGAAAGCAAAACCCCAACACTCTGTGTTTTAAAAACAGTAACCGTTCCCAACGATTCCACGATACCGGTAAACATTTGATTTGCCAAAAAGAGATGAAAAAAGAATCAACTATCGACGATAATAATCATTTGCTTTTGACTGCGATGGATCAACAATATTCCTGCGAAAGGCGATATAAAAAATCTGTCGGGCCGGAAAATTCAATGCATATATCCAAAAAATAAGGATTGCCAGAGATTCGGGTACAAAGTAAACCATTGGAGCAATCACCGGCAAAGCAAAGCACCAGCCAAAAATCACTTTTTTGCGAAGAATATGCTTGGTTAGATGCGGATAGGAAAAAGGTGAAACCATAAGTAAGGCTACAACTACCGCACCAAATACAGTCCACACACTAACCACATTCTTGGCAGTTATAAAATCAAATCCTGGAATTTCAGTCGAACCGTATGAACGAATCAATGCCAGGCTTGCTATACAACCACCCGCTGCAGGCGAAGGCAATCCTTTGAATCTTTTAAACGAGCCGGTTTCGATATCAGTATTTTCAAGGTTATACTTCGCAAGCCTTATAATTGCACAAGCCATGAATAACCCTGCAATGCAAGCAAAAATATTTCGAACCAGAAAGCTATCCCAATCCTGGCCAAGACGGAGAATTAAAAATGCAGGAGCTGCCCCAAAGCTTATCGCATCACACAAACTATCAAGCTGACCACCAAAATCGCTGGTCACCTTTACCAACCTGGCCAACATCCCATCTAATACATCAAAAATCATGGCAAGGAATATCATGCCCGCAGACCAACGCAGCAAAACAGCGGAAGAATAATCATCCTGAATAGAAAGGTCGATTTTTGCAGCATAAACAATCGCTGCGAAACCGCATATTGCGTTTCCAAGGGTAAACAAATTAGGTATTAGTTTTAATATCGAGTGCAAAGCACATACCTGCAATTAAAAAAAGGGGCTAAAACAACAATTTAATTGTAACTTACGACAACCACGATTTCTACAAAGAAACTTGGAAAAGTAAAACAAATACGGCCCGACTTTGTTCAAGTCGGGCCGTAAATTCTACCCAATTTCGCTGTCTGTTAGGTTCCGTGCTCCCAACCTGTCATGTACTTCTTTTGGGCTGCGGTTAGGGAATCTATGGAAATCCCCATGGATTCTAGTTTATGGATCGCAACATAGCGCTCGACTTCAAGCGGAACATCGATAACTTTGTTGGCTAATTTGCCTTTATTGACGATACAAAACTCAGTTGCAAGGGCCTGGGTAGCAAAACTCATATCCATTACACTTGGCGGGTGGCCTTCTGCTGCTGCAAGATTCACAAGCCTACCCTGACCAATGACATAAATCTTTTTGCCATTCTTTAGCTGATATTCATCAACATTTGGCCTTACATCGCTAATAACCGCACTGGATTGGGCTTTTAAAGCGGGCAATTCCAGCTCCACATCAAAGTGGCCGCTATTACAAACCATTGCACCGTTCTTCATCTTGGAGAAGTGATCACCAATGATTACATGTGCATTACCGGTTACAGTAATAAAAATATCACCTACTTCAGCGGCTTTGGAAATTGGCATTATTTCAAAACCATCCATTGCAGCTTCCAAGGCTCGAATTGGGTCGACTTCGGTTACAATAACCAAGCTTCCCATTCCTCTTGCTCGCTGGGCAACGCCTTTACCACACCAACCATAACCACAAACCACTACTTTTCTTCCTGCAAGAAGGATATTTGTAGCGCGAACAATGCCATCCAAGGTGCTTTGGCCTGTACCATAACGATTATCAAACAAATGCTTGGTTTGAGCATCATTAACCGAAACAACAGGGAATTGAAGAACCCCATCTTTTTCCATGGCACGAAGACGATTAACGCCCGTGGTGGTTTCTTCCATGCTACCTACAATTTGATCAAGGATTTTCCTACGGCTTTCGATAGAGTGCTTTTCGGCCCATTTCTTTACTTCAACATGCACTTCATCCAAGCGATTCAATGCCATGAAAATAAGCGCGGAAACAAGATCTGCGCCATCATCCATGGTTACATGAGGGCTATGTTCCAAGGCTGCAACAATATGCCTGTAATAGGTGGTGTTATCTTCTTCACGAATTGCAAAAACTGAAATTCCAAAATCATGAACCAAGCTGGCTGCAACATCGTCCTGGGTGCTTAAAGGATTGGATGCAATTAAAACAAGATCGGCGCCACCAGCCTGCAAAGTGCGGGCAAGATTTGCTGTTTCTGCGGTAACATGCAAACAGGCGGACATTCTCAAGCCTGCCAAGGGCTTTTCTTTGGCAAATCTTTCACGAACACGAGCCAAAACTGGCATATCCGTATCTGCCCACATAATTCGTTTTTTACCCAACGCTGCCAACTTCAAATCTTTTACATCACTCTTGATCGCCTTGCCCGTGGACATGTAAAACTCCTTTTTCAACTGTTGTAAACCTAGACTCACCATATCAATAGAGGATTTCCTGTTCTTTTCGCAATAGAAAATCTAAAAAATTATTGTATAGTTTTGGTAATTAAACCCACTGGTAACCTAAAAATAGTAATGGATAATGCAGCAATACCCTTGCAAACAGAACTTACCAACGAGTTTTTTTTACTAAAAGTGAATTCAAAACAATTATCAAAGTTGACTGTTTTTGCTACAATCCTAATGGATGGATTTTTATTTTAAAGTTTAGTTTTTTAAATATCAGAGTAATTAGAATTCAGGATAATTTAACATTATGGCATCTAATTTTAATGAACAGTCATTTTCCACACCGCTACCCCCTTTCCAACATGGTCTTTACGACCCTAAGTTTGAAAAAGATGCCTGTGGAGTAGGTTTCATCGCTAATATCAAGGGTGTTAAAACCCATGCTATTGTAGAGGATGGCCTGCAAATCCTTTTAAATCTACAACATCGTGGCGCTTGTGGGTGCGATCAAGAGACCGGAGATGGTGCTGGGATTTTAATCCAATTGCCTCACAAGTTTTTTGCTGATGTTTGCTCACAATCTGGCTTGAGTCTTCCTGAGCCGGGTTCTTATGGGGTTGCTTTCGCATTTTTGCCTAAAGATGCCGCAGAAAGAACCGTGTGTGAGAAAGCAATTGAAAAGCTATGCAAAGAAACCGGGCTCAAATTTCTAGGTTGGAGGGATGTTCCCGTTGATTCCAACAGTATTGGCTGGCTGGCAAGGTCGCAAGAACCCCACATGAAGCAAGCTTTTATTGGAAAAAGCGCAAAGTCCATGAGTCAAGACGCCCTGGAGACAAAGCTTTACATATTTCGCAGAAAAGTTGAGAACTGGTCTTACAGTAATGCCCAGCCTGGAATGCCTGCTCCCGTTTATTTTGCCAGCTGCAGTTCCAAGACAATTGTTTATAAAGGTATGTTGAAACCTGACCAAGTAGACAAATACTTCCCCGATCTTCTTAACCCCTTGATGGACTCTTCGCTTGCTGTAATTCATAGCAGATACAGCACCAACACCTTCCCCCAGTGGAGTTTGGCACAGCCATTCCGTTTTTTGGCACACAACGGTGAAATCAACACTCTGCAAGGAAATGTGCACTGGCTTAAAGCCCGCTCTTCAATGATGCACAACGAGCGCTTTGGCAAAGATATTGAACATGTTGTACCTTTGCCTTCAGATGGATTGAGTGATTCTGCCATTCTTGACCAAGGTTTGGAATTGCTTATCCAAGCAGGCCGCACGCTTCCCCATGCGATTACCATGATGGTGCCCGAAGCTTACGAAGGCCAGCCTGAAATGGAAGCTGCCAAAAGGGCCTACTACCAATACAGCAGTTGCCTAACCGAGCCATGGGACGGACCTGCAGACCTTTGTTTTTCAGATGGAACGCTGGTTGGCGCCATGCTGGATCGAAATGGGTTACGCCCAAGTCGTTACATTATTACCGATGATGACATGGTTATTTTGGCGAGCGAAACAGGCGTACTTCCCATACCTGCTGATAAGATTGTTGAAAAAGGCAGATTGCAACCCGGCCGGATTTTCCTGGTCGACACCGGTGCCGGCAGAATCATCACCGACAAAGAGGCCAAAGATTTTCTTTCGAAGCAAGCTCCTTATCTTGAGTGGATTGAGCAGCATCACCTTACGCTTGAAAAACTTCCCGAGGTTGAAATTGAGGATGGGTTTGCAAAAGAATTCACAACCCTCTTGGAAAGACAGCGTGCCTTTGGTTACACCCAGGAAGATATCAGCCGTATTTTGCTCCCCATGGCAAAAGATGGTAAAGAACCCGTATCCAGTATGGGAACTGATATTCCTCTTGCTGTATTAAGCAATCGCAGCCAATTGCTTTTCCACTATTTTAAGCAGTTGTTTGCCCAAGTCACTAATCCGCCTATTGACGCGATTCGTGAAGAAGTTGTCATGAGCACTGAATCGCTTCTGGGCAGCGAAGTTAATCTTTTGGGTGAAACCGCCTTGCATGCCCGAATGCTACGGTTGGAAACTCCGACTCTTACCGCATCGGAATTAGAAAGAATCAAGCGCTGCAATATCGCTGGATTTGAAAGCAAAACCATCAAGACCTTATTCAAACGCAGTGAGGGGCCGTTGGGCCTCAAGCTTGCGTTACAACGGGTGCGCGAAGAAGCATCGATCGCTGTTGAATCTGGCGCCACTATTATTATTCTTTCGGATCGCGGGGTCGACAAAGATCATATTGCGATTCCATCACTTCTTGCCACCGCTGGGGTGCATCACCACCTCTTAAGGGGTGGTTTAAGAGGCAAATGTGGCATTATTGTTGAAACAGGCGAAGCAAGGGAAGTTATGCACTTCTCACTTTTGATCGGCTATGGGGCAAGTGCGATACATCCCTACCTAGTATTCGAAACTTTTGAAGGTTTGAATAATGCCAACATGATGGTGGACAATAATGGATCACCCCTCAGTTTGGGTTCTGCGGTCAAAAATTACATTAAATCGATTGATCAGGGCCTGCTGAAAATCTTTAGCAAAATGGGCATCAGTACGCTTTTAAGTTACAGGGCAGCCCAAATATTCGAAGCCATCGGCATCGACATGGAAGTGATCAACGAATTCTTTTTTGGAACCCCCAGTCGAATATCTGGCATCAGCTTGGAGATAATTGCAAAAGAGTCAATTCATCGCCATAGCTTTGCGTTTCCAGATGACAAGAATTTGGAAGAACAAGAGTTGGATATCGGTGGGGAATACATGTGGCGCAGGCGCGGCGAACATCACATGTGGAACCCTGAAACCATTCAAAAACTGCAATACTCCATCACCAAGGAAAAATATTCTTCTTATAAGGAGTTTTCGCAACTCGCAAGTGAAGAAGAAGAACACTTGTGCACGATCAGGGGTCTGCTTGAAATTAAAAAGTCAGCAAGGCCAATTCCTTTGGAACTTGTTGAATCCGCTAAAGACATCGTGAAACGATTCTGCACCGGTGCAATGAGTTTTGGCTCCATCAGCAAGGAAGCCCACGAGACTCTTGCCATAGCAATGAATCGTATTGGTGGAAGAAGCAATACGGGCGAAGGTGGCGAAGACCCTGCGAGATTCAAGAAAGATTCCAACGGGGATTCCCGCAATAGCGCGATCAAACAAGTTGCAAGCGGAAGATTTGGGGTTACCTCGAATTATCTGGTGAATGCAACCGAATTACAAATCAAGATTGCACAAGGCGCAAAGCCCGGAGAAGGTGGCCAATTGCCAGGGCATAAAGTGGACAACTTTATTGCCAAGACTCGCTATAGCACACCTGGCGTGGGATTAATTTCACCCCCTCCCCACCATGATATTTACAGCATCGAAGATCTTGCCCAGTTGATCTTTGACCTGAAAAATGCCAACCCTCATGCAGAAGTCTCTGTAAAACTTGTTGCCGAGGTTGGTGTTGGAACAATCGCTGCGGGTGTTGCAAAAGGCTTTGCAGACAGGGTGCTGATCAGTGGTGATTCAGGTGGAACCGGCGCTTCGCCTTTATCCAGTATCCGTCATGCAGGTATTCCATGGGAATTGGGCCTTGCAGAAACACAGCAAACCTTGGTGCGAAATGGGCTTAGAGGCCGGGTAAGGGTTCAAACCGATGGCCAGTTGAAAACTGGTCGTGATATTATTGTTGCAGCCTGCCTTGGTGCTGAAGAATATGGCTTTTCCACCGCTCCACTGATTGCAATGGGTTGCATCATGATGCGTAAGTGCCACTTAAACACCTGCCCCGTAGGCATTGCAACTCAAGATCCAATTTTGAGGGCACAGTTCCAAGGTACCCCGGAACAAGTGATCAACTACTTGTTCTTTGTTGCTGAAGAAGTTCGAGAGTATTTAAGTGCCATGGGTTTCCGAAGCCTGGATGAAATTATTGGCAGGGCCGACCTTCTTAAACAACGCAAGACTGATCACTGGAAAGGGAAAAATGTTGATCTTTCCTCCATTCTGCAAATGCCTCCAGTAGCGGTTGGCACCCCGATACGATGTGTTGAAAAACAATCAGATCGCATCGCAGACCAACTAGACTGGGAACTTATCAAAGTCTGTAACCCTGCAATAGAGAGGGCTGAAAGAGTTCAATTTGAATCTGCAATTGCAAACAAGAACAGAACAGCAGGCACTCTTTTAAGTTATTTTGTAACCGCCAAGCATGGGGAAGATGGATTACCAGAAGACACCATTGACTTACAATTCAATGGTAGCGCGGGCCAGAGCTTTGGGGCATTCATCACCAAGGGAATAACGATGCGTGTCCGGGGCGATGCGAATGATTATGTAGGGAAAGGATTATCAGGCGGTAAGATTATTGTTTCTCCATCTCTTGATTCCAAGTTCGTTCCTGAGAAAAATATTCTCATAGGAAATGTCGCACTTTATGGTGCTACCGCGGGTGAAGCCTATTTCCGAGGCATTGCTGGTGAAAGATTTGGCGTACGAAACAGCGGCGCCAAAACCGTTGTCGAAGGAGTTGGCGACCATGGTTGCGAATATATGACCGGCGGGGTTGTTGTTGTCCTTGGTAAAACCGGGCGCAATTTCGCTGCAGGCATGAGCGGCGGACTCGCCTTTGTTTATGACATTGATGGCGACTTCAAGGACAATTGCAATCACGAAATGGTTGATCTTGTTCCCATTGTTGATTACAAGGATATCGCTACGATTAGTAATCTTGTAAACAGGCATGTATTATACACCGGGTCTACAGTTGCAGAAAACATCGTCAACGATTTTTCTACTGCTTTATCCCATTTCAAAAAAGTGTTCCCCAAAGATTACAGGCGGGTGCTCGAGGCAAAACGCGTTGCTCAGAGGCAATGGGAACTGGTAAACGGTTAGTAGGCAATAAAATTTTAGGTGGTCTTTTAGTATTCTTTATTTTTCTCAGGCTTAATGGTTAAAAACATGGCAGACCCACGCGGCTTCTTAAACATTGAACAACAAAAACCCACCCCTCGTCCGGTTTACCAGCGGATCAAGGATTACCACGAAATATACCAACCTCTGCCCGAAGAAAGTATTCGTGCACAGGCCTCGCGCTGCATGGATTGTGGCGTCCCCTTTTGCCATACCGGTTGCCCGCTTGGAAACTTAATCCCGGATTGGAACGACTTGGTTCATCGCAATCGCTGGGAAGAAGCCTTGAAAGAACTTCACAGCACCAACAATTTCCCAGAATTCACAGGCAAGACCTGCCCTGCCCCTTGCGAGGCTTCCTGCGTACTGGAAATTACATCACCTGCCGTCACAATTAAAAACATTGAACTTGCAATTGTTGATAAAGGCTGGGAAATGGGCTGGATTGTACCAAATCCACCTGATAAAAATTCAGGCAAAAAAGTTGCTGTTATTGGCAGTGGCCCTGCTGGCCTTGCCGCTGCTCAACAACTTCGAAGAGCTGGTCACGCTGTTACCGTTTACGAAAAAGATGACATGTATGGTGGCTTGCTCATCTACGGCATTCCAGACTTCAAAATGGGGAAGTTCTATATTGAACGAAGAATTAAACAGATGGAAGCCGAAGGCGTAAAGTTCATCAATAATGCTGATGTTGGTAAGACAATCGACCCGAAGGAAATACTTTCCTCATTTGATGCCATATTAATGGCAACGGGTTCCAGCATAGCCCGGGAGTTGGAGATACAGGGAAGGAATATGGCAGGTATCGAACTCGCAATGCCTTTTCTTACCCAACAAAACCGAAGGTGTCTCGACAAACCTGTCACAGAAAAAGAAATTATTGCAACAGGCAAAAATGTAATCATCATCGGTGGGGGTGATACCGCTGCAGACTGTTTGGGTACCTGCCACAGGCAGGGTGCAAAATCAATCATGCAAATCGATTACAACCCGAGACCCCCTGAAAATTACAATGCTGAAACCCCTTGGCCCATTTGGCCCAAAATCCTTAGGCTTTCCCCTGCGCATGAAGAAGGTGGTAGAAGAGATTGGCAGATTAAAACTTCTAAATTCGTAGGCGATTCAAACGGACATGTGAAAGAACTTCATGCCGTAAGAGTCAACCAATACTATGACGAAACAGGCGAGAGGCAGTTTGAGGAAATCAGGGGTACAGACCTTGTTTTCCCCTGCGACCTTGTACTGATAGCCATTGGTTTTACAGGAGCCGACCAAAGCCTTCCAGCAATGTTTGATGTTGAGATTGATTCAAGAGGAAACATCGGCACTGGGCGAAAAACCTACAGGACTTCGAAGCCAAACATTTTTGCTGCGGGTGATGCCCGACGCGGTCAATCGCTAGTGGTATGGGCGATTGCTGAAGGCAGGGAAGCTGCTCGAGAAATGGATGAATACCTTACTGGTAAATCGAGCCATTTAAAGGCACGAGACACCTCGCTTCTTCAAATTGGCTTACCAGGGATGAAGTAAACCGCATTTTCAAATCATCGCGTAATATTATGCGATGATTTGATCTATGATTTTTCCTGTGCTTATTGGAAAAGGCCGATTGAAGTTATTTTTGATTTCCGTGCCAGGGTTAATGCCCATCAAATGAAAAAAGGTTGCAGAAAGATCTTCAGGCCTTACAGGGTCTGTTGCAGGAAAAGCGCCCTTGGAATCTGAGGCACCGAACACAAATCCTTTTTTGACTCCACCCCCCGCAAAGAGAACGGTGTAACATTGAGGCCAATGATCACGGCCTGAAAGATTATTGATTTTTGGTGTTCGACCAAACTCACCAGCCCAAACTATCAAGGTTGAATCAAGTAAACCCCGCTCTTCTAGATCCAGAATTAAAGTAGGTAAAGTCTTATCCGTGATGGGCAGGAGATGATTTTTCATTATGGGATACATCGGCTTTTCGCCGAAACCGTGAGTATCCCACCCCCCCTCGCATCCGCCAATTTGCGGGGCAAAATAAACGTTGATAAAAGCCGCTCCAGCTTCCACCAACCTTCTGGCAAGCAGGCATGATTGCCCATAAGTGGTTCGGCCATAACGTTGGCGCACAGCTACCGGTTCTGCAGAAATATCAAATGCGGCGCGGATGGATTTGGAAGTAAGCATCTCATGGGCACGATCATAATTATCCTGAATACCTTTGGCCTTCGCAGATTTCTCAATGATCTTGGTTTCAGAATCAATAATGGCCATCATTTCTTTTCTATTCGCAATTCTTTCGGGATTAATCCCGGAGGGGAGAACAAGTTCAGGAAGACTGAAATTTGGGGAGTTAGGATCTTGGCCTATGAAAAAAGGATCGTAAATTTTTCCAATAAAACTCGCATGCTGCCCTGGGGTAACAGAACCATCCCTAAGTACATGGGGAAAAGAAATAAAGGGTGGCACACCCCCAGATTTGCCTTTGAATTTACTCACAATCGAACCATAGGCGGGAAATAAATCAAGAGTGTCCCGTAACCTTTGGTCATCTGTTGCAGGGCTGTAGCCAGTAAGGCTGTAGTAAGCAGCGGAATTATGATTCTTCATTTCATGATGTACACTTCGGATGATGGTAACCCGATCCATCACTTTTGCCATGTTGGGAAGCAATTCTCCGACAGGCATGGAAGGAACAATAGAAGAAATCCCCTTAAGTGGGCCGCGATAGGCATCAGGAGCATTAGGCTTTAAATCGAAGGTATCCATCTGGCTTGGGCCGCCAAACTGATGTAGAAAAATAATTGATTTGGCTTTTGCCTTTGGGCTTGCGGAAAATAGGGTTCCAGGCAAAGCCGAACCAACAACAGAAAGAGAAGCACCTTGCCTTAGAAAACATCTTCGTGAAAACATTTAACAAACCCATGAGTGAAAATCATCATTACAGTTGGTGACACATGACTAATCTTTTTGAAAATCAATTACCTGCAAATTCAATCCACCTAAAATATTAAGCCATTTTAAATCAGTTGATCCCTCACTAAATTTAATATGGGTTCCATCGACAAGAGTTTGATTCCAGGTAGGGTCTGCGGTAACCCATTGTTTACCATCATGAAATTCCGCCCAAGCATGCCAGGCCATTTTGGGAATCTTTTCCCCAGCCATATAAGCAATACCACCAACCTCCCTGGAAGGTATACCTACGGCACGGGCCAAAGTAACAAAAAGGAGTGTATGCTCGGTGCAATCCCCTGCTTTCTTATCAAGGACATCAAGTGCGTTGTCACTATTCTTAGCCATGGTTTTCTCAAGATTCGCAAATATCCATTTAACTATCCTCGAAGATTTCTCAAAATCTGTGGAAGCATCACCAATAATTTTGGTTGCAAGTGCGATAACTTTAGGATTATCAGAAGGAGAACTGATACTAGAGGCCAGAAAACGCTTTTGCTCATCAGGGAGAAGAGGCTTCCCGGTTTTCAAAATAAAATCACGCTTGATTTCCATAACCAGCTTATCACCTTTGCCCCTGCTAATTATTTGCCTATGGGATTGGGGCACATCGAAGTCATCATCTGCAATAAAACTTAATTTAAGTGATTTGATTTTAACGGGATCGCCCAATTTTGTATCCAAAGTAACTGCGGATATTTGAATAAGATCCACAAGAGTATCATCCATTTTTTTAGCAATATCGTTACTTTCAAGGCGATATTCGATAATTTTCCCCATACGGCCATAATGAAGTCGGCCATTACTTTCCAAAAGTGAATAAAACAAAGCGCCATGAGTTTCCTGATCCACTTCATGAACCATCAATTCGCCTCCTTGCGCCTGTATATTCTTTTTACTTTTGTAAATATACCGGGTGGGAACATTGAGGTCGTCTTCTTCTACCGAAGTGGAGAAACAATCAAAGATATCACCTTTGACCCGTTTACTTTTAAGCCATGAAGCAAGATCCATTTGCATGGAAAGGCTTTCTTTTGGTTTGGAAACCTTTTTTTCATCTTTGCGATTCTGGGTTGTGGTGACCAAAGTAAAGACACCCTTTTGCAAACTAAGTTCCCTGGTTTTTTTTGCACCATTCTCGATATGGGATGATTTGATCAAAAGAACTTCACCCTTACCATCAAGACTATAAAACACCTCGGTCCTATCAGCGACCTCGGTTTTATTTCCACCAAAAAGCGCTTTGAAATATGATTCGGAAACCTGCGAGACCACCTCGACACCGTTAAACCTTACAAGCTTGATCTCATCGGTATCCCAACCGACTTTTTTTCCACCCATGTAATTCCCGTAGGAAGATTTACCCAAATGCCCCTTGATAAAACCAAGAAGTTCGTTGTTGACCTGCGGCTGTTTTAAATCCGATTCAAAACAAAACGCTGCAGGGGTTTGAAAAAGCCCAAGTATTAAAGTAGCACAGAAATAAAATATGTTTTTCATCATTGCCTCAATAAGAATTCTTTTGAGTTTACCACCCCCCAAAGAATATCTTCCCAGCCATCCCTGGGGGTTTTAGATTTAAGTAAAATAGCCTTGGCTTTTTCAGTTTCAAGCGACGATGGCCGCCTTGAAAACGCTGTTAAAAAAACCTCTTCAAGTGCAACATCGGGTCTCACTTCATCCTTTAAAAACCTATCAATCCGATTTCCCTTTGCGGACAAAATATCCAAAACAACATTACCTGAAATCATAAGAAATGCCTGCCCCAGAGTGTTATCTTCCCCCCTCTCGCACTCGCAAGTAAGAGAGCGAACTGGTTTTCCAAACGAAGTCAAAAACCTTCCGACCTCAAGGCCTTTATCTTTTGAACCAGGGCGAGTTCCCAAACCAGGTATCGAAACCGCCGATGATGCACCATTAAAGCTTTGGGATACCATTTTTTTATCTGCGATTTTACTGATGGCATCCAATAATTCCTCTGCTTGCAAAGGACGGGATTTGAAATAGGCAAAATTACCAAAATCATCAGGCGATTTCAGTGAGGCTGAACTTCGTTGATAAGTAGCAGATGAGGTAATAACACGAATCATTTTTTTCAAGCTGAAGCCTGCTTTTTGAAAGTCTGCAGCAAGAGCTTCAAGCAGATCACTGTTGATTGGTAAATTTGTCGCCCGAAAATCATCAAGCGGATCAACAATACCCCGACCAAAAAGATGGAACCAAATTCGATTAACCTGGGCTTTTGCAAAGTAAGGATTCTTAGGATCAGCCAACCATCCTGCAAGCTGCGTGAGCCATTCACCATCTTGTTCCAAAATTAATTCGTTCTTGCCAAGGAATCGTGGCGCCAGTGGTTTGCCATCTTTCGGATCAAGGATGGCACCGGTACGGTTCACCAAAATAACTTGTTCCCCCACGAACTCGTTCTTGTCTAATTTATCCTTCTTGTTGTTTTCAAAAATCCGATAGTCTAGTCTGGAAAAAAATCCAGCAAACCTATGGTAATCCTCCTGTGTCCATTGATCAAAAGGGTGATTATGGCATTTTGCACATTGCAATCTTAACCCAAGAAAAACCTGCGCCACGGCTTCCGCCCGGACATCAGGAGCACGAAGCGCACGATAGAAATTAGTTTCAGGCTGGCTATAGCTGCTGCCCTTGGCCTCAATAATTTCACGGGCAAACTCATTTAATGGTTTATCTTCCGCAAAAGATCTTTTGATCCATTCGTGAAACAAACGCACACCCTTGGCATCCAAAACTTTTTCATCATTTCGCAAAATGTCCGACCACTTAAGTGCCCATAAATCAGAAAATTCGCTTCTCTCCATCAGCGCATCAACCAACTTAATTCTTTTATCGGGAGAGGTATCTGCAAGAAACTTTCCAGCTTCTTCAGCGTCTGGCAACCTGCCATTAAGATCCAAGGTCACCCTTCGCAAAAACACCTCATCCGGGCAGATAGTGCCGGGAAGAATCTTCAACCTCTCCAGTTTTTTATTCACAAAATGATCGACATAATTCAATTGCCTGGAATACTCTTGCGAGGGAATCGAACTACGCAAGGGAATTCTAATTATCCTTGCTGACACCTGCTGATCCTGATAACGCGCGGTTATACTTCCTTCAAGAAAATCATTACAAACAACTCTTCCTTCGGAAGATATCACTATCGACGGGCTACTCGTTTCAAAACTGGCAAAGGAGGAAACATCTATTTGGTTTTTATTCTTTCCAATTGCAATAACTTTGATGGGAGAAAAGTTGGTGTCACCCTCGAGAAAAATATCTGCTGGTAAAATTTCAAGCTTGGTAATTGTGCCTTTGAAATTTGCAGGTGGCAAGGCCCCGTCTTCGATCCATTTCTTAATTAGAAGATAACTTTGCGAATTCCGATCGAATCTTTTACCACCTTCGTGGGGAACTTCACCAATTGCTTTTTTAAGAAGTAAACTTGCATCTGGATTCCCAGTATCAACCCGCCTCATACCTGCATGCTTCACAATTGCCAGATAATCAAACGCGGAATCTTCGCCACGCAACGAAAGCCTAAACCCGCCCCTTCCATGCAAACTACCATGGCAAGGCCCTTGATTGCAGCCTGCCCTGCTCAAAAGTGGCATGACACTATCCAAAAATTCCAGATTTTCCCCTGCAAGTAATAAATTTGGCCACCCTAACCAGGTAGAAAATATTATCATCAACAACAAGCTGTAGGAATTCTTAATCATTATTTAAATAAACTTTCATTTATTACTGTTACAATTATACTTAAATTCTAATTCGAAATGGGATTCAATGAAATCCCTTTTGATTAATAAAAGGATTATTAATGCGAAATATATTTGTCGCTTTAGTTGCTCTAGGTTTCTTGTTCAACACCAAGGCCCTGCTTTCACAAACTGAACAACAAAAACCCAAGCTTGGAATCTTATTGGTCTTTGATCAACTTCGTGGAGATTATATTTCCAGGTGGCAGGATCATTTTGTAAAGGATGGCTTTTTAAAGCTTACTTCAGAAGGCACTTGGTTTACAAATTGCCATTACCCATATTCTGGAACTCTTACAGGCGCAGGGCATGCAACCTTAACAACCGGTGCAACTCCTTCGATTCATGGAATTATTGGAAATGATTGGTACGACCGTAAAGAAGGAAAGAATTCTTATTGCGCCGGTAGTTCAAGGTGGTCAAGCATTCCACCTATTCCTGAGATAATTCCTGCACCTGGAACCGTTGTTAAAAAAAGACTTGGTGGAACCCCTGAAAAATTAAGGGCTGAAACTCTTGGTGACGCTCTAAAGCGTTCCACGAATAACCAAGGCAAAGTCGTCTGTTTATCTTTCAAGGACCGCTCATCTGTTTTACCCGGGGGGATGAAACCTGACCACTGCTATTGGTTTGACACCTCATCAGGAAAGTTCCAAACATCCACTTTTTACAGCAGTAAAGTGGCTCCGTGGTTGGCAGATTTCAATGACTCTAATTTCATCGATCAATGGAAAAACAAATCCTGGAATAAACTTTATCCAAACAAAAACTACCGTACTTTCTCGGCATCTGACGAACAATCAGGTGAAGGAAATGGTAAAAACCAAGGCAGGTCATTCCCCCACCCGTTCGGTAAAATCGAAAAAGATTATTACGATGCTCTTTATAATTCGCCTTTCGGAAATGATGTTCTTCTGGAACTCGCCATGAAGGCGATCAGGGCGGAGAAACTTGGAAAAAGTTCACATCCGGATGTGTTGGTGCTTTCTTTTTCATGCAATGATTCGGTAGGTCACTCCTGGGGGCCTGATTCACAGGAAGTTTTTGACTCCACTTTGCGAACAGACTTATTAATCCGCAATCTTTTGCTTTATCTCGACAAGGAAGTTGGCAAAAACAATTATTTAATTACTCTCTCTGCAGATCATGGCGTATGCCCTTTGCCAGAATTTTCCAAAAGCAATGGATTGGATGCTGGAAGGCTTGCAACTGATAAGTTTGCAAAAGAAATTGAATCGGCACTGCAAGAAAAATTTGGCAAGCCTGCAGCCCCTGCGAAATATCTTGAAGCATTCTCTGACACATCCGCCTATTTAAATTACGCGGCACTCAAAGCAAACACCATCGATCTTGATGATGCCACCGCTTTTATTAAAACCTGGGCTTCCACACAAACTGGAATCCTTACCGCCTACACTTCAAAAGAAATAAGCTTAGCCTCGAACTCTTCAGACCCTTTTTTGATTAGTGTTTCAAAAAGCTGGTTCAAAGGAAGAAGTGGCGATATATGTTTTATTTTAAAACCCTACCATATTCCTGGAGGCTATCTCACCGGGACTACCCATGGCAGCCCCCACCCCTATGACACCCATGTACCATTGATTGCGTTTGGTGGCGGCATCAAAAACATGAAAATCAAAGACAAAGTATCACCCCAACTGGCAGCTTCAATCATTGCAGAAGGGCTTGGAATATCCGCACCTACAAGTGCAGAATTCGCATCACCAAAAGAAATCTGGCAAGAGCCCAAATAGGCAAAATGGGCAAACCGAAGACCATTACGGGTTGACCAAATCATCGGTTTAATTGCAGAATCATCTTATTGATTGAGTTTCAATTTTTTTGATTCCTGCAAGGATTGCCATGCTGAAATTATTCCCCCAAGTGTTTATACTTTTTTGCGTGCTCACTTTTTCTCCGCTATTTTCTCTCGCTCAAACTCCACTTTCTTTTTTCGATGATGCTGCAATCCGCGCTATTCAATTTGTGGATACCAAGGAGGGCTGGGCCGTTGGTGATGAAGGAGCGATTTGGCATACCATCAATAGCGGAAAAGACTGGGAACGCCAACCTACCGGAACCCGTGCATCCCTAAAGTCTTTGCATTTTCTTAGCCCGTATTTCGGCTGGGCTGTTGGCACAGAATACCACCCGACATTAGATTCTGTTGGCGTTATTCTTTTCACCAAAGATGGCGGAATCAAATGGACTAAAGTTTTGCACAACTCACTCCCTGGCCTAAACTTCGTAAAGTTTTCTGATTCCCAAAACGGCATACTCGCAGGTTCCTCCACAGACGCTTACCCTGCTGGTTTTTTCTACACTATTGATGGGGGAAAAAGCTGGAAAAAAGGTGAGGGCCTTAAAAACGGAACTTGGTATACTGCATCCATTACCGGCAACGGTGCTGGCTTCCTTGCTGGCAACCATAATTCTCTCGCAATCCTTGCTAATTACAAATCCCTGATCACCGAAAATTCTGAAATTTCAAATCGATCTTTTAAATCTTCACATAACAACCTTAAAACCATCTATCTTGTGGGCCAAGGTTCACAAATACTTGCCAATGATACCCTCGTCAGCAATTCTTGGACAAGTTTGAATACCGGACTAAGCACTGACTTGGCATCGTGTATTGATTTCAATGCAATCCATGGCACAGGAGATCATTTGTGGGTTGCTGGTAAACCCGGATCAGTTTTATTTCATAGCAAAGATGCGGGAAAAAAATGGGATATGGTTAAAATCAATAATAATGCAGCTTTAAATACTATTTTTTTCATCGACAAATTGAATGGGTGGACCGCGGGAGACTTTGGAACCATTCTGGCAACTAACGATGGTGGAAAATCATGGGCAGTACAAAAACGTGGAGCTGCACAGGCGAAAGTCCTTGTCATTCAAACGGGATTAAAAGACATCTCTCCTGAAATTTCAGCTTACCTCGGGTTTGATAAGAAAAACATTATTTCAAACCTTACTATCACTTCTCTTTTAAGCCCAAACAACCATACGCAACCCTCACAAGAAGACACCATCGCTTTCCACTTAAGAAAAGCTGGTACAGCAACCATCGAAAACTACTGGCACTTCCCAATCTCTCTGATAGAGGCAAACGATACCCCACAAAAAATTATTGAAAATTGGGATCGGTATAACAATAATAAGGCCAGCGACCAACTCCTTCGAATGTTAACTCTCACCATTCGATCTTCAAAGCCAGACCTCATAATTCTTTGTTCCCAAGAGCAATCCCAGAAAGAAGCGCTGTACCAGGTCTTAAAACATGCGGTCATGCAAGCAAATGATATGGCGAACAATCCAGCTTCTTTTGAAGAACAAATCACAACGCTTTCTCTCGCTCCATGGAAGGCAAAACAAATAATCCACCAGGAGTTCCAAGGTAAAAGCCTCTGCAATTTAAATCTTAGCGAACCGCTGGCATCGCTAGAAAGCAACCTGATGGATTACGCAGACCCCCTTAGGTTTTCTTTAAAAATCGACTCAAACACAAACACCATGTGTGGTTTCGCGCCTGTTAATCAGAAAGAAACGCCAAGAAATTATCTTCAAGATTTCGAGGAAGGCCTCATAGGAATCAACAAAAGAACAGAAATGCCAAATGCAGAATTAAGCAAGGAAAAATTAGCCGCAATAAGATCAAGTACCCTGTTGAGAAAAATATCCCAATCGCCTTTGGATCCGAACTCCGACCCTTCCATACTGCTTTCCAAAATGCAGGCAATGGTAGCAGGGTTGGAAGACGAGCAGGCTGCAAGATTACTATCGAACATCGGTAATTTGTTTTTCAAAAACGGGCAATGGAGCGCCTCAAGAGAAATCTTCAAGTTAATCATCACGAATTACCCGGCATCACAAGCTTCAGCCGATGCTACTAAATGGCTGATATTTCATGACAGCAGCACGGAAACCAGAAGAAGGCACGAATTAGGCCAGTTTATTTCGTTACTAAAACATGAGTTTGGAAAACCAGGAACAGAGACATTAAAACCTGTTGTTTTTGTTGACAAATTCAAACTTCCAGACCCTGCTATTTCAACTCCACCCCCTAATGGTAAAAAAAACAATGACTCTAAAAAAGTCACTGTCAAAATCCCCGAAGTACCTGTGATGAAGCCCAATCATTCAGGAGAAGTGCAAACACTGAACAATCCAGCAGAAGCTAAAGCATGGTTTGAATACAGCTTAAGCCTTGAAAATACACTTGCAGCATTCGGACCATTGACAGTTAAAGACCCGAGGCTTTTTTTCGCAACTCAAGCCTCGAAAAGAAATCTGGGAAAAATTGAAGATGCAAAAGCAGGCCTTGAAGAGTTTATCAGCACAGCACCTGCTGGGCCATGGAAACAAAATGCCCTTGCAGAATTGTGGATCATGGAAAGGCGCGGAACCCCGCCTAAAGAGGTGTTTACCTGCAAAATTACCGATTCAAAACCGATACTTGATGGCAAACTTAACGATGAATGCTGGAAGACAACCAAGGCTGTTAAGCTTATAGACTGGTCAGGGATTTCTGCAAAAGAGAATTACACAGAATTCAAAACCCTCTATGATTCTGAGTTCTTGTATGTAAGCGCGATCTGCACTTCAAAAAGCCCTATCAACACCAAAAATAAAGCTGCGCCTACGAGAGACCTGCCATTAAAAAGCAAAGATCAGATCTTTTTCCAAATCGATTTAGATCGAGACTATACCACCTGCTACCAATTCCAGATCGATTCACTGGGCAATGTGATTGATGATTGCTGGGGCGACCTATCCTGGAACCCAAAATGGTTCTTTGCAACCGAAAGCACGGACACGGGATGGACTTTTGAGGCTGCAATCCCAATGGGGATGATTTCAAGTTCACCCGCAACATCGGGAAAATCTTGGGCTCTGAACTTTGGCCGTGTGATTCAAAACCAAGGGGTTCAGACCTGGTCAGCGCCAGCAAAAATGCCCGACTCCAATGATACACTCGAGGGTATGGGCCTGATGTTTTTTTTAAATCAAGAGGCCAATTCAATTCCAAAATCCAGCGGTCCCAAGGCGTCAACTACCCCTTAATCAACATGAATCTTAGCCTTCCCTATGAAATTCTGCAGACTCGCAATGGGTGCTAATGATTCAATTTCATTATAAGTGTGATGCGATATTTTAATATGATCCGCACCTACAAACCCCAACCCCATTGTGCCATCCAGCGCAACCCATCTCCCACGAACATGCGCCTCAGTCCACATATGAAAACCGAATAAAGGCTCACCATTTTTTTCGACATAAACCAAGCCATGCGCAATCCTGCTGGGTATTCCCTCCGACCTGCACATAGCGGCCAAAAGAATGGCTGCGTGCCTGCAATCACCACGGGGATTCTTGGCGATTTCAGAAGCACAGGTAAAAGGAGGTTGGTTATCAAACATCATTTTCCGCCTTACCACTTTTTCCAAAAGTAGTGCTTTTCGCCAAGGGTCGATCTCCAGAAAATTAACTTCCCGGGTGAAATGTTTGATCGCAGGATTATCCCAATCGATGTACTTTGAAGGCGCCATCTCTTCAGCACTTGGGGCATTACTAGGTGGCACATCGTCAGGTAAGCGAAACGCCTTGACGTCAAGCACGAAAACATCATTCGATTTTTTTGAAATCTTCTGCCTTTCATCCTCAACTACCGGGTTTTCACCCTGCAAATCCAAAATAGTGATTAAATAAGAATTACTCGAAGATGATTTGGCAGCATTAAGGCGCCTATTAATTGGTATAAATGAAGCCTTACCAATATCAAATATCTGCTTGGGCGAACGATTGGGAACAAAGGCGGATTTAGAGCGAACCAGGCTTATATCCCCTATGCCATCCATTTCGGTTTCAGCGAACAATACAGTCTGATTTTTATCAAGGAAATAAAGGGTTTTAGGCAACTGCAAAGAAAGATTGCCCGCAATGATTTTTTTGGGGGACATCAAAACAGTCCAGGCAACCGGATCCTTGGAATCAATTGGTGTTTTTTTTGTTGCCACAACATCATAAGTTACAAACCTGTTTACCACCGCCTGATAACAATCAAATTGAAGATGTTCATCATGAGCCCATTTTTTTCCACTGATCATTTGTTCTTTGCCTAGGGGGCCAAAACCATCTATATCCCAGGGTATCGTTCTTTCGCTGTTATTTTCAACCCAAACTCGAAAAGTAGTGCCATCTCTTTGGCCGGATAAATCCAGGGTTTGTTTAGGGCCTTGAAACTGCTTCATGGAAATACGGTGTACCGTCCCAAGCAAGTCCATTTCTTGTGATTCAATCATTCTTAATGAAACAATCGAGCCAAATCGCTGAAGGGTAAGATTTGTTTCTTTTTGAAGCCGGAAACCAGTTTTCTTTCCATTTTTTTCAATCGGCTGGGAAGAAACGCTCACAAACCCTAGTTGACTTTCCCCCTTGTGGATTTCTTCCCGGTAATTATTCGGAATCATGCTGACAAGAGGCATGGGTTCCGGTTTTGCGTTTTGTAGAGATAATAAAAGCGTAAGGGGTAAAATCAAACTGGTATTCATAAGCGGGTTCTTTCAAGAAAAAACATCACACTTTTGCATCGAATATCCAAGGAAAAGGCTTGCGATAGGATTTGGATTTTTTGAGTTTTACTTGATTAATGCTGGATCATTTGCCTAAAAGAATGGTTAATCTGATCAGTCAAAATTCATCTAAAAAGAAAGCTGGGTAAGATAAGTCGAGTCTTCTTTTGATGGTTTGGGAAATACAAGTAAAAATTTAGGATTATTCGCTTTTCTATAACCTGATTTATCTTCTTTTCGCTATTTAATGAAAATACATTCAAGAAAGAAATATTAATAATAAATAGAACCTTTGGTTTCTGGCATTCGTAGTGTTTGCATCATATGTTTGTGTGTTCAGTGAGTTCCTAAATTCCCATCTGACCTGGAACTTGTTGAGCTAGATCCCGTGTTGTTTTTAAGAAGAAAGCAGAATCATGTCTAATAGCTTTGCTTTTTCTCAGGCAGCTTATCCTGCAGAAGAATTAAATGTTTCTTTCTCCAATGGATACCGCAAAAGCGTTTTCACCGACTCTTTGACCCAGCAAGATATTCCCATGCTGGCTATTAGCGTCTCCAAGGAACATGTTTTTGACATTTTCCTGCAACTTACCGACCTTCTGGGAAATACGGTTGATGTCATACTCGAATCAAGCCATGGTTCGAAAGTTTCAAAGCACATTGACTTGCATCGGGAAGAAATCGACCTCCCCATCCTGCAAAGCTATTTGCAAGAATACGAGGAAGCGATTTCTAATGATGGCTGCTCAGGTATCGCAGTGATGGCCAAGGGCAAACCCATGGAAGTTCAATTCGATGAACACAAAATAATCGTGGTTTACGCACAGAACATTGCAGAATTTGAAAAAGTCCTGCAACTAAACCACATCAGAAGGAACGATACCCTTCCCGTAGTCAACGATTTCGAGCACTTTCATTCCACCAGCGATGCATATGAAGACCAGTTCAATCAGTTAACTGGAATTCTTGGGTGCTCAGAACCCGCGGAATCAAATAGCTGGTAAGCCCTGTTACTCAACGCAAGCAAGCACATACGGCCCCTTGGGTATCACAGCAATACGCGCTGAGGGGCCATACTCTAAAAGGCTATCGGCAACCGCTTGTTCAACCGATTCAATCGGCGTTACATGGCATTTGCTTAAAACAGAATGAGCTAATCCCTTGGAAAACACTTTGACTTTACACTTTTCAATAACTTTGGCGAATTCTTCCAACTGCCATTGATCCATGACAAAATAATCGGTTTCAAGAATGCGTTTTTTAAAGGCCTGAAGATCAGGGTTCTCGCTAAGGACTTGCTGAAATTCCGGGCTGCCAAGGCCTTCGGTCAGGCTCGCAACAAGAATAATGGTTCCACCCTTTTTAAGGATGGGCAATGCCCCGATCAACCCCTTTACTGCCTGATACCAGGTGATATCCAGAGGATAACCAGCGCAACTGGTAAGGACAATGTCAACGGGCTCTTTAATGGCAACCCGAACAACTTGCCTGACAAAGGAAACCCCTGCCTCCCAGGCTTTGATCATGTCGCCCGCGCCAGCCCAGGTAATCTGCCTGTTACCATCAACGCATACATTTACAATAAAATCACAACCACTCATCAGGGCAATATAAGTGTTTTCTTCATGTACGGGATTTCCTTCAACAATGCCACAATCAGCGTTGGGGTGCTCAAGGAATTTAGGCCCGTGCCAAACCTTGACCGTTTCAATCCCAGCGATGCCTGGGCAAATGACTTTTCTGCCCCCACTGTAGCCTGCCATCAAATGTGGTTCGATAAGCCCGGTCGTAATTTTAAGTTCCGCCCTTATGTAGCGGGAATCAATGTAAACTGGAACGCCCTTGGGGGTAATTCCAAGATAATCATGCTCGGAAGATTCTTTTCCGTGATGGTTTTCAACCCGATAATTATTGGCAATATCTTCTCCCACCAATTCAACCAACTCTTCACCTTCATTAGGTCGATGCAATCCAGTTGCAATAAGAATGGTGATACCACTGCGGGGCACACCAGCTTCTTCGATGGTTTTAAGAATTTGAGGAAGGATCACCTTGTTTGGCACAGGACGGGTAATGTCACAGATTAAAATACAAGCAGTTTTCTTACCTTTAGCAATCTCGGCCAAAGGCTTGGAACCTATAGGATTTGCCAAAGCATCAGAAATAGCCTGAGACTGGTCAGCCAAAGGAGTGGCATTTTTAATCTCCAAGGGCCCAATAACCTTATCACTTGGGAGATCAACCATAATGCCCGTTTTACCATAATCCATCTTTATACGCATGATAACCCTTTGTCAGGTAATGAGATAAATATTTTTTGCCATGCAAATACCTTGTCAATATAGACAAATATCATTATATTTAAGTAATGGCAAATGGGGTATTGAATAAGAGGTTAATATGTCGATCGATAAAAGTTTAAAGCGAAAAAACACCTTGGCTCGTTCACGAAATGTGCTAAACCGGGCTGAAAGAATAGCAGTATTAAAATCTGAAGACCGTTGGGTCGAGGGCATGGGCCCGTTTAACCTGCCAAAAGTTCGGATATTGAAGGTAGGCAAGAAAACAAAGAAAGCAGCGAAAGAAGCTCCTGCAGCTGGCGCTGCTGCCGCCCCTGCTGCCGGTGGAGATAAAAAAGCTGGTGCTGGCGATAAGAAAGCTGCACCAGAAAAGAAGGGCGATAAGAAATAATAAGCCCTGTCAGTTTCATTTGCAAAAAGCGGCAGGCTATTTAGCCCTCCGCTTTTTTTATTTTGAGAGACTCAATGACGCAAGCTCATTCGGTAATTCTTAAAATTGATGGTATCACCAAATTGCATGGGCAATTCAAAGCCTTAAATACCATTTCCCTCGATATCAACCGTGGAGAAATTTTCGGACTCCTTGGCCCCAATGGCGCAGGCAAATCCACCCTTCTATCCATTCTTGCCGGTAGCATCAAACCCACCTCTGGTATTGCCTTACTGGACAATGTGGAAATCCAGCCAATCAATCTAAAATTAAGAGCCCGCATCGGCCTTGTGCCTCAAGACTTTGCGTTCTACGAAGATTTAACTGCCAAAGAAAACCTTTTGTTTTTTGGCCAACTTTTCGGGCTTGATGGCCAATTCCTAACCAACAAGGTTAATGAAATACTTAAGATCATTGGTCTTGATGATGGTAAAGCTGACCAATATTCCAAATTTTTTTCAGGTGGGATGAAAAGAAGATTAAATCTGGGCATTGCCCTGGTTCATTCACCCGATGTCTTAATGCTTGATGAGCCAACAGTTGGAGTCGACCCACAATCACGCAATAGAATTTTTGAGGCCATCAAAACTATTAATTCAATGGGAACCACCGTGATCTACACCACGCACTACATGGAAGAAGCGGAATCCCTATGCAATAGGATAGCCATTCTGGATCAGGGCGAGATCATTGCGTGCGATACGCTGCAAAACCTGCTTTCCTTGACTCAAACCACAATTAAATTCAGCGTTATTGAAAATGACCAAACAAAAACAGGGATATTGAAAGAAAAACTCCCTACTCTTAAACCAGATACTTCATCTGGAACTTATTCCTTAACTTCACACAAAAATCCAACTCCAGACATTATCAACCTTTTAGTAAACGAAAAAATCCAGATAATAAATTTAAATATGGATTCACCAAATCTGGAAAAGGTTTTTCTAAGCCTTACAGGGCGACATCTTAGAGATTAATTTACAAAATATGCAAAGCTTTATCATTACAAAAAAAGAACTGAAACTTCTTGTCAGAGATAAACTTACGGCAACGGTTTTATTTGTACTTCCATTCGCCATGATCCTAATTCTTGGCCTGCTTCTGGGTGAGGGATTTGGACAAAAAAACGATGACCTAATGCGTATTAGCGTTTTAAATCTTGACAAAGGTTTGGGCCTAAACAACAAACCTTGGGCAGAGCATGCCATCGACGACATGGTTTCAACCCCTAACATCAAGGTTGAAATCATCCAAACAAAAGAACTTGCAGATGAACTGGTAAAAACAGGAAAAAGAGCCGCGGTAATTATATTCAACCCAGATTTCAGCGCCCGTGTAAACGATTGCTCGTTTCTTTCAACAGGAGTCAACCCTTTCCATCGAGATGGCATTTATCTTGAAAAATTACAGGTTTCAATCGTCAAGGATAGCAAGCAACCTGCCACGTCTGCAATCATTGAAAGTGTATGCCAGATAGCGTTATTAAGAATCGTCATGCCTTGGATGATAGGTAAAGCATTTGAAAAACTCGGTGATCCAGAATTTATCGAATTATTGGGAAAAGAAGTTTCATTACCAATACCCCCGTCTTTGCGCTTATTAATTCCCAAAGATAAAATCCCATTGGGAGAATTACTTGAACTGGCTTCGGGCAAAGATGTTGTTCTGGCAAAAAATTATCGTGAAAAAGTAGGGTCAGGAATACAAACCGCACTTACTGGACAATTCAAAAACTACAATCTCACGGGGAAATCCTGGGCCTCACTTACACGCTCTGTTAATGACACCGAAGTTGTAAAAACTTTAACCACGTTTCAAAATGAAGATGGCGCTGGAATTCTTAAACGCGGGGCTATTAGATATCAAATCCTGGTCCCTTCTTTTACCGTTATGTTTGCTTTCAGCCTTATCCTGATTTCAGGATGGATATTCGTTGCAGAAAAAAGACAGGGGACTTTTAATCGTTTACTTTCCACCCCTGTTTCAACACCCAGTATTCTTCTGGGCAAATTTCTCCCTACCGTGATTATTTCCTTATTCCAAATCTTCTTTCTTTTGTCCCTGGGTAAGATATTGCTCGGCTTAAAAATTGGCCTGCCCGCTTGGTCCCTTACAGATTGGATGATCGCATTGATTGTACTACCACTTGCCACTTCATTTTGCGTTTCATCTTTTTCACTACTAATCGGCCTTTTATCGAAAAATGAAACCCAACTTGCCCTTTTCAGTTCTGTTCCTGTTTGCCTCTTCGCTTTAATAGGCGGTTGTATCTTCCCCTGGGAAATGATGCCTGATACCGCAAAAACATTGGCTTTTTTTACACCTCAAGGCTGGGCCCTGGAGGCTTTTAGAGAAATCATGCCTTCTTCTTTTGATACCACCACAGATTTTCAACTTATTTGGAAATCTACCTTGGTACTGACAATCATGGGATTTATATTAGTGGGGATTACCTGGATCACTCTTGATAGAATTCGTTTCAGCAATTCCTGACTCGAGTTCTTCAACTTGAAGATGGCTAATAATTTTGAGTTCCAATTTGATAGGTGGATTTAAAATGCTGGCAGACAACACAAGCAAAGAGATTTACGAAGCCCTGATGGCCATTCCGATTCTAGATCCTCATTCGCATATTAATCCTCATGCAGCAGCCTCAAAGTCTCTGGAAGATATATTAGGTTATCATTATTACACGGAATTAGCGCACTCTTGCGGCATGGACAAGAAATTCCTTGCTCCGGAAATCCCCGGACAAGAAAAAGTCCGCGAAATCATCCGCCATATGAATCAATTTGACAACACAGCCCAATACTCCTGGTTCTTGGAAATCGCACAGACTTTTTTGGATTTTGAAGGCGAGAGAATTTTGCCAAAGGATACAGATCACCTATGGAATACTGCACAGAAAAAAATGTCTTCACCTTCCTGGGAGTCCCAAGTCTTAAAAATATCAAACCTCGAGAAAATCTTCCTGACAAATGATTTCGATGACCCCCTTGAGGGCTTTAATACCAATTTCTATATCCCATGCCTACGAACGGATGAACTTGTATTTCACTTCGCAAGAAATAATGTCCGCAACCGGCTTGAAAAAATTTCAGGCATTAATCCTGGCAATGCCTTGGAACTTACGAAATCTTTAAATAATCTATTCAAGCATTTCACCCAGAAAGGCGCACGCGCCTGCGCTATTTCACTTCCTCCAGATTTTTCCCCCATCAAAGTTTCCGACACAGCCCTTGATCTTTGCTTCAAATCATCGGATTTCGATTCACCTACCTGGAAAAACGCGGTTTTTTGGAAACTGGCTGAAGCATGCAATGAATGGAAATTACCTTTTGACTTGATGATTGGGGTTAATCGCAATGTTTATCAAGAGGGGGTTTTTCAAGGTAAAGATCTCTATGACCAGCGCACTTCTTTAATCCAATACGCCCCCTTGTTCAACTCTTTCCCCGATGTTACTTTTTGTGTTTCAGTATTAACCAGCAACCAAAACCAAGAACTAGCTAGCTATAGCTGGATTTTTCCAAACGTGGTTACACATGGGCATTGGTGGTATTCGAACATCCCTACCCATATCGAACAAGATACCCGGGCAAGGCTTCAGGCTGTTCCCAAAACCAAGCAAATTGGTTATTACAGCGACATGTATAAACTTGAGTTTGGTTTGCCGAAATTCAATATGTATCGAAAAATACTTTCAAACATCCTATCCAAGGACTTTGTGCAAACCAAGCGTAATAGTATTAATGAGGCTGTCGAACTGGGGATACTTCTATTACGCGGTAATTCCGAAAAAATCTTCAATATGGGTTAACTAACATCAAATCAGTTCTTAGGAAAATCAGTGAACATTTCCGCCAAAGGCTTGATGATTATGCTTGTAAATCCCGTGCCCTTATTAAAACCGTACATACCCCTCATCAATTCAAGGCTCATCAATCCAACAACAAATAATATCAGCACCCCGGGAATTAGAAAAATTGTTGGCAATGGCCCCCATGGAGCATCAACAGCATAAACCAAAGTTTTATCCTCTGCTTCTGCGGTAACTTCTTCCTCGACTTCTTCCGCTACTTCTTCTATTACTTCTTCTACCACTTCTTCTACTTCATCGATGGCAACAACCTGACTGGAACTTCCATCTTCAACAACTTCCAACTCATTAAATTCGGCAGTCGCCCCCAATGGATCAACATCATTTCCGTCATCAACTTCAACAACTTGTGAACCTGAATCGCTATCACTTGGTTCCAGTTCAAAACTACTATCCAAACCCCCATCCGACCCACCAGTTACATCTGAGTTATTTCCAACCTCCTCATCGAGGTTCAGTTCAAACTCACTATCAGAACTTGAATCATCAACAACCTGGGTTCCTCCACCCTCGCCAGCCATCGAACCGTCCAATGATAAAATATCTGAACCCGATGCATCAGCAGAAAGCTCAAATTCACTTGAATCTTCAACAGATCCAGAATCCAATTCAATCGAACTACTTAAACCCTGATCCGCAACATTACTATCATCAAGTTGAAGGCTCGGCTGTTCATCAATGTGCAAATCTTCAACCGTTGGGATAAAATCCAACTCATTATCAGATAACTGAACCTCTGAACTTCCATCTAAATCAATATTTGGTTCAGAAATTTCAAACGGGGAATCTTTCGGAAGAATAACACTGGAAGAAGTCGAATTAGATTCAGGACCGGAACTATGCAGTTCAGTTGATAAACTAAAATCCGAGCCTAAAATATCCGGGGAATCTACAATACCAAGCAAACCATCGGAATCTGCGCTGCTGGCAACCGGAGCATTAAAAACCGGAGCGTTAAAAACCTGGGGAGAAACATCGCTGTCGTCAAGGGTGAGTGTGAATTCATCAGAATCACCAGTATCAATCACCAAGGGCGCATTATTATCACTCGGATTCGTTGTCGGAGTATCTTCAAGATTTAACGAGTACTCTTCTAAATCTGCACCAGCATTGGTATCCAAAGGTGCACTTAACCTGGCATCGATGTCTTCGCTTTTAAATCGCAGAACGCCTCGGTCTTGAAAAGACCTAACCTCGCGTTTTTTGGCGAGTTCCCGTAACTCATCAACACTCATATTGAGTTTTGATGCAGCTTCTTCCAAGGTATAAAATTGAGACATGGCGTTAACCTGAATTGAATTGAAAAAACATCACCGAATCGCAACTAAACGATTCTAAATAGATTCTAAACCAGAAAGCCCGGAAAGCAAATAATCCAGATAAACTTTAACAAAAAAACATCTTTATCAACTATCCACATCTCAACCCACCTTACAAACCCTACTTTTTCGCCAGCTTATTACCCTATTCTTTATTAAAATCGTTAAATCCAACTCAATTCTTCTACTTATTCAAAAATTTGTTATTATCAATTTAGGTTTTGAAACCCTTAAGAAAAATGTTTGCCACAGGTGGGCCATGTTTAAATATATGCTTTTTATCTTCCTTTCATTATCCCTCTCCCTCAATGTTCATGCAAAAGAGGGCGAGATTGAAATTATTGCAAAGAAAACCAAACCTGCGATTGTCGTCATCAAAAGCAAAGGCCGATCAGATGGCAGAGAAGCCCTTGGCACCGGATTCTTTATTTCAAAAGATGGTTTAATCGTAACCAATTACCATGTAATCGGTGAAGGCAAAAAAATCACCCTTGAAACCGCCGATGGTAAAGAAATAGATATCGATTCTGTTTACGCATTCGATCGTGAGAATGATTTGGCAATCCTTAAAGCCGTGAATCCAAGTGGCACTTTTTTGTCAATTTCTGATTCAAGCACGTTTCAAGATGGTACCAGCGTAGTAGCAGTTGGGAACCCTCAAGGACTAAAACACAGCGTAGTTTCCGGAGTTATTTCAGGCAAACGTGAAATTGATGGAAGGGAAATGCTTCAAGTTGCAATTCCCATTGAACCTGGTAATAGCGGTGGCCCCATTGTAAATCTGGAAGGCAAAGTTTTGGGCGTCCTCACCATTAAGTCTCTCGTCACAAATAATCTAGGCTTTGCTATCCCAACAGAACAATTAAACAAATTGATTAAATCAACACCTGTTTCAATTCCCATGAAAGCATGGGCCACCATCGGTGCTCTTAACGAGGATTTATGGACTCCCATTTTCAATGGAAACTGGAGGCAACGGGCCGGTAGAATTATTTCTGAAGGTCAAGGTAATGGTATCGGTGGCAGAGCGTTGTTACTTTCAAAAATTGATCCTCCCGCACTTCCATTTGAAGCTGAAGTCTGGGTTAAACTTAAAGATGAAAGTGGCGCGGCAGGATTAATATTTGATTCAGATGGAAAAGATAAACACTTTGGATTCTATCCGTCGAATGGCCAGATGCGCCTTACCAAATTTAATGGCCCAGATGTTTATTCCTGGCAAGTTTTAAAGCAGGAGAACCTGGCATCTTATCTCCCAGGCGACTGGAACCATTTAAAGATCAGCATTCATTCTAAAGGCTTTTCCACTTATTTGAATGGCCAACTTGCATACGAGCATATTGAAGAATTTTCTTCTTCCAAAAAAGTCGGATTAGCAAAATTCAGAAATACTGTTGCCGAATTCAAAGGCTTTCATGTGTCAAAAAAACTTAGTCCTGTTTTTCCTGACAAAGATTTCACCGCAACCTTTGATAAATTTTTAACCAAACTTGAAAATGACAAAAAAGAAGACCAGCCACTGCTTGAAAAAATATTCAAAGATGAAAACCTCATTAAATCAATCATCAACGATAAAATTAAAACCCTAGAAAAAAAAATGACCGACCTTAAGGTTATTCAAGCAGACATCACTCATCGAAGTACTCTTTCACAACTTAATAAAACAATCTCTGCAAATCCCGATTTCCCAATCCTGGAAGCTGGTTTTCTTATCGCAAAAATCGACAACCCGGAAATCGAGACTTCTTTCTACCTCGATGAAATAAATAAAATGAAACAAAAGATTGCAACTAAAGTTAAACCAAATTCCAATATTGATCAAAAACTTAAGATACTTTCTGATTTTTTCTTCGTTGAAAAGGGTTTTCACGGTAGTAGGCAGGATTACTATCATCGATCCAACAGTTATCTTTCTGAGGTTATGGACGATAGGGAAGGCCTTCCCATAACTTTGTCCCTGCTTTTCGTTGAATTAGGCAAAAGCATGGGACTTGATATTTATGGTGTTGGATTACCTGGCCAATTCATGGCAGGATTAAAAAAAGGTAAAGAAGAATTTGTTTTAATTGATGTTTTTGAGGGAGGCAAGATTCTTTCTAAAGAACAAGCTTCAAAGAAAATTTTAGAAATCAACGGTAGATCTCTTGTAGATGATGATTTTCTACCCATGACAAACAAACAAATTCTTATTCGAATGCTTACAAATCTTTCGAGTATCGCTAAAAAAGAGAAAGATAGTATTGGCCTGATTCGTTACCTTGATGCAATTATAACCATAGATGAAAACTCACACGAAGAAAGGGGCAATCGCATCATTCTTCTTGCTCAAAACAACCAGATACAAAAAGCAATCAATGATATCGATTACCTTCTTCAAAAAGGACCAAAGGATTTAGACTCTGAAAAGTTAAACGAGTTCAAACAACTTCTTCTAAATAAATCCACCCCTTCCAAGGATAATTAACATGTCACAAAAAATCGTCCTGAGTATTGGCCAATGCTGCGCAGATCATTCGAGCATTAGCCGAATTCTATCTCAAAATTTTCAAGTAGAAATAATTAATGCTGATACTACATTAGAAGCTTTTTCATTAATTAGTGGTCAAACTTTTTCTCTAATTTTAGTCAATCGGATATTTGATTCGAATGGGGAATCAGGATTGGTATTCATTGAAAAATATTGCTCAAAAAAAATATCTTCCGCCCCGATAATGTTGGTAAGTAATTTTGAAGAAGCACAAAAAGAAGCTCTTAACCATGGGGCTGTACAAGGCTTTGGCAAAAATGCACTTACCGCTTCTGATACTCTAACAAAATTGAAAACCCACCTAGGCAACTAAATTTGCCCCAACCACAACAAGCCCCTATCCGTCCACAACGCCCTATTTGCACATTAAACTTTTTTGTCGCAAAAACTTCCTTTTCTATTTCCCCTCCTCGACCATCATCTATATAACCTTGCTATTTTAAATTTTGTTTTGACAAAAATTTGACTAGTACGATTAAGGATTATCGTTATTATCCCCCACGCCATATGTCGATGTAATTAAGTAGGTTCTGGATTTTTAATTCAAACGCCTTCCTTAATTTTCGATTGTAAACTTGCATTTGCTTTATGAGGAACCTTTAAATGACAGATGAAAATAACCCAAAGACAACTTCAATGGCTGGTACATCGATCTCTTTAATTATCGGCATACCTGTTGCCGTTGGATTTTGGTCTCTCGTGATGTTTGGGCCGATAGATTCGCCAATAATGAAAAGGTATCTAGGCCACCCTGTAGAATTTGTCGAAATTGTGATGTTCTCTTGCGCAATTACTGCATTGATATTTAAGTTGTCAAAAATATGGAAAGAGAAAAGTGCACTTCAGAAAGATCTGATCCCTGCCTGGGATAATATTCAAATTCATCCATTAGAAACACCAACGCTTCTTGAAAACCTTAATACTGCAACCCAGCAAACAAAAAAAACCATTGTTTTTCGAAGATTTCTGAATGTTTTGCAATTCGTGAAACAACGCGGAAGTGCTGAAGATCTTGATGATCAACTGCGTAATTTCGCGGATGCTGACAGCATAGAATTTGAAGGAAGCTTTGGATTAACACGGTTTATTACCTGGGCTATTCCCATTCTAGGTTTTTTGGGAACTGTTCTTGGTATTACAGGTGCAATTTCGGGTGTTACACCTGAAATGCTTGAAAAATCAATGAGTACTGTTACGGATGGTTTAGCTTTATCTTTTGATGCAACAGCCCTTGCACTTGCATTAACCATGGTTTGTATGTTTTTCAGTTTCCTCGTTGAAAAATCAGGCGATCAGGTTTTAGAAAATCTGGAACGCTCAGTCGATAAAAATCTTGCACACAGGTTTTTAAGGGTTCAGTCGGATCAAAACCCAATTGTTGAAATCTTATCAAGACATACACGAGATTTGATTAAATCAACTGAATCACTTGTAACAAAACAGGTAGATCTCTGGGCCAACTCATTTGAAAAAATTACTGCACAGGCAGAAGGTTCAGGAACGGAATCACAAAATCGTATGCGAAACGCTTTGGAAGAAGCTTTGACAAAAACTTTGTTTTCTCATCAACAACAGATGGAAAAATATGAGCTTAACTCTTCCGATCTTGGAAGAAAATTCACGGAACAAGTTGGAAAACTCGCTTCTTCCTTACACGATTCAAGTATTAGCCAACAACAATCCCTTCAAAAAGTTGTAGAAAGTCTTACCAGGCAAACAAGTGCTTTGGTTGAATTACAACAGGGAGAAAAGCATTTAATTCAAATTCAAAGACTGATGCAGGAAAATCTCAACCAGATTCACGCAACAGGAGATTTCCAAGAAGCGGTGCAATGCCTTACTGGAGCGGTGCATTTATTAACTTCGAAACTACAGGGTAGAAATAGCGAACCATTTTTTAATGCCTCAAATCAAAGCACCCGCACTAATCCTTCCGGAAAGGTTGCATGAGAAAGCGTAAGAAGTTAGAAGTTTCGACTTTCCCTTTTCTTGCTGTGCTGCTTTGCACAATGGGATCGTTGATTCTTTTACTTTTAGTCATGGATAAAAAAGCCAAAAAGGCGGCATTAGAAAAGGCTTATGAAGCTACGTGGACATTGCAAAAAAACTTACAGGCTAAAACAAATGCTGACAATGAAAATACCGATTCAGAAAAAAATGCATGGATAAAATTAAAAACAGAACAGCACGAGGAAAACATTAAAAAAGAATCAGCTCTGGAAAAAGAAATATTATCATTAAAAGCCGAACTTGCACAAATTGAAAAAAAGAACAAACAATATGGTTCAATTAATTATTCAGAAGAATTCCCTAAAAAAGAAACCGCCTTATCGGAAGAAAAATCAAGAATTAATTATCTTGCAAAAAAGCTGGAAAGCGAAAAAGCCATTGCTGATAAAAATCTAAAGGATGCAAAAAATCTTACAGAAAAAATCGTGACCATGGAGTTAATACTTAAAGAACTCAAAGCCTCTATTAACAAAGATAAATTCGCATATTCCATTGTTCCCTATTTCGGAAAAAATGGTTTGAATCGCAAACCCTTGTACATCGAATGCAATGAATCTGGAATTTTATTGTTTCCAGATAAAACGCTTATTCCTTCAAATGATGAATCCGATAACCTTAAAAATGAACTCCTAACCCGGACGTCCCAACTTAGAGAATACCTTTTACAAACTCTCGGCCCAAAAGATTCAACACCCTATCTAATGATCTTGGTTAGGCCTGAGGGTATCACTAATTATTGGAAACTCCAATCAATCATAAAACCTATGGATATTGATTTTGGATATGAATTAGTTGATAAAATCTGGGTTTTAGATATTCCAATAGAACAGTCTGCACCCGCTCCTTCAAAGCTTGCCAAAATGATCCGACCGATTCCCCGGCCGATCCCGGCTCCAGGAAACATCCGAGGTGGAATAAATAACGGCAACGGCGGTATTCCTCAACAAAATAATGCTGATATTAATAATGATATTTACCAAAATCAAAATAATAAAAGAAACGGTTCTTCCGATAACTCCAAATCGATAAGCTATGGTGCGACCGCATCAAATATACGCCCAATAACTGCTATTCCAGGATACCCGGGAAGCAAAGGGGCGAATAACGTATTAACTAACAACAACCCCAACATTATTAATAATCCTAATGGGTCTCGCTTAGGTAATAACAACCCTAATGGTAATGGCTTGGCTAATAGTAATCCTAACAGTAACGG
>CAZYAY010000019.1:0-2164 GCA_964646215.1 uncultured Candidatus Kuenenia sp. | reverse complement strand
GCTAATAACAATCCTAAAAGTAACGGCTTGGGTAACAGCAATCCTAATGGCAATGGCTTTGGAAATGACAACCCAAATGGCAATGGCTTAGCTAATAACAATCCTAAAAGTAACGGCTTGGGTAATAACACCGCTACAAGCAATTCAATTAAGGGAAACAATCTGGATAGTGAAAAAAATTCAACTAAACCAAATAATGCAAATCATCAAAAACCAAACAATCTAAAAACTTCAACAGAAATAAATAACAGAAATTCCGAAATGGGCGATAGTCCTTCTCAAAAAATCAATACGGACAACGGTATTTCTGGAGGCAATGTTGCTACGAATACTGGTAATAGTGGAACCGGGGGCGCCTCAGATTCAAAAGGTTCTTATTCTGCTTCAACAAAACCAAATTCTTTTTCAGAAGACAATCAAAATGGAAAGATAGGCAGCGCCTCAGGATCTCCAGGAAATGAAAATGAATCATCAAATAAAATAAATATGGGCGGCAACGCTGGAACCCAGGATAACCAACCTAATAAAACCACGAAGAATGAAAACGTAAAAAGTATTGGCAGCTCAAATAGCCAAGATGCACAGCCATCAAACCCCAACCAAAGTCCAAATATTTCTATTTCACTAAACAATAAAACTAAAGATGAAACAAATGCAACTACCAAACAAAACAATGCACGAACCACTTACAACAGGGAAGATGAATCACAAAGTAATAGTGAAGCACAAGATCCAACAGCAAGAATAGCAGCTCCATTGCCTGAGTTAGGACCAAGAAAAACTCAAGCTCCAACCCCTTTAAGAGCAGCAAGATTGTTTGCAGACAGAGATTGGGTGATTTTTGTTGAATGTAAATTTGAAGAAATATTAGTTCACCCTAATCGCCTGGTAATCCCTACAAGCCTTTTGGCTTCAGATGAGGGTGTTAAAAGATTCGTACAAGAAATCGAAAAAATCATCCAAAGAAAGCAATCTACAGTCCGACCAGGCGAACCACCATACAGACCCGAAGTGCGTTTTCTGGTTTGGCCCGATGGTTTAAGACCCTACCATTTATCTTATCCAGCATTGCAATTAGCCGGGATAAAACAAAAAAGGCAAAATCTGGAATCTGAAGATAATATTAAAGAAATTATTCAAGGAAGATAATTCTAAGCCATGCGTAGAAGAAGAAAGCCGGATAAAGAAATCCATTTCAGTTTCGATTCCTTTTTGGATGTCGTGGCAAACGTTGTTGGCATCATAATAAAATTGATTTTAGTAGCATGGGTTGGAGCAAGAACATACAAAGGATTCGAAATACCAGAATCATTTACACCAACCACACCTAGTGTTACTCAAAACAAACTTATAGATCCGAATGATCCACTTATGCAGAGCATAATTGATAAAAGTAACAGTAAAACCGTGGTTGAAGGATTACTAACAAGCAAAAAAAGTGAACTAGATGCACAAATCAAAGAAAAAAAAATAATGCAACAGAAAGTATATGAGTTGGATAACAGTTTAAAGACTCTACTAGACCAGGAAAAAGCAATTAATGCACTTATCAATGAATCAACTGAAATCAATAAAAACACCCCCATTACCATGGCCAAAATAAAAACAAAATCTGAACAATTAAATGAAGAAATCGAAAATCTTAAGAAAACAAAAGGTGCAAAAAACGAGCTTAAGTACAAGACTCCGGTTAGTCGAACCCTCCAATCTGAAGAAATGATTTTTGAATGCAAAAATGGGCGTATAACTCCTGTTGATATTGGAGCGATGCTTGAAGAAGTTTCAGGAAGAATGCAAAGTTTGGGGGAAAAATTACGAAAGCAATGGGAACTTGATGAATATTCACAAACCTACGGGGCATTTAAAATAAAATACACACTTGAAAGAGAAAGAACTGGGCTGGAAATAGCATCTTTAAATGCCATTCCAGATGAACGAGCTAACTTTAGATTTTCACTAACTGGCTGGGTTTTGGAATCTTTGGATCCAGACAGGGGTGAAACACTGGAACAAGCCCTGAATCCAAATTCTGAGTTTATGAAAATAATCAACAGTCTGGACCAGAATCAAACTGCTGTTACATTTTGCGTATACCCCGATAGTTTTACGATCTATCGGAGAATGCGTGATTTACTGCACGAAAAAAACATTGTGGTGGCAGGTA
>CAZYAY010000018.1:41646-48623 GCA_964646215.1 uncultured Candidatus Kuenenia sp. | reverse complement strand
GAATTTCTTGTATGATATTTTGCTGTAGAAGAGAATACTGTATAAATACTTCCACGAATATGATTTAAGTGGATTAGCTTCTTACTTTTTGGAGGATTCTCGATGTCGAGCGTGAGATGGGTATTTGGATTTGTTTTTGTTGCTTTGGTAATCCCTTCGTTAGGGGCCCAAGAAAAATCAACAATAAAGTGGAAATTTGAAAAGGAAAAAACCTTTTATCAAAAAGTGGTTACCAAGACGGTTCAAAAGATGAAGGTGACTGGCACCGATATCAATCAGGAACAAAACCAAACCTTTTATTTTAGTTGGACCCCCGTCAAGCAAGACGGCGATAATTGGGAACTTAAGCAGAAAATCGAAGGCGTAACTCTAAACATTGATATTGGTGGAACCAAGGTACAGCATGATTCCACCAAGGAATCCACATCTACCACACCATTGTCTGATTTCTTCAAAGCCTTGGTTGGGACTGAGTTTTTAGTAACAATCAACACCAAGGATATGAAAGTTACAAAAATCACAGGTCGCGAAGAATTTGTTAAAAAGTTGGTTAATTCCAACCCACAAATGCAACCTTTGCTGGATAAAATTCTAAGCGAAAAAACCATGATCGAAATGGCTGAACCTACGTTTGGCGCAATTCCAAATATCGAAGTAACCAAAGGCGACAAGGAAAAAGGAACCTGGAAACGTACGACTTCCCTTGATATGGGACCAATCGGAAAGTACGACAATGCCTACACCTACACCTATGAAGGCCAAGACGAAAAGAAAATGGACAAGATATCTGTTAAGGCAGATTTGGTTTACACCAAGCCTGCAACCAGTAATGCTGGTGGATTGCCCTTCAAAATTGATTCCGCAAATATCAAAACAGCATCATCAAATGGACTTATCTTGTTTGATGCTGCCAAGGGTAGAATTGATCGATCAAGTATGAGCCTTAAAATTACCGGTGACCTCACCGTTGATATTGGTGGGCAGAAAACCAAGATTGAACTTGAGCAAACACAGGAAACTGGAGTTGAAACAATGGATGTAAATCCAATTTCCATAAAGTCGAGTTCTACTCCAACTCCAACCCCTGCCCCAGTTACAACTCCAAAACCATAGAGTTGGTATTGTAAAAACAAAGCCCTGGATTATTCCGGGGCTTTATTTTTTTGTTCTCTAAACCTTTCGATCACTCCTTGCATATCTCGTGGAATTGAGCTTTTCCAGCTCAGAATTTTGCCACTCGAAGGGTGTTCCAAACTTAAATAACAAGCATGCAACGCAATTCGATCGATGCCACTGGGGTCAGGCTTAGGTCGACCATTCAAAGGCCTATCATAAATCTTTTCACCGCAGAGGGGGGCATTTGCCTCCCCCAAATGAATACGTACCTGGTGAGTCCTTCCTGTTTCTAACTCGCATTCAACCACGGAAATATCTCCAAGTGATTCAATTTTTTTCACATGGGTTACTGCCAATTCCCCATCCGGATCTTTTACAGAACTACCCCTCCGACCATCGCCTCGATCGCGAACGAGAATAGATCGGATTTCTTGATTTTCAACCTGTCCACGAACCAAGGCGATATAGCGCCTGGTGAATTTTTTCTCCCGCATTTGCTTGCCAAGTGCACTTTCAGCTTTTTTATTCAACGAAAAAACCAAAACGCCACTGGTTTCTTTATCCAAGCGATGAACGGCACGGACATAGGGCACCTTTTTTTTTGTGTGCACAGAAAGAATATCTGGCAAAATGTCTTGCAAAGTGGAAGGCAAAAATTTGCGGTCTCTTTCTGAAAACTCTTTTTTATCCTGGGCATGATGCACGGTGGTAAGGCCGCTGGGTTTATCAACAATTGCAATATCATCATCAAAGTAAATGATTTCCGGCATTGGTATAACCAACCGAGCTTCAGCTTTTTTCTGGTTAGTTTTTAGAGGTTTATGAGAGGGTTTCAAAAATACCCGAGCCCCACCCTTAAGCTGCAATTTAGGGTCTTTCACCTGTTTTTTATCAATAAAAATACAACCCGCTGATATTAATTGGTTGCAGGAGCCACCATCAAGCTTAAGCGAAACTTTAAGCCAAGCCAATAGTTGGATGCCTGCATCCTGTTTTCGAACATAGTAATTTCCCGGCTTCATAATACCTTCTGATGTTTGATTATTGCGTTATGGTTTAAAGTCTGAGGACGGCAGTTTTTCAAAATATCTGACTTCAAGGAGTTCAGCATCAAGAATTTTTTTCCCATTTCTAAATGATTGAATTTTAACGGGCCTTTTAAAGCCACCAAGGTCTCTGAAGTCTGAAAAATAATCTTCCTGAACTACCTTTTTATTTTCAAATTCCCGAATTTGCTCGGTTTTCACCAGGAGGCCTGTTTGCCTATCAAAAAACAAAAGAATATCAGGCTTGGATAATTCCTTGACTTTGATTCCATGAAGAGACAAGTCTCCCGCTTTAATTAATCCAAGGTCGGTAATTTCAAACTCTTTTCCTGTCAACAAAGGTACAAGCCTGATGATTTTTGCAAGGCGCATGGTTTCTTTTATTTGAACAGCAACCGGTTCTTCAGCTTTTTGAGGCTGACCATTCAAATTAACCAAAACTTTTTCTTTGTCAAACACCTGGATAACATTAAAAGATTTACCTTTAACAGTAATTTCCTGAACTGTTTTCATCTGGTCAGGTAATTGAACCGTCGTTTCCCCTTTAAAGGTGGCGTCTACTCCAGCAAACTGAATCGCACCTTTCATTTTTACCCGGTCAGCCCTATGTGTTGAAAGTTTCGTATACCCGCCATGCGCATCAATTGCTTTATTCAGAACCATGAGAATCGGTTCTGGCAAGGTGGAGTTTTGGGCATCGATGGTGTTATTATTCGAAACCAACGCCATCATCAAAATGAAAAAGCAAAGTGTTTTAGTTTTTGCAATCATGCAAAGCCTCGAGTCAAATAAAGAAAAGCCATAAGATAAGTAATATTATCAGTTCTGGCACTAAAAATGCGAGGCCAACAAGCATGGATACAATTGAAATTTCCACTCATAGCCGTTGCGAATTTGTAAATATAACGAGTCAGATTGCATCGAGCTTAAGTGAAAGTAAGATAAGGTCAGGAATTGGGGTGGTTTTCTGCCCGCATACCACTGCGGGGCTTACAATCAACGAATGCTGGGATCCTGATGTAATTCACGACACCCTTCTTTGGCTTGAGAAATCCATCCCAAAAAATATGTCGAAATTCTTACACGGCGAAGGTAATAGTGACAGCCATATTAAGACAGGGCTGTTTGGAAATTCCGCTCATGTCATCGTGGAAGATGGAAAAATCATCCTTGGTCAATGGCAGGGTATTTTTTTATGCGAATTTGATGGTCCACGAACAAGAAAAATTCATGTTCAATGGGTTGGCAAACAAACCTAATCAATAATTATTGTTTTACTGCGGTAAGCAAATAAGAGGGATTTATAGCCTCAAATCTCAGAGAACCATATTGATTTAAACCCCGGGAAATCTGAACCATCAACACTTCGAATTCCGGGTCAATTTTGCGCATTGTGTTCACACAGACATACAGGTTTTCTACCGAACCAACATTGACCACCATCCGACCTTGAGGCACCAAGGTTTCGAAAGCGGCATCCAGCAAGCCGGTCACCTCTTTGCCTATCCCCCCTACAAAAATGGCATCAGGGCGTGGAAGCCCTTGGAAAACTTCTGGAGCAATGCCATGGATTGCCTTGATGTTTTGAATGCCCATTTTTTCTGCATTGGCAAGAATCAAATGGTAATCAGCAGCGTCCTGCTCAATAGCATAGACCATGCCCGAATAGCAAAGCTGCGCGGCCTCAATCGAAACCGAACCTGATCCAGCTCCAATATCATAAACAACACTGGTTGGCTTAATAGAGAGCCTGGAAAGGGCAATCGCGCGGATTTCGGACTGGGTAAGCAAACCGGTTTTCGGCCTGCTCTGCGCAAAAATATCATCCGGATTACCAAATAGCCGGGGCGTACAGGAGGTTGCAGGAATATCAGGACGACCGGGTTTGCGTTTAAGGATAAGAACATTAAGTGGATCGAATTCCATATCAACGATTTCTGAAAGTTCTGCCTGGGTGACCCTCTCGTCTTTTCCTCCCAGATTTTCACAAACAAAAACCTTGAAGTAATCTATCCCCCTTGCAAGCAATCTCTTTGCAATCTCACCAGGGTTTTCGATGGTGTTGGTAAATATACCCACAGTTTCAGAAACCCTTATTTTCTCGATTACCTTATCCAAAGATTGATTTTGCAAACTGGTAAGATAGGCATCATCCCAACTTTCCTTGACCCGGGCAAAAGCCATCTGCATACTGCTAACGTGCGGGTGCACTTCAAAGCGATCCTTGCCAATTTTTTCAGATAAATAGCGTACAACCCCATAAAACAAGGGATCGCCACTTACCAAAAGCGCAACTTTTTTACCAACATCAAGCTTCTGTAAAGATTCACATAATTCCTGAAGATCTGGTCCATTTTTCCGCTTTTCACCTTTTAAACTTTCCACCAACCGAAGCACATTCTCAGAGCCAAATAAAATATCAGACTGGGCCAGAATATCTCTTTCAAGGGTGGTGAGGCCAAATAAGCCGTCGCTGCCAATCCCAATAACATGAATTTTCTGTCCCATGTGAAATTCCTGAATAGATGTCTGATGTATTAAAAGGAACTACTACGCTGATAATATCCGATCGCTGGGAAATACTTTATTTAAAAACTCCGCCATATGCACGGCAATTTCTTCTGGGTGACTGTAAGGCAACAAGTGCCCACCCCCTTGGATCACCACTTTTTCGCCATTTGGGAAAGCCTCGTAAAGAGTTTTCCTAATATTTGGACCAATCAGTGGGTCGACCTCACCATCAATTAAAAGCACAGGTTTTTGAAAATCCGAAGCTTTCTGCCTTAAGTCGATTTGATTAATCGCCGCTGCAAGCCTTCCGGTGGTACTAAAATAAGCTTTGCTGACACTTTCAACCAATTTTTCCCACCTATAGGAAGGTTTACCATGAAAAGCATGATAGTGCTGGCTTTTCATAACAAATTCAAGGTAAGGGAAAGTTCCACCATTAAAAGGAAAGAGGCTTGCAAGAAAAGCAGAGCATCGCTCAATCGAATTAAGTGGCCGATGAACAAAACCGCCTTGTAATATTAATCCGGAAACGGTTTCAGGGGTTTTTGATGCAAGATTAATCGATAAAGTTGAACCAAAAGAAGATCCAAAAAGAACAACCGGCGACTTTACTTTTGTCTCTATAAAGTCTTTTATAAATTCGGTGTAGGCATCCAACAAAGTTTGATCTTTAGTGCTACTTCCCAAAACTACTTTTGGAATATCCAAGCCGATGCAACGAAAATTTTGCGATAAAATACTGGAGATAAAAACAAAGGCGTCCTTGGAGTCGGCTAAACCATGTATGAAAACAATGGTTGGTCCTTTACCCCAAGAAAAGTAATTGATTTTACCCTTGGAGTTCTTGAATTGATCAAGAGTTGCCAATTTTAGATAGCGATTAACATCTTCCAAAATATTAGCTTCTCAAATTAGAAAGCATACCCATTTTTACTTGCCAACAGTCTGTAAACCAGGAGAAATTGCAATTTTCTTGACTACAACAGCATCTGCGGTTTTCCAAATAATTACTTCACCGTTCCAAGCTCCGCCAGCAATTAAAGATCCATCCTTGTTAAATGCCAACGAAAGAACCTGATCCGATAAACCAGCAAATGTTTTTAGCGCTGCGCCAGATTCAGCATTCCATGTTTTAATGGTATTATCTGAACCCCCAGTGGCAATGAGGTTTGCCTTATCATTGCCGACAATTTTAAGAATCTGCCCTGTATGTGCGCCGATAACTCGCACTTGTTTACCAGCCCTGTCACCCTCCAGACCAAAAAGCCTGAGTTGTTTATCATCGCCTGCGGAATAGCAATTCTTGCCATCCGCCTTGAAAAACACACCGTAAACAGAATTTTGATGATCTGGGAAAGTTGCCAATGATTCCTTGGCTGCAAGGTTCCAAACCTTGGCTGTTTTATCTCTGCTGGAGCTGGCGAGAAACTTACCATCTGGAGAAAAAGCTGCGGAAAAAACCCAATCCGCATGGTTTTCTATGGACTGCTCTAGCTTTGCGTTTTCAACTCCGGAACTAATATCCCAAACATGAAGCAAGCGATCGCATCCACCCGCAGCAAGCTTTTTTCCATCGGCGCTAAGAGCCAGGCAAAGCACCTCATCATCTGTATCCAAAAGCTGTTTGAGCATGATTTTTTTATCATTAACGCCATCAAGGAAAGAAATACCATCAGTTATTTTTCCAGATGCGGAGATATCATAAGCCCTTACATCGCCTTCTTCACCAGGTCGGCCTCCTGCTACAACAAGTTTACCATCAGGAAGGAAAAGGAAAGCCATCGACCTACGGGCCCGGGTATTAATCCTTTTTTCTAATTTAGCGGTGTCGAGGTCCCAAACTGTGATTTCATGATGGCCACCAACAACGATTTTTTTCCCATCTGGAGAAAACGCAATAGCAGTGGCGGCAACTGGGAATGAATATTTGGCAGAGGGTACAGGGGCCTTCCAACGAAGCCGTAATTCTTTCAATAAATCAGCTTTTGAATCGACTTCTTTGTCAATTTTTGCACCTTGTGCCACCCATTGTTCAAGAATCTTAATTTTTTCGGGGGAAAGTGCATCGCCACTTTCCTTTGGAGGCATTCTTGTTTTGTCCGTGGCTTTTAAAACATCAATAAAATAACTTTCATCCGGTTTACCCACGACAATCGGGTCATCTTTAGTCCCGCCATGCCTCAATGCCTCGTATTTGGTCATATCAAGCTTGCCTTTTGGGTTCTTTGAACCATGGCAAGCAAAGCAGTTTTCTTTTAAAATTGGGGCAACATCCTTGATAAAACTGATATTTTGCGCATTTGC
>CAZYAY010000018.1:25794-41546 GCA_964646215.1 uncultured Candidatus Kuenenia sp. | reverse complement strand
CATCTCGAACAGCCCAAAGGAAGCAATTTCGCAATCAGAAAAAACGGCGTGTTCAATCGAAACATTATAAGCTACGAAACACATTGGCATCTTTTCACAGGCAAACCTTTTACTTCTGTTGAAGAAACGAAAAACCTAAAAGCCGCGATTCAATATCTATCCGTGCAAGCAGCAGAATTAGCACTAACAAGTTTGCCTCTAGTGCATATTGGTTTTGCTCTTCAAGCTTTAAAAGATCCTCAAAAATCATGTTTCCCTGACAACACCAATCCCAAATTGAACCTTAATTATGGCAAGGCCTTGGTTGCAGCCAGTTGCCTCGGTAATCAACTCCGGAATGAACTTAAAGATGAAACAACCGTGGGGGTTTGGCTTCCCAACAGCACAGGAAGCGCACTTACAAATATTGCTCTGGCAACCATCGGAAAGATTTCTGTCAATTTAAATTACACCGCAACCGCAGGGATACTAGAGCATTGCATTAAAATATCAGGAGTAAAGACAGTTATCACAGCCAAGCGGTTTACAAGTAAGGTTAGCTGGCCGGATTTCCAAAATATCAGGCTGCTTTACTTGGAAGACATAATGAAAAATATAAGTCCGACTCAAAAAGCAATCACTTTTCTTGCAAGCAAGATTCTGCCTCCATCCTTGTTTATTAAAACCGTCTTAAAGGCTCACCAACCAAAACCCGATGACACTTTGACAATTATTTTTTCAAGTGGCAGTACGGGAAATCCCAAAGGTGTGTTGCTCACCTATAAAAACATCACAGCTAATGCGTGGTCAACCATTAAAGGCGCGGATGTAGATTTTACAGACTGCCTTTTGGGTGCGCTGCCTTTTTTTCACAGTTTCGGGTACACCGTTTCATTATGGACACCAATCCAACTGGGTGCAGCAATCGTTTATCAACCCGATCCAAGGCAAGCCCGTGATATTGGCGCGGCCTGCAAAAGCTATCAATGCACAGCATATTTATCAACGGCCACATTTCTTCGATTCTGCCTTAAAAAATCTGAACCTGACGATTTTAAATCCCTAAGGATTTTAATTTGCGGTGCCGAAAAATTACCCATTCAACTTGCCAGGGATTTCGAAACCAAATTTGGAATTCTACCTTTGGAAGGGTATGGCTGCACGGAATTATCTCCGGTCGTCTGCATTAATAAGGGCGATATAAGCATCCCAGGAGCAACAATCATAGGTCAACTGGCAGGCTCGATAGGCCAAATTATTCCAGGGGTTTCAATTAAAATTGTTGATCCTGAAACTCTTGAATGTCTACCTCCAAACCAGGAAGGTATGGTTTTGGTAACGGGTGCAAATGTCATGAAAGGTTATCTTAATGACCCGGATAAAACAGCTTCTGTAATTAAAGATGGTTGGTATATCACTGGAGACATGGGCAAGATCAATTTGGAATCTTATGTCACACTTACAGGAAGATTAAGTCGATTTGCAAAAATTGGCGGCGAAATGGTTCCGCTAGAACGCCTTGAAGATGAACTTCATGATTTACTTCAATCATCTGAAAGAGTATGCGCCGTCACCTGCGTACCAGATATCTCTCGTGGAGAAAGAATCATGGTTCTCTTCCTGCCTCACATCCTTGAAGAATTTGGGATTGATGTCAAAGCATGGTTAAAACAATTATCTGCCCGAGGGTTACCCAACCTTTGGATTCCTTCTGAAAAAGATTTTCACCCTGTCGGCGAGATGCCTGTTTTAGGTAGCGGAAAACTAGATCTGGCAAAATTAAAAGCCAAGGCTCTGGAAATTGCAGATGGCAAAGCGTAACCCAATACAACACGACCAAAAAAATGTCAAAAACCTGCAAAATAGTATTGGTAAGGCCTCAATTTGCAGGGAACATTGGATCAATTGCAAGAGTAATGAAAAACATGGGATTTTCAGAACTCGTTTTAGTTTCGCCCAAGGCCAACCATCTTGATGACGAAGCTAAAAAGTTCTCCTGTCAAGGAGAGGAAATCCTATACAGTTCGACCCAGGTAAATTCAATCGCACAAGCCCTCAGTGGCTGCACATTTGTCGCAGCCACATCAAGCCAAACCAAAGGGTTGACTCGAAGTGCGTTAACGAAACCAATAAGGTGCGCGGCAAAAGTCCTATCAAAAGAAATCAATCGTTCACAAATCGCATTGATTTTTGGGCCGGAATCTTCCGGATTGACCACCGAAGAAATAAGTTATTGCAATTTACTCATAAACATTCCAACCTCAGATGCTTATCCCGCACTTAACTTAGCCATGTCGGTTGCCATCGCCCTCTATGAAATAAACATGGCAATGGAGGAAAAAGCTGAAGACAGCGCAAAACCAGTTGCGTTGGCTTCATGGAAAATGCAGCAGCAAGCATTTGGCGCTCTTAAGTCATCGCTGGAAGAAATTCATTTCTTATTTGGTCCAAAAGCTGAGGCGCTTTTTAATGGCATTAAGAACATGATATCCCGCGCCAACCCCACCACACAAGAAATGAAATGGCTTATTGGCCTGAACAGACAATTGAATTGGTATAAAGCAAAAATCAAGGATCAAAGCTAAATATCCAAATCATCAACCACTGCGCGTGCTGCGTGCTCCATAATAAACTTAAATCGGGGGGCAGCATCTTTTCCAAGAAGATCAACAAAAGTCTTATCTGTTTCAAGGTTTGAATCGATTTCAACTTTGAGCAAAATCCTGCTCTTAATATCCAATGTCGTCACAGCAAGTACGCTTGGATCCATTTCACCTAAACCTTTAAAACGCGAGATTTCTGGTTTCGCATTAACTCTCAACCCCGAAAGAATTTCTTCTTTATGGATATCATCACGGGCCCAAAAAGTCTCTTTGCCGACATCCACCCTGAACAGTGGCGGTTGCGCCAAAAACACATGGCCCTTGCGGATTAGCTCGGGCATGTGGCGAAAAAAGAAACCCAGCAGCAAGGTTGATATGTGATGCCCATCTGCATCCGCATCCATCAACAAAATAATCTTTCCGTAACGCAATCCAGAGATATCGAATTTCTCCCCGGCACCTGTGCCAATCGCTGTCACAAGATCATTCAATTCCGTATTAGCCATAACTCGTGCAAGGAGTAGGCCCTCAGAATTAAGAATCTTACCTCTCAAGGGCAAAATCGCCTGAACTTTACTGTTACGGCCTTGTTTGGCAGAACCACCTGCGGAATCACCTTCAACGATGAATAATTCAGAATCATCAAGATTGGTTGATTTACAATCAGAAAGTTTCCCGGGAAGGTTTAACCTTCTGGAAGTTGCTGATTTTCGTTTTACTTCAGAAGCCGCTTCCCGCGACGCAAGCCGGGCACGGGCCGACAAGACAATTCTTCCAACGATTTGGTCTGCTGCAGTTTTGTTAAAATTAAGCCAGGCTTCAAGTGCTGGCCTTACAAACCCATCAACCAAGGCTGTCATCTCTGGATTATTTAATTTTTCTTTAGTTTGCCCCTGGAACATGGGCTCCCTGACAAAAACCGAAAGAATCCCCACCAACCCTTCACGAATATCTTCGGCTGTAATTGCAATACCTTTTACCTTGATATCGTGCGTTTCCATAAAGTTGCGAATGGCCTTACCAACACCGTTTTTCAAACCATTCTCATGCGTACCACCTGATGCCGTCCGAATACCATTAACATACGAACGAAATGATTCGTCCGTAGATTCAGTCCACTGGAGGGCGACTTCCATTTTATCGCCATCCTTGCGGCTAACAGTAAAAATATTTTCCGTAACAGGAGGCTTTTGGCCATCAGTCACCAACTTCGAAAGAAACTCCGGGATACCTCCCGGATGGGTGAGATCAAAGGTTTCACCAGATATTTGATTGATAAAAACAATCTTCATACCACTGTGGATATAAGACATATCCTCAAGGTGAGACTTGATCCAATCTGGTTCGAATTGGGTATTTCGGAAAATCTCGGGGTCAGGCTCAAAATAGATGGTAGTTCCGGTACCTCTAATTGCGCCGAGCTTTTCGAGCTCACCAAAAGCTTTTCCTTTTTTGAAAGTCTGGCGATACTCTTTACCATCTCTTTTGATATTTACAACCAGCTTTTTCGAAAGCGCATTCACCACCGACGCACCCACACCGTGCAATCCACCCGAATGAATATAGTTATCACCTTCACCAAATTTGGCACCAGAGTGCAAAGTGGTAAGGATGAGTTCAAGCGCGGGCTTTTTATGCTTGGGATGTATATCGACAGGAATACCACGGCCATTATCAACAACAGTAACTGCATCGCCTGTCTTGTGCAGGGTTACGGTAATTGAATCAGCAAAACCGTTCAAATATTCATCAACAGAGTTATCAACAATTTCCCAGACCAAATGATGCAACCCTTTGGGGTCGACACCACCAATATACATTGAAGGACGTTTTCTTACCGGCTCAAGCCCTTCAAGAACCGTAATGTCCTTGGCGGAATAATTACTATTGGCACTACTCATAATATCTTGCCCGTTTCACAATTTATTTAGTCAAACAAACCTTTGGGACTGCTTGGTTTTTGCGCCTCAGCATCTGCAATCTCATCCCAATTGACCAACTCAATCGGTTGAGGAATAATCTTTGCAAACTCGGATCTTTTAACGGCTTCGAAACCTTTGCCACCCCTGGTTACAACTTCATATTTACCTGGCCTAAAATCCATCAATTTACCATTTGTTGTTTCAACTTGCAAAAAGTCATCCTTGCCAGAGATAACAACGCCACCCAGACAATGATCATCGTCCCCTAACTTGATACCTATGACACCTTTTCCAACTCCGGACAAGATGTTCACTTCATCAATAGGAAAATGAATGATATGGCCAAACTTGGATGCAAGCATCATACTTTTTTCTTTATTGACAATAAAAACATTAACAACCCTGTCGTTTTCATTGAGGCGGACATACATTCTGCCAGACTTCGTTGAAGCAATTCTGTGTGGCATCAACGGTGTTCTAAGCACCTGCCCCTGGGCGGTAACAACAAGGATAAACGGGGGAACAGGGTCATCACCCTTTCCAGGTTTCGAAGGTTGGGTAAACCGTTCATCAGTTGTGACCATCATGATTATTTTTGCCCGGTCATTCAACCGGAAATATTTGTTTATAGGCTCGCCATACCCTGAACTTGCAGGAATTTCGTTGGCCCGCATGGTAAAGGCCGCACCGTCATCGCTAAAGAAAATAATTTGATCGAGTGTGCTGGCAGGAACCACAGCCAAAACTTCATCGCCCTCCCTCACGCGGGTACCTTCAACCGAGGCGAGTCTGCCTATTCTTTTCACCCACCCATCGCGGGTTAGAACAACATTGGTATTTTCGCGCTGAATATAAGCCTCGGGATCAAACTCCGTTGCTTCGTCCGCATCTCCGAATTTGGTCCGCCTTTTATCAGCAAACTTTTCACCGAGCTCCGCTAGTTCGGATTTAACAACGCCCCATAGTTTTCGCTTTGATGCAAGAATTTCTTCGATACGATCAGCCTCCTTGGTTTTCTCCCGCAACTCCTCGGTAATCCTTTTAATTTCCATTTGCGCAATCTTGTATAACTGCGCTTCCAAAATAGCCTCGGTTTGAATTTCATCAAGGCCGAAAGCCTTCATCAATTTTTCAGCGGCATCGGCTTTGCCTTGGCTCTCACGAATCATCTTGATGGCACGATCCAAGGCATCAAAAATAATCTTGAAACCCTTGAGGATGTGAATGCGTTTTCGCAGTTGTTCAAGATCAAACTCAAATCTTCGCTTGATTGTTTCAAAGCGGAAATCGAGAAATTGCCTGAGAATCTGACAGATCCCAAGTCGTTCTGGTCGAGTTCGTTCCCGGCCTTCCGCATCTTTGATTGGAATTAGACATGTAAAATTGCAGGCAAAATTATCCTGCAACTGGGTGTGTCGATACAAATAAGCCATGATAAGATCGGGAGAGGATTCCGCCTTGATCTCCAGAACAATCTTAATACCCTCTTTTTCACTGGATTCATCAACCACATTTAAAAGTTGAGGAACTTTTCGCTCAATAATTATCAAGCCAATGTCTGAAACAAGCTTGCCCTTATCGACACCAAAGGGGATGGAATAAACAATGATATTTCTACCTTTATTGACTTCTTCAAGCTTCCATTGCCCTTGGATTTTAAGGCTACCAGACCCTTCATCATAAATTTTTGTAAGGGCAGGGCGGTCGATCAATATTTTACCACCCAAAGGAAAGTCCGGCCCTTTTAATCGATCCAACAACTGTGAGGTGGTTGCATCCGGATTCTCAATAAGATGAATGCTGGCCTTAATCACATCGCCAAGGTTATGAGGTGGAATGTTTGTTGCCAAACCCACCGCAATACCCGAACTACCATTTACCAGCAAGTTAGGAAACTGGGCAGGCAATACTACAGGTTCATCGCGGGTGTTGTCGTAATTAGGCCTAAGATCTACAGTACGCTGCTTTAATTCCAACATCAGATGTTCGGAAGCCAAGGCAAGCTTTGCCTCGGTATAACGCTCTGCAGCAGGGGCATCCCCATCCACCGAACCAAAATTCCCCTGTCCCACAACCAAGGGAACACGCATTACAAAATCCTGGGCAAGCCTAACCAAGGCCTCGTAGGCTGCAGTGGTACCGTGCGGATGATAATTACCAGTAACATCGCCAACAATCTTCGCACATTTCCTTGGCCTACCATCAAAGGTTAAGCGTAGGTCATTGAACATCGTGTAAAGGATACGCCTTTGAACAGGTTTAAGCCCGTCCCTAACATCTGGAATTGCGCGGGAAGTAATTACTGATAGTGCATAAATGAGATAACGGTCGCGGGTTTCATCTTTAAGCGCAACGGTTTGAATATTTTCTGCCATGTTAATACCCCATCATACAGGGACTTGAAACGCTGATGCATTCTAACAACTGATTGGTGAGTTACCATCTAACAGCTAAAAAAAATCAACTCCGGACAATCTTAATGCCCGGAGTCAATATGTTATTTACGATTTTCTGCTAGTCTGCCAAGGGATGTTATGGTGCAGGGTAGGATTTAAGCATTTCAACCATCTGTGCGCTGAAGTCTTCAGGAATAGTTTCGAAACTGGAAATTTTCACAAATTCCAGCATTCTCTTGGACTTGGGATTCTCACTTGCAGATAGCATACCCTTTTTAAAACTAGCCATGATATTTTTGTCAAGTTTCTTGGGATTATACCCGATCACTGCAGGAATAAAGTCCTCTGAAATCATCACGACCCTTAATTTCCCGGCAGTGCCTGGCTTTTCAGACTTGTAACTTTCCCAAGGTGCAGAATCTGTAAGGACCACATCTACATCACCAGCAGCTAAACCATCAAATGCATCTTCTGCATCAGCATTATTATTAATCTTTGAGAAAAATTTTGCAGCAGTCGTATTTACAGGCAATATGCGGTGCTCCATAAACAACCTGCAATGTTCACGGTTGCCTCTTGCGAAGGAAACGGTTTTACCCTTAAGGTCGTTAACAGATTTGATTTCAGAGTTATCAGCAACCACGACATAGGACTTTAAAGGCGCCTTGTTATTAACCGCCAACATCAATGGTTCCAACTCGGGGTACTTAAGTTTTGCCCAAGCAAATTCAAAGCCGTGAAAAACCCCAACTTGAATCTCGCCATCGCGAAGTTGCATTGCTAATTTGTCATAATTGGGCGTCATAACCAAGTCACCACTCAGGCCAGTCTGACTTTCCATGACTGCGCTAAATGGCTTCATAAGAATTTGCAAAAGTGAATCAGGGGTATCTTTGAAGATAGTCCGCATCATCCCAATCCGCACAGCTTTTGGTTTTTCGGCTGCTCTTAACTGGCACATGCCATAAAGCAAAATGCCAAGGAGGGAGAGAGAAAACAGCCAGAATTTACTTCGCATAGGTTTCCTTTAGGGTGATAAATCAAGGTGTAAAATCGATGAAGGAATGACAACAAACAAGGTTACGCACCCCATTTATTTTTTGGTGATCGGCGGAGCAACAAAACCCCCACCGCTTACTCTTTCGAGTGCGATCAGAGCTAAAGTTGCCTTGTAAATTGCTTCATTTGCAGCAATCCGAATTGTGTTTGCTTGAATACCAGTGGTTATAACTTCATCTAAGGTGATTTTCCCACCGCGTGGATCAAATCTTTCCTTTAAAGAGGATGCAAGTTTTTCTGCCTCTTCAGCAGATTTAAGATAACTAATTGCACGGTTCCTGTTTTCAACCCAGCGCAAATAAGTGTTTTCTGCTTCAAGCACAATCAGGCTTTTTGCCTTGTCTGCAACAACTTGGGCCCTCTCGTGTAAAATCTTTGCTTGATTCACACGGGATTTTTTAGAACCATAAAGATTCCCAGGCATTTCTGGAGCTATCGCACCTGGCCTGTAATTTTCATCCAAAGAAGCAATTGGAAGGATATTTGCGTGGATATCAGAACCTGATGCAAAAGTTTTTCCGGCAAATGCCCGGATTTTATCCTGGGCTTTAACTTCCAAACATGTTGCATCAACTGCAGATTGAGCTTGTAGGATTTCGCCTCTGCGAGCCTGAGCTTCAGCAATCACAGATTCCCGGTTAACTTGAACATTTGGAAGCACCAGCACTTTGTCTGCTGTTTGAATATCCCAATTTATATCCTCAATCCCAATCGCTTCCCTTAAAGCAGCTTTAGCTCTGGGAACCCCCTGCACAGCTTCTTCTTTTTTACCGTTGAACAAATTCAAATAAACATTAATCTGATCAATCTGTTTTTTGGAAACATCATTTCTTGAACCAGTTTTTACGATTTCCTTGGCAATATCACCAAGGGTATTTAGATCATTAATCCCGCGCTCTGCCACATCAAGCTGTTGGTTTGCATAAATAATAGAAACGTAGGTGTACGCAATGGAAAAGTTCAAATCCAATTCAGATTGGGAATAATTTGCAGTAGCTGCAGTCATTCCAGTCTGGGCTTGTTGTTTACGAACGGGAAGATCTTTAGAAATAATCGACAAGAATCTCATCTTGTTGATTGCGTCCTGTTTTTCTGCAACTCCATCAATGCCAAGTTGTGCAGCTTTAATTGTTGAACTGTTTGACCTGCCCATTTCACGAAGCTGTTCGAGGCTAAATGTTGGAACTTTGCTACCGTTCTTAGAGATAACAGTAGGGGTATCCTGAGCCAGACTAACCTCACCAGATATTGCAAATTGCATCGCTACAACAGCACCACCAATGATCCATTTAAATGAGCGGGAATTCAACTTTATTCGATGCAACATGAACTGCTCCTTGTGAGCTCGATTGTTTGCAAGTTTTACAACATCAATCGAGAAATTTTATTCTTCTTCCTTTTAAATCGACCCAACGATTATTCTTCTGAAATGAGGTAATGAATTAGCTTCAAGTTTTTAAAAAAATCCTTCCGTTTAAGTGGATTTGGAACTTGGGGGCAATCAGATAAAATAAAAGGACAGAGTAGATTGATGGATGTTTATTCATTAAACTTGCATTAGTGATATTATTTTTTAAATTTCCGAAAGATTCGCTAATGGAACTTGAATTATCATCCGCATGCAAAAGAGCCTTAGAATTTGCTTTTTATCTGTCCTTTGAAGAAGGGAAATTAGAACCTGATGCAAAACACTGTATCCGCGCTTTGTTAAGTGATCCTGAAGGACCGGTTGCAAATCTTCTTAAAGGTTTTGGCTTAAAGGAATCAAAACTTGAATCCCCAAAATCAACAAACAACATTGAATCAGAGTTTTCAGTTTTTGAATCTTCAAAAAAACCTTATTTAAGCAACAAAATATTGCGGATTTCAAAAAAAGTCCTCGGAGAACAAGAAGGCACAAGTTTAGGTTTCCTCGTTTATCTCGTGGAAGATTTCAAAGAAACCCAGACCATCCTTGATGCGCTTGGAGTGAATTGGAATCAACTGCTCAATTGGATCGACAAACAACGCATGGCCCCCTTGGTGCTGGATGTTCCACTGGATTTAAACGCCACCACCGAAATTGATTCGTGTTTAAGAATACTGGATGCTTCTGCGAACCGAATCCGCGAGGGGTTAAGAGTAGTTGATGACTATTGCAGGTTTATCTTGAACTCGCCCACATTATGCTCAATAACAAAAAAGATCAGGCATGATTTCAATGAAACCCTCCAATGGATTCCTGCAATTCTACTTATTTCCCAGCGTAATGTTGACGAAGATGTGGGAACAACCATCCACACTAATCAAGAATTGACAAGATTAAACGACCACGATGTCTTTAAAGCAAATATTAAACGAGTTCAAGAATCTCTTCGTTCACTTGAAGAATTTGGCAAATTGGAATCTCCAGACTTCGCAGTTGCAATCGGGGAAATACGGTACAGGTCTTACGACCTAGAACAAAGGATTTTTCGTTTTCTAGATTTATCAGGGAAGCTTAATGACATCAAAATCTATGGCCTTTTAGGCATTGATCACCTTAAACCAAGCTTCATGGATACACTGGATTCCCTTCTAGACAATGGATTGGATATGGTGCAATTGCGAATCAAAAACATATCTGACAACAGATTGCTGGACCATGCTTTTGAACTAAAAACACTTATCACACAAAATGGAAAAACACTTGTTATTAATGACCGCCCAGATATCGCCAAAATAGTTGATGCAGATGGCGTACATTTAGGGCAGGATGACCTTCCTATCAAAGAAGTAAAATCAATTATCGGTAGAAATAAAATAATTGGTATCAGTACTCATAACGAAGAACAATTACGTGCTGCAATTGATAATGAATGTGATTACATTGGCGTTGGGCCGGTTTTTAATTCAAAAACCAAATCATTTGACAAACTAGCTGGCTTGGATTTTGTTAACGCAGCAAACACTCTTTGTAACATTCCTTGGTTTGCAATTGGTGGAATCGACACCCAAAACATCACCCAGCTTGCAATGCATGGTGTTAAACGAATTGCAGTAAGCAATAGTTTGTTCAACTCTGAAAACCCTTTAAAAACACTTAAGGTTTTAAGACAAGCATTGACAAATATTTGAATGATAAATCAATAAAAAGAGCCAGTAATACTGGCTCTTTTTGCAAATCCCATGTAATGAAAACAAAAACTAATCCACCATGAAGTAATCTCGGGAACTGCGTACATAAGGATGCGTTGGAAATGACATTCCAGGGAAGCCTTTAGGTTTCTGACACATTCCACCTGCAGAAAAAGGTGGTAAAGGTCCATTACAAGGAGGAAAAGGAGGTGTTACACAGTAATTTGGCCCATATGTTACACCATAACAATTTGTGTAATAAAAGCCTGGCCCAGTCATATCTGGGGCCTTGGGAATGTAATAAACAAAAAATGGTGCTTGCTGCTGTTGGGGATTCATTTGACCCGCAAACGGCATAGTATGAGGAACATTTTGCTGAGGTTGTTGGGGTTGTTGACCAATCGAATGCGAAACAACAAAACCCAAAGCTAAAATACCAACTAGTAACTTAATTTTCATATGTACTCCCATCCGTGGAAACAAGGCGAATGAGAAAATCTAACACATTATAAAAGGTCGATGGCGTTTGTTGCTTTTTATTAATACATTCCGAATGATGCTTAATCGCAAAATCGAATTAACCGCTAAATAAATAAAGGAAGCCATCGAGTTTTACCCGATGGCTTCCTTTTATTTTACCCAAATCAGCTTAGTAACCAGCACCTGGTGTGTAATTAACAGGCATCGGGGCAAAGTTACCACCGGCTGGCATCGCGCCACCGGCTGGCATCACTCCGTAACCCGCAGGCATTCCGCCACTTACTGGAGGGCCACCTACTGCACCGTTTGGAACAGCCCATTGAAGACCAGGGCTTACAAAAACGGGGGCATAATTTACTCTACCGTTTGAACCACAACCAGGTCCGCTATTAATTTGATACCCATGATTTTTGTAATAGGCTACCCAATCAATATTATCTAGCGCACCGTAATATTTTTCCATCGCATGATAATAATCGTGCCAGAATTTCTGAAGACGTTCTTCTTCAGGGGTTAGGCATTTATATCGTTTTGCAAAAATGTTGTACCAAGGTTGCCAGCCGCTGTATCCCAAGGAACCCCAGCTAGCGTGAACATTACTTGAACCAACTGCTAATCCAGCCAATACGCCAAAAATTAAGGCAAACCGCTTCATCTCCGACTCCTTTACAGAATATGAAGGCTTATCGCTGTCGAAATCCATTTCGACCCCCACCAATTGCGATACGCCCGAAGGCCTGCGGCATTGCCAAGATGTTAATCGCCGCATTTCACTAATAATCAAATCGGAAGAAATATAAGGAACAAACGGAATAATTGCGACTTGTTAAACAGATTTAACAACCGGAAAGCCGAAGAACTGACAGACTCAACCTAATCTACCTGTTTTCACATAACCAAAAGGTTTACTAAGATCTGCTTGATTGAAGTTTTTGCTGAATGCTCTGAAGAAGAAAGTTAAGGTCGTATTCCAAATTTGCAAATTGAACACGGGAATCGAATTTAATCAATGACTCAATCTTTTTTTCGCCTGCGATTACAGTGCTGTGATTTCGATTACCAAAATAGCTTCCAATCTCACGGTAAGTAAACGAAGAATTTTTTCGTGCAAGATACATCGCAAGATTACGAGGAAAAGACATCTTTTCTTCCCTGATACCAGACTTAAGGGCACCGGGTGGCAAAAAAAGAAAGGTGCTGACAACTTCATCGATGTCCTGCAAACTTATCGACCTAAAAACACACCGCACAAAACCCCCGACAATTGATCGAGCCAATTCCATGTTAGGTAACACCCGATTTATTCTTACAGAATTCGATATTTGCTTTAGAATACCAAGAATTATCCGAACATTGCCACGAATCTCTTTGCTAAGATATTCAACAACCTCCATGCTCATTTCTTGATTAGACAACATAGACCAATAACGCTTTATTAAAGCTATGCGCAAAGAATCTTCGGGTAAACCAACTGAACAAATCATTCCAGACATTAACCTGTCCAATAATTCGGGCATGATTTTCTTTGCCATTCTTGGATGACAATCCATACCTGCTATGACACTGCCCCCTTTTTGGGTAATAACATCAAGATTAAGCATCAGCTCTTTCTGAGTGGCGGGTTTATCAGCAAGCAAGTGGACATCATCAAACACAAACAAGGAATTGGAGCGAATTTTAGCACGAAATGCAGGCATCCGATTTTTATGCATCGCAACAACAAACTGACTTGTAAACTCTTCTGCAGAGATGAATTCTGAAGATAGCAACGGAAAAGAATTTTTAAAGGATCTGAAGGAAGATTCCAACAGATGGGTTTTCCCACACCCCTGGGGACCAAAAATCACCAATGGACTAGTATCGCCTCTTTTTTCAACACTAAGACTACGGGCCATTTCAAATGCAAGTTTATTTGATTCCCCAACAACAAAAGACTTAAAATCAAGCCAGTCTCTTTTTTTGGCTTCTTTCGTTCCAGGAACATTTATTAACTGGACAACTTCATCAGATTTAGCAGTTGTCAAATCTAATGAATCTAACTTGGAATTTTTATTTTGATCTGAATACCCAACATCTTTCAACTCGGGTATTACCAATGCCTGCTGAGAGATTTGGAATACAACTTGCTTGGTACCTAGGAAACAATCTTTAAGAGATTCTTCAATATCTTTACGAAACTTACTATTAAGCCATTCAAGAAAATGGTTGTTAGGCACCAAAACAAGAAGCTTATCGTGACTTAACACGAAAGAAACGAGTTTACCAAACCACAGGTCAAACCGTGGCTTTCCGATGCGCGCAACAAGTAGTTTCTCCAAGGTTGGAATATCCAACTCTTGAATGATTGGGGTAACCATGCAACTCTAATATAAATCAAATGAACCTAGGACGATCAGAAGCAAACGAAGTCGGGAAACAACCTTTGCCACCTTCAGAGATTAGTAATTTAGACACTGTAAATTTTTTAGCAAATCAAATTTTTGAATCTTTTAAAAGTTCTTTATAAAGGTTAAATTTCCCCGAAAAAAATCACCCTTCAGCTAAAAATAAAATACGGCTCCTTTTGCGTTTCATCCCAAAGCGCAAATATAAATTCAAGGCAGGAAAATTCCCCTCATCAACAATAACGCTCAAATATTCAACTTTATCCATTGCAAGTAAACCCAGAGTCTCAAACATTAAAGCACTACCAATACCTTTTGATCGAAATTCTTCTGCAACACCAAGATAGGCAATTTCAGCTTGCACTTCTTGTCTGACAATAAAAATAAAACCTACCATTTGGCCATCAAACAATGCGACTTGAGATCCATTTGCATCAAAAAACGGGTGATATATCAAAGAATTGAAAACGTTGATGATGTTTTTAAATTTCAAACCTTCTGGACAATCAAGCGAATTTACCGAACTACGCAAAAACAAATCATTAAGCTGTGCATAAGAAAATTCACGAAAACTAAAAAATTTAAGATCATCTCTTTTACTGAAATCTGAGACTGGGTTTGTAACACTTAAAATAAGGTCACAGAAATTTGTAATAAATCTCATTCCAGCTGCAACAAATAAATGCTTTATTTTATCCAAGATCAAATTGGATTCAATAAACAGTTGCTTTCCAACACCAGGTGTTGATATGAAAATATGATCCAGACTATTTTTTATTCCCAATTCCAAATCTGCATTCAACTCGCTTGAACAATATTCTGAAATAAAAACATCAAGTTCGTACAAATCAATGCATTCTTGAACTGCACTAACAAAAAGACAGGGTTTATTTTCTGGAAAAACAAAAATTGCTCGAATGATTACGTGCTTGGTTTTAACTAGTGGACCGAAAAAATTCACCAATTCCAACTTAAAGGGACAAACACAACTGATCAACTGATCAATTGTGTCTATTTTTGAATCAAACGCTTTGATTTGAAAACTGCTTTTCAAGTTAATCACCTTATCCTTTAAAGGACTAGATGAAAAACTAACCTATTTTTGCCCGGATCCAACCCCAAATTGAGTTGGGGTATCAAACATCCGATGGCCTGTAGAGGTGAAATCCCTCCACCCTGTAGGACTCCAGTTTAAATTATTTTTGCAACTTCCTGCGCCAGTTTTTTCGGTACATGGTGGCTGAAAATACAAATATAAAGGAGTTGGCCTAACCCCCTGAGTTCTAGGCCCGGAATAGTTTCGACCTTGGTTTTCTTCCTTACTGCCCATCCAAGCCTTTATTTTAGTCAAACAAGAGCCCGACTCTTTTTTACAATTATTGCAACCAGGTTGCGTGTCAGAAGAAGTATTAGTCGACTGAATAGATTGACTTTCAGCTCCAAAAGTTGAACCCATAGCTAAAAAAAACACGCCGAGCGAATTTAACAAATTCCTATTCATGATGTTTTCCTTAACCAAAAATTATAAAAAATCGATAATCTTTTATAGTATTCGGTTGAATGGCAGGTTTTAAAAAAACTTTAATCACAAAAATCTTAAATAAAGTGTGTTTATGTGATAATAATCGATCAATCTTAACCAAATATTCAAAAGGTGCAGCTTGGCTGTTACAATCGGAATATAAAACAAATAAAATTTGATTGGAAACTTGGAAACGATCATTGAAAATTTTGGAAAAAAATCATGACTAATGGCTTTTCTTGCCCGAACCAATCCTGCAAACACTTGTTTCGCATAGAGGAGTTGCAAGGCTTGCAATCAATTACCTGTCC
>CAZYAY010000018.1:8482-25694 GCA_964646215.1 uncultured Candidatus Kuenenia sp. | reverse complement strand
ATTGTAGTTTTTTTCATTTCAATAAGTTTTGCGGCCTTCTACATAATTGGTCTGCCACTATTAAAGAAAGAAATCACAAATGAAACAAAGCAATCGGGAGAAAAAGTTACCGAATTAATTGACGCCGATTTCTTCACCTTAAAACCATTGAATTTTTATACAAAGGATCAAAAACTCGCCCAATCTTTACAAACCAAATTTGCATATACAGGCAAAGATAAAGACATTTGGCTTATGTATTACAAGGATTTTAAGACAAGGAATCCCACTGGAACGGAAATGCTTCAAGAGATGATTTCCCGACTAAAACTGTTTCTACCCAAAAGCCTTGAGTGGGAGGAAAAAGCTGAACAATTTGTTATTGGAAAAGCCCCCTTTAAAAAATTTATTTTTGAAGGCACAAAAGAAGACTCATCAACCTGGGTTGGCGATTGCTACTCGGCGAACATTAACGGTGTATTTTTTCTAATAATCTGCATAGTTCCGATTGATAATAAAGATTTGGTACAAGAAACCTGGGAAAAGTTTAATGAAGGGTTAACAGTTAAATCAAACGCCAAAGTTGACTGGAAGCCAACACCAAGAAAAACAAGGCTAGTAAATATTGAGAAATTAAAAATGTCTTTTGCCGTTCCAGAATTGGTCTGGGTACCACAGGACACCAAAGATTACGATACAAACCCTGAATCTGTGTTTATTGGAAAAAATTCCAGCGACTTGGGTGATTTTTTAAACCAGAAGGCTAAATTACAAGTTTTCGCCTTACCAAAACCTATTAAAGAAGAAAAAGCCTGGGACATGGCGGAAGAAAAACTATTTGAATTAATCAAGGAAGAAAAAAGTGCTGATACTAAAATTGAAAAGGTTGCTGATGCAAAGCAAATATTTGCCGACCCTAATAACAAAAGTATTACAGCAAAGGCCGACAATTTCACTTTAAAAATTGATGATCAAATTCAAAAAATGATTTTCTTTGGTAAGTACTCAACCACAAATGGAACACTGGTATTTGTTTGTGAGATTCCATTCAAAACAAAAGATTATTGGCTTGAAGAATTGAATGATATTTTGAAAAGCATCGCGGTTACGGAATAGCTAAATATTTTAGAAAAACTCGCATGAATAATATGAAATTATTTTGCACCAACTAAAGGTATTATACCTTTGGTTTTTTCAGGAACCGGAGCAAAAGGAACAACAGCTTTGCCTTTTTCTCTTAACTCTGCAGCTTTCTCAAGTATTACATCCTGACTGACTGTTTTTGCGGGTTGTAAAGCATAGCTAAAACGGTGGATATCGTGAATTTCAAACGGGAACAAACTTTCCGCTACGAAATCCAAAGGTGGATATTCATACCAAGGTGATGGCACTTTTTGTTCAACATCCAGCGTCTCATAACCATCTTTAACCAATTTAAAATTATATTTGCCGTAATAAACAAAATGCTCATCCATTGGAGTAACGCCAATGGGTTTTCCATCTTTATAAACCATCGCCCCCTGCGGAAAGGAATCAATGGTGTATTTACGCGTGACACACCCTGTGAATACAATTAAAAGGAGCATCATTGGCAAACAGCGTAATAACATTATTTCAACACCCCAGTGCGAATCAACTTAGAAACCTAATTTCAAAAAATCAACTTTGTAAACCATACCCCGTTAAAATCGTGTAAGATTGGCCCTATTAACTTATATTCCAATTAGGTCAATAGAGGTTTTACCGTGCTTTTAGGATAAAATCTTATTTTAGCTTTAATTTGATATTTTGTAAAACTTAGGTACTATAAGATTTATGTTGATTTACATTCTAAAGATGGAGAACTAATGGCTTCATTCGACAAGATCGAATGTGCTGTTTTAACGGATGTAGGCTTAAAGAGAGGCTACAACCAAGATAGTAATTATCTAGCCCTCGCTTCGGATGAAACACAGTGGCAAGAGTTAGGCCATGTTTTATTGGTAGCAGATGGGATGGGTGCGCACGCAGTTGGCGAAAAAGCCAGCGAGCAAGCTGTAAAAACAATTCCCCATGTTTATAGTAAGCATGTAAAAGAAGGGGCACCTGAATCCCTGCGCAAAGCTTTTTATGAAGCCAACTCAACCATACATTCTTGTGGTCAGGAAAACACTGAATTTCGCGGAATGGGTACAACTGCCACAGGTATTGTAATTCGCCCCGAAGGAGCTTGGATAGGGCATGTGGGAGACAGTAGGGCATATCGCATCCGAGGAAAACTCGTTGAGCAACTCACCTATGATCATAGCTTAGTATGGGAATATGCCAGGCTTAAAAAAATAGATCCGGATGATGTGAAGGATATCCCCAGCAATTATATCAATAGATGCCTTGGCCCCGAGGCAATCGTTGAACCAGACATTGAGGGCCCACATAAAGTGGAACCAGGTGACTGCTTTTTAATTTGCAGTGATGGTCTCACCGGTTTAGTAAAAGATTCTGAATTAGGCGCAATCACTAACTGTTTACCACCCCAAGAAGCATGTAAAATGCTGGTAGATCTTGCTAACCTTAGAGGCGGGCACGATAACATTACAGTTATCATTGCAAAAATTGACGGTAGTGCCCAAAGTTCAAACAACTCGAATCATATTCCTACAAGTAATCCATCATTATTAAATAAAACCAAGAATCAATTAAAAAGGATTAGATTTGGAATACCATGGTGGTTTATTTGTTTAATGTTTGGTCTGTTGTTGGCTATTTCCTTAATCGGAATAAAAGCCTTGGAAAAAAATCTTACGGACAGCTTTTTAACAGGCGATTTGGTTAAATTTTCGGTCATCTTCGTCGCTTTAATCTCATTTATAGCTGGTGCCATCGGATTTTTTATTCAGTTTCAAAATTCAAAAGCAGATGAAACAAAAGAATTCCCAATTCCTTCAGCTAGAATTCATCGAAAAACTTTAATTGAAATCACCCAGGCTAGCCTGTTGAAAATGGAAAACCAAGTTGAAGCTTTTAAAAAGCGTGCAGAAGTAAAACAATGGGACATTAATCTGGAAGCTTTAGAAAAACACAAATCACTCGCAAAAGCCTCAATCTCTAAAAATGATTTCACAGAGGCCTTCAAGCAATATTGCCTGGCAATGCTATTATTTTCAACACCTTGGATTAAGCACCGAAAAGAAGATCCCCCAATTGAAATTTTTTGGGGCAAGTAAAAATCATCCTAGATTATTATTTCATCTATTAAATCATACATACCTACCAAATACAAAAATAATGTGTTCTGAACGTCGTAGAGGATATTTCGAATTACAGAATATGATTAATGAATTAGAAAAATACAAATCAAATTACCTAGCTCCTGTTACCGCTTTTTAGTTTCTCTATCAACCTCCAGTTTCTTTACCAACCTTTAGCTTCTCTACCAAACTTTTATAACAAGTGGGCGACCGAATATTTAAAGTTAGTCTCACATTATAAAACAAACTTAACTGTATTAAAAACCGCTTATCTAGATTGGCGCTAATAGTGATGGCTAAAACTTAGTCTAATTCAAAGGTTGCCCGCGCTACAAATAACGTAGATTGATTTCTTAAAAATATTAAATTTTAAAATAAAAAAAAGGGTCTTATTTAAGACCCTTTTGAATGCAAATGTAATTTGTAAAAGTTAGCCTGCGGAAACAAGTTCTCGTTTATTTTTCTTGGATTTCGGAGCACGAACTTTATGGTTGAGAGCTTTTTCATTGGGTTTACGTAAATCCCAAACAATTCCAAACCAAGAAAGAACGACCAAAATGCTATAACTAATATCAATTTCCCACCAGTAGAACCCCTGATTCGCTGAACTCTGATAATGGTGGTGGTTATTGTGCCAGCCTTCACCCATGGTCAAAAGAGCCAACACCAGACTGTTTTTGCTTTCATCTTCGGTGGCAAATCTTTTATAGCCAATCAAATGACTTAAAGAATTAATAAAAAAGGTACAGTGATAAACCAAAATAGTACTCACAAAAAAGCCCCAAACCAACCCAGGGAGTCCCATCGTCAAATAGCATATGACAGCCAAGATAATTCCAGGAACATAATGATAATTATTTAGAAACTGCATTTCAGGATACTTGGTAAAATCTTGAATATTTTTGTCATCATAAGGAGTGTGTTCTTCAGAAAGGATCCAACCTACATGTGACCACCAAAAACTGGTACGGTGTGGAGAATGAGGATCAGCTGGAGTGTCTGAATATTTATGATGTTCACGGTGGTGGGATGCCCACCAAAGTGGACCTTTTTGCAAGGCACTGCAACCCAGCCAAGCCAAAACAAACTGAAACCAACGACTTGTTTTATAAGCTCTGTGGGAAAAGTAGCGGTGGTAGCCGGCAGTAATACCAAACATGCGAAGAAAATAATTGCCCGCGCACAACAAACCAACTTGCCAAGAAAACTCGACAAATAATGCAGACAAGCAAGCGACATGCATTAAAATAAATGGAACATTTTTAGCCCAATTATGCACATAGTATGACAAGCCAACGGGTTTTGTTAAAAACAAGGTCTTTTTATCAAGTTCGGTAGAAGACATTGTGAACCCTCCTAGCATGTAAACAAATACAAACAAACCCCTTCACCTGAAGCGGCTTTATTTGCGGATCAAACTACACCTTCTTGATTGTAATTCTTGCTTTACGAATTGCGCTCATTTTTCGCAACTGCGCACGTCGGCGAGCTTCGCAGGGCTTTTCGTAGTACTTTCGCTTACGCAATTCTTTTTGAATACCACTACGCTCGAGCAGTTTTTTAAATCTTTTCAAAGCCAATCCAATTGGCTCCCGGTCGTGAACTCTCATCCTCAATGGCATAACATTTACTCTGTAAAATCAGTTAAAAATCTAAAGACTCAAATGCTAATATAAAGCATTCCCCATTAATTGCCAAGATGATAGTCTATAAAATAAGGATAATCTATTTATTCGTAACCAAGGAAACTTAAGCAATGAGTCAGAAATCTTATAAAACCCTAAATTTTCCGGTTTTTCACTCGACAAAACACTTTTTTACGGTGATTTTCACAATTATAACACTTTTTTCATTGTCAAATCTATGTTTTTCGGCGGACTGGCCACAATGGCTAGGGCCTAACAGAGATGGGATTTGGAAAGAGGACGGAATTTTAACAAAATTCCCCAAGGGTGGCCCAAAAATGCTTTGGACAAGCCCTTTGGGTGGTGGTTACGCCGGTCCAGCTATCGCAAACGGTCGCATATTTGTTACGGATCGACAAATTTCAGAAGGCCAGAATGAATCCGACAATTTATTTGCTCGAGCTAATTCTGAAGGCAAGGAACGCCTACTTTGCCTAGACGCATTAAATGGAAAACAAATTTGGGAATTTTCCTACCCATGCACCTATAAGATGGCGTACCCGTGCGGTCCGCGTTGCACCCCAGTAGTAACAGAGACACTTGTTTATTTTTTAGGAGCAATGGGAGACCTTTATTGCCTCGACGTAAAAACTGGCAAGCCGGTTTGGAACAAGTCCTTTACCAAAGATTACAATACCCCGGTACCAGTATGGGGGTTTTCCGCCCACCCATTATTGGACGGGAACAAGTTGATTTGTCTTGTGGGGCCTAAAAAAGTCGCAATTGCTTTTGATGCAAAAACCGGGAAAGAACTCTGGGGCTCATTGCAGCTTGAAAAAGCGGAATCTGAAATAGGTTATTGCCCACCGGTGATTTTCGAAATAGGAACAAACAATAACAATCGCCACCTTATCATCTGGCATTCTGAGTCCCTGAATGGCTTGGACCCGGAAACAGGTAAACTGCTTTGGAGCGAACCATTTCGTCTAAAAGCAAATCTTTCCATATCAACGCCAAAATTAGTTGATAACAAGATTTTGATTTCTTCCTTTTATAACGGATCGATGCTGGTAGAGATTGACCCTGTGAAAAAATCTTCAAAGCTGGTCTGGAAAGGCAAGGGCAGGGGAGAGACCCCAAAGCAAACCGAAGGCCTACACTCGATCATGTCGACACCTTTCATCGAGAATGGCCATATATTTGGCGTCTGTAGCTATGGGGAATTAAGATGCATCAAGCTTTCTGATGGGGAACGGGTTTGGGAAAACTTGAGTGCGACAGGTTCGCAAAACGAACCTATAGAACGATGGGGAAACGCCTTTCTAATCAAACACAATAAAAACTTTTTCATATTCAACGAAAAAGGTGACCTGATAATTTCCGAGTTATCGCCGTCAGGTTACAAAGAACTCGACAGAAGCCATCTGATAGATCCAACAGGAATTGCACCTGCTGGCGGGACTAAAAGAAAAATCGTCTGGACCCACCCAGCGTTTGCAGACAAGAAGATATTTTTGCGAAACGACAAAGAGATAAAGTGCTATTCATTGGCCCAAGAATAACTTATTCCATTCCAAGTTTTTTCATCCTGCTAACCAAGGTACTCCGTGCCATGCCCAGGCTGCGTGCGACCTTTGATTTATTCCCACCATGCTGGGACAAAGCCTGCAAAATCTTATCTTTTTCCCTACGGAGGTAATCGGATTTTGATTGATCAGTTACTTTAACCAGGCCTGATTCTGAACTAATCACATCCGCAGAAGAATTAAAATCAAATGCCATCGCTTTGATTTCATCGGGCAAATCATCAACAAGAAGGGAATTGGAGGAAGTGATAACAACAGCCCGTTCGATGACATTTTCAAGTTGCCTGATGTTACCGGGCCAAGAAAACGCCCGCAGGCATAAAAGCGCCTCATCATCAATTGACGAAATTGTCTTACCAATTTTATCACAAGCCTTTTGCAGAAAATAATAAGAGAGTTCAGGAATATCGTCATCACGATCCCTCAGCGCTGGGATCGTGATAGGGAAAACATTTAATCTGTAAAATAAATCACTCCGAAACTTACCCTGCCGTATCAATTCTTCAAGATTTTGGTGGGTGGCTGCGATGATCCGTACATCAACTTGGACAGGAACATTTGAACCAACCTTTTCGAAGATTTTTTCCTGGAGAACCCGCAGCAACTTAATTTGAACTTCCTGATTAATGTCACCTATTTCGTCAAGAAAAAGCGTCCCCCCATTCGCAGCTTCAAATCTTCCAATTTTATCCTTAATAGCACTGGTAAAGGCGCCCTTGACATGCCCAAATAGCTCGCTTTCCAGCAATCCAGCAGACAAGGCACCACAATGAACCTTGATAAAAGGCTTATCTGCCCGGGAACTTTGATCATGAAGAACTTGAGCAACCACTTCTTTACCTGTGCCACTTTCACCACGTAGCAAAACAGCGGATCCACCAGGAGCAACTTTTCCCACCAACTCCATTACATATTTGATCTGCAAACTGGATCCAACCAACTTTTGCGATTGAATATTTTGAGGCAACCCAAATGCATTATTAATTATTGGTGCATCAACCACCTGCCCATCCGTCAACTCAGCAACTTGAGAACTTCGGGACAATTGTGATTGTAAAGCCAGAATTCGATTTTGTTGCTCTGCGATTTTTACAACTTTACCCTTGAGCTCGTTATTAAGCAGATCAATTTTTTTATGGCCCTCTGCGCTTACCAAACCAAGCACGGTAATCTGGGAAAATGCTGCCAGCAAATTCAGGTCGTCAATTGTAAAAGACCCGGAACCTTTTTGCCCAAGCACCAGAAAGCCTGTCAGGTCTTCTTCATGCTGTAGCGGAACTATCGTGACCCCGCCCAACGAATTTAATATTTTTCGTATCGCAGGATCCCCTGGCATAGAGGCCAAATCCAAGCAGACGGATTCTCCCTTAAGCAACACTTTGGCAAGTACACTATCGTTATAAATTACATCTTGTCTTGGCGCGTTTCCCAGATAATCTGCGAGTCTAAAACCTGAAAAATCTGGGGCTTTCAAAAACACCGACCCCTTGGGAACGCCTAGAGATTCCGTGGTTGTCAATAAAAGCCTGCGGGCCATCAACAGCGGATCCACCAAGCTTTCGATAGCCTGGCTCATTTTTCTGAAAGTTTGATCCAGCTTGATTTTTTCCTTAAAAAAGCGCCTGTCAAGTGCGGCTTTCATCCTGCCCCGCAATCGATCGAGCATCAAAATAATAATCATGGCGGTGCCGCTTACCATCGCAACTTGCGAGAGGGAAGGCTGCTCAATAAACTGGGTTCCGACCAGCAACATTCCCAAGAAAACGATGCCATAATAGATCAGACCAGCAAGGCTGCTCATCAAAAAATAAGAAAGGCCACTGGAAAGATACTGACTAAGCTGGATGAGTTTATAACGAGTGATACTTACTGAAAAAGAAGCGGTAACGAACAATGATGCGGCAAACATAGGCCAAGTTGCACCGCCACGCCCAAACCTTGAGGCATCGGTAAAAACGATATAGCCCGAATAAACAATGGGAGCAAGAGCTGCGACACACCCCATTAGGATCCATTTGGCTTGATTGCGCTGGGTTTCATCAGAAGCACTTCGAAAACTGTGGATCAAACAACCAATGCAGCCCAAAAACCAAACAAACGAAACAGCGAGAGAAAAATAAATTTCAAGGAGCATTTCGCGAAGAATAAAATTCACCCCCTCAGCCGAGGCCGAATCCACTCCATAAATCAACCGAAGCCTAAAGTAACCCGTTATCATCAAGAAAAGAAAAAGGCATGGAACCCCATAAACCACTAGAAAAGTTGTGAGCGGGCGCCTCACCAAAAAAAGTTTTTTCTTGGGAAAGATCATAAAGAAATGCAAACTGACTGCGGGCAGGAATATGGCCCCAGCTTGAAAGCAAAAAATTAAAATAGGCTGGGTTGCGATTCGCCACCAATGATACCCACCCATGTAAGCGACAAGAGATACAAGACCCAGGATAAAAAATTGCCTTGCGGAGTCTTCAGTTGGTTTCCACCACAAAATCAATCCACCTGCAAAAACCATTGCCATTTTCAGCACCAACCACAGGAAAGATGGAATCATATTTCCCAAAGAGGTTTGCCCATATAAAAGAACTGATTCATGATCAGTCTGATCACTAGGTCGATAAAAACCCAACCGAACGGTATCTGGAATACCATTGGCAGGATCGCGGAAAGGCAACTGGTGCACCGTTCTTAAAAATTGAGGCCAACTGAAAATGGGATTACCATCCAAACTGGTAATCTTGTCGCCAGTTAATGGCAAATCTTGATTGGAATCAATCAAGTTTTCTTTTTGAAAATACTGGATATCAAGAGAAAAAGCGGCACGAACCCCGATCTCAGGAAAAGACCAGCTATAAAAAACAACAACAAAAGAAAAAACCATAGCGAGAAAAGAACCAACCAAAACAAGGGTCCGATTATGAACCTTAGCCTCTCGCAAAAAAGCCCAAATTAAAAATTTCGGGGAGAACAAGAACACGCCTCTTCACAAATAATATTTAAAAACTGAACCACTTATAAGAATCCTTAACTTCCCATAGTACACGGTTATTTCTTCAAGTGTAATTTGTTTTTAAATTTTAACGAAAATCAACGAAAACCACATCCCTAGCGCCATACAATCCGTTTTTCGTCATATTTTTGTTTGTATTGGTTTTTAAACCAAATAAATCTTTTGAATTCTAAAACTTATATTGATGAAACGTAGTAAAGCTAAAAATCTGATAAACATGGGTAAAACCAATCAATCAAAACTTTAACGATATCTGTCGAAAACCAACCAAAAGAAAAAATTTTACTCAAAAAAAACCAATGGCACGATTGTTGCAATAGTATTTGTTATTAAATTAAGTTTTTTGAGGGCATTTAGCTCTAAGTTTTAGGTTAATTCAAGGAAGCTTATCGTGATTTCTACTAATGCATGGAATAGCATTTTCACCTCATTATGCCCGACTCCTGCCCAAATGGATTTTGTGAGTCTAAGTAATTACACCGCTCGAACAGCGACATGGGGGCAAGGTCCGCCTCTTGTTTTATTACCAGGAATCGCGGGAGGGTTCGAATTACTCGGGCCAATCATCCGTGAACTTTCAAAATCGTTCAAGGTTTATAGCTACCAGTATCAAGGTGAAGACCAATTTTTTTCCGTTCGAAATAGCCTCTCATTTTCTGATTTTGAACAAGATCTGGATGAATTACTGGAATTTTGGGGACTCGAAAAACCAAATCTATTCGGAGCATCTTTTGGAGGAGCATTAGCCCTCAATTATGCACTTAATCACCCCTACAAACTAGGATCAGTCATCACCCAAGGAACCGGCTCAAAATTTGAACGCGGAATGATCCAACGACTTGCAGCACTTATACTTTCGTACTATCAGTTACCCGATACCAACCCCTTGGTAAACCAGTTCTTTCGTTTATTTCTTGGGGGTAGGTCTGCAACAAACGAGCAAATCGATGCTATCGCACGCGCATGCTGGTCAACCGATCAAGCAGTCATTAGTAGTCGGCTAAGAATTTTAAAACACTTTGACATAAGCAAGTGCAGAAGAAAAATATCCATGCCGTCGTTATTTTTAAAAGGGCAGAAAGATATCCTTTTAAGCCAACAGAATTTTGCACAGTTACAAGATGTAAGCAGCCAATCGGAAATGCACATTCTTGGGGGGTTGGGGCATCTGGCTTTCGTGCAATCGCCCGAATTAATAGCAAAAATTATAGGTGAATTTATCTTGAACAAAGTAGAAAACAACAACGACCTTAAACAATCAAAGAAGTTAGCCTAACCTCTTCACATCCTGAAAAATTACTGGTTTTTGAGTTTTAAGAACCCTTTGGCAGGCTTTACTTAGAATCTTCCACCGTGTTAAAATCAATTTCCCCAACATAAGGCTGGGGATTATCCCTGCCCGCTGAAACTCTTCTATAACGCTGGTATCGAAGCTCAAAAGAAGCGGTGTAATCAAATACTTTTCCTGTTTTGAAAGCGCCTTTCGAAAATTTACGCATCGATGAAAGCCAAATACGATCTGGCCTTAGAAAAGATGATGAAGCACTTTTTTTGCTGGATCGGGTTTCAAAACCCATAAATTTTTCCTGCCAAGGCAAGGTTTGCATAACACACCAAATAAATCCGGAAACAAAGTAACCTGCAAAAAGACCAACAATAGCAGCTCCAAGATTATGCATCAAATGCGGATAAACAATTACAGAAGGGGCCAATTGCAACGCCAGAAATTTCAAAGCACCGAAGGAAGCTAAAAATATCGCCACCATGGCAATAGCATCTTCAAACCCTTCCGCAGCAGTATCTTTCAGATGAATTTCAAGAAATTCAGCAGATGGTTCATAAAGCCCTGCAACCAACACAAAAGCCAACAAAATATTAACAAAGCTACAAAATGCGACAAACAATCCCTCTTGAAAAAAAACATAGGAAACGATCAGCATTAATAAAAAAGTCGTGAAAACCAGCATCTGATCTCTCCTTTCAATTAAAGTACATTAAGGATTTACTTACAAACTCTTAAAATTTCCTGTATCGAGGTATTTCCTGCTACCACCTGCCGAAGACCATCTTCTTGAAGGTATTTCATGCCTGTTTTAACAGCTTCTTCTCTTATCGCACCAATACTAGGATTATCACGGATTAAATTTCGAATGTTTTCATTAAGCACCAGCAACTCGTAAACCCCGGATCGTCCACGAAAGCCAGTACCACCACAATTTTTGCAAGGTGGGGAATCATCATTTCCCTCATGCTTGACTTCGGATTTAGACTTATAAAAGAACTCATATTTTTCAGGAGAAAGATTGAATTTTTTAAGGATCTCAGGATTAGGCCTGTATTTGACTTTACATTTAGGACAAAGCACCCGGACCAATCTTTGGGATAATATTGCACTTACGGAGTTTGCAATCATGAACGGTGCAACACCAAGATCAAGAAGCCTGCCAAAAGCGGTAACCGAATCATTAGCATGAACAGTGGTAAAAACCATATGTCCTGTTTGAGCCGCCTGGCAGGAAATCTCCGCGGTTTCCTTGTCTCGAATTTCACCGACATAAATAACATCGGGATCCTGCCTAAGAATACTGCGCAGTTCAGAAGCAAATGTTTTGCCTGCTTTTGGATTGATTTCAATCTGGGTCACATTGTCGATCTGGTATTCAACAGGGTTTTCGAGGGTAATAACATTTTTTTGAAACCGATCAATCTCGGAAAGACATGCGTATAGTGTTGTGCTTTTACCTGCACCAGTTGGCCCGCAAACAATAAGCATGCCGTGCGGTTGATTAACAATCGCCTCGATTTGGTCTTTAAGCTTTTCGCGCATTCCAAGCTTTTTAAGACTGCCCATTGATTTAGAACCATCCAAAATTCTAATCACCATTTTTTCGCCAGCGACACTACCCGCCGTAGCTACACGAAAGTCAAGAATCGTAGGTTTCTTGGATTTATTTTTAGGCCCATCTTGCTCGTTTTCTTCACCGGGTTGATCCAAAACCTCTGCAGAAAAACTTCCATCCTGTGGCTTGCGTTTTTCAGAAATATCAAGATTGGCAAGAACCTTTAAAATATTTACCACTGCGTCACCCGTCTGCCTGATCAAGGACTCCCTCTGGTTCATAATGCCATCTACACGAAAGCGAACCGACATTTCTTCCTTACCTGGCTCCAAATGAACATCTGTAGCCCGCATTTGAAAAGCCTCATAAATAACTTCGAGTGCAACTTGATAGTATTCAGACTCCTCAACCCGGGATATTTTTGTATCGCCACCTGGCTTATTTTTATCCGAACTTTTCCCGATAAATCTGATTGGGATATTTTTTGATTCCTTCGCACCTTCAGAATCAAATCTCATTTTGAGGTATTTCTCAGCAAGAGACTTGAAATGTGCAGGAGTAAACACTTTTTTGTCCTCCTCGACCTTGGCGTTTCTGGCTGTGATGTAAAATACAACCGGAACGAATGCCCCTAAAATCAAGCCAATAAAAGACAAGATTGGCTTTGGAGAACTCCAAAACGCCAATCCTCCAACAATCGCACCGCCAATGACAATAGTGTTCCAAAACCTTGCATCTAGGCCGACATCCGGGGCATCTTCGTCAACCCAGGAAGAAGAATGGATCCAAGCAGCATAAATTGCGATAAAGAAACCAAGAGAATAGAGGTCAAAGTAAAAGCCCTCACCCCTGGGAAAAGAGGTGGCCCAAAGTTGAATCAGATTTAAAATATCAATCATCACTAAAATATCTCTAGGCCAAAACTAAAGAATAGAGCGAGAGTTTCGGCCGTGATGTAAAAACAAAATTATAGAATCCCAGGCGCGGCAACCCTGATTCCTTTAAATGCCATTTTCAACTGTTCAGGATTCGGTGCGTACTCAAGGGCAGTTGCTTTGTCGATATCACCATTTTCAACAAGTTGTCTAAGGCTTTCAGTGAAGTCCTGCATTCCTTCTTGATACCCGATTCGAATCGCATCAGGAATTTTACTATCTTCAGATTCAATAATCAGTTTACGAATTGTGGGGTTAACGATCATGATTTCATTGGTTGGAACCCGACCCTTTTTTAGGCCTTTGACCAATTTTTGGGCGATAACCGCTTTGAGATTATTGGCGAGCCCCTGCCTGACTGCACTATGTTTTTCAGGTGGGAAGAGGTCAAGAATACGATTGATAGTAGTACCTGAAGAAGCTGCGTGGATGGTTCCAAACACCAGGTGCCCTGTTTCCGCAGCATGAATTGCTGCTTCAAAAGTTTCCACATCGCGCAACTCACCCACAAGGATTACATCAGGATCCTGCCTAACTGCATCCTTTAAAGCTTTGTGCCAGTCGATGCAATCAAGGCCGATTTCGCGCTGATTGAAATAAGCTTTTTTGTCACTAAAAGTGAATTCAATCGGGTCTTCGCATGTTAAAATATGCAATGGCTCTGCTTCTGCAACAAAATCTAACATTGCAGCGATTGACGTACTTTTCCCACTACCGGTAACGCCTGCAACAACAACCAATCCTTCACTGAATTTACAAAGCTTCTCAATAATGGGTGGTAATCCCAAAGATTTAAAACTTGGAATGGAATTGTTAACCCTACGGGCCACCAGGGAAAGCCGACCCCTCTGCCTGAAAAGACTAACTCGAAATCTGCACTCATCCTGCCCGATCACATAGGAGTAATCGACGCCACCTTCATCATCTAAAATTTTTCGCTTTTTAGGTTCCAGTAATGGCAGTAAAAGCTTTTCCATGTCTTGCTGGCTAAGAGGGCGCATCTCCATACGCGTAATATCCCCACGAATTCGCATCATCGGGGGGCAATTAACTTTTAAATGCACATCCGAGGCTTCCAGCTTCATGGCAAGTCGGAAGATCTTATTAATTTCAGGCTCTTTAGCCGTTTCTGGAACGGCAGGAACCGTTGCGCTTACCGGGGGTGTGATTGATTCTTTAGAGGGGGTACTGATTTCGCTAGATGCCATTAATTGTCTCTCCATGTTATCAAAAGTGAAGATGGAATTTAGATTAACCTTACAAGAACCCCGGCACTTGCCAAAAACTTCTTGGTATCTTGAATTCCATGTTCGTTGTAATGAAAGATACTTGCAGCCAGTGCGGCATTGGCTTTCCCAATAGTCAGCACTTCCTTTAAATGTTCCGGGGAGCCAGCCCCGCCACTTGCAACCACTGGTATTCCAACTGCTTCGGCAACAGCCCTTGTCATCTCTATATCATAACCGTTTTTGGTGCCGTCCGCATCCATGGAAGTTAAAACTATTTCACCCGCACCAAGAAGTTCCACTTCTTTCGCCCAACTAACAGCTTCCAAGCCCGTAGTTTTCCGCCCACCCTGAATATGTACTTCCCATACTTCTTTATTATCTTTAAAGACACGCTTAGGGTCAATATTAACAACCGTGGCACACCTGCCAAACCTACTGGAGATTTGACGAATTATATCAGGATTTTTAACAGCAGCGGAGTTTATGCTTACTTTTTCGGCACCAGCTTGAATAAGCGTAGTGGCATCTTCAAGAGACCGGATTCCCCCGCCAACAGTAAAGGGCATAAATATCTGCTCTGAAACCCGCTTTACGATATCAAGCATTATGGTGCGACCTTCATGAGTTGCAGAAATGTCAAGAAAAACGAGTTCATCAGCACCTTGTTCCTCGTATTTTCTAGCAACTTCAACAGGGTCACCCGCATCACGAAGATTTAAGAAGTTAACACCCTTGACAACTCGACCTCGATCAACATCCAAACAGGGGATAATTCTGGCAGTCAACATAATCTAATTAGTTCCAGTAAAAACCATTGAAACCATATCTAAGTGCAGATAATTTATGATTAATCACAACTTTAGTCATTTTTACAGCATTTCTCCGACAAAATTAAAAATATATCAATAATTAACTAAACATTCTAAATCGTTGACATGATAATAGATATGAGTTAATCTAATTAGTTATGTAATACCCACCTTGCATGGATAATAAATAGGGGTGACCCATGATAACCTTGTACGGCAAAAACAGTAACTTCTGCGATGGTGTTTCTCGTCGAGATTTCCTGAAGATTGGGGGAATATCGTTTGCTGGGCACAGTTTGGGTCTTGCCCAAATCCTTGCAGCCAAAACCGATACCACTAATTTAAAATCGGGAGGTTTAGGCCACAAGGCAATCATCAATGTGTTTTTGGGCGGTGGCCCTCCGCATCAAGACATGTGGGATTTAAAGCCTGATGCGCCCGTTGAAATCCGAGGTGAATTCAAGCCAATTTCTACATCGGTACCTGGAATTCAAATTGGGGAAACCTTTCCGCTTATTGCGTCCAGAATGCATAACTGTGTTATTGTGCGATCTATTGTTGGCGCCCAAGGCGGCCACGATGCGGTACAGTGCATGTCTGGCTGGGTAAAAAATTCCCTTTCAGGAATTGGCGGTAGACCGAGTATTGGTGCTGCTTCCGCCAAAATCCAAGGGCCAGTTGACCCATCCGTACCCGCTTTTGTTGGTCTTGCAGCTGATACTAAACATATGCCTTGGTCTGATCCAGGTACCTCAGGCTTTTTAGGAGCTGCCCACAAGTGCTTTAGGCCAGAAGGCCCAGGCATGAAGGATCTCCTCATTAAAAACGCCAACCTTACCAGTTTGGGAGATAGGCGATCTTTGCTGAAAAGCTTTGATAATCTCAAGCGCAACTTGGACCATGGTGGCAATATCGAAGGCCTCGATTCTGCCCAATCCAAAGCCCTTGATGTTCTCACTTCAAGCAAACTTCTCGATGCTTTGGATATCAATAAAGAATCCACCAAAGTTCGTGACCGTTATGGCGATGGCAAACCTTACAAGTTCCAATTTGATGGGGCGCCAACAGTTAATGACCATCTTCTAACTGCCCGAAGGCTTGTCGAAGCTGGTTGCAGGGTTGTCAGCCTTTCATATGGTAGATGGGATTCACACAGCAAGAATTTTGATTTGGTCCGAGATCATGGATCCAAGCTTGATCAAGGTTTAAGCGCACTAATGGATGACCTCGAATATCGGGGAATTCTTGATGATGTTACAGTAATTGCATGGGGCGAATTTGGTCGAACCCCCCGAATAAACAAAGACGCTGGTCGCGACCACTGGCCTCAGGTTTCTTCCGCAATTATGTTTGGCGGGGGTATGAAAACCGGCCAAGTTATTGGGTCAACCAATAGGCTTGGTGAACATGCTAAAGATCGCCCTGTAACTTTTGGTGAAGTATTTGCAACCCTTTATCACAACATCGGACTTGACCCGATGTATCACACCCTCATCGATCAAACTGGTCGGCCTCAGCATTTAACTGCTGATACTCCGATGAAAGAAGTGATGTAAAGCCCTGCATGTTAATGACTTAAACCAAGACGCAAGTTTGTTCAATACTTGCGTCTTTTTCTATAGGTTACCTTAATTCGAACTATACTGAGGTTTTTTTGATATTTTCTGCCACATTATCTTTGCTTGTTTTACTTAATACGAGCCAAATACCTCAAGGCTCGGTTCCATCCATTACTTTTAAAAATGAAACCCCCATCCCCGTACTGCTTCAGGTGAAAAGTATTTTCAACGGGCAATTACTTCGAGACCGTCCATATCTCATTAAACCGGGCGAGACCTCACCACCAATTCAGATTCCCGGTATTAAATCTGTAAGCATAAGCGATGCCAAAAGCCCCCGCCCTTTAGTGCAACTTCCTCTGCCGCAATCCAACGAAGAACTGCTGATTGCAATCGTTGGAACAGAAAAATCAATGAAG
>CAZYAY010000018.1:5692-8382 GCA_964646215.1 uncultured Candidatus Kuenenia sp. | reverse complement strand
CCTAAAACCACTCTAATCCGAATTGTGATCTGGTGGTCAACCTTCACTGCAATCACCGGCCTTGCTGGGCTTAGCTTTGGCAACTGGTTCGCCTTTGGCTTTGGAATGCTTATTGTTGTAAGATTTTTATTCGGGATTGGCGAGGCAGGGGCATACCCAAATATAACCCGGGCTCTACATAACTGGCTCCCCGTAACGGAACGTGGTTTTGCACAAGGATTAGTGTGGACTTCGGCACGCATCATGGGCGGCCTAACGCCATTACTTTGGCTCATTTTCGTTATCAAGCTTGAGATTTCATGGCGAATCGTTTTCTTTTTCTTTGGTGCGGTTGGCCTTCTTTGGTGCTTCGCATTCGCACGAATATTTAAAAACAACCCAAACGAACACCCCGCGGTGAACGAAGCTGAGAAAAAAATTATCCTCAAAGATAAAGTTGGTGAGACTGAGCAAGCCCACGCCCACATTCCATGGGGGAAACTTTTTGCGAGCAGAAACATGGTGTTTTTGTGTGCGATGTACTTCTGCTTAAATTTCGGCTGGTATTTCAATCTTAATTATTTGCCTGCAATTATGAGCGAACAATTTCAGGTAAAGGCTGAAGATTGGCTCGGTGCGCTTTACAAAGGTGGCCCACTGCTTTTAGGGGCCTTCGGCTGCTTTATCGGCGGATTTGCAACTGACTTGTTTTTAAGACAAGGAAAATCAAGAACTTGGGCCCGACGAACGCCTGCTGTTTTTGGAAATATCACTTGTGGATTGTGTTATTTTTCCGCGCTTTATTTCTTGAACCAAAAAGACCCGATGTTCTTTGCCATCAGTATTGCTTTTGCAGGATTTTGCAACGATTTAACAATGGGAGCAACTTGGGCCACCTGTCAGGATATAGGCCAAAGGCACGCCGCAATCGTTTCTGGTACCATGAATATGATCGGAAATTTAGGCGGATTTATTGTAACCATTTTAACTGGAGAAATCTTGGCATGGTTTAAAATTAATTATTGCATCGAACATGCAATTGAAGATTACACCAAATTAATTGGTAATGAATTAGCAACAGCTCAATTCCCGGGCTATCAACTCAATTTAATCATTTTTGGCCTTGTTTACATGGTTGGGGCGGCTTTATGGTTTGGCATCGATGCCAACAAACCTATATTGCCTGAAGAATTTAATAGCTAAGGTATTCCCTATGGAATAGGGGAAAGGCTGTTACTTATGCAAAAATTGGAATTACACGATATTCTTCCTTTGGACGATTTTGAATCCCAACGAAAAAAGTTCTTTGAAAGCCACATTCGCTATATCGAAAAATACAGGAAGGTCAGGATTGGCCCCTCAATTTCTCTTGTTTTTGAAAACAGACAAACATTATGGTTTCGAGTTCAAGAAATATTCAGGCTTACAAAAATAACCGACCCAAAAATTATTCAAAACGAACTCAATGTTTACAATCGTCTTATTCCAGATGCTAATACACTCCAAGCAGCTTTCCTTATCGATCCTCAAAGCCCAACGCTTGAAAGAAATAACTCCGGCTTTTCTATCAAGGATTTCCGGGGGGATAATCTAAGGTTGATTTTAAGTAAGAGTATCCCATGTGACCTTACCACGAAAAGGCCTGAAGACCTTTCCCTGGGAAATTCACTTTGGATCCGTTTTTTTCTTGATGAAGAAGCAAAAATTACTCTTAAAGATCAAAGAACACCGGCTAAATTCTCCCTGTCCTCAAACCAATTCCTAGCTGAATCCCACAATCTTCCAACGGAATTAAGAGAAAGCCTTTGGGAAGATTTGCAAAACTAAAAGCTTATAATTCACATTTTGGCAATATTGGAAACATCAAGAGAAATTGTCTCGCAGATCTTTTCGAGCGGCAAATCGTTCATTTGCATTCCAAATGGATTTTCTATCTCTACACCAGCTTCTTCAATTCCAAACATACCAAAACCTACCACAGCTACAACCAAAGGTGTTGCCCAATCCATATCAGTTGCCAATACAAAGGGTAGGGTGTAGAGATATACAAACAACACCTGCTTGATTAACGATGCGTAAACAAAAGGCAAAGGGGTCTTAAGAATCTTTTCGCAGCCACCTTGAGCGTCAACCAACTTTATGACTTGTTCTTCCATGCGCTCAATAATTTGAATTGGAATTTCACCTTTGTCTATTTCTTTTTTAATTAAAGCACTTAGATAAGTTGCGATCATCGACGGTGGGTTGTTGGCAGATACCATTTTTTCATATTGCCTGCCATTTAGCAATGAAGAAAGCATGTTGAAGTTTTTTGTGCCTCGCAAATTTTCTTTAACACACACAACATATGCAATAAGCATGGTTGCGTACTCGCTGGCATTTGAACCGTATATTTTTGCCATCCGTGCCAGACTACGGCAAGTATTTACCATCATTCCCCAATGGGATCGCCCTTCCCAATAACGCGCATTGGATGAATTAGTCCGAAAAACAATAAGCAAGCCTAGGGATGTACCGAGGATGGTATGACCAATTGGGTTTAGTTTTGGGAGTCTTTCATCGAAGATTTTAAATACGTAATCATTAGTTCCGCAAACAAGAATACTGAACATGGTTAAAAGGCCAACCCGCCCCAACACATGGGGAAGAACAGATCCATCAAATGAGAAAATCACCTTCCACCAACTATAACGATCGTAATCAATCACGGA
>CAZYAY010000018.1:0-5592 GCA_964646215.1 uncultured Candidatus Kuenenia sp. | reverse complement strand
GCCACTACTTTCTATCGCCTCGATCATTGATACGACTTTTCTAGCCGTCGCTGGCCTATCCGCTGGATCCTTGGAAAGCAATTTTGTCATCAATCCATACACTTCTTTTGGAAGTTTTTGATCCAAATCATTGAGAGATGGGATTTCTGATTCAACCACAGCGTGAAGAACGGCCAGGGTGTTTTCTTTTTCAAAAGGCACTTTGCCTGATAACATACGATACATAACACAACCCAAGCTGAACAAATCGGCCCTTTCATCCAAGGGTTCACCGCAAATCTGCTCGGGTGCCATGTAATTGGGGGTACCAACAATCATGCCCTTTGCAGTAAGTGTGCTTTCTACTTCGGTAGACTTTGCAAGGCCGAAATCTAAAAGCTTCACCCTTTTAAAATCGCTTCCCGGGCCACCTGATTCGAGCCACACATTCGCAGGCTTGATATCACGATGAATTAATTTTTTCTCGTGTGCAACTGCAAGGCCCAAGGCCATTTGCTTGGCTATTTTAAACACCACGGGAATAGGTAACCAACCATCTCTTTTTAGCTTCTCGTCCAAATCTTCGCCTTTTAAGAACTCCATCGCCATATAGGATACAGATTTATGCACACCAACCTGGTAGACAAGACAAATGTTATCATCCTGTATGCTGCTGGAAATTCGACCTTCCCGCTCAAATCTTTGGCGAAAGGATTCATCGGTTAATTCAGGGCGAAGCACTTTTAATGCAACTTTTCTACCTAATCTTTTATCATCAGCTTCAAAAACAATACCCATGCCACCTTCACCCAACACACGGACTAATTCATAATCACCCAAACAACCAATGCCACCAGCCTTGGTTGGGGGTTCAAGAAATGGATATGCTGGTTTTAATTGCGGAGTTATTACCTTTTGCTGAGTTGAATAGATGGGCTGATCTGACTTTTGCTCTGCACTTTCTGGTTTTGGATTAGGTGCTGAAGGAACTTTAACGGCAGAATCTTTTCCAGTTTGGGATCCCGAAGTCATCGGCCCGATACCCTGGCTTTCCTGATTCACTTTTTCTTTGAGAATTGCAGTAAAAGACACCCTGCACATAGGACACATTTTTACATGTGATTTAATCGAATCACTGTCTTTTGGAAGCAATTGATTGTAAACGCATTTACGCAGTTCTTCTTGGCCTGGGCAACTTGTAACTTGATCACTCATTCCTAAGGCACCTTTTTAAACCGTTTTTTATTAATCGATATTTTAAAAAACTAAACTATATTCATTTCATACACAAGATATTTATATTTTACTATAAATTTAATTATTGTTGCAATCCTACTGCTCTTGGTTCTATAAATAACATATAAATATTGGAACTTTTTGAACATTAACAGGATGCATAAATATGACAAGAATCATTCAGGGTGTTTTTGGGTTTCAAAAAAGAGTATTTGCAGAAAAAGAAGACCTTTTCCAAAAGCTAGGCAAAGGACAAAGTCCACTTGCCCTGTTCATAACTTGCTCCGATTCAAGAATCAACCCAAACCTGCTGACCCAAACCGAACCTGGCGAACTTTTCATCCTCCGAAATGCGGGTAATTTAGTTCCCCCACACAACCAATTTTCAGGCGCTGAGGAAGCTACTGTCGAGTATGCGATCAAACATCTGGGTATACGTGATATTATTCTTTGTGGACATTCCAAGTGTGGTGCAATGCATGGACTTATTCAAAGCATCATGGGTTTATCTAATGAAGATGTTATGCCCGCAGTGACCAAATGGCTAAATTACGCAACTCCCATCGCAGAAGATGTTCGTTCCAAATTAAAGGAACTTTCAGGGGATCAACTTTTAAACTACACCATTGAACGAAATGTATTGCAGCAAGTGGAAAATTTAAAAACATTCCCTTCGGTTAAAGACGCCTTGAATAAAAACCAACTTCGAGTCCATTCCTGGGTTTACCAACTCGAAACCGGAGAAGTTGTTGGTTATGATTCAGAAACCAATTCTTTTGTTTCACTTGATAAGGTTAAAAGACAAAAATTGGCAGACCTTAACCGTGCCGAAACCCATATTAAACACGGTTCTGACATTTCGATTTAATTTCGAATCTGCCCGAAATATTTTGCTGCGGTGTTTGCCTAATCTCAAATATTTGAGAGAATGCTTTTGTTATTCATAACTTTGGCACCCGTGGTATTTATCTTACATGGACATCCAAGTCCAAGACGATCTGGTATTTGTTGCAGACATCGTGTTCGATCGTCCATTGAGAAAACCTTTTTCGTACCTCATCCCAAATGAACTTTCCAATTCAATATCCAAGGGTAAGCGGGTCAGGGTACCGTTAGGCAAAGGCAATAAACCAACAATTGGTTTTTGCGTAGAAACCAGGTGTATTCCCCCAGATCCCAAATTAAAATCCATCTTTGCCGTTTTAGACGAAGAACCTCTGGTTTCCACGCATCTGCTCGAATTCACCAAATGGATCGCGGATTATTATTTGTGTGGCTGGGGGCAGGTACTTCAGGCGGTAGTCCCCGCCTGGGTCAGATCTGGAGCGACCACGCCCAAAGTTTTCATAGTGGATTTCAGCGACAAATTCCGCATTTCCTCTGCCACCAAAAAATTCAGCCCCCAACAAACCCGCATCTTCGAACAACTTAACCTGCACCACCCCATTGCCATCAAAGAACTTTGCATAAAATCGGCATGCACCCCAAGCGTGGTGAACCGACTTGTGGAAACCGAATGGTTGGTTAAAACAGCAATCGATGAAGATCAGGCTTTCTTTGGGGCTTTGCAAACGATCCCGCTTGATCCTTCCATTCATTTAAACGATGAACAAATAGCTGTTTCCAGAACCATTACAGACCAAATTCATTCGGGGAAATTTTGTACTTTTCTTTTGCATGGTGTCACAGGCAGCGGAAAAACCGAAGTGTATCTTGAAGCTATCGAAGCAACCATTAAAAACGGCAGACAAGCTATCGTGATGGTTCCTGAAATAAGCCTTACGCCACAAACTGTTTATCGATTCAAAAAAAGGTTTTCTAAAATCGTGGTGCTTCACAGCAACTTGCGGGAAGCGGAGCGGGGCAAAAACTGGAAACTGGTGGCGGAAGGCAAAGTCGATGTGGTTATCGGTCCCAGAAGCACCGTTTTTGCGCCATGCCCTAATCTAGGCCTTATCGTTATTGATGAAGAGCATGAAAATTCTTTCAAACAAGATAACACACCAAGGTATCATGGCAGAGACATTGCAGTAAAACGTGCAAGAATGCTTGATATCCCCATAGTTTTAGGCTCTGCAACCCCCTCCTTCGAAAGTTGGCAAAACGCCTGCAAAAACAGCTACAAAATGCTCACCCTTTCAAAAAGAGTGCGCGATCTTCCCATGCCTCCAGTTTATCTCGTTGACATGAAAACATCACCGCCAGCCTCTCCCAGCCTTCGTGGAATGATTAGCGAGGATCTTCAAAAAGGCATGAAGCGAGCACTGGGCCAAAACGGACAGGTCATGCTTTTTCTCAACCGCAGGGGTTTTCATACCTTCATCCAATGCCCCACCTGTAAAACTGTTGAAAATTGCAAGCACTGCGACCTTGCGATGACCTTCCACAAAAGAAAAAACATCCTCCTGTGCCATCATTGTGGCGATGAAAAAAAACCTGCAACACGATGCGAAACTTGTAAAACCGAAACCATCCAGTTCAAGGGAATGGGAACCGAAAAACTTGAGGAAGAAATCACCAAACTGTTTCCTGACAAAGTCATCAGGCGAATGGATTCTGATTCAACCACAAAACCAGGCAGCCATGAATATATTCTTAATGCATTTAGGGAAGGCTTGATTAACATCCTTGTGGGGACCCAGATGATCGCCAAGGGACTCGACTTTCCCAATGTCTTATTAGTGGGGGTGATTAACCCGGACACCGGCATTCACATACCTGATTTTCGCGCTTCCGAAAGAACATTCCAGCTTCTCTCCCAGGTTGCGGGAAGAACAGGAAGGGGCGACAAACCCGGGATGGTTTATTTCCAAACCTATTACCCCGAACATCCAGCAATTGTCTCGGCTGCAAAACACGATTTCATTTCTTTTGTTAATGAAGAAATCAAGCACCGTCAGTCACTGTTTTTTCCACCATTTTGCAGGTTGGCAAGAATAGTCATCCGATCAAAGTCTGCTGAATCCGCAGGCACCTTCTCTGATGAACTAGGGGAGCAACTTCGACTTGCAACAACCGAAATAAAAGGATCGGGGAAACTTAAAATACTTGGCCCTACCGAAGCCCCGGTATTTAAACTCAAAGAATACCATCGCTTTCATGTACAACTTCATGCAGAAAAACATACCGTCCTTCATCAACTCATTCAAGTCGCACTCGGAAAAATGAAACCCGTTGCAGGACTCGAAGTGATTGTTGACATCGACCCCTACAACCTTCTTTAATCTGTTGTGGAATAAAAAAGAGCCACCCTTTATGGATGGCTCTTTTTAGATTTATTTTTATCTATCCGTTACCAGTAGCGCAACTTCCAGTAATTATGTTTGGTAGCTGTTTGGCTGAACCACCAATGGCCATCATCCCATTCCAATTTCACAGATCTCCATCCCAATGGTACTTTTGGAAATGGGTATACGGGACCGATAAAGGGCCATGCGTTTGCAGGATAAGCTTCAGGATAACCAACTCGGGAATAATTATTGTGCGGAGCATAACTTGGCCATGCGTAGGGGGGCATCTTTGGTGGATTCATATCGTAGGAATACGATGCGCCACTTTGCCCGACGGGAATAGGTTCTGGAATCATCTGGTTTGCACCATTTGCTGGCATGGGCCTCATGCCGGGATTTTGCAGCATGTTTCCAGGTGAACCAGGAAAAGGTTGGGGCATGGGTATTTGGGCGGATTGAATGATCACATTTGCACTAGGTTCAGGAAGAACCTGTAATTTATCAACAACTTGAATTAATCCGCTGGTTTGCCTGGCCACGCTTAATGCGGAATCTTTTTGAGTGGTGGTACCAACCACGCCTTCGAGTTCTGCGTTTCCGCCTGAAACTTTGATTTCAATTTTAAAATCGTGAAGTAGACCGCTATCCTGCAGTCTTTTTGCAATCTGATTTGCAAGATTTTGGTCCTTGACATCGGCAGATTGAATTGATGATTTACCAATAACCTGGGGGTCCAAAGTTGATGGAATTTGCTGCGAAAAAGCAGCATTTGAATTCATCAAGCCTAGTATTGCCGGAATTAAAAAGATTCTTTTTCCTAACACGGGTGCATCCTCCTGATGACAATGGTGAGTCTTCAAGCAACAATGCAACATAAAAACATGTATGCAAATCCGGGGAATGAAATTCTCTTTGGAACCTTACGAACGAAGCTTAAAAATCAGTCCAATCGATACAAATTGCCAAATCGTCATCACTCCTTATTAACTCAGTTTTTTCAACATTTACCGCTTGTTTCATGCAAACATATAGAACCTGTGCGTTGACTTCTGGGCTTTTCAGTCCTATATTCATAACATTGGAAACATGCACCTGTAGCTCAACTGGATAGAGCATCGGTCTACGAAACCGAAGGTTACAGGTTCGA
>CAZYAY010000017.1:0-49275 GCA_964646215.1 uncultured Candidatus Kuenenia sp. | reverse complement strand
GTTTGCAAATCTGCGATTGTGTCGAGGTCCATGGGTGTTTGTTCATTGCCAAACCCGCCATCAAGATCGGTCCCGATACCGACATGTTTTGCATTTCCGGCGATCTGGCAGATATGGTCTATGTGATCGCAGATGCGCTCAATCTTCAGTTGGAAATCAGCGGGTTTACTTTTGAGATGAACCCAGCCAGGCACCATCATGATGGCATCAAAAGCCATGCCTAAAACGCCACCTCGCTCAACGATTGCCTTGATTTGATCATCTGCAAACTGGCGGTTCCAAGGTGCAAGCACCCTGCAATTTTGGTGGCTCGCCCAGACGGGCCCATGATAAATTTCCATGGCATCCCAAAAACATTCATCATTCAAATGTGTCGCATCCAGAATGATGCCCAGACGTTGCATTTCCTTGAGAAGATCTTTTCCCGCTGCGGGAAGTCGCCCTTCAGCATCGGTGCCATGAGCGTATCTACCTGGGCCGTAATGTGCGGGCCCCAAGGCTCGAAGCCCATCTTCATAACTGCGTTCGAGATGTTTGAGCGTAACAATCGAGTCTGCTCCCTCAAGGCTTAGAATGTAGCCAATGGGAAGATGGTTTGCCTTTTTAAGCGATTCCTGGGTGTAAGGCTGGGTTCCATTCGAGATGTTGAAATTCTTCCATAAATCGAGATGGTTGTTGAGTTGGCCCAGATTGCGGATTTGTACCAGTTCGCCCGCTTCTTCCATGGCACGATACCAGGCGAGTTGGCCTTGGGTTTGAGCCCAGGCTTGTTCGGGTGAATTCCAGCCGGGGAGTTTGTGGAAGTAGGGGGAGTAGCGACCGATCTGGGTTGCAACGCAAAGTCCGATGTGCCCTTTGCGCATTTCAGGAAAACTAACGGTGTTGTTCCCCCGATCAACCTTGTCCTTCATGGTGTATTCCCACCTGCGGATTTTTTCAATGGACCAGCGAAGGTCGCGATTCCATTCGAGGGCGTTCATGCTGAGATCAAGATGTACATCGAAGGTGAATACAGGCTGGTTCATTTTAGATTCTCACTTAGAGGTTTAACTTTTAAGCTGTCAAATCATAATTCTAGATTACTACAAAATGCAGTAAATGAGTAATAACTTTTGATCGTATTTGTATTTTATTCCTCATCCCTGTCTGCTTTTTGATAGTTGATTTTTGTGGTATTGTAGAGCGAAAGTGCTTGATAATTGCTGCTATGGTAAATTTTAAAAACCATTCGTCAGTCATTGGCTGGGTAATCTTAAGAGCTGGGCCATAAACTTCAAAAGTTGATTTGGATTTTATGTTCGCAATGATCATATTGTCTTGAATAGTTCTTCATTCAATGCACAATGGTCGAATTAGCCAGCCCATGGATGGGAAACAGAGTTAAAAAATCTTGGTTTGAAAGTGATATCAATTAAGGCGGAGTTTGAACATGAAGAAATGGCCCAACCAGCTTTTTATCAACAATAAGTGGGTTGATGGGATTGCGGGTAAGAAATGGGATGTGATTAATCCAGCTAACGGCGCCTTGCTTGCGAGTGTTGCTCTGGCAGATGCTCGGGATGTTGATGTTGCGGTAAAAGCAGCGCGCAAGGCTTTTGATGAGGGGCCATGGCCAAAAATGGATCCTCTTGCCCGGGGCAGATTAATGTTTAAGCTTTCAGAAAAAATCCGTGAGAACCTCAACGATTTGGCGATGACCGATACCTTGAATGTGGGCAAGCCCATTCGAGATACTTTGGGATTTGATGTGCCCTGTGCTGCTGATCTTTTTGAAAGTTACGCGGGCCTGCCAGATAAGATCGCAGGCAAATGTTATGGCACTCTTCCTGATAATGTGACCATGCAGTTTCGCGAACCCATGGGTGTTATCGCTGCGATTGTGCCTTGGAACTTCCCTCTGACCAATGCTGCAATCAAGTTGGCACCCATTCTCGCGTGTGGCAATACCGTGGTTCTCAAGCCCTCTGAAGTCTCCCCGCTTTCCGCATTGATGCTTGCCCAACTTGCGCTTGAAGTTGGGTTTCCTGAGGGTGTTATCAATGTGATTCATGGTACGGGCGCTGAGGCTGGTACTGCGTTGGTTGAACACCGGGGCGTGGACAAGATAACTTTTACCGGCAGACATCAGACCGGGGCGCAAATGTTGCAAGCCGCCAAGATTGGCATGAAAGGTGTGCTTTTAGAACTTGGTGGTAAAACACCCAGCATTGTTTTTCCGGATTCGCACTTGGAAAATGTCGTTAACGGAGTGATCACGGGTATCTTTTTTAATCTTGGTCAGGTTTGTGTTGCTGGGTCGAGATTACTTGTTCATGCGAGTCAGCATGATGAAATTCTTGCACGCATTGTTGCAAAAGTGGGCTCGCTTAGGCAGGGTGATCCCACCGATCCTAAAAATCATCTTGGCTGCCTTGCCACCGCCCAGCATAAAAAGATTGTCCTCAATTACATTGAGCAAGCCAAAAAAGAAGGCGCTCGATCTGTGCTGGCTGATTCCAAACTTTCGCAAAACGAAGGTTGCTTTCATTCGCCAGTCATTTTCGATGGTGTTACTTCCAACATGACTATTGCCCGCGAAGAAGTCTTTGGCCCGGTTCTCAGCGTGATGACTTATCAGGATGAAGAAGATGCCATCCGGATCGCAAACGATAGCGATTTTGGATTGATGGCCAATGTTTGGACCAATGATGGAGGCAGGGCATTGCGGGTTGCAAGGCGCTTGAAGGCGGGGAGGATTGCGATCAATGGTGGTGGTGCGCTTCGTGCTAATGTTCCTGTATATGGTTATAAAATGAGCGGAATTGGTGCGGAGTTGGGATTTGAAGAAGCTGTTCACGAATATACCAATTCCAAGGCAGTATTGTATTCATTAGGAACGGAGAAAAGCCCATGGCCGGAATAGATCAAAGAATCGGAATGAAATTATCGGAGCTTGAAACTCCAACTTTATTGTTGGATCGAGGGGCATGTGAACGAAACCTGATCCGTATGGCATCTTTCTTCAAGGATCGCCCTGCGAAGTTAAGGCCACATTTTAAAAACCATAAGTGTGTGACTTTGGCAAAGAAACAAATTGATGCGGGTGCTGTTGGTATGACTTGTGCCAAGCTTGCTGAAGCTGAGGTGCTTGTTGAGCATGGGTTTGATGATGTTTTGATTGCTAATCAAGTAGTGGGGAAGACTAAAACGCAGAGGCTTGCCAAGCTTGCGAAGAGAGCCCGCATAAGTGTTGCGATTGATTGCATGGAACATGCGGTTGCAATCTCGCAATCAGCGGCAGAAGAATCTTCAACCGTGAACATTTTGATTGAATTAGATATCGGCATGGGTAGGTGTGGTGTTCAGCCTGGGGATCCCGCTTTGGACTTGGTGCGCAATATTGTGAAGCTGCCCAACATTCGGTTTGCAGGCTTGCAGGCATATGAGGGGCATTTGGTTAATGTGCTTGATCGAGAAGAACGAACTGCTAGGGCCCATTCTGCGATGCAGTTGGCTATCGAAACCCGTGATTTGATTCAATCGGCAGGATACAAGGTTTTTTGCATCAGTGGGGGTTCCAGTTCAACATATGACAGTACTGGTGCACTTGCTGGCGTTGATGAAGTCCAGGCGGGAACCTATGCCACCATGGATAAACAGTATAAGAAGCTGATTCCAGAATTTGAAATTGCTTTGTCTGTATTGGTTAGGGTGATCAGCAGGCCTATGGTTAATAAGGCTGTGATTGATGTGGGGGTGAAAGGTGCGGGGTGTGAGTTTGGCCTTCCGGGCATCAGGGATTTTCCTGATGTTGAGATCCCTTTCTTTCTTGCGGAAGAACACTGCGTGATTAATAAGTGTCCGGATTGGGAGGTAGGCCAGTTGCTTCATTTCATACCCACCCATGCTTGCACCACCTGCAATTTGCATCGGGAAATTCTTGTGCATGAAAACGACATCGTGGTGGAAGTGTGGCCCATCGAAGCATCGGGGAAGCTTACATGATAAGGTATATGGGCTTGATTAGTTCGATCTGTAGGTGGGGTATTTGCTAAACTTTGTATATCTTCGACTTGACGGCTGCTTTTATTTTAACTTGTTAGCATGGGTGGTATTCCTTCGTTAGAATAATCGTGGTTCATCGGGTTTGTTATTTCCTTTTAAGGGTCAACAATGAAAACCTTTAGAGTTGCTCGGATTTGTTTTTTGTTTTTAATCATAGTTGAGCTTTTTGCTTGTGAACTTTACGCACAGGCGCCCAAAGTTGATTCCGGCCTTCTTGCAGTTGACCGGATTTTCAACTCCAAGGAATTCGAACTCGAAAGCGCCCCCGCAACCAGATGGCGTAAGAATGGTGCGGTGAGCATCTCTCTCGAGTCTGGCGACAAAGGCCAGAAGTTTGTCTCCCACGATTTAAATTCAGGTTTGCAGGAAACCATTGTTCCAGAACAGTGGTTGGTTCCTGCAGGGGATTCCAAGGCTCTTAATGTTGAAGATTATGAATTCTCCGATAATGGCTCCAAGTTGCTGATTTATACCAATAGCAAGAAAGTATGGCGTGTGAATTCTCGGGGTGACTATTGGGTGCTTGATCTTTCCAATAGGGAACTAAAAAAACTGGGGGGCGATTTTCAACCCTCCACACTCATGTTCGCAACTTTCTCTCCCGATGGGAAACGTGTTTGCTTTGTCCATAAAAACAACCTCTATGCCCAGGATCTTATTGATTTTCATGTCACGCCTCTTACCACGAATGGCTCTGCAAAATTGATCAATGGTACTTTCGACTGGGTTTATGAAGAAGAATTGGGGCTTAGAAAAGGTTTTCGCTGGAGCCCTGACAGCGCTTCCGTGGCTTACTGGCAAATTGATACCGAGGGTGTCAAGGATTTTATGATCACCAGCAGTTCCGATGGTCCCTATGCGAAGTTGCTTACTTTTGGTTATCCGAAAACAGGCGAAAAAAACCCCTCCGCCAAAATTGGAGTTGTCAGTGGCAACGGTGGCGAAACCACTTTCCTGCAGATCCCGGGCGATACCCGTGATCATTACCTCGCCAAGATGGATTGGGTGGATAATAGTATTGTGCTGCAACAATTTAATCGATTGCAAAACAAAAACACGGTGATGATTGCTGACCCCAAGACAGGCAAATGCAATAATATCCTGATCGAGACCGATAAGGCCTGGGTTGAAAACGATAATGAGTTTCTTTGGATAAACAAGAACCAGAATTTTATATGGTTGAGTGAACGGGATGGTTGGTGCCATGCTTATATGATTTCCCGTAGTGGTGACAAAATAACCCAGATCACCAAGGGTGATTTTGATGTGATCCATATCGAGGCGGTGGATGAAAAGAACGGCTGGCTTTATTATCTGGCTTCACCTGATAATCCCACCCAAAGATATCTTTACCGGGTTTCCCTTAAGGGAGGAAATCCTGAGCTGGTAAGCCCGGGAGGTATGAAAGGTACGCATGGTTATTCACTTTCGCCTGACGCGACCCATGCGGTTCATCGCTTTTCCAATTTCAACACCCCACCTTCCGCCCATTTGATTCATCTTGCTGATCATAAGGTGGTAAAAACTTACACGGAAAACGCAGCTTTTAAGAAGAAGCTTGAGACGATCAAGAAGGTGGGCACGGAGTTCTTCAGGGTAAAGGTTGAACAAGGTGTTGAATTAGATGGATGGTGCATCAAACCACCAGATTTTGATGCATCTAAAAAACACCCGGTGTTGTTCTACGTGTATGGCGAACCTGCGGGGCAGACCGTGCTTGATCGTTGGGATGGAAAGCGGTTTTTATGGCATGCCATGCTTGCTCAAAATGGTTATCTGGTCATGAGCATTGATAACCGGGGCACGCCAGCGCCCAGGGGAAGGGATTGGCGTAAAAGTGTTTACAGGCAGGTTGGAGTGCTGGCATCTTCCGACCAGGCCAAGGCTGTCAAAGAACTTTTGAAAACGCATTCCTACATGGATGCCTCTAGAATTGCAATCTGGGGTTGGAGTGGCGGTGGATCGATGACTCTTAATGCGATTTTCCGGCATCCCGATCTTTATAAAACAGGGATGTCCATTGCGCCCGTGCCTAATCAGCGCCATTACGATACCATCTATCAGGAACGCTACATGGGCCTTCCCGCTGATAATCCAGATGGGTATAAAAATGGCTCACCCATTAATTTCGCGCATCAGTTAAAAGGCAAGCTGCTTCTTGTGCATGGCACAGGCGATGACAATTGCCATTACCTCGGAATGGAAACTCTCATCGATGAATTGATAAGCCATAACAAACAATTCACCATGCTCGCCTACCCCAATAGAAGTCATAGTATTAATGAAGGTAAGAACACTACCAGGCATCTATACGATTTGTTGACCAAATACTTGTTTGCCAATAATTAGTAATGGCAGTGAAGCCTGAAGTGATTTACTATTCTGCGATATTGAAGTTAATTTTTTAAGAGTGACATACATGAAAATCAAACGTATCCGTGCATACCAAGTCGACCTTCCTCTTGTTGAAGGCAATTACAAATGGTCGGGTGGCAAATCAGTCTCGGTGTTTGATTCTACCGTGGTTGAAATTGAAACAGATACCGGCATCGTGGGCTATGGCGAGGTCTGCCCTCTTGGGCCCTTCTACCTTCCTGCGTATGCCAACGGCGTTCGTGCTGGAATCGTTGAACTTGGCAGACATTTGATTGGCGAAAATCCAATTGAATTGCAAAAGCTCAACCGCCTGATGGATGCCGCACTTAAAGGCCATGCCTATGTAAAATCGGGCATTGATATGGCTTGTTGGGATATCCTTGGCAAGGTTACGGACCAACCTGTTTGCACTTTGATGGGTGGAAGATATGGGGAGAGCGTTAACTTGTATCGGGCTATTTCCCAGGAAGCCCCGGAAGCTATGGCCAACAAAGTTGCTGGCTATCGCGCAGAGGGTTACAAGCGCTTTCAGCTTAAGGTTGGTGGTGATGCTGCAGTAGATATTGCCCGTATCCATGCTGTTGCAGCTAAATTACAACCAGGCGATAGATTAGTTGCAGATGCCAACACCGGATGGCTTATGCACGATGCGATGAGGGTTGTAAAAGCTGTTAAAGATGTGGATGTTTATATCGAGCAACCTTGCCTTTCTTACGAAGAATGCCTTTCCATTCGAAGGCACACCAATAATCCCTTTATTCTTGACGAGGTGATTGATTCGGTTGATGTGCTGATAAAAGGCAACGCAGACCTGGCTATGGATGCGGTGAATCTTAAGATCAGCAAATTTGGTGGCCTTACCAAAGTAAAGCAGGCGCGCGATCTTTGCGTCTCCCTTGGTATTGCCATGACTTTGGAAGATAGCTGGGGTGGCGATATCATCACTGCAGCGATTGCCCATCTGGCACAAAGCACTCCGCCTGAATTTCAATTCTCTGCTACTGATTTTAACAGCTATGTTTCTGTAAGTATCGCAGATGGAGCACCAAAAAGAATTGATGGAAAAATGTCGGCAAGCACCGCGCCCGGCTTGGGTATTACCCCCAAGATGAATGTGCTGGGTAAACCTGTGCTGGAAGTTTCGTAAGCTGTAATTTAAGTGATGCTACTTGTCTTTATCCCATTGGTCGAACAGTCGCCCTTCGTGGTCGAATGCTTTTAGGTTAAGTCGATTACCTATAATCGAGATTTGACAAAAGTGATAATCAGATCTGATCTCTGCCTTGAACCAGGTGGGGGTTGGCGCAAAGTTTTCAAGCGAACCGCCTCCGCCCCCGCTGGTCACATAAGTGATCCCCTTTAAGCGGTCAACCTTTCCGCCCTTGATTGGAAGTGTTCGTTCATAAACATGAACATGGCCGTTGAATATCATGTCTACGCCGTATTTTTCGTAGAGATGAACGATCGAGCGGGCGTTCTTATCACCTAGGTTTGAACCGCCCACCCAGGTGTCGCCGTAGTCGTTGTCATCTGAAGAGTAGGCTGGATGATGGTGATAGATGATTTTCCAGGTTGCCTTGGAGGATGCAAGTTCCTTTTCAAGCCAGGCGTATTGCTGGGTAAGAGGGAGTAGCGATTTGTTGCTATCAAGCACGAAGAAATCTGCATTTCCATAGCTGTACCGGTAGAAATATTCTGGTTTGGGCAGTGAGAAATAGTTGTAGTAATGCTCATGGTTTTTTTCATGATTACCTATGGTGGGGAATACGGGAACCCTGCAAAGAAGATCGATGGAGGGTTTGAAGAGTTCGTTGACCCATTCTTTTTTATCAGGGCCGTTATCGACGACATCGCCAACATGCATAAGGAAATGCGGCCTTCGCTCCCAAATAAGCTTCATGACTTTACCAGTTATTTTTGGGTTTTTCTGGGTGTCACCTATGACGCAAAAAGAAAATGGCTCATCATCAGCAACAGCGGTTTGGAAGGTAAGCACCCCTGATTGTGAAATACCACCCGAATCGGATTTGCTTTCGACCTGGTAGAAGTACTTGGTTGCAGGTTCGAGTTTTTCTAGAAGTACTTCATGAATAAGTGATACTCCCTCTTTTGTGGTAGACAGTTCTAGGGGAAGCTTGGTGCCAAATTTTACCATTGAAGATGCTGGAGCTGAAGTTTCCCACATGATGGTGATGGAGTTTTTTGTTGGAAATTGCAAATATGGTGCGATTACAAAACCTGTTGGAAGTGGAATTGGCGCCATGCTTGCAAGGGTTGCATCTTTTTCGAAAATATCCGCAATTTGATCTTGTGACAGGGCGGATTGATAAAGATTGATTTCCTTGATTGCTCCTACCAAGCCAAAATCTTCATCATCATCACGGTATCTACCAATGATGAAGGGCGCGAGGGATGCGTAATTGATGGCCTTGGATTGTTCCTTACTTTCGCCTTCGGGTTTGCCATTAATGAAAATTCGCATGGTTGCGCCATCGTAGGAGGCGGCGAGGTGGTACCATTTTCCTTTTTGATAACTGGATTTGGAGCGAAGAACGGTGATTTTTCCATCGCCATCATCTGCACCGTAAGAACTTAGAGTGAAGGTGAATTTGTCGTTATCGTAGCCAAGAACCCACCCTTTCTCGAAATTCCCATTATCCTGGATACAGCCGATGATGCCTCCGTTGGCGGTTCCTTCATCGATTCTAACCCAGGTGGCTAAAGAAAACTTTTCATGGGGCATACCCGGTTCTGCGCCTGTTGCGTTTTCTTTGAGAAGGAAGCCATCGGTGCCGTGGAATTCGTGGAAACTGTAGGTATCCATTTGTTTGAAGGAAGGCACGCCAATGGTTTTTCCGGAGAACCTGCCAGCTTTATCAGCGATGCGCTGGCTTGAAACGCCCTTGGCATCGAAAAGCCAGATGTTGGAAGGTTTGGGGCCGTTACCCTGTGCTGATAGGAAATCAAATCTTGATAAAAAGGTTATCAAAGTAATGAGTGCAAAGGATGAAAAGAATAATGCAGATGTGCGCAAACTAGTATTCATAGTAAAGCACCATGAGGTTTTGATGGAAAGTCAAACAGAATGATAGCATCTAGATTGGTGCGGGTATATCTCTGCGTTCGAATATCCGCCAAGATATCAGGTATCCCAAAGTGCCAACGGAGTAAAGCACGAGCAGGCATGGGAGTTGGAATAAGGTTTCGCCATTGTTCCATTCCGAAAAATTGACGCTCCACCCCCTGCCAAGAATCATTTGCTGGGGTTGGTAGTAATAAAAGATGGTGAGAGGCCGTAGGGGCATTAGTGGTTCCCATACTTGTGAAATTACATTAACGAGGAACATGATAAGAATAAGGAAAACGGCATAGCCCAGAACTCGGAACCTGAATCTTCCGGTTGCGGAAATAGCCATGGTGATGCCTGTGATTGCGAAGACCAAACCTCCGGTAGCGAGAAGGCCTTTGCCTAGAAGTTCTGGATGCAAGGCAAGTCGGCCTTCGCCTGGGGCCATTTTCATAGGGGCAGATGCAGTTGAAGTAGGGTCTTTTATTTTCACCTTCAACCCTGCGATTCCAAATTCGATATCCATTTTTTGCATCTTGGGAAGGTTGTCGTATTCCTTTAAGGTCAGTGGGTTTACAAGCCAGTAGCCAACATAAGAACCAAACCACATACTCAGGCAAATAAGGGGAATGGTGATGATATCAACAATGAGATGGGCAAGAATTAAAGTGCCCCTGCCTACGGGTTGTGAAAGCAGAAGTTCCATGGTGCCCCGGTCAATTTCGCCTGCTAGAGCGCCCGCTGCTCTGCCGACTGCCCAAATGCAAATGATGGTTTGAACCAGGGGGTGAACATAGGCGATGGTGAACATATCCATTGCGTTATTTAGGTCGATGGTTTCGCCCCCGATGATGGATCGGATGAGTTTTCCAGGGCCGTCAAATACAACTTTTTCAACCTGCTTGATATCGATACCAGAATATCCAGCCATGCCATAAAAGAAGGGCGCAAGTTGGGCGATGATGCGTTCCATGATTTTGGCCCAGAAGACCTGGAACAGGCAAAGAAGCGAAGCAGTGACCAGCAAAGCCAGCCTGAGATCACGAAGAAGTTTAAGAACAAGAGTAAGAATCAAACGCCTTCTCCATGGATTTTCCGATAAATACCATCAAGCCCCAGTGGTTCGATGCTAAGTTCCAAAAGATCGAGCCTGCCAATCCATCCCATAAGGGGTTCCAGAGCGCCATTATGTTCAAGATACAAAAGCGTTTCTTCCTTGCGAATCAAATGAAGGCCAGATAGATCTGGAATCGTTGCTTCGCGGGCCAACCTTAAACGAATGCGCCTGCCCGATGCTAGATCGCTCATCGATTGCTGATGGACTAATTCGCCTTTACGTAAAACACCAATGCGATCGCAAACGGTTTCAACCTCACTAAGAACATGCGATGAAAAGAAAACGGCCTGCCCCCTGCTTTTAGCAGCTTTAACTTCGTCAAGAAGGGCGGTACGCATCGTAGGGTCAAGTGTGTTTGTTGGTTCATCCATGATGATGAGTTCCGCGTAAGGATCGAGCACCAAAAGGAGTGCAACCTTGCGTTTCATGCCGCTAGACATATTTGCCATGGGTGTATCAATATCGATATCAAAAATACGTGCCATTTTGTTTAGGTCTGGGCGAACGGGTCTGTTGCGTAAGCCGCTGAGAAAATTGACCAATTGCCTACCCGACATATTTTCGTAAAGGCGAAGTTCGCCTGGAAGGTAGGCGATTTTTTTTCTTGCTGCAACGCCATCGGCCCAGCAATCGTGATTGGCAATAAAGGCCTTGCCCGAGGAAGGTTGAAGAAAGCCCATGATAAGGCGAAGTGCGGTTGATTTACCGGCACCATTGGGCCCTAATAAACCATAAACTTCGCCGGGTGCAATGTGCATATTAAGGGATCTAAGCGCATAAAAATCGCCATAGCATTTTGAAAGGTCCTGGGTTTTAAGAAGCATTGATCACCGTAATTAGCAGATAATTCTTATTAGTTTAGCTATTCTACCAATGCATTAATAGCATGGTTGGGGCTATTTCACCTTCAATAATAAAAAACATGAAACACAAGGCATTTAAGCTTTTTATAACAATAGCCAATGATATGATGTTAAAAGTTAAAGTGATAATAAAATGTTTTATACCCAGAAAGCATTTGGTTTTTTATGGCGCCTTCAAGGGTGACCCTTCGACAATCTGCGACATGCCCCAACTGCATGGGGAAATTTGCCCCTGAAGATGTACTTTGGGTTGCAAGCCATCAAAGTCTGGCGGGTGATAGACGACTTCGCAGAGAAGATGCCTTGATGCGTTTTTTACCATCCCGGTTCAGCCCTGAAGGTTTTGCGATTGATCCCAAAGGCGTGGTTTGCAAAAAACTAGCCTGTCCTAATTGCCATCTTGAAATACCGAGAGAAGTTCTTGAAAGTAGAATCAAGTTTTTCTCAATCATCGGCACGCCAGGCAGCGGAAAATCTTTTCTCCTCGCTTGCATGACCCATGAACTTCGAAGGGTGATGCAGGATAAGTTTTTACTTAAGTTTTTCGATCCCGACCCAACTTTTAACAATGCACTCATTCAATACGAAAACAATATTTTTCATAACCATGCGCCTGATAAACAATGCAGTCCCTTGGATTTAATCGACCGATCCCAAGAATCAAGCGGTAGCTTTTTTAATGAGGTTTTGATCAGTGACCAGGCTGTTAACCTTGCCAAGCCTTTTATCTTCCAAATTGAACCGGGTAACGGCCATCCCCGTGCAAACAACAATGAACATAGGTTGATTTCCCTTTATGACAACTCTGGTGAATCCTTTAAGACAGGCAAGGACACTTCTGAATATCAGGTGACCCTTCATCTTCGCGAAGCGGATGCTCTCTTCTATTTATTTGACCCAACGCAAAATATTCGAATCCGAAAGGAAGCGGAGCGGGTGCAACAGCAGTCGATGAATAGTTATAAAAACATCGATGATAGGCAGGAAACCATTCTTTCTGAGGCGTTAAGCAGAATTTGGCGTCATCGGGGATTAAGTGCCTCGAATAAATACGATAGACCCTTGATTGTTATTTTGACCAAGTGGGATTCTTGGTGTCATCTGGTTCCGAATGTTTCAATGGATGAACCCATTATAGGTCAGGTTGGAAAAGGTGGGCAGCATCTTCTATCGATCCCAGCGATTAAGCAAGCTTCCAAGGAAATGAAAAAGTTTCTTGAGAATTATGCGCCAAACATTGTGAACGCCTGTGAGAACTTTGCCCAAGATACCATTTATATTCCAGTCAGTTCGTTTGGCCGTAGGCCTACAATAGGACCTGAAAATATCCCCTTGATCAAGCCTAGTGAAATCAGGCCGATCTGGGCTTCGGTACCCATGCTTTACGCCTTGGCGAAAACAGTCAAAGATGTTTTACCTCTCTGGTTGAAAAATCCAGATGATGCCACCCGTGCCCCAAAGAATTACAGGCCATAAGGTTCAAGCATGCCCAGAGAACTTATTTATACTGCTGCAGATGAAGGCATGGATGGTTTGCGTGGTTGCCTATGCTATGCGGGAGCCTCTAATGATGCGCTTTCCAACAAGCTTTTGTTACAAAATCTTTTGGCAATCAATAATTACCAAGAGCTTTACAAGGCTGGAAATCCCAAGGCGAACAACAATCCCATTGGTTTTTCCCATTACCGCTTTAATGCAGGGGTTCGAGATTGCTCGGTGATTTCCCGTATTGGCCCGGCCCCACTTTACGCTAATCGAACTAACTTTATTGCACACCATGTGATTTTAGATGAAAGCGATAAAGCCAAGGCTGGCCCAGCTTGGGCAATTAAAAACTTTAAATTTCGTGAACAATGGTCGCCCCAGATTGGCAGGCTCGATACCCAACGCTTGGCAACCGGTTCCTTGGAACCCCAGATTTGCAATTATTGGAAAAGCATCGTAGGCGATGCAGGTTGGGCAGGTTGGTTGGCAGAGCGCGCGCAATCAGGTAAGACCACCACGGTGCTTTATCCCACGGGTTTGGATCCAATGATTCTTATTCAAGAAGCGATAGCATTGCTTCCTGAATACCAGCGCTGGAATGTTACCTTCAGCACTTATTACACTTTGGGCGGTAGGGGCCCCAACTGTACCTTGCGCTTTATTCCGCTGGATGCGGATGCTCTTGCTGCTCCGTTTTCTGATAAAACGTTTCACGATGGAGCACTTAATCTTTCAAGGGGATTAGGTAATGCCCCTGTGGGTGCACTGGTAAATCTTGCTCGTGGCGAAAAGCCGAAAGATAAACCAATTCCATCTGGATTTGGGGGAACACATTCTCCTATTCACCTGCCAGATTTCGATCCCATTAAATCCGACTTGCCTGGATTGATGTCTAGTAAAGATCCACTATTTGGTAAGTCCGAATTATTTATCGATACAAAAACCAACTTTGAAAGTTTCGACAATTTAAAATCTTCTGGGCCTGATAACACTTGGAAAACAATAAAGTTCCTAGCTGGAATCCTGGGCTTATTGTTTCTGCTTGTCTTGCCTCCGCTTTTAACTTGGTTGATAGCTACAGCAACGAATAAAGCGACATTAGAATCAGCCAGGCAGGCGAATAATGCAAGCCTAGATGAACTTAATGCATCGAATAAAAAGTTTGAGACCACGAAGGATAAAGTAAAGAAAGAGTTAGACAAAGCCACTGGTGATTTGGCAAAGAAAATAGAGGATAAGGCAAACAAAGAAAGCACGATCAAGGAAATCAATGATTCTCTTAAAGTCAGTAACATCATCAATGTGAAAGATAGTAATGATCTATATGCCAAGTTCGAAGAAAACAAAACCAAGAAGACCGCCTTGGTGAAGATGCCTAAGCAAGTGATGGAAGAGTTACGGGATGCGCGTGAGAAAAGCAAAAATATCGTTGCTTCAATAAATGTACAAATAGCGGACGAAAAAACCTTTGAACTGTTTTTTAAAACCAACAAGGGTAAAATTCTTGATGATGGGAATCTTATTCTCAATTATCTTGAAGCGTATGAAAAAGACTTTTCTGCGAAGTTTTCAAATTACGATAAGACAAAAAGATACTTTGCAACCAAAGCCTGGCTTGATGAAGACAAGTTGACGACGGAGGATAAAAAATATCTGGATTTTTTAAAGAAGGACTATAAAGCGAAGTTATCTGGTACGAATGATGATGCCTTTCTTCTCCCAATTGAATTACTGATCCTGAACAACATTTTAATCTTAAAGAACTTAAATAACCTGGCTTTGTATGTTGAATTTACAGATAACCTTAAACCGTTGCATGATTTATTATTTGAAGATAAAACCAATTACTTGGATGAGAATAAATTTCAAAGTTACCTTGGCGGGAATCCCAATAATAAGAAGCGTTTAATTTCCATGGTTTTTCCCAAAAACAAACAAACAATTAAAGATGGCGGAATTGCTCTTGCAGTAAGTAAATTTGAAATTAATCAAAAAGAGTGGAATAGCTTTGTTGATGCATTTGAGAAATACTTAAGTAAAGAAGAAGTTAAGATAAACCCTGAAGATCCCTTGCAATTAGTTAAGCCACTTAAAGATTTTACAAAGATTCAAGTGGATGGACTGATATCAAAAACAGGAGTCAAAAAATGACTTCCATATACGGCCAATCTAGACGGCAATTTGGGTTTATGAAAATTGCATTTGTAATAACATTCATTCTCTCTGTTTTTTTGACATTGAGCGTCTGGTTGGTTTTGAACGGGATTTTCAAAAAAGAATTAAGAGAAAATTCTGAAAAACACGAAGCATCGATTCTAGTACCAACTAAGGCAAATGCAGCGTTTGAAAAAGAAATTTCTGAAATGAGTGCGGGAATAGTCACTAAGGTTGATGCTTTTAACAGTTTCAAAATGGATGAAATTGATAGCCAGTTTGAAGCTGCAAAACGAAAGCGAAAAGACAAGGATACTGAAGAGAAAGTTGTTTTAATTGAAGAGAAGGAATTGCCCGAAAATCCAGTTTTTAGATTAAGCGAATTGGGGCCATTGCTTGTGTTCAAAAATACCATGAGTATTTTGGAAAACCAAATCAGTAAAGATTTTTCACAGGATAAGTTAAAAGGAAAACCGTTGGCACTTAATGGCGGTTTAATGGATTTTGTGAATAAGAGGAAAGATGAAGTAAGTAAAAGCGATAAGTACAAATTGGAGTTTGCAAAAAAATGGGTGGTTGAATTAAAGGATCAGATGGAAGCGGATAAAAAGCTTGTATTAGGCCAACTAGGGATAACTGACATTAAAAAAAATGAAATCAACTTTGATGGTCTAAAAAACTTGTTGTTAAATACTGATAAAGAAAAATACAATTTATATTTTGCATATGAATATTTTAAAAAACCTGATTTAGAAGCCAAAATTAAAAGTCAGCAGGAATGGCCTGGAATCTCTTTTCTGTCTGATGAAATTAAAAAAAAGATGCCAGATAAATTAAAAAAAAGAGATGAAGATGTTGCCAAAAAAAAGGTGGAGTATTTGGGTTATATTAATAAGTACGATGAGTTTCTCGAATCATTAAAAAAAGAAAACAAATAGGGCCCCTATGGTTCGTTACTACATTAAAAGTGGAATTTCAAAGTTGGGACCTTTCTCCATCGATTCCTTGCAATCCATGGTTAAAGCAAAGCAACTGCAAGCGATTGATTTACTTTCCATCGATGGTAAAAGTTGGGTTCAAGCTCGTTTTATTTCCGGCTTGTTCACTGGGGATTCAGATGTTGCAGGAGTTATAACGGCAGACTTTTCCAATAAAGCAGTTAAGCAATACGAAACGCCGGATTTTTTCACTGTGCTTAAATTTCTTATTCCCGCCTGCATTTTAATGCTCCTATTTGGTCTTTTCCTTGGTTGGATTAATTTTACGCCAGATCTTAAAGCAATCGCGTTGGTTCAAGAAACCCGTGATAAACTTGAGGTGGAAAATAATGCTCTTCGGGAAAGCATTCGAACCATCTATTTCCCTAAAGTTGACCATCAAAAAGAGATCGATAAAGTACTTTCTGAATCACAGGAATTCATAAGAAAACTTCAGGATGAATTAAAGAATGATAAATTAAATTATGATGGGGCTGTTTCAACATTTGAAACCAAGCTTAAAAAAGCAGTTGATGAAGCTAAGGATTTTTCAAAAAAATTTGAGGTGATCGAAGAAGCGATCATGCCTTTCAAGGAATTGGTGGACTCCATTCCTGTTGAACCAAAGCTTTTAGAATTGTTAATCAAGCTGCAGAAAATCCCGGAAGGTGATAGAAGTCGGGCCCTTGGGGATTGCTTGAAAGCGCTTGGGGAATTAAAAGGGGATGAAGCTCAAGGTTTAAAAATTGATTATAGGTTTAACAAGAATCGGTTTAATGAATCGATTGCTGAGTTGATTATTTCATGGGCTTCATGCATAGAACAACTTCATACCCTTTCCACAATTCATAAAAACACCGAAGCATGTAAAAGTGTCATGGATGACATTCAGCTTGGCAAGGATTTGCTTGGGAGGTTCATGCTTGACCAATTTTCAGATCTAAAGAGAAGTGAAGCACTGAAATTTAAAATTAATACCTCCTTGGTGGGTGAGGAAGTCAAAAATAAAGCTATCGTTTCTTTGGAAAAAGCCCAGAAGAATGCTTCGAAGGTTCTTGAATTTTTGAAAATGACATCTGGGGGGAAGCCCATGAGTATCCAGAAGCAAGGTATACAAGCTTCACAAAAAAAAGTGCAGGAATTGATAAAAGATATCGCAATAAAAACGATGGATGAGAACCCCGTTCATTTGGAACTACACGCCTTACAGCTTGAAACACTTTCTGAGATGGTAAAAGAACTGGTTTTAATGAAGTTGGCGGATAATGATCTTGGGAATGATCTTAAAAAGTATAAGTTTTTTGCTCCCTTTGGGGAGGCACTTGGGAGTAAAGAGTTGCGTTCTGGCTTTTCGAAAAAGACTTACGATAAGGCTGGTGATATGAGTTCCAGAAAACCAGATGATTTGAAAAAGCATCTGGAAGTGATTGCTTTTAATTATCAAATTGTTGAGATTGCAGGATTATTGCCAGGAAAATAAATGAGGTTCAGGGATTTATGAGAATTGATAAAGCGGTGATGACTCTGAAAAACTATACCGAATCCAAAGAGAGGTCCCCTAGTTCCGCAGTAAGGGAAGCTGCTGAGGATTATGTTCGTGCATGTGAGTTGATCAATACTGATTTGGGTCGTTTAGAAGAATTGCTCAATAAGAATTTGCGTTCTGAGGCTATGCAGTATGCGAATATAGAACCTAGGATCGAAGATCAGGTTGCCCAGTTGAATTTTCCGGGTCGGATTGATTTTGAAATGATGGCGCCTTTTCAGGATCTTCCCGTGGGTTCACCTTTGAAAATGGAAGTGATTGAAAATCTACAGTCTGCGTATGCTGAATACCAATCGCTAGAGCATCAATACCGCAACTTGCGGAAGTTGGTTTTAGAAAGGGCGCCTGTAGGTGAAAGAGTTAAAGCACTTAGGGAAATCGCATTGTTGGACCGGATCAATGCAACCCTTATAGAAGATCTTGCGATACTCGAAAAACAATTGCAGCAGGAACTACTGAATAAGATTCGGAAAACCGTGCAAACGGGTGATATTCAAGAAATGTTTGAGATGAAAGAGGAATTCATGCAGGGTTGGGTTAATCCGCCCGGTCCAGCGGTGGTCGAGGAAATAGAAAAAATAACGAGCAAAAAGCAGGAAGAGTACAGTTCCAAGGAATTAACAGATCTTGCCAATCGGGGCATGGTTTATGTGAGGGCCAAAGATTATCAAAATGCAAAGAAGTGTTATGAAAGTTGGGCCACGTGCGCCAGTCGTGTTGGGGTGAAAAAAGGTGATAGTTACTGGGCGAGAATTGAACCTTTATTTTTATGGGTTGAAAAGTATGAGAACGACATAAGGGCAAAAGAATCTCAAGACATGCAATTGTTTGTATTAAGGAAGAATTTGCTCGAAACAGTACCTGATGGTAAGTGCGCCCTGCGGATATCCAGTCTGGAAATGATGTATGCCGAGGTTGAAAATTCCGGGGCTAAGATTCCAAAAGATCTTCAAGCTTTGTTTGATTCGACGATCAACAGGCTTGTTGAGTATCGAAAAAAGCAGGAAATATTTCTTTTAGCAATGTTGTTTGCCGGTGGGATCATTTTGCTTTTGGCGTTTTTGATATGGATGGTAGCACGGTCGAGGTGATAATAAAAAAGGGAAAGCATGGCATATTATTTACGGATTCAGGGGAAAACATTCGGCCCTCTCAATCATCCTGAAATGCTTCAGCTAAAGCAAAAAGGAAAGCTGAAACCATTTCATGAGGTATCCACAGATCAAGTGGATTGGTTTTCCGCTTCGACCTATGCAGAGCTTTTTCCCCAATCCATGGCTCAGTCCAATGATGTGCCTCTAAGTGTTTATCAGGCTGATGTTAGCCCTGTTGTGTCTGAGAAAAATTATAATTCTGCAGCACCATCCAACCCTGATAATAGCGGGGGTTCTTTTTCGCAAGTCGGGGATCTGGCACTTGCTAGCATGATGACTGCCATTGCGGCGATTATGCATTTTGTAAATATCCAGCTTCAATTTGGAACCATTACTTTTTCGCTTCCTTTTCAGAATAACATGGATAGCGATCATGTGATTTTAGTGGTGATCACGATTTTTTCACTTCTTGTGATGTTTGGGTTGTTCATTGTTGGTGCCGTATTTTTCATGAAGGCTTCTCATGCTTTACGCTCTTCGGGATTTGCAATAAGTTTTTTGATATTGATGGTGCTTGCCCTTATTTTCTTCCTCGCATCTGCGGTTACTTTCAGTGCGGGAAAAACGTTTGATACCTTGCGGGTTGGATTTATCCTTTCAATCCTTGGGTCGATTAGTTATTACAGTGCGTTTGCAGTCCTTACTTTTCTCTACAACCGTGCATTTGAAATCATCAACCGGCCGGGTATGGCCTATTCTTCCCATCTGCTCGCTTTTGCCCTGATGGGGGCGATTTTTCTGTTTTCTCTTAGTTCTTTTGTGAATGCCTTCATGATGAATCCGCTTAATGATATGGCCAAGGTTTATTGGGTTTCTTCCCTAATTACACTTGAAATGCTAGGAGTTCTGCAGGTTTTTCTCGTTTGGTTCCTTTATCACACCTTTTCATTACGCTTTTATCTCAACAGGATTCTTACGGGCAAGGCATAGCCTTCCATTGACCTTTACCCCCTATTTCTGGCATGATTCACCCTTGTATTCAACGAGGATAAGCCATGGATGGCGTTGGTAAGGCGAACAACTTTAACGATTGGATGAAGCATCTCTGGTGTGAGATTCTTTTTCCCGCTTGCGATTCTCTTCCGCCACAAAAAGGCAGGCTTTCACATCGGTTCATTTTATTGGTCGTTGCTTTATTGCTTCTGTTTTGCAGGCTTGATTTTTCGTTGTTCGAACCTGATGAAACCCGCTATGCGGAAATCCCACGCGAGATGCTCGCCAATAATGAATGGCTGGTACCGCTTTTAGGAAGTGAACCTTATCTCGATAAACCACCACTGCTTTATTGGCTTACCATGGTTTCGTATCAAGCCTTTGGCGTGGGAGTTTGGCAGGCCCGATTGGTTCCAGCAATTGCGTTATTCCTTGGATTGATTTTGACTTATGAACTTGGAAGAAGAATCGTTGGCTCGGTTGAAGCGTTTGCTGGTGCTTTGTTTTTATTGCTATGCCCCGGTTTTATCATCATGGGCAAGTTGCTGGTGTTGGATGGATTATTATCGATGTGTATTCTTGGGGCGTTGTTTACGGGCCTGCTTGCGATTCGAAAGAACGAACTTCGGGTGGGGTGGTGGATTGCCTCGGGAATATTTGCAGCATTAGGGGTGATCACCAAGGGGCCGATAGCGATTGTATTGACCGCACCCTGTTTTTATTTGATCACCAGGATTGATGCAAGATTTGTAAAACCATCCTTGAAGGCGTGGGGGATGTGGTTTGGATTATCGATGGTATTGTTTTTGCCTTGGTTTATTTTTGTAGCGATTCGCAGGCCCGAATTTTTATCGCATTTTGTTTGGGAACACCATGTGATGAGGTTTTTGGAACCATTTGATCATCAACGGGGTGTGTTCTTTTATATTCCTATATTGCTGGGCGGAATGCTGCCCTTATTGTTTGTGTTATGGCCTTGGTTAAAGTCGATTCAATCAGTGGTTCCAGAACAAAGGAACAATCGTTCCAAAGAGACTGGGTTTTTATTGCTAGCTGGTTTCTGGTGTTTGTTTTTCTTCAGCCTTTCAGGTTGCAAGTTACCAACTTACATTCTTCCAGCGTTTCCACCGTTGGCGTTGATGTTTGGCGCTTTTCTGGTTCGTAATCATTATCTGGAAAAGAAATCGACCATGGTTATTGCTGGTATGTTGTTTCTTTTACTTGGTGCTGTTCAATGGGTTGTGATGCCTTGGTATGCGGATTTCAGGTCGCCTTTGATTGCGAAAAATATCATCAGGGAACTTTGCATAGATGAAAGTCAGGCTGTGGTTTGTTATCCGAGAGAATGTAACGCAGTGGCTTTTTATCTGGGAAGGGATGACTTTAAAAATTATCGCAGCAAGGATTTCGATGAATTTCGCGATGTGCTGTTGTCGCGAAAAAAGACCGTGGTGCTATGCACCCATCGCCATGCGTTACAAGGATTAAAGCAATTACTGCCTGATGAATTGCAAGTTATGCAGGAATACCGGTTGAATTTGAAAGAGCCAGGTTTTCTGCCTAAAGAGTTGGCAAGGAAGGCGCCTAAATTGCTTGGTGAAACAGCGTTGGGGTTGTGTGATATTGCAGTGATTGAGCACCGTGTTGCAAGCACGGTCCGAACAACGAGTTTTAAACCTTAAAATGAAGCAACGCGTCACCCGCCAAGTGCGCCGAGGTAGGATCCATACATTCTTGCAATGATAAAAACGATAAAACCAGCAGTGCAAAGCCAGACCGTGCCACCCATCAAGTAAAAAATAATCGAAAGCTGCCTACCTGCTTCTTCAGAGTGTTGAAGGGCGAGCCGTTTGCAGGTTTCTGGAATAGAGCCCGACTCTTCAGCGACTTCAATTTGAGCAAGATACTCTTCAGGAAAAACGCCACATTGGGATAATGCGTTTACTATGGATTGCCCTTTTTTTACCGAGGCAAGCACAGGCTGGCATGCTTGGATAAAGGCATCGTTAGAGGTTATTTCCATGCTAAGCCTAAGGGCTTTTTTTGTGGACATGGGGGAATCGAGCGTAAGGCCAAGCCCGATGGAAAATTTCCCCAACGCGCTTTCCCTCAGGTATGCTCCAACCATGGGCAGGTTGATAAAGATTGCAGATATTTTGGCCTTCAGTGCGACATTGGTCAGTACGATTTTCCATATTAAAATCCCACCGATTATTATGCTGATGATAATTCCCAAAAAGAAGATGGAACCTGATGCGCCTTTTAATCCCCAGCCCAAAGGGTCGTAGTCTGGCTGGCCTTGAGTCTTGGGAAGAAACCCCAGTACAAGGATAAGTATTGCGATAACCGCAATAGCCATGCCAAATTGAAAAACTGGCATGGTGATCTGGCTTTTGAGTTTTCGTTGAAGCATGGCTTGTTCGCCATAATGCCTGGAAAGTTCATCAAGGATTTCCGGTAGGCTGCCAGTTTCTTCGCCAACTTGGATCATGGAAAGCATAAGTAGAGGAAACAAATGGGAATGTTGATCAAAGCTTTCTTTAAGGGACTCGCCCTTGGAAAGAGCATCAGCGATGGCGCCTGAAGCCAATGAAAGAGCGGAACCGCCTCTTTTCTCTTCCATGCGGAGAATTCGAATGGGGTCTAGCCCCGCATGAAGGCCCCGGGATAATGTCCTGCAGAAGCTTTCGAGGGTGGTGGCACTTAGTTGGGAAGAAAACAAAAGCCACCTCTTTTCAAAGAATGTAATGTAAAGGTCGAAAAACAATATATATCAGGGCTATAATAATAATTGAGTTTAATATTCATTAGGTTATTGTAATTGGTCATGAGCATGGATCCTACAATATTGGAAAATTTTGATGGCAAGGTGCGGCTTTTTCCCCTGCCTAATGTGGTGCTATTTCCACGTGTAATCCAGCCATTGCATATTTTTGAGCCCCGTTACAAGCAGATGGTGGAAGATGCCCTTCTTGATAACGGTTTGATAGCATTATGTTTGCTGCACCCATCTGGAGGTTTCGGTGCAGGAACTGTTGCGCCTATTTTTCCTGAAATATGCATAGGAAAGATAATTCAGGAAGAGCGATTACCTGATGGCCGTTTTAATTTGCTTTTGCAGGGTGTTTGTAGGGCCAAAATCATCAAAGAGGTGAATGATGGCAAGTTGTACCGAACTGCAAAAGTAGAACTTTTGCATGATGTGCCCGATCCTTCGGAAGAAAACGCGGTTCGAATGCGAACCAGGCTGTTAAAACGGATGACGAAGTGGTTTACACAGCAACCCAGTGCCAAAGAGCAGCTCGACAGGTTGGTGAATAGTGATTTAAGTCTGGGAAACCTGTGCGATGTATTTAGTTTCGCACTGCCATTAAGTGTCGAAATGAAAATTCTTCTTTTGCAGTTGGTGAAGGTTGAAGATCGTGCTTCACTATTGCTTGAAGTGATAGAGCAGATGACACCCGAAATAACGAAAAGTGCCTCAAGGCCTGCAGCAGCGGCAAAAAAATATCCACCCGATTTCAGTCCTAACTAACGCGTTCCAGCAAGGTTGCAATTCCCTGCCCTCCGCCAATGCACATTGCGACAAGAGCATACCTGGCATTAGACCTTTTCATTTCGTGAACCACGGTGGTGATAATTCTTGCGCCCGTTGCTCCCAATGGATGCCCCAGTGCGAGCCCACCGCCCAGCTTGTTGATTTTTTCGGAGTCGATTTTAAGTTCCTTGGCGACAGAAAGAACCTGTGCTGCAAAGGCTTCATTGATTTCAATGATTTCGATCTCTTCAAGGGAGAGTCCGGTTTTTTGAAGTATTTTTTGAATTGCAGGCACTGGACCAATGCCCATGAACAAAGGGTCGTTCCCTGCGATTGCCATGGCTTTGACTTTTGCGAATGGAACCAGCCCCAGCTCTTTTGCTTTGTGATCGGCCATTACCATGACTGCTGCAGCGCCTACGCTGAAAGGTGAGGCATTGCCTGCGGTGATGGTTCCATTTTCCTTAAAAGCAGGTTTCAGCCCGGCAAGTGCTTCCAAGGAAGTATCTTGGCGGATGGTTTGATCGAAGGAAAAAGGCTGGAATTCACCTGCAATGTTGTGGCCCCAGATGGGAAGGATTTCATCGGTGAACAATCCATCTTTGGAAGCGGAAGCTGCCCGTTGGTGACTGCGTAAAGCAAACTCATCTTGCATCTCCCTGGAAATTTGGAAGGTTGACGCAAGATGTTCGCATACCATGCCCATATGAAAGACATCTGCGCAATGGCGTTTGAGCATCTGGGGGCTGAGTTCAGGAACGGTATCCCAGCCGGCCTTATGCATATGTTCAACGCCACCTGCGATTGCAACATCATTTTCGCCGGTAAGGATCAACCGGGTCGCCTGATGAAGGGCTTCCAAGCTTGAACCACAATTTCGATTAACCGTGGTGCCACAAACCGTGAGGGGAAGTGCGGCAATCAAGACCGCCTGCCTGGCGACATTATAACCTTGCTCTTTGATTTGCCTGGCACAGCCCCAAAAAACATCATTGATGAGATTAGGGTCAATGCCTGATCTTTCGACAAGGTTTTTAAGAATATCCGCACTCAGATCGTCGGGCCTGACGAATCTGAAAATGCCTTGTTCGGGATGGGCACGGGCCACGGGAGATCGCAAGGCTTGAACAATCCAAGCTTCAGTCATAAGTAGATCCTGTTTCTATTTGGCCTTGGCGGAACTGGTTTTGTCAGAGATACAGTAAAGCGAGTTCCAAGTACGAATGAAGATTTCACCCTTGGAAATTGCAGGTGAAGCATAGCACATTTCGCCAAGTTCGTTCTTGGAAAGAATCTCAAACTTGGGGCTGGCTTTTACAACCCAGGTGTTGCCATCATCATCAGCGATATAAAATTTCCCATCGCCATAGACAATGGAAGCGTGGTGTTTTTTTCCTAGTTTTTCCATCCAAAGTCGTTTGCCTGTTTTTGATTCGATGCAACCAAGATACCCAGCATCGGAAACGACATAGAAATGGCCTTCATGGGCGATGGGGGATGGAACATAGGAAGCGCCCTTTGGCCCGTTTTCTTTATGGGGTATATGCCAAACAACATGTGATTTGGTGACATTGCCCCTGCCATCTGGGTTGATTCCCATGAGGTGATATTCAGGGAACCCAGTGGAAAGGAAAAGAATCTGGTCTAAAAACACAAGGCTTGCGACATACTGTTCGGTGGGGCCATCAATGATCCAGAGAAGTTTTCCTGTTTCTGCATCATAGCCGGTGACACACTTGCTGCCACTGAGAACAAGCTGGGTGATACCGGGGAATTTTTCGGTGTTGATAAGAACGGGGGTGCAATAGCTTCTGGTTTTGTTGGGACGATCGACGCGCCACTTTTCTTTGCCGGAGGTTTTTTCGTAAGCGACAATATATCCCTCAGCATCTTGATCGCAATTAAGGATTACAAGATCCTTATGAAGCACGGGGGAAGAACAGAACCCGTGTTTCGAGAGCAGTTTTCCTGGGGTTTGTTCCCATATTTTGTTCCCTTCGAGGTCGTAACAAAATAATCGAACAGCAGGAAAATCCATGAAGCTGATCCAGAGGTGTTTACCATCAGATGCAGGAGTGGCAGAGCTGAAGCTGTTTTCGCCATGCTTCTTTTCAAGATCGGAAACCAGAAGCTGTTTGTCCCATAGTACTTTGCCTGAATTACGATCGATGGAAAGGAGTCTTCGTTCGTGTTTGTCTTCGAGGCAGGTGGAAAGAAAAATGCGGTCGTTGATTACGATGGGGGAAGAGTGGCCTTTGCCTGGGATGGAAGTTTTCCAGCGGATGTTTTCAGTCTTGTTCCATTTGAGAGGGAGGTTTTTCTCGGAAGAAATACCATCTCCCCTTGGGCCACGCCAGGCGGGCCATTCCTCTGCGGTAAGGATGCTGGATAGGGAAAGAAACGCTGTTAACAAAAGAATATTCCGATACATCTTGGAAGTCTCCTATGTAGCTAAAGACAATCAATCAAATTGATGTACATATCCTAACGCCTCGAGGGGAGATTTTCGCCCTTTTTCTTCCATGAAAACCCCATCTTTTGTGATTTCCCCTATTTGAGTGATCCGGAGGCCCTTTAATGGTTGGTCTTTAAGCAACTGTTGTGCCTCCAGGGCGGGTAGGGAAAACAAAAGCTCAAAGTCTTCGCCATCCCCTAAAGCGTGTTGCAGGGGCGTTTTCTCATCTTTCATCTGGAATGCAGCTTCCGCAATGGGAATTTGGTCAGCAAAGAGAATTGCACCACATTTACTTTCAGCGCATAGGCGGTGAAGATCAAGGGCAAGCCCATCGCTAAGGTCGATCATTGAAGTAAGGTTTGTAAGTTGTGAAAGAATCTGTGCTTCAGCGATTCTAGGTGTAAAATCAAGATGTTTGCCAAGAATTGATCCGCCCAGAAGGCCTGTAACCAGAAGGGCATCGCCTGGTTTTGCGGTGCTTCTAAGAATGGGGCCTTTTGGCCCGGGATAACCAAGTAAGGTGATGCTGATTGCAAGAGGGCCATTCCACGAGTTCGTGTCGCCCCCCACGATGGCGGTATCAAATAGATTTGCAGCTTGGTTGAGCCCGTTGAAAAGTTGTTTAGCGAGGTGTTTCCCGCCATTTCTTGGCAGCGCCAGGCTTACCAAAGCCGCACGAGGTATGCCAGCCATCGCTGCAATATCGCTTAAATTAACATTCATGGCTTTGCGCCCGACTTTTTCCGCGCCTGCCTCCGCCAAGATAAAGCAACTACCTTCGAGAAGCATATCAGTTGTTGCAAGGCAGGGTTTATCGTTGGGCCAGTTAACAACTGCGGTGTCATCCCCCGGGCCAACGGGAACCCATGGTTTGGCGGGTGTCTGGGTTCTGAGCCAGGAAACAAATTCAAGTTCAGCGTTATCGCCCATGATTCATAATCCTTTAACAATTAATTCTTATGTTATTGTTACGATAATGAATGCAGATTGCAGCAAAGTGTGTAAAATAATTTGAGATGGTTTTGAATTTCTGACAAGTAATGTACCATACGAAACGTACCATGCGAACCGACTACTCTTTAAATCTTCCAATGGAATCCGCCTCGATCCTGATCAGGGTCTTTGATAAAAGCCCGATGCGGACCGAAAGCGAAATTTCGGCCCTTACCTTCAGCAATCCCCATACGATCCTGACGATCGAAGAAGATGGGATTCTGGGTTTCTGGAATATCAATACCAACGAAGAGCACATAAAAAAAGAACTGGAACCGATGATACCGCTTTGGCGGTTTAATCAAGATGCAAGCCTGGCTGCGGGTGCAACCGATTACATCCATGTGATGGATGTACAATCTGGCGATCATAAATGGGGCGCCCGTTCTTTAAGTTGGGTGACTTCACTTGCTTTTTCCCCCGATAGCCATCTTCTTGCCACTGGCCATGAGGATGGCAAAGTACGACTCTGGAACCTTAAGAATAAAAAGCCCATCGCTGAAGTACACCTTTCCAAGCTGGGGGTCAGCGCACTCGCATTTAAGCCGGATGGGCAGGAGCTTGCAGTGGCCACCGAGGATTGCAGCATCACTCTTTTGGAAATCCCCAGCTTTAAGCCGGTGGGGAAACTTCTGGGGCATAAGGATCGCATTCCATCGATGGTCTGGTCGCCCGATGGCAGCATGCTTTATTCCGCAGGTTGGGATACAACCGTAAGGGTATGGGATGCCACGAATCGCAAGCCGATTATTCTGTTAAACAGCCATTCGATCCAAGTGCAGGCAATTGCCTTGAGTCCGGATGGGAAATATCTGGCCTCCGCAGATTCTGATCTTCTTGTGCGAATTTGGTCGACCGAGTTATACCAGGAGGTTGGTGCTGCCCGAGAGATGGACGAAGAAGTTCGTTTTCTGGCGTTCAGTCCCAATAGCAAGACCATTGCAAGCGGTGGCGTTGTCCACATAACCGCCTGGGATTTTGAACCGCAAACCAAGCTGGCCCTTTCCGTGCATCCGGGGATGTTGCGTAATTCCATTTGCGTGCATCCCGTCCAAAATGAACTTCTGGTTCTTAACCCGGGCAATGCACTTAGCATTTGGAATGTTGATAGCAAAAAAGAAAAGCCTTTCCCTTATGGGATGAATAATCCTGAAGACTTTCTTTCGTTTGCGCTTTCAAAGAATGGCGAAGTACTGGCTGGATCCTTTATTTTTCAAGGTCCCAGTCAGCAGCGCGGAAATCCTTCAGGCTCTGTCGCCCTTTGGGATTATCACTCAGGGAAACTGATTAAAATCGTTGAGAGTTCCTGCTCACCTGCCACCAGCCTTGCATTTTCAACATGCGGGAAATTTCTTGCAGCAGGCGGCGTTCTCTCCACTGAAGTATGTGTCTGGAACCTCGAAACAAACAGTCCTTCCGTTCAACTCACCGATGCTGTTGATGGTAACTCCGTATCTGATCTTGTTTTTGTTCCCAATACCAACAAATTGGTCATTGCAGGGGTGGATTGGTTGGCCACCAGCGGCAAAGATGGCCAGATCGCCTTGTGGGATTTGGGTACCAACAGGCTTGTTCATAGTTGCAAGATGGGGGCGTTTCACCTTGCGGTAAATGTAAATGCACAGTACCTGGCTTGCGCCCTCGTTTGTAAGCAGGTCATGGTGCTGAATATTCAAACCTTTGAAACGATTGCAATTCTCGGAGAGTTTCAGCATGCGATCAATTCCGTTTGCTTTAGCCCCGATGGAAAAATTCTTGCAGCCTCATCGGAAGATCAGCAGGTAAGATTCTGGTCTGTCGGGAATTTCACACACCTCGGGACCCTGACAATTGATTTTCGGGTTAAATCCATTGCATTCAGCCTCGATTCAAACCATCTTTTTGCCCTGGGCAATAATGATTATTGCTGCCAGTACGATGTGCATCAGTTTCTTGGTTTTTCTTCCACCGCAAACTAGGGTTCTGTAAATAGTTGCCAACATACCAAGCTTTTTATGAACACTCCTGAGAATCAAAATCCCAAAATCAATTCAGGCCCTGTGACCATTAGTGAACTCGGGGGTAGATTGATTGGTGATTTTAAAGTGCTTCACAAATTGGGGCATGGCGGAATGGGTCAGGTCTTTCTTGCGGAGCAGGTTTCACTAAAACGAAAAGTCGCACTCAAGATTCTTAGAACCGATCTCGCTGAAGATAAGGATTCCCTCCAACGATTTAAAAAAGAAGCCGAGGCCATCGCCCAGGTTGTTCATCCATGCATCGTGCAAGTCTATGCCATCGGGGAAGCCGAGGGCCAGCATTTCATGGCGCTTGAATATGTTGAGGGTAGAAACCTCAAGGAATACCTAAGCCTTCGGGGAACCCTTGATGTTCACTCCTTGATCAGTGTTTTAAGGCAGGTGGCTTCAGCTTTACAGCGATCCAGCGAATTGGGTATCACCCATCGTGATATTAAACCTGAGAATATTCTTCTTACTCGAAAAGGCGAGGTCAAGGTCGCAGATTTCGGCCTTGCTCGCTTTGCAGCATTAGCCCAACCCCTTAACCTTACGCAATCAGGAATGACGATGGGCACGCCCTTGTACATGGCACCCGAGCAGGTTGAAGGAAAGCAAATTGATCAACGCACCGATATTTATTCCCTTGGTGTGACTGCTTATCATATGATTTCAGGCCATCCACCCTATCAGGGCGATAATGCCTTCGAGGTGGCATTGAAGCACTTGCGGGGTGAAGCGGGGCTTCTTGAAACTATTCGTCCGGATTTTCCCAGGGAAATTTGTGAACTAGTGCAGAAAATGATGTCAGTCGACCCGATGAATAGGCCACAATCATTTGGGGAGGTTTTGCATTCACTTGTTCAGATTTCTAAAAATGAAAAAATTGATCTCGAAATGCTTGCGTCATTTCCGAGCATCACTGCGATACAAAATAATGATACCCAGATTTTTCAAAGTGCCCCTACAGATATTTATAGGGCGCCCTTTAATTCGAAGGGGCAGTTTTCAAGGGGCAGATGGCTCTTAATCAGCGCCACCCTGGGCACCTTGCTTTTGGGCATTATCACAGGCCGTTTCTACGCATACAATCAGGTTCCACGTGTGGCGACCAATTTAAACCTGCAGGAAATTGACGAAGATACATTCGACAATAGTTACAGTGAACAATCCTTGAAGCAGACAGTGGATCGCTATTTGAATTCAAATACCAAGATTAAGAATGCGACTGGTGGTTCGGGGGTTTGCACGGATCTAGGATTGTTGTATCTGGGAAGTCGCAAGCTTGGAGATGCGGAAAAACTTTATCAAGCCTGCAAGTTAAACAGCAAGTACGAAGGCTTGGGCAATCTTGGATTGGGGATTGTTTATGCTTTGAAAAGTGAGCCTGATAAATCGCAGGAATACCTTAACAAGGTTAGCCCCGGCTTTGCAACTAACATTTGCAACACTTATCCGGAAATGAAGTATTGGATTTCGGAGGCCATTTATTTCAATACGCAAAACGGGCTTAAGGATGCGCAGAAGTTTTCTAAACAGATGAAAGATGCAGGAGTAAAGAGTAACAAGAAAAACTCTGAGCTTCCAAATAATAAAGGCCTTCCCTTAACAAAGTAAGGGAAAGCCTTTTGTGTAACATCGAGTTCAAAGAGTTTACTTTGATCCCAAAATCGCATCTTCAATCATTTTACCTGGCAATTTGCCTTCCAAAGACATAGTCTTTGCCTTGGAACTGGTCTTCATCGATTTGACAAATTCCAGAACGGGAGTCAGTTCTTTTTGCTGGGCAGCCATCAATCCCAGAAAACCTAAAGCTTGTGCCATACCTTGATCCATGGTTTCCTTGAGTTTCTTTGCAGATTCCTCATCCTTGGTGAAAACATTTACGCTTAGGGTTACATCCTTATCAACGCCAATACCGCCACCGATCGAATCAATACCATCGATGATAGCCTTGGCAGGTTCTGGAAGGCTTTTGCTAGGGAAAGCACTGCTTACAGCAACCATTGAAATAGCAAGTTTTGGGTCAAGCTTTTCAACAAGCGAGGAGAAATCTTTGTTTGCAAGCTTGCTTCCAGAATTAGCAAGGGCTTTTTCAAGATATTCTTTTTGCGTAGAAGCAAGGATGGTGCTGTTGGAAGCGATCATCATGAACATGGGAACTTGTTGTTCAGGGATGACGAGTTCGAAAATAGTCTTATCGCCTGCCTTGTGGGTTTTTACTTTGTCTTTGTTGTTTTTGGCTTCTTCAGTAGCCTTTGCAACAAGCTTTTCAGATTTGAACTTTCCTACCACGACGATCAGGCTTTTTTCCATATCCCCGCCGCCCGGAGCAGCAAAAGTGATGGAGTCGATATCTTTAAGTGGGTCAAAGCCAATTTCAGAAAGGATTTCGCCACCTGGAAGAGTTTTGATAATTTCGGATGCTTTTTCAATACCCATCTTTTTTGCAAGGGGGGAATCAATCATCGCGCGGAAATTAAGCCGGATCAGGGCTTGGGTGTCTGAGGGAAGCTGAACTGAGGGTTCTTGAGCGAAAGAAATCGCAATCGAGCCTGCTGCCAAAGCCATTACCAACGCAATAGGGGTAAACCGCCAAAATTTAAACATGAATAAAATCCTTTCAAACAATGCGTTTAAATGAAACCAAACTACCTTAACACAGTATCAACACAACAAAAGGACAAAAATTACATCACCCGAGTGATAATACACTTGAGATAATGGGATTCGAGACAGGTTGCTGCAACCGGGTGATCAGGGGAAGGCCCCCTGCGCTGCAATACCTGAATGTCTCTTTTCTCATCAGCCCCAACCAGGGCCAATATCTGTTCCATCATATCCATGGTGATGAGTCCAGAGCAACAACAACTAACAAGAAATCCACCGGGTTCCAAAAGTTTTAGCCCGAGTGCATTTAGCTTTCGGTACCCTTTAATCGCTTCATCAATTGCACTTCGCGAGCGGGCGAATTTGGGTGGATCAAGCACAACAACACCAAATTTCTCGCCTGTTTTAACCAATTCAGCCAAGGTTTCAAAGGCACTGCCCAAAATCCATCTGCTTGGGCCCAGATTATTTCGCCTGGCGTTATCCGCTGCGAGATGAAGAGCTGATGCCGATTGATCGATTCCTACTGTTTCTATCGCCCCGTGATTCAAGGCATGAAGGGAAAATCCCCCGCCATAACAAAAGACGTCAAGAACCTTCCTGCCTTGCGCAAGCTTCGCAGCTTCTAGGCGGTTATCGCGTTGATCAAGATAGTATCCTGTTTTTTGACCTTCAGTAAGGTTGACCATGAATTGAAGGCCATGTTCTTGGATGGGTATGGTTCCATCCGGGGGCGTTCCCCTGCATATTTCATCTTGAAGAGAGATGCCTTCTAATTTGCCAATGCCTTTTTCTGTTCGCAGGTAAATACCCTCGGGGTTGATTAACTCCTGAAGAATGTCTGCAAACATTTCCCTGCGGTTGGCCATTGCGAGCGAGGTGAATTGCATCACAAGCCATTTTCCATATTTGTCAACGCAGAGCCCTGAAAGTCCGTCGGCCTCACTAAAAACCAATCTACAACCGACCTCGTTGTTGTTAAGGCCAAGATCATTTCGTAGTTGGATAGCGTTTTGGAATTTGGATTTGAAGAAATCTTTGTCCAAAGGTTGGTCAGGATTCCAAGAGTATAGGCGGACTTGGATTTTACTTTGGCTGTTATAAAGGCCGCGGGCGATAAAGTTGCCTTCCGCAGAAAAAACTTCAACCTCCGCGCCGTCTTTTGGAGATTGCTCTGTCTTGGAGATTGCGCCTGCAAAAACCCATGGGTGTCGGCTGTAAAAAGGCTTTGCTTTGCCTTGTTTTAATATGATTTTTGGTAATGACATTTTGCTTGTGGTACTAGCGGGCGGGGGATTGAATTCCGCTTTGCTGCAGTGCCTCCAGATAGGTAAGGGTACGGGTCAGGTCGTTGGCAGAATGCCTGGCCTTTAAAAGAGCATTAATGCGAAGCAAAAGCTCGTTTTGTTTGATGGGTTTGGAAATAAAATCGTCTGTTCCCGCATCGACTGCGCGTTCCACATCTGCAAGTTGATCCAAAGCAGTTACCATGATGACAGGAATTGCTTTCGTCTGGGGGTTGCTTCTTAGCCGTTTGCATACTTCAAAGCCACTCATCCTGGGCATCATGATATCAAGAAGTATTAAATCAGGATTCCATTCGGAAACGATTTTAAGGGTTTGCTCGCCATCACCCGCGGTTTTCACCAAAAAATCCGTGTCCGCAAGGTAGGCTTCAAGAAGCTCCGCGCCCTGGGGATTATCATCTGCGATAAGAATTTTAAACTGATTGCCGCTCATTCGGAAAATCTCCACAAAAGCAAACGGGTCCTATGCCGATTTACTTATTATAGAAGATCCTGGGCAGAAATGAAAAAAGAAGCAGGAGCAGGGAATAATTCCCCACTCCTGCTTTATGTTGATGATTTTTAATTAGAAGCTGAATTCAACACGCCTGTCGGTGAGTTGGGTTTGCAACCTGCTGACAATGCTGGAATGCATCTGGCTTACGCGTGATTCACTAAGGTCAAGGGTAGCGCCAATTTCTTTCATGGTCATGTCTTCATAATAATAAAGAATGATGATGAGACGTTCGTTACGATTAAGGCCCCTGGTGACCATTTTCATCAAATCGCGGTTTTGAATTTTCTTGGTTGGGTCTTCAGCCCGCTTGTCTTCAACGATGTCGATTTCACGAACATCTTTGTAGCTGTCTGTTTCATACCATTTTTTGTTGAGGCTGACCTGGCTAACCGCGGTGGATTCGCCTTGCAACTTGTGGAATTCTTCGAGTGGAACACCCATCTTTTCAGCCATTTCTTCAGGCAATGGTGCACGGCCCAAAGATGCTTCAAGCGATTTCCTGGCTTCTTCCATCTTGCTTGCCTTGCTGCGAACCAAACGTGGAACCCAGTCCATCGATCGAAGTTCGTCAAGCATCGCGCCACGGATGCGTGGTACACAGTAGGTTTCAAACTTGACGCCCCGCTCGGTGTCAAATGCGCTGATGGCATCCATCAAACCAAAAACTCCAGCGCTGATAAGATCATCAAGTTCGACGCCATCGGGCAGACGGGCCCAGATTCTTTCAGCATTATATTTAACAAGGTGGAGATATTTTTCGATGAGTTGATTTCTCATTTCATCGCATGGGTTTTTCCTGAATTCGCGCCATACTTGCATTTTGTCTGGTGCCACTTCTGTCACTGTGGATTCTTCATTGTTGCAAGGCAGGTTTTTATTGATTTCTGCCATGTTTATCCCCTTAATTCAGTAGCATCCGAGTGAAAGTGGCCTGACAGCTTTTCTTTTGAAAAGACCCGGCGGAGAATGACATGAATAAGGTTAGTTATAAGATCTTATAAGACTTTATAACTGTTGTTGAAGATTGGTTGGTGCCCAGCCCCCCGGCTGTTGGCGTTTTCACGCCTGCATCTGATCAATCTATCCCCCTCAGCTCATTAATCCCCGGCGAATCTGGACTGACTAGTCCAGTGTGTCTGCCATTAACCCCCAATTTGATAATGTTTCGTTTGCACGAAGCACCCCTTAACTTTTTCACCAACCTTTTCACTTTGCTTGTTAATAAAGCAAGTTTTGGTCAGTGATCCGGGCAATCCTTGCCCAGATTCTCAAGCCTTCTTTTTTCAGGTTTTCACCTGCCTCGTTTGGTTCTTAGCTTTGGGTTCCCCAACCCGTTTGCTTCAAACCGTTCGAGCGACTTAAGTGAGGGCTGAGATACCCTGTTTGTAATAAGTGTCAATACAAGATTGAATTACTTTCAAAGTTTTGAAAAATTTTCAAACCGTAGTTTCAAACCCTATAAAACAAGGCTTTTTTGATGCTGTACGCTTTTACTTTCAAGTTAATTACCAGGCAGTGGGTGGATTGGGGGTGGGAATTGCTGAAATAAAATTTTTAAGCTTGTTTGAAAAAATTATCGCTTCATAATTGATTTCTAGGTTTTCTACCAATTGGAGATGTTTCGTTGAGCACATTGGAAATTCATCAGAAAGATGGAACCGTTTGGAACATGGATGTTTTGGGCTCCCTGGAAATAGGCAGGCAGCGCATAGGCGAACCGAATCCCATCCAGTTCGTCCAAGGCACGGGTGAAAATGGATTTGATCGACTGATCGTTGCACCCCTCGCAGAGGCGGCCTTCAGTAGAAGGCAAATCACCCTGGAATTTATAAATCCCAAAACATTACGGTTGACCAATACTTCGAAAAAGCTTTGGCAGCTTGATGTTGAAACCATGCTGCAGCCCAACCAGTCGATTGAAAAAACCATTCCATGCTCTTTTGCCTTGCATACTTTATTGTTCAAACTGCATCCAGACTCCCAAAAAATCCCGGTTGATGAAGTCGAGATGTTTCATTCCATCACCGACTCGGTAAGTAGTAATGCCGGTAGTGCATCCATCCTTGAACAATCCAACAAGCTTGCCAATGTTACAGATGCGGAGTTTATTGATATTGTGAACTGGCTGCAAATGACCATGCAGGTTCTTCAGGGCACCATTGGCAGCAAGGATTTTTTAAAAGAAGCTGCAGTCGCCTTGGTTGATATCGTGGGGCTTGAGTCTGGGCGGGTTTTACTCGGGGAACCGGGGAGCATGAAAGTGGCCACCGCTCATCCTCCGCAGTTTCTTGATATTAAAAACTGGGAACCGAACAAAAACATTGTCAAACGACTTTCCGAATTTAAAAAGACGATTTGGCATACTGGGGAAGTTAAAGCCGGGAAAACTAATTTGGGAGCCATGGCTGTCGTGGCTGCCCCCATCATGGATTCCAAGGGGAATTTTCTTGGTGCGTTGTATGGCGAAAGATCCCCCACCGGAAATGAACGCCGCTCTGCTATTATTGAAGGATTGCTGGTTGATATGCTTGCCTGTGGATTATCCACAGGCTTGGTTCGCCAGACCCATGAAAAAGATGCAGTGCAGGCCCGTGTGCAGTTTGAACAATTCTTCACTCCCGAGTTGGCCAGACAACTTGCCTTGGAACCAACCTTGCTTCATGGAAGAGAAACAGATGCAACCCTATTGTTTTGTGACCTAAGAGGTTTTAGCCGTATAAGCGAAAGAATCGGGCCTGAAGGCACCAATAAATTGATGAGCGCGATTTTTGATGCGCTTTCCAAATGTGTTCAAGATCAGTCAGGGGTTTTAGTCGACTATCTGGGTGATGGCATGCTTGCGATGTGGGGTGCGCCCGGGCATCAACCTGACCATGCCAAGCGTTGTGTGATTGCGGCTCAAAAAATGCAAATGCAAATTCCCCTCATCAATGAAAAGTGGAGCAAGCTGATCGGAGAACCCCTTGCATTGGGTATTGGTATAAATTCTGGCAAAACCTGGGTTGGTAACACCGGGTCTTCGATAAAATTTAAATATGGACCATTGGGGCCCTCGGTCAATCTGGCAAGCCGGGTCGAAGGGCTTACCAAATACCTGCGAAGCTATCTTTTGGTTACCGGTACCACCAAGAAATTACTGGACGAAAGTTTTCTCACGCGCAGGGTTTGTAAAACCACCGTGGTGAATGTAGTTGAACCGGTTGATATCTATGAGGTTTTTGTCGAGGCGAATGAAAAGAGCAAGAGGCTGAAGCAAGTTACGGAACAAGCATTGTTAGAGCTTGAAAGAACTAATTTCAGGGAAGCTTCCAAGATATCAGGATTTAGCCTGGCGGAATTTCCCGAGGATGGCCCCCTTATTTTGATTCTTCACCGTGCGGTGGATATGCTGATGAATCCGACTCAAGTGTTCCAATCGGTTTGGCATCCGCCCGGAAAATAATAGATGTCGGGAGGCTGCATTAAGATTGCAGGTTTTCCAGCATTTCTTTGCGTGATATAAGGCGTTGCCCCCTGCATTCATCGATATGAAGTGCCTTGAGAAGCCTTTTACGCAGTTTTGCCATCGCTTGCTCAACTGCGTTGAATGAAATGCTTTTCATTAGGATGGCCCCTCCTGCCCTGCGATCATGTCCGCCCGCCCTACCCATCCGGCCCACCACTTTTTTCAACAGTTCGCCTGCCTTGGCGTTGGCCCCTGATGCCCTTGCGGAAAGAATAAGTTTATTTTCGAAAAGCCCCGCGCATACAGCCCAATCGACTTCTTCAAAACGAATCAGGAAATCGACCACTTCTGCCGCAAGTTCGGGTTGGGGTAAATCGTGAACCCAACTTATGATCAGCCTGTCATAAATAAAAGAGCTTTGTAATGCGTGAACCACCCCTTCAAAATGCGATTGGGGTAGGCGGGCGTTTCTAATTTCTGCAAGTAAATCCTTGTCTGCCTTGGGGAATAGCCAAAGCAACGCTTCTTCATCCGCGCTGCTTGCATGCCTCGGGAAACCCATTAATTCGGTTTCCATTCCATACATCATTGCAGTCGCCACCTTGAAGGAAACCTCCACATTTTGCTCGCGAAGATATTCTGCAACCACTGAGCAGGTTGCACCCATGCTCTTTCGTACATCCACGAACGGTATTCCCCTGACACTACCAGGCGTGTCATGGTGATCAATAACTGCAACCAAGGGCAGTGTTTTTTCATTGGAATGCCTGCCTGTTTTAGGCTGGCTATCCACCATTACCGCAACATCACCCTCCTGCCATTCAATTCCATCCATGGGAATTAATTCCAGGCCAAGGATTTCTACCATCGCTCGATTTTCAGATCGGTTGATCAAACCATCGCGGGTTAAGCGGGTTTTTTTTCCTAGTACGCTTTTTACAAGATGGGCAAGCCCAACCATGCTGCCTATGCTGTCTGGATCGGGATTGATGTGAGATACAAAAGTAACCCGGGTGGCGTTTTTAATTTCTGCGAGAAACCGATCCGATCGCAACTGGGTTGCAGTGCGATAATTAACCTTCGATTTTCGTGGGGAAGGTTTCTTGAGTCCCTTAGCTTTCATGACTTTACCATTTCGAAGCGGTTTCTTTTTTGTCTTCGCCTGTAATGCATCAGCTTTAGCCAATACCGTACTCATAATATTTCTTTGCTCAATTCTTGAATTCGATTCCATTGCGCTTTTGTCACGGGCATAACTGAAAGTCTAGGTATTCTAACAAGTTCCCAGTCGGATAACGAAGAATCTGCTTTAATTTGAACAAGACTTACAGGATTTTTAAGTCTTTTGCTTGGAACAACTTCCACCACCACAGCTTTATCATTATCAGAATTTGCGTCTTTTTGAGGCCCGGCACTCACAAGCATTTCGCCCACCACCGCTTTTTCCTTGCCAGTGTGATAAAAATAGACCTTATCGCCTTTGGATATTTGCCTTAAGTATTTAAGAGCCAATGGGTTACCGACTCCATCCCATAGGGTTTTACCCGCTGCCTCAAGGTCGGCATAAGAAAAGTCTTCAGGTTCTTGTTTGAAAAGCCACAAGTTCATATTTGGTATGCGTTTACAGAAAATTAGGCGAGTTGGATTCCTTTGGAATGCAAAGGACTACCCAGCAGGCAGACTCGATTTTAACCGTACTTACTTCCCATATCAAGAGCCCGGTGGGTCTTTCCCAATAATGATTGTATTTATTATGGTCTTCTGCCTGTCTGTTAGGTTTCTTGGGGAATTTGCGAATATTGTGTCTAATCGGAATGCCTCCTTGGCTTGAAGGATGGCTTCTTCTCGAATTTCAGCCCGGTTAGGCCTCTTTGCATCTGCCAAATAGGCTTTCCATAGGATATTCGCCAGCTGGAACCGTAATCTGATTTCGAACGGATCCAAAGGAATGGCTTGCCTAAGTGCTTGTGCAGCATCGAGATACTGATTGACGGCTTGGCTTTTGTTGCTTTCCGCGTATAGGGTTCGGATTTGGGCCTTTATCATCGCGGGCTCGATAGATTCCCGATTAGATTTTGCTGCCCGGTCAAGCTCTTGGAGTGCGGCGTTACCATAAACCAACGCCTGGCTATCCCCATTTCGGGTAGCTTCGAAAAAAGCCACCGGGTACCAAGTTCCTAGTAAGAGATTCCAGCGGGGGTTTTGTGGTTCCAATGCGGCGGCTTGCTGCAGGGGCGAAAGCACCTTGGTACGAAGTTTTTCAAGCTTGGAGTCATTTTTTCTATCGGGTGGAGTGGTTGCAATTATTTGCCCATTTTGAATTGCCTGGGTTCCAAGAGTGTAGGCGTTGGCAAGGGGCAGGAAAACTCCGACCATGAAAAATCCCGTGACCCCTGCGATTACAGGGAAGATCCACACAGGCTTCAGGCCCTTGATGGTTGAATCTGAAAAAGTGGTGCTCCATGCCAGGGCTGCAACCGACCAGAAAGGCACCATCACCGAGGCGAATATTATGCTTCCCGAAACACAAAGGTTCAGAAGCATTGCAATCATGCCCGCAAGTAGGATTTTTCTCATCCAGAGCTTGTTGATGTGAAGGTTTTCTAAAACACCGACTGCGATAAACCAGCTTGCAGTGCGTAAAAGCGCTCCGATGCTTTCATTGATCAGGTCAGAAGGTGGTTTGTATTCAACCCGTAGAACAAATGCAATTAATAACCCCAACATGCCCCCTAGGTAGCAAACCCAGGGCGCAATCGGGGCACCATGTTCCTGCGCCGTGGATTCATTGTCATGATGCATCAACAATCGCTGGAATAATATCGCAATCACCATTGCAAATAAAAGCAGGGCGGTGATTCCAGCGGACGACCAAAGCTCAAGCGCGAAGTTGTGCGGATCCTTGATTTTCTCAAGGGCATTTTCATTCATGAATCTCGGATAGGAATTTCCAAAGTTGCCAGGCCCCACTCCCAAAAGGGGGAACTGTTCAATCATTTTCCAAGTGCCTTTCCAGTAATCGATCCTTGCACTTAAACCACCGGAAGATTCTTTTTTGAAGATGCCTGCCAGAGAGTTGGTTTTCCAGATTATCACTGCAGAAATAGTAACAATTGCAATTGATGCCAGAAGCCATGACCTTTTTGCAGGAAATGTTTGCCAAAGGAAAAGTGCAAGAGCGGATATCAAGACCAACGAGATGGAAGCCATCGCCCCCCTGCTGAAGTTTGCCCAGATTGCAAAAATAAATGCTCCAACAATTCCCAGCGCCATGGGGAAGAGTATTTTTCTTTTGCTGTTATACCACGCTGCAACCGAAAGACCCAAGGCGGAAGGAAGCATCAGCGCAAGGAAGCTTGCAAGAGTATTGGGGTGCGAAAAGGTGCTATATATGTGGGTCTGCATAACCCGGTTTCGCAGTTGATCAAGGAAGTTGTTATCTGGATCAATCGTGGCTGAACTTTGTTCAATAAAGTCTTTCCTTAACTTTTCGATGTTATTGCCATATTGCTCGCGCAAATTGGGCATTTCCCAGCAGTATTGATACAGCCCAAAGATTACCACTGCAAACGCAGTTGCAAGCAATGCATTGAATATGATTTTTTGTTCCTGGGTATGAACCGTTGCCTGCCTGATCGCAAAGAAGCAGCAAGCCATGCCCAGCATTTCCCAGGATATAAGTCTTGCTGCATAAACATTGGCGGCGGCAAATTCGGTGGAGATGAAATACACACCCGCAATACCAGCCAGCCCTAGATCAATAATGCCCAATGGAACCACGGGCACCTTTGCCAATAGCGACCAAAGCGACCAGGCGCCCGCCAACAGAAACCACATCAGGGTGATGGTGGTGCCGCTGGGATCGGTTATGTTGCTTGCAAGAGCCGGGTCTTCGCCACTGACCAGGGGCCTCGCAACAATCAAAGCGATGGTTGCAACAAGCAGGATAACTTTCCCGTTATCATTGCGGGGTGTCGTTGGCGAGACCGTTAAAGGTTCTGGTTTATCGAAGACTTTTCTGTTTTTGTTTTTACGGCTGATGATTCAATACTCCCAATCAAAGTTTATACGGGCCTTGATCTGAATTCAGTAATTGCGAGAGCCAGCACGGATAAACCGATCCATAAGAAAAGCCCAAGAGCGATTAAAGGATTTTGTACGACTAAAATTCCAAGCCCGATGATGGTTCCTGCATATTGAAGTAGCAGAATAATGGTCACCGCCCTTTTTCGAGAAAACCCACGGGCTTCAAGGCGATGGGAAAGATGTTGTTTATCAGGTTTGAAAGGGCTTTTGCCTTGGGAAATCCTGATGGAAACCACACTGATAAGATCGTAAAGCGGGATCAGAAATAAAGCGGGGAAAGCCAGCCAGCGCCATGGGGCTTCTTCCGCAATGATTGAAACCAGATGCACTGCGATCCAAGCCAGTAAGAATCCCAGTGGAATACTGCCCGCATCGCCAAGGAAAATACGCGCAGGAGATTGGTTCCACCAAAGGAAACCTATCAGGGCGCCAGCCAGGCAGGGTAATACCACGCCAGTAAGTGTAAATTCAGCAGGAATATTTTGCATCAGACCCAAGCCCAATGCGATCAGCCCGATGGTAAGGATCAAGCCCACGCCACCCGCCTGCTGATCCATGTTGTCGATCAAATTAAAAGCGTTGGTAATCAGGGCGATAATGAAAACAGCAAGTGCAACCAATACGAGGTTTTTTTCTGGTTCAACTGCAATAACCACCAAGGCTGCGCAACCAAAATGCACCAGTAATCGAGGCCACCAAGGCAAAGGTTTTACATCATCAACCAGACCGAGGATTGATAAAGCCAAAATCGCAAGGGCGGGAAATAGCAGGGTTCGTAATCCTTGTGCCAGATCGGGGAAAAAGAAAATGTATCCAAGAAGGGTAAGTGTAAGGCTTAGCCAGATTGCCAATCCGCCGGACCGGGGTATCGCCTTATTATGAACTTTTCGCTCTTCAGGATGATCCAGTAATCCAAGGTTGGGCGAAACTTGAATTGCTATATACTGCAGCACAAAAGAAGTGGCCCAACCCATCAGGAAAATAGAGGTTGCAGTTAAAAGACTTTCAATTTCGAGTGCATTTATTTGCATGATTGTTTTATTCAGGGCGCTCTGTTTAGGGGTACTCTTCAACCGGGGGTAGGGATTTAAGTTTATCCTTGTAGAAGGATCGTGCTTTTTTCAGGAAGGCTTTTACATGTTCGGTGCGATAGTCTGCGTAAGTCCAAGGCCATTCGACAAACTCTTTGTCCTGGAAATGCAGGGTCACTTCAGCAAAGATACCATCTTTAAGATAGATTCTGTGCGCCTGGTCCTTGGTGGTGGCAAGCATGAATTTCCCGAGATTTAAAAGCCCCGGGTCGAGATTCAAGGGTCTTTGCTGCTCACTTAGGGTTGTGCCAAGCGATGAAGATTCAATTTCATTGGTCATATTCTTGATGTCAGCCAGCTTGGAAGGATCTACGAGATCTGCAAAAGCAAAAAGTTTCTTGTAAAGATGCGCGCCCATCTCTTTGCTGTAGTAAGAAGTTTGATTGAAATGAAAGGGCTCGGATTCCAAGGCGATTGGGCCAAGATACCGCATCATATGCTCCATGCCCCAGTTGATTAGCGGAAGGCTTTCGCTGAATGCTGCGGTCACTAATAATGCGGGTACGACGGGTTTGATGCTGGCCATGATTTATGTAATCCGAATTAAGAATCTGGGAATTACCCTTTGATTTATAAACTTACTGGGGATTAGCCCGGTTAATATTACCTTCAATCGCAATCACCGTTGCAGATGCATAAGTTCTACAGTGCGCCAAGGTTACAACGAACCCCCCCACACCTGCACTTCGCGCAAGTAATTTTGCAGAGCCATGAACTAAAATCTCCGGGCGGGGATCTGTAGTCATTAAAACCTCCACCAAGGTTCTTGGCATCCCCTGCCCTGCATACCCCATGCTTTTTAAAGTTGCCTCCTTGGCGGCCCAAAATGCCGCAAAATACTCCAATGCCCTGGTTCTACGCTGGCAAAATAGCAACTCCTTCTCGCTATACACCCGCGTTAGAAACAGCTCGCCATGCTGTTTGATCATTTTCCCTATCCGGGTGCATTCAACTATTTCGCTTCCCATTCCTTTGATTTCCATGGCTTATTCCCAATCTTTTCGGACTTGTTTGACTACCATGGTAGCAAAACTTTTAATAGAGCGTACAATTCATTCCTTAGGAAGTTTAAAAGGAATTATCTTGATGTTCACGGAATCAGACGATTTATTGGCAGGCTTAAATCACCCCCAAAAGCAGGCAGTGCTGCATGGCGATGGCCCATTGCTAATCCTGGCAGGTGCTGGTAGCGGTAAAACCCGGGTTATTACCCGCAGGATCGCCCAATTAATGCAAAATGGGGTGCGGGCCCAAAGTATTCTCGCAATCACCTTCACCAATAAGGCCGCGGGCGAAATGCGTAAGCGCGTTGATGCCATCGTTCCGGGGCATCGGGTGCAAATCAGCACTTTCCACAGCTTGGGCGTCAAGTTGCTAAGGCAATATGCAGATCGCCTGGGCCTGAACAAAGACTTCACGATTTATGATCAATCCGATCGCTCCAAGCTGACTAAGATAGCCATCGAAGATTCAGGGCTTAACGCAGAAAGATTCACCCCTGATACCATCTCCAATTCCATCAGCAAGGCGAAGAACCAGCTATTGAGCCCTGAAAAATTTGCTCAGGGTGCCAGGGATTTTTTCAGTCAATCAGTTGCCCAGGTTTACCCCTATTACGAAAAAAGATTGAGAGAAAGCAACGCCCTCGATTTTGATGATCTGCTTTACTGGCCCGCCCTTGCCCTTCGAAATGATCCCGAACTGCGATCGGAACTCGATGCACGCTTTCGCTATGTGATGGTGGATGAATATCAGGATACCAATACCGCACAATATGCGATTGCCCGTGGGCTTTCGGTGGACTACCCGAATCTTTGCGTGGTGGGCGATCCAGATCAATCGATCTATAAATTCCGGGGCTCCGATATCCGCAATATTCTGGATTTTGAACGTGATTTTCCCAACGCCACCGTTCTTACCCTAAGCGAGAATTATCGCAGCACCAAGTCTATCCTCAGCGCTGCAGATAGGCTCATCAGCCATAATACCCAGCGCAAGCCGAAGCCTTTGATTTCCATGAAAGAAGGCGGTTCACCCGTAACCCAGATCACCTTTGACAATGGTGCGGAGGAAGCCAACGGCGTGGCAAAACGAATTGCCCAGCAGGTTAATTCGGGTAATCGAAATTTCCGCGACTTTGCAGTTTTTGTTCGCATGAACGCCCTTACCCGCAGCCTTGAAAGCGCTTTTTCCAGGCATCGTGTACCCTTTCAAATTGTAAAGGGAATGGCGTTTTTCGATCGTAAGGAAATTCGTGATGTGCTTTCCTACCTTAGATTGCTCGTCAATTCGCAGGACAATATTTCTTTCATGAGGGCAGTGAATGAGCCCGCCCGTGGCATTGGCAAAGTCTCTCTTGATCATCTGAAAAATCACGCCGAACCCCGGGAAATCAGCCTGCTAGAAGCCTGTGGCGTAATCGAGAAAATCCCCACCATCAAAGGTAAGGCCGCCTCCGGCCTCAGGGACTTTTCTATTCTCATGAAAGACCTTCGCGAATTACTTGAACACCCACCCCATGAAGTAATCGCCAAAACCCTCGATGCATCCGGGTATCGCGAGATGCTGCGCCGAAGCACTGATCCCGAGGATCAAGAAAGGCTTGCCAACATTGAGGAGCTTGTTTCCGCAGCCAGGCAATTCCAGGTTGAAGATCGAGAACCAACCCTCGCCGACTTCCTTGAAAATATCTCTCTCGCAAGCGATACCGATGCCCATGATGCCAATAAAGATTCGGTTTCTGTGATGACGCTTCATGCGGCCAAGGGCCTTGAATTCCCAGTTGTTTACATGCTTGCGATGGAACAGGGGATTTTGCCACACGATCGCTCGCTGGAAAATGATGAAGAACTTCAGGAAGAAAGAAGGCTTGCGTTTGTGGGCATGACCCGTGCAATGCATGAGCTGTTTTTATGCAATGCACGGATGCGCGATTTCCGCGGCTCGGTGATGTTTACCGCACCCAGTATGTTTTTGGGCCAACTACCCGAATCAGAAATCAAAGTGATCGAGGAAGGCCCGGGGAACCCCATGGATTCAATGCTTCGTGGGCCGGGTAAAGGTTCCCAGATGACCCAGGGCTGGAAAAACAACCAAATCAAGGCCCCCTCCGTTGCCCCCATCAATCCCATGCCCGTCAAGGATGGAAACTATTCCGAAGGCATGATGGTAAAACACCCAGCCTATGGCAAGGGGATGATCACGGAAGTAAGTGGTTATGGCGCAATGAGAAGATTAAAAATCAGGTTTCAAACTGCGGGAGAAAGGTCTTTTATCGCAGATAAGGTGCAACTGGAAATCGTTGGTAGTTAGTAGATTGGAAGTATTTTTGATTTTGATCCCATTTCATCCCGCTCTTTATTAAGATAGTATCGATGGATTGATGTTTTTATTTCTGCTCTTGGAGGTCTTGATGACCGATTTCAGTCAGGGCGAATTACAAAAGAAAAAATGCCTGCCGTGCGAGGGTGGCCTTCCCTCTTTAACCGCAGGCGAAGCAGCAATGTATCTCGTGGGTGCCCCTGGTTGGCAGCTTTCCCACGATGGCCTGAGAATCCGCAGAGAATGGAGGGTGCGCAACTTTACCGATGCCATCACCTTCTTTCACGAAGTTACAAAAATCGCAGAAGAAGATGGGCACCACCCGGATTTGCATCTCACCAATTATCGCAATGTCTGCATCGAACTTTGGACCCATGCAGTTGGTGGTCTGACCGAGAATGATTTCATCCTCGCAGCTAAAATCAACTCGGTTGAAGTGCCGCTAAACAGCTAAGGAGTTTTTCATGGATAAGCGTGTTGTAAAAGTTGGACAATGGGAAGTCGGCCCGCAAAAGCCAATGCTCTGGATTCTTGGCCCCTGCGTTATCGAATCCCGCGACCTCGTGCTTTCTGTCGCTGATAAAATTCTTGATATCAGCAGAAAGCTGAACATCCAGGTCGTTTTTAAATCATCCTTCGACAAAGCCAATCGTAGTTCGGGCAAAACCTTCCGCGGCCCAGGCCTCGATGAAGGCCTTAAGATTCTTGACGAAGTCAAACACAAAACCGGCCTGCCAGTTCTTACCGATATTCATGAAACCGACCACGCAGCAGCCGCTGGGCAAGTTTGCGAAGTTTTGCAAATCCCAGCATTCCTCGCCAGGCAGACCGATCTTCTTTTTGCCGCAGGCAAAACAGGCAAAGTCATCAATGTGAAAAAAGGCCAGTTCATGGCTCCCTGGGATATGAAAAATGTGGTCAGCAAACTTGACGAAGTTGGCAACAGCCGTTTGCTGCTTACCGAACGAGGCGCCACCTTTGGCTACGGCAATCTTATCAGCGATATGCGATCTATTCCGCTTATGCAAGACCTCGGGCCACCCGTGATCTTTGACGCAACACATAGCGTGCAAATGCCAGGCGGCGCGGGCGATCGAAGCGGAGGCGATAGGCGCATGGTGCCCTATCTGGCCAAGGCCGCCGTTGCTGCTGGTTGCGATGGAGTCTTCATCGAAACTCATCCCAACCCCGATAAAGCCCTAAGCGATGGCCCCAATATGATCGCACTCGACAATCTTTCTGATTTGATTTCAACCTGTCTGCGTATCAGGCAGGCTATTCAATTGCCTTGATCATCCATGTAACTTGTTGACGGAATCATCATGAGTGCCAATCCAGATAATGCTTTTCCTGAACAGTCAAAAAAAAGCAATACACTGCTGGTTTCCATCATTGCAGGAATCATTTTATTTGCAGGTACTTTGCTTTACTTCACCTTTAGCTCGAACCCGGTCAAAAAAGATTCCGATAAAAATAACGCAGCCTCCACCCCTGAAGATTCTTCTTTAAAATCCGCCCAGGAACTGCTCACCAATGATAATGATTTGGTCTCTTGCAAAAACGCCCTGCAGCAAATCAATAACCACCTTGCCACACATCCCAACGAAAAACCGCCTACTTTCTCGCCAGAAAAAAAAGAGATCTATGCCAAGTTTGGCATGAATGACCAGCAGTTCAATGAAATCGACAGCCCCACCTTCACCCTTCTCGACCCCCACTACCTTGAAGAACGGTTGATGTTTCGCGACATTGCACGTTTCCTTGAACCCCCCGCCTTGGGCGTAAAACAAGTCAAAGCCTCCGTCAGTGAAGTTTCCACCCAGGCGTTCATGTGGATAATCCGAGAAATACGACTCACCCCAAGATCTAAATCCAATACTTCCGTCCCTCCCATCTACGCACTGCGCAGAGGTTGGGGCAGCAGTTTCGAACGATCGCTTGCTTTCCTTGCTTTGCTTGAACAATTTCTTTATGTGGGCGAAAAACTCGAACAACCAGTTGGCTGCCTATTGCTTCTACCAGCCAAGGATACCAATGCTCCGCCTAGAATTTGGGTGGGCGTCATTGATGAAACAGGAAATGATCTTTACTTGTTTGATCCGATTTTGGGCCTTCCACTTCCCGGGGGAAAAGATGGGAAGCCATTGCTTCTTACCGAATTGAAAGCAGACCCAAAAAAAATCAGGGTGTTGGATTCTGATCTTGCCCCCTACGATGTGCAACCTGATCAAATTTCAAAAATGGCACCCGCGATTGCTACACCCCTTTCCTCTTTTTCCCCACGCATGAAACTCCTCGAGGATAAATATCTTCCTACAGGGGCCAAGGCCAGGCTTGCTTCGGATCTCGAATCTTTGATCACGAAAGTTGAAAAAGCCTGCAGGCCTTCATTCGGTCCATCCTCCACGGTTCTTTTGATGGTTCCCGCAGTTGAATCATTGCGTATGTTTCTTACCCCGAATAATGGTGGGTTCGCCTCTCCCCAGGTCTTTCAGATTTATCAATCCGAATTAATTCCCCAGACTGCAATTCCCCCGCAACTGCAAAAAGTACCCCACCCACTGATCCTTGAAAACATAGGTAATATGCTTTCAAAACCATTTATCAACTCTGTGCTGGAACCCAAGCTTCCACGCGATCAGATGCTTCATGCCCGCTATGCAAAAGCTGTTCCCGACCTGGTTCGTGAAGGTGATGAACTTCGGATTCAACTGCGGGGCGCTGAAACAGATCCTAATCTTTCCAACCGAATCAACAACTGGATGGATGCTGCAAAACGAGTTTTCACCAACTTCGACGAAATCATGCAAAACAAAGATAGAACCCAGGATGACATTGCAAAAGTGAACCTCGAAATACGAAGTCTTTTCCAAAAAGGGGAAAAAGACCTTCTAATGATGATCGCTGGTTCCATTGGCAGGCCAAGAGGCGAACAGATTTCCTGGTTGCTCGCACTTTGCAAACACGAACTGGCAGAACAACAACAACGCAGGTTCGATATTCAATCCAAAACTTCCACCCCAACCAAGTTGGCACAGCAAGACAGGCTTAACAAATGGAAGGATTGCGAAAGCGCCTGGCGTAGATATTTAGAGGAATTTCCCTTGGGTGCAGGCGCACCCCATGGCAAACTTCTTTGGGGCTACGCTTTGGCAAACATAGGCGATAAAGAATCTGCAATCAATGCCTGGCAGGATATCTCTGGGCCGATGGCTACCCAGGAAAAAGCCGCCCGACTCTTCCTCGCCAAATCCCTCAAAGATAAGAAATAAAAGCAATTGCAAGAACCCAGCTAGATAAAATTCTTTTATAAAGCGGATCAGGTGTCTCAAAGAGTGCTCATTGGGTTTGACTTTGATTCATAAAGAGTTAAAATATATTATCTTGGTATGTCATTTTTTATGAATCGGATAAAGCTTCATGAACTATAGCTTTACCGATTATTTTGAAAAAATAGTTTTGGTGAAGCGACCTTATCTTACTAAGGAAATGTGTATTAGATCGATTGAAAACCCATTGAGAATTGAAATTCAAGACGATGGGGAACGGGTGCGGTTTTGGGGGATGGTTACCGAAATGGACGGACGAATTATTCGTGTAATCACCCTCATAGATCAAAGAACTATTCATAATGCATTTCCAGACAGGGATTTTGTTCCATGAAAATTGAATACTTTCCAGAAACTGACAGCCTTTATATCGAGCTAAATGATAGGCCAGGCACGGATACCCGTGAAATCGAAGAGGGAATTATTCTTGACCTCGATGATAAAGGGAGGGCCGTGGGCTTAGATATTGACCAAGCTTCAAAGCATTTAAACCTAAACACCCTTAGCTTAAAACATGTGCCTTTTGTAACAAATGAAGTTAGTTAGCAGCCCAGAAAAAACAGCTATTGGTCAGTTTTTGAAAATAAATCCAAGACAATTAAGTAAGCCTAGGAAGCAGACATGTGTTTTTTGTGTCGAGGTAGAGGGTCTTGGTTTTTAAAGGCATTTCCACCGCGAAGACTCCAAGAGCGCCAAGGAAGACAAGAAAGCCGGACTAGTATTATGTTTCTTTGCGAACTTAGCGTCTTCGCGGTAAAAGTTCTTAGTATTGCCTCGAAATCAGAATTATCTGGCATCTTTTGCAGAATTAGATTAAAAAATTACTAGTATTACTGTTGGGTCAACAAGGCATTTAAACAAGGAATGATTAAGCATGGCACGTACTTTGAA
>CAZYAY010000016.1:48681-51482 GCA_964646215.1 uncultured Candidatus Kuenenia sp. | reverse complement strand
TGTAATGATAGGATTTTAGTTTACGTAATAGGTTTATGGACCAAGAAAGGCTTATGTTAGCCTGACGGAGGTCGGTGGAGAACTATATGTCGATCACTAAGGAACGCAAGTCTCAGCTCATTGACAAGTATCGCCGCAAGGCGACGGATACCGGGTCACCGGAAGTCCAAATTGCTTTGTTGACCCAACGGATCAACGAGCTACACGAGCACCTGCGCAGCCACAAGAAGGATCATGCCAGTCGCCGCGGTTTGCTGATGATGGTCAGCAAGCGGTCCGGTTTGCTTTCCTACTTGCGAAGTAAAGATCACGAAAGCTACACCACATTGATCGGCAGCTTGGGCCTGCGCAAATAAAGTAGATGCAAGAAGTCTACATAGCGAGGCTAGTTTAATTCCATTGGGGAATTCAGGTAAAGCCGTTCATATTCCGGTTGTTCCCTTGGTCAGGAATTTTGTTAGGGAACATGCAAGTTGGATAGTAGGATTTGTAGTCTGAATAAAAAGCTGAAAGTTTCCTTCTTAAGAAGGATTCTCAATTCTTATTTTGGTGTTTTCACCAACATTTTCCCCATAAACCCTGTTCTTGTTCCGCTTAAAACTTTTTCATTGTTGGCTTTCGCCAAGTGAGACTGTTGGAGGTTTTATTTATATGCAGGCAATTCGTGTAGAAAAACAAATAGGTAGCCACACTCTTATCCTTGAAACCGGAAAACTTGCCAAGCAAGCCCATGGTGCCGTTATCGTTCGTTATGCAGATACCATGACTATTTCCACTGCGGTGGAAGGCTCCGCTGAATCAACCAAGGATTACTTCCCACTGGTTGTTGACTATCGCGAAAAAACTTATGCCGCTGGTAAATTCCCAGGCGGTTTCATGAAACGTGAAGGTAGACCAACCACCAAGGAAATTCTTACTTCCCGCTTGATCGACAGGCCAATCAGGCCCCTCTTCCCCGCTGACTACATGCGCGAAGTCCAGATCATGGCTAGCACCCTTTCTTGCGACAGGGATTTCGATCCAGACGTTCTTGCGATGATTGGATCAAGTGCAGCACTTCATATTTCCCAGATTCCATTCCTGCAACCCACCGGCTCGATCCGCATCGCCAAGGTTGCTGGCGAACTTATTGTTTTCCCCACTTATGCTCAAGTTCAAGAAAGCGACTTGGATCTTATCGTGGCGGGCACGAAAGATGCCATCACCATGATCGAAGGTTTTGCCAAGGAAATTCCTGAAGATCAGGTCTACGAAGGGATCATGTTTGCTCATGAGCAAATTAAAATCATCGTGGAATTGATTCACGATTTAAGAAAAGCAATGGGCCTCGCAACAAAAGAACTTCCCAAAGCCCCCGCTGTGAATCCGTTGCTGGATGAATTCAAATCCAAGTTCTACGATGACTTCGCTCGTAGGAAGCAAACCACTGGCAAAGCTGAACGTTCTGCTGCGGTCAAAGAAATTAAAGACGAAATCAAGAAAAAGTATCTGCCCGAAGGCGAAGCAAAACCCGCTCATACTCCCGCACAAGTATCTGCAGCACTTGGCTGGCTTGAAGAGAGAATTGTTCGCGACCTTATTCTTGCAGGCAAGCGAATTGATGGTCGTGATCTACGCCAGGTTCGCGCCCTTTATTGCGAAGTCAGCCTTCTTCCAAGAACCCATGGCTCTGCATTGTTCCAACGCGGGGAAACACAAGCCCTGGTTACCACCGTTCTTGGTACCTCAAGCGATGAACAACGCGTTGATGGCATCACCGATGAAATCACCAAAAAATTCATGCTCGATTACAACTTCCCTCCTTTTAGTGTTGGAGAATGCAAACCCAACCGTGGCCCTGGTCGAAGAGAAATCGGCCACGGAGCCCTTGCAGAACGCAGCCTCCAAGCTGTGCTTCCTACTGTTGAAGCATTCCCATACACCATCAGGCTGGTTTCAGACATTCTCGAATCCAATGGTTCGTCCAGCATGGCTTCGGTTTGTGGTGGAACTTTAGCACTCATGGACGCTGGTGTTCCAATCACCAATCCCGTTGCCGGTATTTCCATTGGCCTTGTAAAGGAAAAAGATAAATACTCTCTCCTTACAGATATCATGGGCGATGAAGATCATTATGGCGACATGGATTTTAAGGTTGCTGGTACCGGCATTGGTATTACCGCAATCCAACTTGATCTTAAAATTGATGGCATTGGTGCAGATATCATCAAGGATACTCTAGAGCAAGCTCGCATTGCCCGCAGAGACATTCTTCGAACAATGCTTGCATCTTTAAGACAGCCAAGGGCGACTATTAGCGCTTTTGCCCCAAGACTTCTTACCGTTAAAATCAATCCTGAAAAAATCGGTGCACTCATCGGGCCCGGTGGTAAAAATATCAAGGGCATTCAGGAATCCACAGGCGCTAAAATCGATATCAAGGATGATGGTACTGTTTTCATCTCCCATAGCGATTCCAAGGGTGCTGAAGCTGCCAAGGCTAAAGTGGAAGCCATCACCGAAGAAGTTAAAATTGGCAAAATCTATGAAGGAAAAGTTTCCTCCATCAAGGATTTCGGAGCCTTTATTGAAATCCTTCCCGGACGCGATGGCCTTTGCCATATCAGCGAACTTGAAGACAAATTCATCAGCAAAGTTGAAGAAGTTTGCAAAGTTGGCGATATTATAGAAGTCAAAGTTATCGCAATTGATGAACACGATCGTATTAAACTTTCACGAAAAGTAATCCTTCGTGAAAGAAATCCCAACCCTCAGCCTGAAGTTCAACAACAAAGGCCACAGGGCGATAGCGACCGAGGCGG
>CAZYAY010000016.1:0-48581 GCA_964646215.1 uncultured Candidatus Kuenenia sp. | reverse complement strand
GGCGGGGATCGTGGCGGCGACCGTGGCGGGGATCGGCCTGACAGTGGTGGCGGTTCAGGCGGGCATCGCGGCGGCGATCGAGGTGGTGATCATGGTGGTAGGCGTCATCATGATAATCGCAGGGGCCACAACGACAATCGCGATTAATCGCAGTATTGTTTAACCCTTTATTATTTTAATCTGGAATTTGAGGGCCCATTTTTTGGGCCCTTACCAGGAGCTTTCGATGAGTGATCCCTACACCGAACTTGCGGAACTCGCAGGCGGGTTCATTCATGAAATTAAGAACCACCTTAGTACATTCGGCCTTAATCTTCAGTTGCTTGCAGAGGATTTTAATGATCCTCAAACACAACGGGAACGCAGGGCCTTTGAACGAGTTCAAAGACTTCAAAACGAATGCGAACGGCTTGTGGAAGTATCTAACGACTTTCTTCGTTTCTCACGCATTGAAGAATTAAACCTACAACCATGCGATCTTTTATCAGTTCTTGAAGAGCTTATCGATTTCTTTGGCCCCATGGCGAGAAATTCCAATATCAAGGTTAACCGCTACCTACCTTCAGACCTCCCACCAGTTTATCTTGACAGCGAAATATTCAAACAAGCCATGCTTAATTTGCTTTTAAATGCTGAACAAGCGATGCCAAAGGGCGGCGAGATCACCATTCAAGCAACCATCGCTCCTGAGAGTCTCACCCTCAACCTGATTGATACCGGAAAAGGCATTTCTGCAGAGGGATTGGAAAAAATATTCAAACCTTTTTACTCAACGCGACCTGGTGGCACAGGTCTTGGACTTCCAACTACAAAAAAAATCATTGAAGCACATGGGGGCACAATTGGGGCACAAAGTGAACCGGGGAAGGGAACGAAGTTTTCCATCCGCCTTCCACTTAAGATGCCCAAGGAACTTTAAATCATGCCTGCATCACAGCAACCACCTTTTGCATTGGCAAATTTGAATGGCGAAATCACCCCGCTATCAGAAGCCAAAATACCTGCATTAGACAGGGGATTTCTTTTCGGGGATGCTGTTTACGAAGTAATGTGGGTTAACCAAGGCAAGATGTGGCTTGAAGAAGAACATTTTGTAAGGCTCGAAAGAAGCTTGAATCTTATCCGAATACACGGTGTAGACCTTTCAAACCTTGCTGAAAAAGTATACAAAACAATCGAAGCGGGAAAATTCAAAAACGCCATTGTCTATATCCAAATCACCAGGGGTGCTGCGCCAAGGAGCCATGCTTTCCCCAAAAATGTAACACCCCTTGAATTTCTCTTTGTTCAAGAATTCAACGACCCTTATACGGAAATGCGTGAAAAAGGAATCCATCTGCTTTCACGGCCCGACATCCGCTGGGACCATTGCGACATCAAGTCCACCAATCTTCTCGCGAATGTTCTGGCAATTCAAGATTCTAAAGAGGCGGGATGCCATGAGGTGCTGTTTTATTTAAAAGACGGCACCATTACAGAATCTGCGCACTCGAGTTTGTTTGGCGTTTTAGACGGGATTTTATACACAAGCCCCAGCAGCGAGTTAATACTACCGGGCATTACTCGTAATCACCTGTTAAAACTTATCACCAAGCTTGGGCTTCCTATCAGAGAAAAATCTTTGAATCTCGCGCAACTCGGTCAAATATCGGAGTTGTTTATTACCGGAACAACCTCTGGGGTATTACCCGTTGTTGCCGTGGATAAAAAACCTATAGGGGATGGTAAGCCTGGCCCGATCACCAGCATAATAGAAAAAGCTTACTGGGACTCGGTTAAAATCTGGAGCCAAGTTGCAGATCATAAGCAAGCTGGCTCGGGGATATAAATTTATTACTTGCTTCCGGGCGACAATCCTGGGGGATTAATATTTGGGCCACCGGTTTGGGGATTGCCAGGACTTGCGCTGGTATCCACTCCACCTTCAAGCAATAGCCTAAGAACCATATTTTCGTTGGGATCTTCTATAACAGATAAATCCTGGGTTTTGAGCATTTCACTTTGAATCCTACGAAGGTCGACAAAGAATTTTTCTCCTTCAAGATTTTCAGTAAAAATGAAGTCAATCCATTCAAGAAGAAATGTAGTCTGGGCTTTTTTCATATCGGCTGAATCAGAAGCAAGGAAATGCTTGTTGAATGTTTTGAAAACCGTGCCTTGGCTTAGCATGACATCCTTGGGAAACGTTTCGAAATCCTTACAAAAAGCCATGAATGCCGGTTGTTTTTTCTTTATTAAAAAGTAAACCAGCGCCCATGCTTCTGTAACAAACTGTTCTTGTCCAGCTTGCGGAGAAAGGTTTGCAGGATTGGAATTCGCCATTAGCCTGGAAAGAATCGCCTCAAACTCAACGGGGTTCCTTTTACTTTTGTAAATCTGCCTGAATAACGGCAGATGATAGGAATTTGCACTACCAAACGACATCCAAGGAGAGCAATGGGGAGTTTCAAACACACCCGCAAGCCCCTCGGAAAACCATCTAGGCAAAATAACATTTGCTGGAAGAATCTTGGTCGCATAAAAGAGCTGCAAGGTTCCAAAGTTACCAATGGTATTCCAAACGGTTTCCTGATCCAAGGAACGGTTTAAAACAGACATGGCACCTGAATAACTAATCTCCAATATGTCTGCTGTAGGCGGAGTGCCCTGCCCTACTTTCCCTTGGAGGAGTTGATTAAAGTCGTATCCCTTCGTTGTCCATTCCTTCATTTTAAGGCCGAGCATTTCAGAGATGGGATCAAGCCTTTTGGTGCACAATATAAGCAGCTTTTCTCTTGGCATCATAAAACCCTGCGCCTTGGCTTTGGTACCAAGCAAGGCAAGATGCAACTCATTATAAACATCAGGCTTGGTTGTGATTACGACCGAAAGCTTTGTTTTAGGTAACTCAATCTGGGTTCCGTTCAACGAAAACCACATGAAAAATGTCGTGTAATTTTTTTCTAATTGGGCAACCCATAATTTTACTTCGGCATCATTTGGGAGCCCATCATGAATCACTTCAAAGTGATCCGACTTCTCCTGGTTAAACCCTACGAAACTTGTGGAAAGACTTGTAAAGGCGGGATCATTAGCGCTTTTTTCCTGAGTTGCTTTTTTAGTCTTGGAGTACGCATCAAGTATCGCAGACTTACTTTTACTCTCCTTGACTAGCGTATCCATGGTGTCGGTAAATTCTTTTGTCATGCCATGCTCAAGGGCGAATTTCCCAACATTATCAATTACATCTTTCGCGCCTTTTTTATCTTTTAAAGCAACAGATCGATCAGCAAGAATTTTACTGAGCGAGGGCAGCGCAACAGCTTTACCTTTCACAGATTCATCGGAAACAATCTGCACAAATTGCATCGAGCTATTGGGAACAAAATATTCACCGGTTATGGCACCGGGCATATCCGTTGTAACTAACGGCATAGTTTTCCCATTCCAAGGGTGCTCAAACCGACTCCAATGCCCCCTCTTTAGCTGTGGACCGGTTACAGCGGGTTGCGCGCCTACTGCACCAGGTGGTTGGGCAGGGTTCGGTTGGCCTGCAGCAGCCCCGCCTTGCTGGAATATTTTGTTATTTTGATCGACAATAATCCATGGCAAAACTTTTTGAGAAATAGCTTCCCTTTTATTGAGTTCAACCACGGTAAAAACAAACCGAGAATTCAGGGCGAATTCACCTTGCCCTAGGATACCACCGGAAAAACCGCCTTCGCCAACCCCTGCTGGTCGAGGAGGCCTTATGGCACCCGGCCCGCCTGGCATTGGGCTTCCTGGCATTGGACTTCCGGGCATGGGACCACTCGGCATAGGAGGTGGCATGGGTATCCCACCCGGCATCGGGCCGGCACCCGTACCTGCTGCGGGAGCTTTTTCCAATGGTTTGGTTAAATCCACACGAATCAAATAATATTCAGCATGAATTGCTGCAGTGGTAATAAAAAAAACAGCCAAGGCAATGATTCTGCTCAGCATAAATAATCCCCTATGTATCAATAGACCTCAATAAATATTATCCTGACGGTTTTATGCATCAACTGCAATGGTAAAACAATTAAAATGATTTGGCTGAACTTCAAAAACGCCCCCCGTTTTAAGAAAGCATCTGTTCAAGAACATCCTGGGTATGGGTTAAGTCTTCAAATAACAAATCCGGCGCATGAGATTCTAATTCTTTCGTGGTATGCCAACCCGTTGCAACAGCCAGAACTTTGGCACCGATGGCCCGCGCACACTTGATATCCAAGGGTGTGTCGCCTAAAACCCATACCTTGGAAGTTGAAAAATCCTTGCCGAATCTCACTTGGATTTCGCCCAGCGCCTCACGAGCAACATCGTCGCGGTCAAGATGATGATCACCAAAACCTCCAAATTGAAAGTGTTCAAAGATTCCAAAGTGACCAAGTTTTATTTTGGCTCCTGCACGAAGATTTCCTGTAAGAAGCCCCACCGCACAATCATCCCTGGTTTTCAAATCCTCAAGGATTGTTGTGATACCGGGCAAAATCTTTCCTTGCACATTTTTAAGGCACTCCGGAAGATGCGCTAAATACGCTTTCATCATCGTTTCATACGAAGAATCGGTATGCTCTATTCCATGCAGCCTTAACAAATCGTGAAGGATGCCTTTATCGGTACGGCCACTAAGGCTCAACCCATCAACGATATGATCAATGCCAAACTTGGAAGCCATGCCTTTTTCCAAGGCATCTTTTCCTGCCCCGGCACTCGAAAGCAAAGTTCCATCAATATCAAAAAGCAGAATATTTTTAACCATTATCATTTCTCATTGGTTATTAATGTAAGTAGTAACAATAAGTATCATCTTAGAAAGTTTAGCCAATGCATTACCTAATTGATGGTTATAACCTTTTACGGGCGGTCAGGAAACTAAGTGATTCGGTTCCACCGGGAGTATTGGAACTTGAAAGGAACTGGTTATTAAAAAACCTGCACGATCTGCTTAAAGATAATCCAGGCGCAAATCATAAGATAACGCTGGTGTACGATGCGAAGAGGGGTATGGCAGGGCCTAAAAAGGCAGTGAAATTCCCGGAGATAACCGTAATATTCACCACGGGGTCTGATGCAGACAGCTACATTGAAAATGCGGTGCTGGAGGAAAGATACCCCAAGGCTTTAGTGGTGGTATCTGATGATAAAAGGCTGATAAAAGCTGCGGAGAAAAAAGGCTGCCTGCATGTGGGGTGCTTGGATCTGGAATTTCATTTAAGAGACAATAGCAAGCCAACCGAAGAAATCCATATCCCTCTAAAGCCCGTAGAACTTACGCCAGATGAAACGGCCCAATGGGAGGAATTATTCTTTCCTGAAGGTAAAGGGAAGGAAGAATTTGAAGGTTTAAGCGACCCATTCTTCCGTCCCAAAATCAAGAAACCCAAAAAGAATTAGCGGTTGGGATTATTTCGGTAGGTATTTAAAACCTGCCTTTGCGGGCCCTGCACTCTTTCAAGGGAAGTGCTTACCGCGGCTCTAGATGGCCTGCCAAGTTTTTCATATTTCGAAGCAGCTTCAAAGGCCTCTGCTGCCTCCGCCTTGTTTTGCGCCAGGCGTGAAAGACCCAGGTAATATTGATAACGGGCATCTTGCCTTTCATTTTCAACTGCCGCCATGAAAGCTTTTTCAGCTTCCAAATATCGCTTGTTAAAATAAAGCGCCATGCCTGTGGCGTAAAAGCGTTCAGCTTCAACAGGGTTGGCTTGATTGCCTAAATTATGGTTCGTCAAGCTAGGATGATCTTCGATTATTTTCATGAGGTTTTCGAAATGGATAGGCCCCATTTTTTCACGAAGCCCAATCACATATTCCCTGATCGCTTTGGTAGGCAAACCTTTGATTGCATAAGCTTGTGCCTTGGCGTCAAAAGGAGCATCGGGCGAAGCAAGAATCTCATCCGCAAGTTTCCGGGATTCCTTGGGGCTGATCTTCGGGCTTTCAGGTGGGAACACAATTTCTGGCTGTTGGAAATAGAACCCCGTCAGCAATAATGCAAATAAGTTTGTCAGCATTTCAGGCTCCTTTTTTTCGAGAACGCCAACCTTTTCAACATCAGGTTCTTTGGGCTTGATGTTGGTAGGTAAAACTGAATTTAATAACCTTGCAAGTGCGATTCGATAAACGATACCCTGCGCATCCAAGGCCTTATTTTCATTTACAGCTTTGCGATAAAAATCAATCGCATCGACAATTTCGCCACGAACCTCTGCAACTCTTCCCTTGGCATAGTACCCAAGTGCAGTCTTTGATAAGACCGCTTCATCCGCATCCTTGGCTGCTGCCAAAAGCGAGGGGTCATTGAGTTGCGGCTTACCCTTGGCCCTAACCTGGGCTCGTTCAATTTCCACCAAGCAACGATCCGCAAGGAGCTCTGCCCTTCGCTTGGGGCTGAACTGCGTTGAAAGTTCAATTGCCTTGCTCAGTGAGCTTACCGAATCAACAATTTGATTCATGGACTCTTGTTTTTTACTCAATTCAACAAAATGGGTGACGGGATCGTTAGCTTCTTTAAGTGCAATATCAGCTTGAAGTTTCCAAGCAATATCGCCTGCATTTAAAGCTGCTTTACCTTTTTCAAGCAAAGCCTTTGCTTCGACATACTTACCTTGGTTTCTCAGGGTGATCCCCTTAAGAACTTCGGCGCGTGCCTTTAAGTCAGAGTTTGCCGAGGCATCTACCATTACTTTTTCAACATCTTCAGTAGCTTTCTTTTCCAATTCTCCCTGGCCTTTTTTCTCCATCAAAGTGCGCCAGTAATCAAGCATTTCTGCAGGCTGCCGACTTTCCTTTAATTTCTTGTCTACCACTTCGATTTGCTTGGTGAACTTTGTGGTCGTGTCAACCAAATTGGTTTGCAATCCACGGATCATACCTTGGGGATCTTTGCTCTGGATGATTTCCATTCCTTTTTTCAAGCCTTCAACAACATTCGTCGGGTTGGATTTATCTTTCACCAAATTAGCCTGGGAAAGTTCTGTTCCAATGGTTGAGACAAAGTCTTCAGATTTCTTAAGGGATGCTTCTACTTTTGTTTTTTCATCTTTCAACATTGCAAGCTTGGTATCAGCTTCGGCAAGTTTTTTCTCAGTCGCTTTCTTTTCCTCTGCGATTTCTTTTTTGGCTGTATCCTCGGTTTCCTTGATCTTCTTATCCGCTGCAACCATCGTTTCTTTCAGCGTTTTATCAGCTTCTGCTTTTTGATCTGCCAACTTCTTATCTGCATCTTTAAGACTTTCCTTGTAAGTTTTATCTGCTTCTTCTAGTGCGGTTTTTTTATCATCAGCAGCCTTCTTCAACTCGGCCTCATGCTTGGCAAGAAATACCTTTTCCTTGGTTTTGTTATCTTCATCAGCTTTAGCTGCTTCTTCCTTGGTTTTAGCAACTTCATCTGCCTTGGATTTGGCGTCCGCTTCGGCTCTCTTTTTGCCGTTTTCAAGTGCGATAACTGCCTCGCTCTTATTCATGCGAAATTCTTGGGGAATTTCGATGCCAAACTCATATAAGCCACCAAAAATTCCTGCGCCAAGAATGGTTCCCACCAAGGTGCCAATTAACATGCCACCCCTTTTGCGTGGCGGCGCAACGGGTTCTGGCCCCGCCTCTTCAGGTTCTTCAGACTCTTGTTCAGATGTTGGTTCAGATTCTCCTGATCCGTTATTCATGTCTGGATCACTGTATTTATCGAAATCATCCTCTTCTGAAGCTTGGTTGGTTTCTTGGATCGGTTCCTGATCAAATGAGGTGGTAGCGGCTTCAACTTCTCCTTCAACTGGTTCTTCAGGGTTATATTCATTTGTAGAAGCGGTTGGTTCGCTGGGAACTTCCTCGTCCCCTTCCTGATCGGGTTCGATTTCTGAACCAGCAGGGGCAAATTGTGTATGTTTTGATTGCTTGGAAGCCAACTGGGTTTTCTTGGGGCTAGGTGCTTGCACTTCTTCTTCAGCGTCATTGCCATTTGCAATCGAAATAACTTCGCTTGAAGAAGATTCAGAACCAAATCCTGGAATATTAAAGCCTGAATCATCTAATGCATCTTCAATATCGGAATCTCTGGCCAACATGGTTTTCTTAATTTCAGGCTGCTTGGTATTTTCGATTTCATCCAAGGCAGAAAAATCGCCGGCATCTGGTGAATTAGACGTTTCAACAACTTCTTCTGAAATCTCTTCAAACATATCTACTTCGACTTCAACTTCTGGAGGATCCAAAGCTTCCGCTTTTTCCAAATCAGACCCACTCATGGCAATTGTGGAATCATTCTCATCAATAGGTTCAGGGATATCTATTGCCCCTTCTTCTTTAGGCAGGAAGATATCTGAATCACTATCTTTTTTTTCTTTTTTATCGTTCTTTGCCATGGCTAAGGTACTCTCCGAAAAGCTTTCTTTTAAAGCACGAGAAATCAACGAATTCCCCACGCTCAATACGGGTGATTTGCTTACCTATGTATTGTCTAAAGCAAAAAGGCATAACGCAAGAGGTTTTCCATCTTTCCCCAATCTCCAAAGTTAATGGATCCTTGTTTTCGTTAGAATCGATATTAAAGGAATTGCAGTGTACAAAAAAACATGTAGTCTGGTTTTATAAGCTGGATATATGAAAATCGGGCAGGAAGTGATAAAAGTGAAAGAAGAAGGCAAGAAATTACTGAATACGTTGCCTGTTAAAATAAAAATCGTAGAATGAAAAGCTTAAGGCGATAATCGATTAATTTTTCCCGAAGGGGCTGGGACAATGTCTTATAAATGCGATGTTTGTGAAAAAAGAGCGGGCCAAGGTAATTCCTATACTTATCGAGGTAAGGAAAAATACCTCGGCGGTATCGGTCGCAAGGTAACAGGCAAATCCAAGCGCTTGCACAGCCCAAATCTTCAAACGATCCAATGCCAGGTGGGTGGCTCGGTTCAAAGGCTCACCGTTTGCGTTCAATGCATTCGGTCCGGAAGAATCCAACGCCCTGTTAAGAAGCGTCCCTTCCAAATCCAAGCCGGCATGGTTTAATCGTATCTTCTAGGGAGATTCCCTTGGCGATTACCGCAGATGAAATCAAATGGATTGCCCACCTTTCAAGGTTGGAGCTTAAGCCTGATGAGTTAATTGCTGCTTCTACGCAATTAAATTCTATTTTAAGTTACATAAATCAACTTCAAGAAGTTAACACGGATCATGTTGAACCTCTGGCGCATGCGCTGGATGTTTCCAATGTTTTCCGTGAAGATGTACTAAAAGAATCACTCAATGTAAACGAGGCACTTGCAAACGCTCCTGATCGACAGGGGAACTTTTATGGTGTGCCCGCGATATTCGAATAATCATTTTCCTTCGAAGAATTTGACATCCAATTTAACTTTGCAATAGGCCAGAAATGTCTACCTCAACCAGCAAATTGACTGAAAAAACCGCTGCCGAGCTTATCCAAATTCAAGCAAAGGGCGAAGCCACCGCGGAAACCATCATAAAGGCTTACCTGGAAGCCATCAAAGCCAAAGATCCTAAAGTAAAAAGTTTTTTGCTGGTTAACGAAGAAACCGCCTTGGCAACTGCACGGTCGATCGATGCAAAGCGATCCAAAGGCGAAAAACTTGGACCTCTAGCAGGCGTACCGATAGCAGTCAAAGATAACATTTGCACCAAAGGAATAGCCACAACATGTGGCAGCAAAATTCTTGAGCACTTCGTCCCGCCCTACGATGCCCATGTAACCGAAAAGCTACATCAAGCCGATGCTGTGATTCTTGGAAAAACCAATCTTGATGAATTTGCAATGGGATCATCAACGGAAAATAGCGCATACCAAACCACGCGAAATCCATGGAATCTAGATTGCATCCCCGGTGGCTCGAGCGGTGGTTCAGCCGCTGCCGTTGCTGCTTGCGAGGCACCAATATCTTTGGGATCAGACACAGGCGGTTCGATTCGTCAGCCTGCAAGTTTATGCGGAATCGTTGGGTTAAAACCAACCTATGGCAGGGTTTCCCGTTATGGCTTGGTTGCCTATGCCAGCTCGCTGGATCAAATCGGAACCTTCAGCCATGATGTAACAGACACCGCCCTTTTATTGAATGTGATCGCAGGCAAAGACGATCGCGACAGCACTTGCACTTCGAACGAAGTTCCCGATTATACCGCGAATCTCGAGGTTCCATTAAAGCCCTTCACCATCGGTGTGGCACGGGAATATTTTGCGGGTGGGCTTGATGCAGAAGTAGAAAAATCAGTGATGGCAGCGCTTGATGTTCTTAAAAGCCGGGGTGCGACCATCAAAGAAATTTCCCTGCCACATAGCACTTATGCGATTGCCACTTATTATCTTGTTGCGACAGCAGAGGCATCAAGCAATCTGGCCCGGTACGATGGTGTGCATTATGGCCACCGATCCAAAAATCACAGTAACTTAATCGACATGTATTGTAAAAGCCGGGGTGAAGGTTTTGGCGCCGAGGTTAAAAGGCGCATTTTACTGGGCAACTATTCGCTATCGAGTGGTTACATTGATGCGTATTATTTAAAGGCATTAAAAGTCCGAAGGTTAATTCGGGATGATTTCGATAAAGCCTTTGCAGATTGCGATGTAATCGCTGGTCCAACCGCACCGACCTGCGCCTTCAAAGTAGGCGAAAAAAGCTCCGACCCGCTTTCGATGTATCTATCCGACATTTACACGATTAGCTGCAACCTTGCGGGAATCCCAGGCATAAGCATCCCTTGCGGTTTTAACTCGAAAAACCTTCCGATTGGGCTGCAACTATTAGGCGCACCTTTTTCTGAAGAAAAACTCCTACGCATCGCCCGGACTTACGAAAAAGAAACACCTTGGCATCTTAAGCGCGCTCAAATTTCCTGATGTTAAGTGCCCAATGTGTTGCCATATAAATCAATATGCAACCTGGGGCAGTAGCGAAATCCTTCTTCTTTACAAAGCTCCACCAACCACTTGGATTTTTTCTCCAAATCCTCGCGGGTGATTCCTTGGGGCATTAAAAGCACTTTCGATTTTTCGATTTTACCCAACGATTTCAGAAATTCACGAACCTCGGTGGTATCGCCTGGGGAATCAATGACGAACTTTAGTTGATAATCTCCGAGATCCATCAGTTTTCTGACAATATCGGGTTGCAACCGGATTTCATCATGCCTTAATTTGTATTTGCCATTCTCCCTGTGATGAGGAGTTGAGTTGGATAACTTCGGGCTGATACTTAAAAGATTACAATGCACTTTTTGAAAAAGAGTGCCGGCGGTTTCCAAGGTGATGTGGTAACCAAGTTCATTATATTTCCTGCAGAGGTCATCCAGTTCCTGATGCAAGAAAGGCTCACCGCCTGTAATCACAACATGCTTGGTGTTGAAGATATTGGTTTTGGCAACGATATCGTCGAGAGAAATTGTTTCGCCTTCTGGATTCCAGGAAGTTTGTGGCGAATCACAAAATACGCAGCGCAAATTGCAACCGGTAGTGCGAACAAATGCAGAGGGAACGCCGTTGAGAACGCCCTCGCCTTGAATCGAATAAAAAATCTCAGATATTTTCATAATCCCACTCTATCGTAAGGGATGGGATCAATAATGCCAGCTTCTTTGAATCCTTCGAGTCGAAGGATACAGGCATCGCACAAACCGCATGATTTCCCATTTTTTTTGGGGTCGTAGCAAGTATGAGTCAGGGAGAAATCCAAATTCAGGGAGTGACCCAACTTGATGATTTCTTTTTTGGAGAGAACTATGAGAGGAACATGAATTTTAAATTTTCCTGTTTTTTCGACACCCGCCTTGGTGGCAAGATTGGCAAGACTTTCGAAAGAACGGATAAATTCCGGCCTGCAATCGGGGTAGCCGGAATAATCAACCGCATTTACTCCAAGAAAAATATCAAAGGCATTGAGGCTTTCGGCCCAAGCCAGTGCAACGGAAAGAAACACCGTGTTTCTCGCAGGAACATAGGTAACGGGAATTTCGCAAGCCATGGAAGCTTGAGAACGATTTTTAGGCACAGCTTCCTCAGAAGTCAGAGCTGACCCCCCAAAAGCCCTTAAATCCAAGTCAATTACCTTGTGATCAAAAACTCCCAATTGCGAGGCGACCTTTTTGGCAGCATCGATTTCAGCATGATGCCTTTGCTGATAATTAATGGTCAAGGCGTAGCACTCGAAACCCTCTTTAAGTGCAACCGCCAAGGTCGTGCTGGAATCTAGTCCGCCACTTAGCAAAACCACTGCTTTTTTAGTCGAATTTAAAGCCATTTATTCGCCACCTAATCAAAAAGAACAGGGATAACACGATTATACTCGGTGCTTCTTTACATCTATAATATAGAAATGTGATAAAAACTTTTGACCTCGCACCATGCCCAAAGGCCCTGAACAAATATACTAAAGTGTATACTTAGTTAACCCAACGGAGGCGCGACCATGCCAGCCATGACCCTGACCGAGAAAATACTTGCAAAACACGCAAAGGCTAATTTTGTAGAACCCGGCCAAAACATTTGGATTGATATCGATATTTTAATGACCCACGATGTATGTGGCCCGGGAACAATAGGTGTATTTAAAAAGAATTTCGGAAATGCCGCTAAGGTCTGGGATCCTAAAAAAATAGTAATTATACCTGACCATTATATTTTTACCGCAGACAAGATGGCTAATCGCAATATCGATGTTTTGAGGGAGTTCTCCAAAGAGCAAAACCTACCTTATTACTACGATGTTGGCACCGAAAGATACAAAGGCGTTTGCCATATCGCATTGCCTGAAGAAGGCCATACCCGCCCCGGCGAAGTATTGCTGGGCACTGACAGTCATACCTGCACTGCTGGTGCATTCGGGGAATTCGCAACCGGTATTGGTAATACGGATGCAGGCTTTGTCATGGGTACAGGAAACCTCTGGCTTAAAGTTCCGCCTACCATGCGTTTTGTTTTTGAAGGCAATTTACCGCCTTACTTAATGGCCAAAGACCTTATTCTTGCAGTAATTGGTGATATTGGCTGCGATGGGGCAACTTACAGGGCGATGGAATTTGATGGCCCAGGGGTTTTTGCTCTTAATATGGAAGAGCGTATGACCCTTTGCAATATGGTGATTGAAGCAGGTGGCAAAAATGGCGTTATTGCGCCAGACAAAGTTACCCTTGATTTCATCGATTCTAAAAATAAACATAAAGTTCCATACACTCCTGTTTATACTGATCCGGGTGCGAAGTTTATTTATGAAAAGGTTTACGATATAAGCAAACTTCAACCGGTGGTTGCCAAGCCACATAGCCCTGATAACAAATCTTTTGTTAGCGAGGTAAAAGGAACCAAGCTGGATCGGGCTTACATTGGCTCTTGCACAGGCGGAAAAATGACCGACTTCCGTGCTGCAGCCAAAATTATGCATGGGCATTCCGTAAAGATTGACACCTTTGTGGTACCCGCCACCACCGAGGTTGCCAAGGGGCTTAAAACCGAAAAGATGCATGGCAAAACGCTTGAGCAAATTTTCTTGGATGCTGGTGCAAAAATGGGTGAGGCATCTTGTGCGGCATGCCTTGGCGGCCCCAGCGATACCTTTGGCAGGCTGAATCAGGCTATTCGCTGCATCAGTACAACAAATCGCAACTTCCCCGGCAGAATGGGCCACAAGGAAGCTGAAGTTTTTCTGGCCAGCCCTTTAACCGTTGCTGCCAGCGCTATTACAGGCATGATTACCGACCCCAGGGAGTATTTAGCATGAGTAAAATTCAAAACGAAATCACAGGCAAAGCTTATGTTCTGGGTGATAATGTTGATACCGATCAAATTATTCCTGCGGAATATCTTACTTTTAATCCTGCGATCCCTGAAGAATACAAACAGTTTGGGAAATACGCACTCAGCAGCGTACCGCCTGCACAATCTGGTTTGCCTAAGGGAAACATCCCCTTTCATACCGATGACGAGTTTGTTTCCCCTTACACATTTATTATCGCGGGTAAAAACTTTGGTTGTGGCTCTTCACGCGAACACGCACCTGTAGCCCTTGATGCTGCAGGTATCAAAGTCGTAATTGCAGAATTCTATGCCCGTATTTTCTTCCGAAATGCAGTCAATGGTGGCTATTTGGTTCCTTTTGAATGCAGCGAAAGATTATGCGACAAAGTATGCACAGGCGATGAATTAAAACTCGATGTGTTGAACTGCAAATTGCACAACTTAACCACCAAGGAAACCTATTCTCTAAACCCATTGGGCGAGATAGCCCCCATATTGAATGCAGGAGGGATTTTCCCTTATGCCAAGCAAGTAGGCATGCTTAAGTCTTAATTTGATCTTTAAATAATCAAGCATCAGGTTCAGGAAACTGAATCTGGTGCTTTTTTATTTTGGGCACATTTCTCAGTTCATATTCAAGAGAAAAACGCACGCTTTGAAAGAACGCAAAAACACAAACCACCTTGATTAAAATCCCCTCCGTAAAAACCTCAAAACCCAGATATGCTTGATACCCCAGGGTGATTAGAAACAGTGCTAGCGCGAATACAGCCAACCCACTGGGTGCCAGGGGAATAAAAAATGCCAATATTACAATTCCTATTCCTGCCCCAATACTAAGTTTGCTGTTGTTTTTCGCATTGTTGATGACCAACTGTTTCTTTGATTCAAGCTCTTCCTCGGTCATTTTTTTTTCTGGTTCCATGGCGTTGTTTTGTGCGTCCAACATTTTTGGGATGGAGTTGTCCACCGTTTTTAAAACAAAGGCGTAAAAGCAGATATTGAACAAGCCAATCGCAAGGAGAATATTGCGGGATAGATTTAAATTAGCACTTGGTTCGGGTCGGTTCATGAAAACAAGCCTTGAATGAGGATTAAGTGTTCTGTTCCAACAGTCTAGTAAATTAAGAGTGCTTGATATGACAAAAATGCCGTCTTCCAATTGCCAAGTCTGCCACTCTGACAGCTAATATTACCCGCCAATCCCTGATGAACGCCATAAGTCTATACCAATCAGTAACTTATGCACATCACATTTCATGGCATAACCTTTGCTAATCTAATTGCTCATTCGCCAAAGACCTTTATCGGTCTGAATGAAATTTAGAATCATAAATCCGGAATGTATACCGGCAAGATGGCAATTGAAAAGCAATTAATAGTTTCGTGGTTAAAGGAGTATGTGGATGGGTTCTAAACAACTGACTTATGCTGATGAAGCGCGACAAAAAATGCTGGCTGGTGTCAGCAAACTAGCTCGGGCAGTCCGCTGCACCCTTGGGCCCCGTGGCAGAAATGCTGTTATTGACAAGGGTTGGGGCAGTCCCACGGTAACCAAAGACGGTGTTACTGTTGCAGAGGAAATCGAACTTCAAGATCCTTTCGAAAACATGGGGGCTCAACTCGTTAAGGAAGCCGCCAGTAAAACCAGCAATGTTGCAGGCGATGGCACCACCACCGCAACTGTAATTGCCGAGGCTGTTTTCAGAGAAGGCCTCAAATACCTTGCTGCTGGGCACCACCCAATGGCAATCACCCGTGGCGTTCAAAAAGGTGTAGACAAAGTTGTAGAGCAATTGGCCAAGATGGCTGAAAAAGTTGACTCCAAAGACAACAAGGAAATCACCGAAGTTGCTACGATTGCTTCCAACAACAACTCTGAGATCGGCAAAAAGCTTGCCGAAGCAATGAGCAAAGTTGGCGCAACCAATGGCGTTATCACCATTGAAGAAGGCAAGATTACCGAAACCGAAGTAGTGGTTGTTCAAGGTATGCAATTCGATCGTGGGTATCTTTCCCCCCACTTCGTTACCAATCATGACAACATGACTTGCGATCTTGATAATCCCTACATTCTTATCTACGAAGAAAAGATTAGCTCTGCAAAATCTTTGATTCCACTCCTCGAAGCTATTTCCAAGAAAAAAGAACCTTTGCTTATCATTGCTGAAGACATTGATGGCGAAGCTCTTGCTACCTTGGTTCTTAACAAGCTTAAAGGCGTGCTAAATATTTCTGCAGTCAAAGCCCCCGGCTATGGCGATCGCAGGAAAGCCATTCTTGAAGACATTGCAGCTCTTACCAAGGGCAAGGCAATTTTCAAAGACTTGGGCGTTCCACTCGAACAGATTGAACTCTCTGATCTTGGAAGAGCCAAGAAAATCAAAATTGACGCCGAAAACACCACCATCACTGAAGGTGCTGGCGACAAGAAAGCCATTGAAGGTCGCTGCGAAATGATCCGCAAGGAAATCGCAAAAACCGATAGTGACTATGATCGTGAAAAACTTCAGGAACGACTTGCAAAGCTTGCAGGTGGCGTGGCCCAAGTTAAAGTTGGAGCCGCAACTGAAACCGAAATGAAAGAACGCAAGGCACTTTACGAAGATGCATTGCATGCCACCAGGGCAGCACTTGCTGAAGGTATTGTTCCAGGCGGTGGCGTTGCTCTTCTTCAAGCAAGGAAATGCCTTGATAACCTTAAGTTTGATAGCGAAGAAGAAACAATTGGCTTGAACCTTTTGCGTACCATCATGGAAATGCCCTGCAAGATGATTGCTGAAAACGCTGGCCTTGATGGCTCTGTTGTTGTTCACAACATCAACAAATCCAAAGAAAAGAACTTTGGTTTTGATGCAGACAAAGGCGCCTATTGCGACATGCGAAAAGCAGGCATTGTTGACCCAGTTAAAGTTACACGAAGTGCGCTGCAAAATGGTGTTAGCGTAGCTTGCTTGCTGCTTACCACTGAAACCATGATTGCAGACATACCTGAACCCAAGGGTGCAGGTGGTGATCATCATGACCATCACCATGGCGGTGGCGATATGGGCATGGGTGGCATGGGTGGCATGGGTGGCATGGGTGGCATGGGTGGCATGGGTGGCATGATGTAAGTTGCCCTTTGATTTTTGTATTATCCTAATCATTAACTTTAATTTCGTATGAAGGAAGTAAACATGGCCAAGAACAAAGATGTTGATTTGAAAGTGCGCCCCCTAGACGATAGGGTCGTGGTTCAGCCTTTAGAAGCTGAAGATAAAAGTGCAGGCGGGATTTTGCTTCCCGATGCTGCAAGGCAGAAACCTCAACGAGGTTGCGTACTTGCTGTTGGACCTGGCAATCTTCGTGAAGATGGCCAACGCACACCTGTTTCGGTCAGCAAAGGTGATGAAGTTGTATATGGTCGCTATGCTGGCAGCGATATTGAAGTTGATGGCAAAGAAATTAAGATACTTCGCGAAAGCGATATTCTTGCCAAGATTACCAAGTAAATTCGTACATCCGCTAAGGGAGATTTTCATAAATGGCTAAGCAACTTCTTTATACCGATGATGCCCGTAAGAAACTTCTTGCAGGCGCTGAAAAACTGGCCCATGCCGTAGGCATTACCCTTGGGCCCACAGGTAGAAACGTAATCCTCGACAAAAGCTTTGGCGGCCCAACGGTCACCAAGGACGGCGTGACAGTCAGCAAGGAAATTGATCTTGCTGATCCCTTTGAAAACATGGGGGCAAAACTCGTCAACGCAGTGGCTCAAAAAACCAGTGACATTGCAGGAGATGGCACCACAACCGCCACCATTCTTGCTCTTTCCATCTATCAGGAAGGTTTGCGAAATATCACCGCTGGTGCCAATCCAATGGCTATCAGGCGTGGTATCGACAAAGCTGTTGCCGCGGTTGTTGACAACCTCAACGAAATTTCCAAACCCATGAAGTCTTCCTCTGAACTTGCTCAAGTTGCTGCCATCAGCGCCAACAACGACATGGTCATTGGTCAACTCATGGCGGATGCTTTCGAAAAAGTTGGTAAGGACGGCGTTATAACAGTTGAAGAAGGCAAAACTGCAGAAACCACCCTCGATTTTGTTGAAGGTATGCAGTTTGATAAAGGCTATGTTTCGCCTTACTTCATCAATACCGAAGACATGACCTGCGAACTTGAAGACCCCCTCATTCTCATCTATGAAAAGAAAGTGAACAATGTGCGGGATCTTTTGCCCCTGCTTGAAAAAGCAGCAGCAACTGGCAAGCCTTTGCTTATCATCGCTGAAGATGTTGAATCTGAAGCCTTGGCAGCATTGGTTATCAATAAATTGCGCGGTATCTTGAATGTTTGTGCTGTTAAAGCTCCTGGTTTTGGTGATCGTCGTAAAGCAATGCTTGGCGATATCGCAGTTCTAACCGGTGGCCAGTTCATCAGCGAAGATCTTGGAATTACACTTGAAAGTGTTGAACTCGACATGCTCGGGAACGCCAAGACCGTACGAATTGAACGCGAAAATTGCACTATCATTAGTGGTAAGGGCGAGAAAAGCTTGATTCAAAAGCGTATCGATCAGATCCGGGCTCAAATGGGCCAGACTGAAAGCGAATACGATAAAGAAAAGTTCAGCGAACGCCTTGCCAAGCTTACCGGTGGCGTTGCCATTGTTCGGGTTGGTGGAACCACCGAAGCCGAAATGAAGCAGACCAAAGGTCGCGTTGAAGATGCTCTTCACGCAACCCGCGCCGCTGTTGCAGATGGCATTGTTCCAGGCGGTGGCACAGCTCTTCTTCGTTGCATAGGCGTTGCAGAGAAAGTGTCTGAAAAGCTTAAAGGCGATGAACGTCTGGGTGCGGAAATCATTACCCGGGCCCTTGAAAAACCGATTCGCATTATTGCTCAAAACTCTGGTGTTGATGGTGCAGTTGTTGCTGCAGAAATTCTTACCCGGGATGCGAAGCCAAACTTTGGATATAATGCTAATACTGGTGAGTATGTTGATATGTTCAAGGAAGGCATTATCGACCCCACCCGCGTTACAAAATCTGCCCTGCAGAATGCGGCAAGCATCGCTGGCCTGATGCTTACCACCGAAGTCATGATTACTAAGATTGACGAGGAAAGTTCTACAGGTAAGGTTTCCGGATCTGTGAGGTAATTTCGGTTCCCTCATGTTCCTTTGGTTTCTTGCGCGGGTCCAGCTTGTTTGGGCCCGCGTTTGTTTGTAAATAGTATTTTGACCCTTTCTATTTGAACTATCAGGAAATGCATGGCAACTAAACGCTGCTATTATGAAGTCCTAGGCCTTTCTAAAAGTGCTGACGCTGAATCTATCAAATTAGCTTATCGCAAACTTGCAATGCAATATCACCCCGATCGCAATGTGGGCAATGCCGATGCAGAGATTCTTTTTAAAGAAGCTGCTGAAGCCTACGAAATATTGAGAGATCCCGAAAAAAGACAACGCTACGATCGCTACGGCCATGCCGGCATGGATGGTACTGCAATGCCTGATTTTGGTAATGCAGATTCAGTGATGGATTTATTTGGAGATCTGTTTGGCGGTGTTTTTGGTGGTGCAGGCAAGGGTAAAGGCAGGCGGGGCCCCCAAGCAGGAAATGATTTTCATCTGGGGATAGAAATCGATTTGATCGATGCGATGAAGGGTGTCGAAAAGAAAGTCAAGATTCCCAGGGATGTAACCTGCAAAAACTGCGGCGGTAATGGATGTAAACCAGGTTCAACCCCTGTAAAATGCAAGCGCTGTGATGGCAAAGGTGTTGTCATTCAAGGGAATGGATTTTTCCGAATCCAGCAAACTTGTTCGGGTTGTGGAGGCAAAGGTGCCACCATAACAAACCCCTGTACCAGTTGCAGAGGCGCAGGCGTGATTCAAGAACACGAAGAGTTGGTTCTTAACATTCCACCCGGTGTTGATGATGGTGTAAATATCCGCCACACGGGGTCTGGTGAAGCTTCGCGTAATGGTGGCCCACCTGGCGACCTTTATGTACAAATCAAAGTAAAAAAGCATTCGTTTTTCCTTCGTAACGGTGCGGATTTACATTGTGAAGTTCCGGTGACTTTCAGCCAGGCCGCGCTAGGTGGAGAAATCGAGGTTCCCTCTCTTGATGGCAAAAAAATTAAGTTTAAGTTGCCCGCAGGTATACAAAGTGGGGAGGAAGCGAAAGTCCCGGGCAAGGGCATGCCTTCCTTAAGAGGAACCAGAACAGGCGATCTAATTCTTCATATTCGTCTGGAAACTCCTAAAAATCTCACAAAACGACAGGAAGAGTTGTTTAGAGAGTTATCAGAACTTGACCATAAACACATCTCGCCTCACCGAAAAAGTTTCCTTGAAAAACTCAAAGGCCTTTTTGTACAGTCAGAATCGGACACTGCCAGGGATAACAACGAAGGCTAAACTAATTTTTGCACCCGGGGGAAAATAACCATGACAAATGAAAACGTTGATCCTGATAATGAATATAACCGTGATTATTCTGAACAGCCGATTAGTTCAGAAATTGAATCATTAAAGGAACAGCTTCTTGAAGCTGAGAAAAAAAAAGACGAATACCTCACGCTTGTAAAATCAACCAGGGCGGACTTTGAAAACTACCAAAAGCGTGTTCTAAGAGACCAGGCAAATGAAAAACGCTTTGCCCACTTCCAATTCACTGCCGACATTTTACCAGCCTTGGACAACCTTGATCGCGCATTGCAGGCAGCAAAGCAAAGTGGCGCCAACGACTCCATGGTTCAGGGAGTCAGCATGGTTCTAACCCAGGTCCTTGATGTTTTCAAACGCCATGGCATCCAACGAATCCAAGCCGAGGGAACCCTCTTCAACCCGAATCTTCATCAAGCAGTTATGCAAGTTCCTTCCAAAGACCTCCCGGTATCGACCGTGGTTCAAGTCTTGGAAAATGGCTATACGCTGCACGACCGGGTGATTCGCCCTGCGAGTGTTTCGGTTTCATCCCAAGCGGATTAGTGTTTACCTGGACAAATACGGAGTAATAAAATGCCAACCTATGAATATGAATGCGATGCATGCAAACACGCCTTTGAAGAGTTTCAATCATTTTCGGAAAAGGTGTTGAAAAAATGCCCGAAGTGCAAGAAGTCAAAACTCCGAAGGCTATTTGGCACAGGTTCTGCAATTCTCTTCAAAGGTTCTGGTTTTTACGAAACCGATTATCGCAGTGAATCCTACAAGAGTTCGGCCAGCGCAGATAAAGAAAGCCCCGCAAAATCTGAACCCGCAACAAAAAAAGAATCGACTCCTACTCCATCGATTGACAGTAAAAGCAGTGCTGCGGCATCCAAACCAACAAACCCAAAGCCTTCACCCAAGAAGGATTGATATGACCCAGGTTAAATGCCCTATTTGTGATAAGCCGATGAATTTTCAGGCCCGAAGTGAATGGCCCGACTTTCCCTTTTGCAGTTTGCGCTGCAAACGAATCGATTTAGGCAGATGGTTCGGCGAGAATTATAAACTTCAGGGCCATGATTACCCCGAAGACTTTCATGAAGAAAATGAAGGCGAGTGACGTTTTATCCTATTTCGGTCCCTTTGATTTTATCTGGTTTATTTAGCTGCTATTCTGCACAATTTCGATTAAAATTAAGATTCACTATTACAACTTGGTTTCATCTATGAACTTTTTTTGCAAGATGGTAATCGGACTTTCCCTTTTGCTCGCAACTGGTTGCAAGCAGGCAGCAAACAACAAACTTTATCTGGGTAATCGACAAATCAAAGTGGTTGCGACAACCACCATGATTGCGGATCTGATTACTAATGCGGGCAAGGGCAGGGTTTTAGTGGAATCACTCATGGGGCCGGGCATCGACCCCCATTCCTATGAACCCAGGGAAAGCGATGTTTCCAGATTGATGGATGCGGATGTTGTTTTTTACAATGGCATCCACTTGGAAGGAAAGATGTCGGATCTATTTCAAGAATCCTCCAAGAAAAAGCATGTCTTTGCCATCGCGGATGGATTGATGCCCTCAGATATTCGAAATGAAATACAAACGAACACACCCGATCCACACATTTGGTTTGATGTTCAATTGTGGATTAAGTGCCTGGAGTTTGTAACTGCGAAATTGACTGAGATCGATCCGGAAAACAGCAGCATTTATAACGCCAACAAATTGAATTATTTGGCGACACTCAACGAACTTCACCAGTATGTAAAACAACAATCAGAAAAAATCCCCGTTGCACAAAGAGTTTTGGTGACGGCCCATGATGCATTTGGATATTTTGGAAACGCCTATGGCTTTCAGGTAAGGGGAGTGCAAGGCATCAACACCGTGGCTGAAGCGAACAGCGGAGAAATCGGATCCCTGGCAACTTTCATGGTAAAAAACAAGGTGAGGGCTTTCTTTGTGGAAAGTTCCGTGCCCCGAAAAAATCTTGAGAAACTCAAGGAAGTCGCAGCATTACTGGATCCAAAATTCATGCTTTCAACGGGTGGGGAATTGTACTCTGATGCATTGGGCCCTAAAAACTCCCCTGCAGGAACTTACGAAGGCATGGTCAAGCACAACATAGAGACCATCGTTAAAGCCTTGGTTCCCTAAACAATAGGATGTTTCATGACTGGGCCGAATGATAAAAAAATGGAACTCGCCTTGGAGATCAATGATCTCACGGTGAGTTACAAAGATAAACCAGTGCTTTGGGATATCGATCTCGAGATTCCCCAAGGGGCACTTGTTGGAATTGTCGGGCCTAATGGTGCAGGGAAAACAACACTGATCAAATCAATCCTCGGCTTACTTAACCCAGTTGCAGGTTCTGCTAAAATACTCGGACTTGAGATTGACCAAGGTATCAAGAAAATAGCTTACGTGCCCCAGCGTGGGAGCGTTGATTGGGATTTTCCTGCGACGGTTTTTGATGTGGTCCTAATGGGCACTTACGGAAAATTAGGATGGCTCAGGCGCCCCGGGACCAAAGAAAAAAAACTCACCAAAGAGGCACTCGAAAAAGTCGGAATGCTCGAACTCGCCAACAGGCAGATCAGCCAACTTTCGGGCGGGCAGCAGCAGCGTGTCTTTTTAGCTCGGGCGCTCGTTCAACATGCTGAAATTTATCTCATGGACGAACCTTTTCAAGGCGTGGATTCGACCACCGAACAATCAATCGTTGAACTATTAAGAGAATTAAGAAATCAAGGCGCCACAGCCTTGGTGGTTCATCACGATTTACAAACGGTGAAAGATTATTTCGACTGGGTGGTGTTGTTGAACGTGCGTAAAATTGCTGCTGGGCCTGTTTCCGAAGTTTTTACTGAAACAAACCTAAAGCTAGCTTTTGGCTCCAGAGTTTCCCTGGGAGAATAAACGATTGTTTGAATCGCTTTCAGTTCCTGGATTGGGAAGCGTGGTTGCTGGAACTGCGCTTCTAGGCTTTTTGTGCGGAACTCTGGGCACCTTCGCTGTTTTAAGAAAACAAAGCCTAATGGGTGATGCCATATCCCATGCCTGTCTTCCCGGACTCATCCTCGCTTTTCTTTTTTTTAACAGCAAAGAATCATGGGTGTTAATGCTGGGCGCTGCCATTTCAGGCACCCTGGCTGCCATGGTCATTCTTGGAATCAGCAGGTATAGCAGAGTCAAGGAAGATAGCTCGCTGGCAATAACCCTTTCGGTGTTTTTTGGCTTTGGCCTGATGCTTCTCACCTGGGTCCAACGAAGGCCAGACGCCGCACAAGCCGGGCTTGCCCGCTTTTTGTTCGGCCAGGCTGCAACCCTTTTGGATCGTGATGTATGGCTCCTTGCTGCAATTGCAATCCCAAGCCTCGTCACTGTTTTTATCTTCTGGAAACAGTTTCAATTGGTTTGCTTTGACCGCTCTTTCGCCCAAAGCCTGGGCATTCCAGTTTTCTTTATCGAAGTTTTGCTTTCCTTGTTATTGGTGATGGTCATCGTAGCAGGCTTGGAAACCGTGGGTGTTGTTTTGATGAGCGCACTGCTGGTGGCACCCGCCGTAGCTGCCAGGCAATGGACAAACAAGCTGGGGAACATGACATTTTTGGCCGGATTTTTCGGCGCATTTTCGGGTATCGCAGGTGCATTCTTAAGCAACATTGGAAAAACCAGTATTCCAACCGGCCCAGTCATTGTTTTGTTTATTACTCTGGTCGTACTTTTATCAATCCTGTTTGCACCCGCAAGGGGGATCGTTTGGCTTCAATTCAAACATTGGCGGGACAGCAAAGTTCTTCAACTGGATTCCGTACTTTCGAACCTGTTAAACCTTGCGAAGGAACATAGCGGAAAACAAAATGGCCACAGTATGGCAATGTTAAAAGGGATTAGTTCAAATCCTTCAGGAGTTCCAAGAAGCGTGCATAAATTATTGGAACTGGGCTTGGTTTCTGAAGTGGATAAAGGCCTTTACATCCCCACAAATAAAGGTGAGGAATATCTGGCTGAAAAAACCTCCCACATGGGGGCGCCACAAAAATGACACAAGCTCAAATCGAAATTCAACTACTTGCCATGGCCACCGCCGTCGCGTGTTCGCTATGTGGGGTTTTTCTCGTTCTAAGGCGTATGACTCTTCTAAGCGATGCGATCAGTCACACCGTTCTTATTGGTATCGTGATTGCCTTTTTCCTGACGGGAGACATGACATCGCCTTGGTTATTAGTTGGCGCAACGATGGCGGGAGTATTTACAGTCTTGATGGTTGAAAGTTTGCAAAAAACCGGAGTGGTGCGTGAAGATGCTGCAATAGGGCTGGTTTTTCCTGCGTTATTCAGCATTGCAGTGCTGTTGATTTCAATCTATTCGAAAAATATCCATCTCGACATGGATGCGGTTCTTGTTGGAAAAATCGCATTGACTCCCCTGCCCTCACGAAGGCTGGAAATCGGAGAATATGATTTTGGCCCAAAATCCCTGGCCTTGATGATAGCGATCATCATCGTAAATCTTGGGTTCATAATATTGTTTTTCAAAGAGCTGAAAGTTTCAACTTTTGATCCTGCCTTCAGCAAGGCCATTGGTTTCAACCCTTACTGGATTCATCTTGGATTAGTGCTTTCTGTTTCAACCACTGCGGTTGCATCCTTTGATGCGGTAGGTTCCATTCTCGTGGTTGCATTGATGGCTGCGCCTGCTGCAACAGCTTATTTATTAACCGACAAGCTTTCAATAATGCTGGTATGGAGTTGCGTGATTGGAATGCTTAGCGCGGTATTAGGATACTGGCTTGCCCATTTTCTGGATGCTTCCATTGCTGGTTCGATGTCCACCGTTGCGGGAACCATATTTGGAATGGCTTTTTTCTTTGCCCCAGAAAGGGGATTATTCTCAGTCTGGCAGCGTGCAAAAACGAGGGATCGAAAATTCAAACTAGCCCTTTTACTAGTACATCTCACCCAGCACGAAGGTACAATAAGAGAAGAGGAAGAATGTAACATTGAAAGTCTTCATCTTCATCTTCGCTGGGACGAGTATGAGGCTCGTTCCGTAGCTTTTGAAGCAGTTGAAACTTACTGTGCATCACAAGAAAATAAAGTTCTTAGATTAACGCCCAAGGGTAGGATCATCGCCTTGGAATCATTGCAAATAGGAACTAATCTTTCCTGATATCTGAATAACAAGAGCAAATGAAAAAACAAATATCGCAAAACATGATGGATTGGCTTAAAGGCGAACTACAGCGCTGGAAGTCTGAAGGAACAATCTCAGAAACCCAGTTTGATGCCATCGCCTCGCAATACGATTCCCAGGTTGATTCAGACAATAAAAAGACTACGGCATTCTACACGTTGATAAGCGCTGCATCTGTACTTGCGGGGGCCGCGCTTCTTTTATTAATTGGTTACAATTGGGAGGCGCTCAATTACATTGCCAAGCTTGGGATTATTTTTGGCATCACCATGTCCTTTCAAGGATTGACCCTGGTCTCACGATTTCGCTGGGAGAACATTGCGTTATCTGAAATATTCAGCTTCCTAAGTTGCATCTGCTTTGGTTCCGGGATATGGCTTATCGCACAGATATTCAATCTTAACGCCCATTATCCCGATGGTTTCTTATGGTGGGCCCTGGGTTCGCTACCCCTGGCCTTTCTTGGGCAATCTTCATTGCTTTGGTTTTTAGTGGTCACTCTGGAAATTATCTGGTGCTTTACAGAAGCCTCCATCTTTTCGAATTCGACTTGGATTTTTTTCGGAAGAAACACCAACCTGCCCGCTGCAGCTTACCTTATGCCTCTTTTATTATTGCCTGGTTTTGTCTGGGCCTATCTGAAAAACTGCCCAAAAACAATGGCCCTGCATTTGATTGGTTTTGCCTGCTGGTGCCTAAGTTTATGGATTGCGTGGGAATTCAACAGCTTCAGCCTGCCCCTGCTGGGCGCGCTTTTTGCTTTGTATTGGCTGGCAGGAATGACTATCGGAATCCAAGGAAAACTCTCTACTGTATGCAGTCAAATCGGATTGATTGCGACTTGGCCCCTGCTTTGCATTTTCAGCTTTTATGATTTCCAGAAAGAAATCATCGAGAGAAGCAAACTGGAGCATATCAAAGGTTACGCAGCCTTTGATGGTTCTCTCTTTTTCTTGCTTGGTATCACCATTTTAATTGTCTATTCCTTAACTGCACTTTCGAAAAGAAATTTCAAATCTATTTATTCCAAGGAAATGATCCTGGCATTTGCGATTCTCACGCAGTTAAGCCTGGCACCTGTCATCAGCTTTTTCTTCGGCTCAAACTTTGTGTTTACAATGGTATTAATCGCCAATGGCCTGATGCTTGGTTATGCGGCAGTCATGATGGATGCTGGGCTAAAATCCAATTCCTCGGCGAGGTTCTTTCTTGGGGTTGGTTCTTTTTTATTATGGACAATAGTTCGGTACTTCGATCTTTTTGGGGATTTTGGTGGAATGCTTGGGGCATCACTTCTCTTTTTCCTGAGTTCAATCGCACTTATCGGGCTGGCATTTTTCTGGCGCAAAAGAAAGGCGGCCTTCCATGTCAACTGATATATTGACACCAAATTTTCCGCCTTGGAAAGACCCTGCAAAAATAGGGTTGGCAATATTTACAGCATTCGTTTTCCAACTGGTCATTCTCTCAGGATTAAGCGGCAAGGGCCTGGTACCCCGAATCACTTCCGACCGGGTGCGATTTAATGTCATACCGATTGATCCCCGAGATATGATGCGAGGCCAATACATTATCCTCGGTTATGAATTTTCCAGGCTGCCGAACGATGATTCCATGCTGGACGATACGATGAAATCTTTCAAAAACCAAAGCCTGAACGGAAATGTGAAAAACCCCTTGGTGTATGTAACTCTTAAATTTAATATCAAGGACGGCATCTATAAAGGAATATTTTTCTCAAGTTCACCGCCAACATCTGGAAGATATATCAAGGGAAAGCTAAAAGCCTACAACATCATTGAATATGGAATTGAAGCTTTTTATGTGCAGGAAGGCAAGGGCCCGATGTATGAGGAGGCGATCAGGGAAAAGAAGTTGGTTGCAGAAGTCTATCTTGCACCAGATGGTTCCGCCCAAATGAAACAAGTTTATATTGTAGAAAATGATAAAGCCAAGGATTAGATTTTAGTCTGCAATTGATTATTTACGATTTGCCCAACAACTCCAGATAAGAATCGGAAACGAGCTGCCCGGGCAAAATGCCGATCCTAGCCATTAGTTCAAGGGCGATAGACTCGCCAGAACTTATGGATTGATTATCGGCCAAAACCACTTCAAGTTCGAGAAAATCGCCCAGGCCATCAACGCGATCCAAATGAATTCGAGTATTCCCAAGAAGATAAAGTGTGCGAAGTTTTTGCACGGTGCCTAGAATTCCATAGGCCAAGGCGAGTGTATTTCTCAAAGAATCAGGGTCTTTGGTGGGTGAAATATGATAAAGCGACAATTTTGGGCCGTTGAGCTGTGGGCGTTGGTAAAAGATTAACTCCCCTGATGATGGCGAGAAAGCGCGGAGTTTTAATTTACCTGTGGAGCAATTAAAGAAAGTGTCGTGCTGCGATAATTCAAAGGGGCCGGTTTCTGCAAGGGAAGCTATGGTGGGTACCAATGCTTCAATTTGCTCGATTTTAGCTTTTAGTTCCACATTTCGTGCCATCGTTATTATTAAAACCCCTTGATAACTAAGTCTTTAGCCGGTTCATCGTAGCTGAAAAACGCCCTGTCCAGAAGTTATTTTTAGGCTTTAATGGGGAGGTAGTTGGAAGATTGAAAGTACTGGGAAATACACAACCTTAATGATAATCGCATTATAAGTAGGTTTTGTTTGCCTTTAAGGCAAATCACCAATAACATAATGTTAGGTTCCTCTTCTCTCCTGAAGCAAACTAAGGTTGGCATCTAGCCGCCATCCTTAATTGGAGTTTTTTTCTGTGACTCCCCGCGAAATCTTAGCTCACATTCGTGAAAAAGAAGTGCGAGCAATAGATTTACGATTCATGGATTTCCCCGGACTTTGGAAACATTTCACAATTCCAGCGTCCGCATTGCGTGAATCCACCTTTGAAGAAGGATTAGGATTTGATGGTGCCAGCATGAGAGGCTGGCAAACCATCAATGAATCCGACATGGTTGTAATGCCAGTTCCAGAAACTGCATTTCTTGATCCCTTTGCCAAGGACAAGACTTTAATCATGATATGCAATATTCAAGACCCACTAACCCGCGAAGATTACACCCGCGACCCACGAAATGTCGCACGAAAAGCCACCAATTACATGAAGGCTTCTGGAATTTGTGACGCAGCTTATTTTGGACCTAAAATTGAGTTTTTTGTTTTCGATGACATCCGATTCAACCAAAACGAGAATAGTGGATATTATTTTATTGAAAGCTCGGAAGGAGCTTGGAATACGGGCCGTAAAGAAGACCCAAATTTAGGTCATAAAATTCGCTACAAAGAAGGCTATCTCCATTGCCCTCCTTCCGATTCCAGCCATGATTTACGCAGCGAAATGATGCTGACCATGCTGGATTGTGGCATCGAAATTGAATCCCACCATCATGAGGGTTCAACTGCGGGCCAGGGCGAAATAGACATACGCTTTTCCACCTTGGTTGAAATGGCAGACAGCGTACTGAAGTACAAATACATTGTTAAAAATGTTGCCCGCAAGTACAACAAATCCGCAACCTTCATGCCCAAACCCTTGTTTCAAGATCATGGCAGTGGATTGCATGTGCATTGTTCGCTTTGGAAGGGCGGGAAAAACCTATTCGGCGGCACCGGCTATGCAGGCCTTAGTGACACCGCAATGTATGCCATCGGTGGATTACTCAGGCATGCTCCATCCTTGTGCGCAATCACAAATTCAACCACTAATAGTTACAAGCGTTTGGTGCCCGGATACGATGCCCCCACCCGTTTGGCATACAGTAGCCGAAATCGATCCGCAGCAATTCGCATCCCGGTTCATTCCCACAAGGCCAATTCAAAACGAATTGAATATCGCTGCCCGGATGGTTCAAGCAATCCTTATCTGGCATTTGCAGGTATGCTGATGGCGATGCTGGATGGGATCAAAAACAAGATTCATCCCGGCGATCCGATGGATAGAAACATATATGATCTTGGGCCTGAAGAACGATTAAAGCTACCAGGTACGCCAAGTTCCCTGGAAGAATCTTTGGATAATTTGGAAAGAGATCATGAATTTCTTTTACAAGGTGATGTATTTACGGAAGATGTAATCCGTACTTGGATTCAATACAAGCGCGAGCAGGAAGTGGAAGCTGTACGAATGAGGCCCCACCCTTATGAGTTTGCGCTTTATTACGATTTATAAGAAGACTCTCCAAGTTCCGGTCGGTTAAGGAAGGAAAACGCGGCCTTCAAAACACCAATGACTGGAGCGACTTTCCGCGAGTGTGTTTTTAAACAGGATTTGAGGATTTTTATCATGAGTTCAAACAATATGCGTTCTCAAGCTATTCAGGCGATTGCCAATTCCAAGCATGTTCTTGAGAGGCTGGACTTCCAGGAAACCCCCTTAAAAGACCTATTTGGCTGCAATGTATTTAACGAAGAAGTTCAGCGCGAACGACTTCCCAAGCCGATTTTCAAAGCACTCCAAAAAACCATCAAACAAGGTATCTCACTCGATCCAACCATCGCAGATAGCGTTGCCAGCGCCATGAAGGATTGGGCCATCGAAAAGGGAGCCACTCACTACACCCATATTTTCCAACCCATGACAGGCCTGACTGCAGAAAAACACGATAGTTTTCTAAATGTCGATGGCTCGGGAAAAGCAGTGGTTGAATTCAGTGGCAAAGAACTAGTTAAAGGCGAACCCGACGCCAGTTCTTTCCCCTCCGGTGGCATTCGCGCCACATTCGAAGCGCGTGGCTATACCGGTTGGGATCCAACCAGCCCTGCTTATATTCTCGAAAGCCCTAACGGGGCGACTCTGGTTATCCCCACCGTTTTCCTTAGCTGGACCGGGGATATCCTCGACAAAAAAGCTCCTTTGCTAAAATCGATGGAAGTTCTTTCCCATCAAGCCCTGCGTATTCTTCGACTCTTTGGCAACAAAGATGCGAAAAAAGTTTTCACCACCGTTGGGCCTGAACAGGAATATTTCCTTATCGACCGCAGCTTCTACCTTGCCAGACCCGACCTGCTTCACACCGGTCGAACCTTGGTTGGCGCAGCTTCGCCAAAAGGCCAGGAAATGGAAGACCAATACTTTGGTCACATTCCCGAGCGAGTGATTGCATACATGGCTGATTGCGAAGCACAGTTGTTCAAGCTTGGCGTTCCTGTAAAAACCAGGCACAATGAAGTTGCACCAAGCCAGTATGAAATCGCACCTATTTTCGAAGATTCGAATCTAGCCACCGATCATCAAAACCTGCTGATGGAAATCCTCCGAAAAACTGCCTCCAAGTATGGAATGGCATGCCTTTTCCATGAAAAGCCTTTTGCAGGAATCAATGGATCGGGCAAGCATAATAACTGGTCGATGTCTACCGACACTGGCGAAAACCTACTTAACCCAGGTGAAACCCCACACGAAAACGCACAGTTCTTAGTTTTCTGCGCAGGGGTAATCAGGGCAGTAGCAAAGTATCCAGAACTGCTCAGAGTAGTAGTTAGCGGCGCGGCGAACGATCATCGCTTAGGTGCAAACGAAGCCCCTCCAGCAATCATTTCGATTTTCTTGGGCGATCAGCTTCAAGATATTATCGATCAGCTTGAAAAAGGTGGTGCCAAGTCCACCAAGCAGGGCGGGGAAATGGAGATCGGTGTCACCGTTCTACCCAAGCTTCCACGCGATGCAGGCGACCGAAATCGAACCAGTCCTTTTGCCTTCACGGGTAACAAGTTTGAGTTTCGTGCAGTTGGTTCATCGCAGTCGGTTTCCGGGCCCAACAGCGTGCTTAACACCATTGTTGCAGAGTCTCTTGACTTTATCGCAACCGAACTTGAAAAGAGCGCCAAGGCTGGAAAAGATTTCCACAAATCCATTCAAGAAGTTCTTCTTGGAATCATCAAGGAAAGCAAAAAAGTGCTCTTCAATGGCGATGGATATTCTGATGAATGGCACAAAGAAGCAGAGAAGCGTGGTTTGCCCAACCTACGCACCACCATCGATGCACTTCCAGTCATCATCCGAAAAGATAGCATCGATCTTTTCACCAAGTATAAGGTTTATACTGAAAAGGAATTGCAAAGCCGCTACGTAATCCTTTGCGAAAGCTATGTGAAAACCATCAAAATCGAAGGCAAAACCGCTTTGCTGATGGCAAAGGGCATGATTTTACCAGCAGCTCTTCGCTACCAAGGCGAAGTGGCAAACTCGGTAAACGCCACCAAGTCCGCAGGGGTTGATAATAGTGCGCAGCTAGAGTTTCTCAAAACTCTCACCGCCACCATTACCGATTTCCAAAAAGCTATTTCGCATTTGGAAAAGGCCGTTGGCGAACACCCCGAAGGTGATGACCTTGCTCATGCAACTCACGCCCGTGATCATATTCTTGGCAACATCGTCAAGCTTCGAATCGTCTCCGATAAGCTTGAATCCATGGTTGCAGATGATCACTGGCCATTGCCAACCTATCGCGAAATGCTCTTCATCAAGTAAGAGTTAAAAACAAAAAAGAACCCCGATGGATAATCTCCACCGGGGTTCTTTTATTTGAAGGCCGCTTTATTTCTTTGGTTCTTGCAACTTGTTCAACTCTTTAAGTTTGTTTGCAACGCTGGCCTTTTCTGGGGGAAGGAGTTCCTTGAATTCCCTGACCCAGATATTGCGAAACTTAACCGGGTTGCCATGAAACTGGATCTCCAAGGGAAGCTTATCAGCATGTGCCTTATATTCTGGGGGCCGATCATACATGGTTCCGCCTTGCAACTCTGAATGATTCTGCACAAGCACACCGTTATGTAAAACAGTGATATAACCGGGCTTTGAAACCTTGCCTTCCTTGTCAAATCGGGGAGCATTAAAAATAATGTCATAGGTCTGCCATTCGCCCGGCTTCCTACAGGCGTTCACCAAAGGTGGATATTGTTTATAGATGGAAGCAGCCTGGCCATCGAAATAAGTTTTGTTAACAAACGAGTCAAGGATTTGAACTTCGTATTTACCCATCAGGTAAATACCACTGTTACCCCTGCCTTGGCCTGTACCCTCAACTTTTTCAGGCGAAGCCCATTCAAGGTGAATTTGGGCATCACCAAAAGCCTGCTTGGTCGAAATCCCAGATTTATTCGCAGTTGCAGCGCCATCCTTGATAATCCAATTTTCGCCATTCTTCCATTGCGAAAGATCCTTGCCATCAAAAAGAACAACGGCATCGGAAGGAGCAACGCCCTGGGTTCCAGGATTAACAACCTTGGGCTCGGGCCATTCAATACCACTTTTAAATTCTTTTTGGGCCAACGCAATCGAACTTGAAAGAAGGGTTGCAATCAACGAAGCCGCAATTGGCTTGCTGATAAAACAGGATGAAAGTCTCATGCTTGATCCTCAATAAATAGGGAAAGAAATCATAACCGAAAAAGTGATTCTAAGGGGATGAAGAGAAAGTTCCAAAAGTTTTCTAGAAAATGGCGAATCTACTTCCGGGCAGCCTTTTAATGATGCGCTTCATCTCCATTCCCAACAACTTACCAGCTACGATCCCTGCGTTTTGCCCGCTGGCACGAATGAGTTCATCCATATTACATTCGCTATTTGCAAGGGCCTGCCAAATCCTGGTCTCCGACTCATCGAGATTTTCCGGGACTGAAGCGGTATTTATCTCGGGCGAGATACCAGGCAATAACTTCTGGGTAAAAGATGGGGCCCAATCCTTTAATTCCTGCAACACATCATCAACATCACGAATTAAAACCGCACCTTTTCTTATTAGCGAATTGGTACCACCGCTCGCAGATGACTCAACATTTCCTGGCACGGCAAGAACAGGTCTGCCCTGTTCAGAAGCATGAACGGCCGTTACCAATGCGCCACTTTTTTCGGCAGCCTCCACCAGAATAATGGCTTTACTCATCCCGCTGATTATCCGATTGCGCGCTGGAAACATTCCTGGAAGTGGAGCTTGTAAAACTGTAGCCTCGGAAACAATAGCACCTGCTTTAATGATTTCCAATGCAAGGCCCGCGTGCTCTGGTGGGTAAATCTTTGATAAGCCCCCTGCCAACACAGCTATCGTCCTGCCTCCGCCTTCCAAAGCCCCGCGGTGCGCTTCACCATCTATTCCCCGGGCCAATCCACTTACAATGGTGTAACCCGCCATTGATAATCCTTTGGCCAATCTCCTTGCCATCTTTTTCCCATATTCGGTACACGATCTTGAACCAACAATTGCAACGGCTTTGCCATCACCGGGCAAAACCTCCCCCTTCAAATAAAGAACTGATGGCGGATCCCAGATGGTTTTCAAAGATTCTGGATAGTCAGGCCTATTCATCAACAGTGCCTTGACTCCGTGGGCACGCATCGAGGCAAGTTCTTGATCGGGATTAAATTTTTTAAAAGAATCATGAAGCTTGGTTGCAGTGGTAAAACCAAGATGTGGAATCTGGGAAAGGGCCTGCACACCTGCACCAATAATAGCTTCGGGCGTAATAAACTTTTCAATCAAGGCCTTGGTTAGCCTGGGCCCCAACCCGGGCACCAAGTTCAATAGGAGCCAGGGCTTTAATTCTTCATCAGACGGTTCATACATGGGCGCTGTATACCTTTCAAATTTGAGGTGACAAAACTCCTTTAACATTTTCTTCGGTGACATCATCAAACAAGGCCACCGCACCAAGTTTGGTTGCAAGAATGAATCTCAAACTGCCTCGGACTGATTTTTTATCGCTTCTCATTACTTCCAAAAGTGCGGAAGATGATAACTCAGGTGGTTCCGTAGGTAAATTAAAAGCCTTCAACAAAGCCACCATCCTACCTGCCGTGCTTGAATCTATCATGCCACGCTTGAGTGAGATTTTATTCGCACACACCATCCCCGCAGCAACGGCTTCACCATGCAACCAAGAACCATACCCTCCGATGGTTTCGAAGGCATGGGCAAAGGTATGACCAAAGTTAAGTATGGCCCGAAGGCCTTTTTCCTCCCTTTCATCCTGCTCAACAACTTGCGCTTTTAATTCGCATGATCGCCTGATGATTTTTATCAGCAACTCGGGTTTGCGCTCAAGGATGCCCGCAGAGTTTGCTTCGAGAAATGCGAACAATTCTGCGTCCATTATCATTCCATATTTCACGATTTCTGCAAGCCCACTGCGAAATTCGCGATCAGGTAGTGATCTAAGAACATTAATGTCGATAGCTACTCCAACCGGTTGATGAAAAGCACCGATCAGGTTTTTACCCTTTGGATGATTAATCCCCACCTTCCCACCCACCGAACTATCCACCATCGAAAGCAGTGTTGTGGGCACCATGAAAAGATTAAGGCCGCGGTTAAAGGTGGCAGCCACAAAACCTGCCAAATCGCCCACAACTCCACCCCCAAAGGCAAGCACCATCGTCTTGCGATCAGCATGGATATCCACAAGTTGATCAAAAAGTTTTGCAGCACTATCAAGGCACTTTTGATTTTCCCCGGAGGGAAGAACCGCAATAGTCACATTTATATTTTGATTTTGAAAACCCTTTGCAACAACTGCCGCTTCTGTCTGCAAATGTTCATCGCAAACAACAAAAAGGGATGTCGCCTGGGAAACATTGGAAAATAAAGTTGGCAAATTCGAAAGCAGGCCCTGCCCTAGCTGGATATCATAGCTTCTCGCTCCGAGGTTAACCCGGACTCGGTCAATTGCGTGATGTGGCGTTTGTGTCAATGTTCTTCTCGCATGGGGAATAGCAACTCAACATACTTATAATTTACTAAGCTTCTGGGGCACAGCAACTTATTTACACCCCGGAACCGGATTTCAAGCTAGAATAAGTTCTTATTCTAATTTCCAGGTACCTACTGATGCTACGTGAAGAACAGCTTGATTTAAGGCGACAACGGGCTGCAGAGTCTACTTTTCGCATTGAAAACCTTGGTAGAAACAAGGTTTTCAGTGATTATCGTGTAAGCAACAATCCAAAAAATACAGCTTATAGAGTCAGCATCCGGGGGTTTAACACCGGAGAGAATTTCTGCGAATGCCCAGACTTTAAAACCAATACCCTTGGATCCTGCAAGCATGTCGAAGCCGTTCTTGATGTACTTCAGAAAAATGCACAAGGATTACCCAAGCGAAAACACGCCCAAGTCACCCGGCCTGAAATCATCGTTCGATATGACACAAAACTTCGCCTCGCAATCCTCCTTCCCCATCGCCCTTCCCCTGCATTGCTTGCACTTGGGCAGACTTACTTTGATTCTAATGGCGACATAAAACCAAAAGCAGATCTTGAAGAACTAATGAAGCAGGTTGAAAAGAACCCTGAAGAAATCACGGTTTATTCTGATGCCATGGACTTCATCAATGATGAACTTGAATCGCACAAAATGGCCGCCCGGGAAAATGAACTGCGCACACTCTATGCCAACGACCAATGGCACCCCAAACTTCTGCAAACCGAACTTCTACCTTATCAAGTTGAAGGCGCATTATTTCTGGCCCATCGGTCCAGATGTATCCTGGCAGACGATATGGGGCTGGGAAAAACAATTCAAGCAATGGCAGCAGTTGAATTAATGGCGCAGGAACGCAATTTGGAACGCGTCCTTGTGGTAACCCCCGCCTCGCTTAAATTCCAATGGGTCGAGGAAATCCGAAAATTCACCTCAAGGCAGGTACAAGTTATTGATGGTTCTGAAAAGGAAAGGGAAAGGGCCTATGGAATCCCCACTTTTTACCGCATAGTAAACTACGATATTGTTAAAAACGATCTCCTTAAACTTAATGCCTGGGAACCCGACCTGGTTATTTTGGATGAGGCTCAAAGAATTAAGAACTGGGAAGCTGAAACCACACGGGAGGTAAAAAAACTTAAAAGCAAATTCGCATTTGTTCTTACCGGAACTCCCCTCGAAAACCGCCTTGAGGAACTTTACAGCATTGTTGAATTTGTTGATGCCCGCAGGCTTGGCCCTGCGTTTCAATTCCTTGAAGACCATCGGATTATTGATGCTGCGGGAAAAACAATTGGATACCGTAATTTGGAACAGGTTCGTGAAAAGCTTAAACCGATTTTATTGCGTAGATCACGAGACAAAATACTCCAGGATTTGCCTGAAAAAGTTGATACACCCATCCATCTCGAATTGTCACCAACTCAACAAAAATTGCATGCCGAAACCATGGAGCAACTGGCAAAACTGGTTTCAAGAAAAAACCTTACCAATGTAGACCGTACCCGTTTATTGAAAATTCTGGCAAGACTAAGGCTGATTTGCAACTGCGCATCCTTGGCAGATGATAATACCAGCCCCATGGACTCTCCTAAATCAGCGGAATTATTGATTCGACTAAAAGACCTGATCCTTTCAGGCACAAAAAAAATTGTCGTTTTTTGTGAATCAAAAGAATTCCTCGTTTCAATCGAATCCATGCTTAAGAAAAACTCTCTGGGCTATGCTTTTTTACACGGACAACTTTCCGGGACCGCCCGGGCAAATATCGTCAAACAATTCAGAGACGATCCTGATACGATCATTTTCCTAAGCACCGATGCTGGTAGCACAGGGTTGAACCTTCAATTTGCTGACACTCTTTTCAATCTGGACATCCCTTGGAATCCTGCAGTGTTGAAACAACGCATGGCTCGAATCCACCGCATGGGGCAAAAAAGACCGGTCCAATCTTTCCAATTCATAATGCAGGCAAGTATTGAAGAAAAAGTGCTGCTATCACTCCAAAAGAAAAACCAATTATTTGAAAATCTATTTGGTAAAAGCGAAGACGAAATCGAATTAAGTTCCAGCCAAGGGCAGGAATTCCTGGATCAGGCAAAAATCTGGACCCAAACTCAAGAACATACTCCCAACCCCTCCACGCTTCGCACGGAAGATCTCATTGCAAAAGCCATTCCGTTTTTCGAAGCCCTCCTTGGCTGTTTAAAAACCCCCGAAGGCAGGTTGGCACTCGAAACAGTACCAGAACCCTTAAAAAAACAATTTCTTTTACTCTGCAAGCAAATATCTAACCAGACAGAAAGCCGTAAGTAATTACCTCTATTAGACTTAAGTAAATCCATTCCCTTGCGCAAATAACTGCGAAAAAATAAATACTTTTGCGGAACAACGCCCCAAAAATAGGGTTTAATATGGTAGTTAGATTTAATCCTGCCGTGTGTTTTGCCATAGGATTCATGATGTTCAATCAAAAAACAATATGCTCCAAATTAGTAGTGCTGGCTTTGGGTTTTGCAATTATTGAAATTGCAGATGCCGCCACTCCTGAAGCAAAAGATACCAAGCCCCAAAGCAACCAAGAAAAGAAACAGGAAAAGAAGCTTTCCAAAACATCGGCAAAGCCCATTACCGCAAAACCACTGCTTAAAAGCAGTGTGCTATCAGCGATGATTGATGCTGAAATCAGCAAAAAGATCAAGGAAGAAAAAGTCACCCCATCAGCAAAAAGTACCGATGCTGAATTTCAAAGGCGTGCTTACCTTGATATCATTGGCCGAATTCCCACCTATGTTGAAACCAAGACTTTCCTTGAAGACACGACTTCAAATAAAAGGGTCAAATTAATTGACGACCTGCTCGCGGATGATGAGTTTGGCAAACACATGGCCGACATTTGGCAAGCACTTCTTTTGCCCAGGATTTCTGACAACCGCAGAGTTCAAACCGAACCCCTGACCCTTTGGCTGGAAAACCATTTCAATGTTAACACCGGATGGGATCAAATAACCAAGGATTTGTTAACCTCCACCGGGCCTCAGGATGAAAATGGCTCCATCACTTACTTCATCTCCAATGCATCCGTCGATAAAATGACCGACTCCGTTAGCAAGCTATTTTTAGGCGTGCAACTTCAATGTGCCCAATGCCATAACCACCCTTTCGTTGATTGGAAACAAAACGATTATTGGGGATTGGCAGCATTCTTCATGAAAGTACAAGCCAAGCCACCCGGTGGAAAAGATACCTCCTCCCCAACGGTTTCTGAAGGTAAAGGCATCAACAAGAATAAAAAGAGCCTTCCCGAAGCAGCACAGTTTGTTCCTGCTAAGTTTCTTGCATCAGGCGAAGCAACCTTGAATACCGCTGAACCCTACAGGCCTGTGCTAGCAAACTGGCTTACCTCCAAAACCAACCCCTTCTTCAGCAAGGCAATGGTAAATCGGGTATGGGCCCAGTATTTCGGCAAAGGCTTGGTAGACCCTGTAGACGACATGCATGATGGGAATCCTGCAACGCACCCCGAACTATTGGAAACTCTTGCAACGCAATTTGCTGCTTCTAATTATGATCTTAAGTTTTTGGTCCGTTCGATCTGCAATAGCGAAACTTACCAAAGAAGCAGCAAGCCCAACGCGTCAAACAAGGAAACTGATATTGCCTTGCTGGCCCGCATGCCCATCAAAAACATGACGCCAGAACAATTGTTCGACAGCTTGGCAACCGTGCTCGGAGCAGCAACCAGGGCGGAACAAAAACTTGGAAAGGTCAAAGCTGCAAAGAACCAGCCCAAGGGTGCCAGATCGCAGTTTGTAGCTTTCTTTCAACCTGAAGAGGGTACCTCCCCGCTTAGCTACGAAACAGGGATTCCACAAGTTTTACGGCTGATGAATTCCCCGCAAATGAATTCTGCAAATATCATTCAAAGGCTGGTTGATAAAAACGCGGATACTAAAACTTCGATCGAAAAGGTTTATCTTTCCGTGCTTAATCGCATGCCAACCGATGAAGAATCATCGCGCATGACCAATTTTCTTTCCCAGGCAACCGATAAAAGCAAAGGCCTCGGAGACATGCTTTGGGTTTTATTAAACACGAGTGAATTCACTCTTAACCATTAAAATTTCCCTGACAAACTTTATAAAGGATGCAAAGATGAATAATGAATTGATAGGCGGATTGTATCGCAGAGACTTTATGAAATTGGGCGCCATGGGCGTTGGAGGCGTTTCCGCCTCGGGCTGGATGAATGTTCTTGCGGGGCATGCAGCAGAAGTTCAAGCAAAACATAAATCATGCATCCTATTGTATATGAGCGGTGGCCCAAGCCATAAAGACACATTCGACCTGAAACCTGATTCTGATGGCGCAGGGGAATTCAAACCCATTGCAACCAGCGCCAGTGGAATTCAAATAAGCGAGCACTTCCCAAAGCTTGCCAAATGGATGCACAAATCTGCGTTGCTGCGCGGTATGAGCACCGGCGAAGGCGCTCACGCCAGAGCCTCCTATTTCCTTCATACAGGCTACAAAGAAGGCCAAGGTGGCTTGACCTACCCGAGCCTTGGGGCAATCGCCTCCATGGAAACAGGCAATCCTGCATTACCAATCCCTAATTTTGTAACCATTAACGGCGGCAGATCTTATGGATCAGGTTACCTTGGTTCAAAACACCAGCCGCTCAACATTGCAGATGCAAAATCAGGCGTATCCAACCTGAACGCACTTGTTTCTGACAACCAGTTTAATTCCAGGGTATCTCTGTTGAATGAAATGGAAAAAGCCTTCCACAAAGATTATTCCTCAGATGCAGGGACCGCCCACCAGACGACCTACCAACGGGCCGTAACCATGATGAAGTCAGCCCAAGCCAAGGCTTTCGACATTAGCGGTGAGCCCTCGAATCTTCGAACCGAATACGGTTCAGGTAAATTTGGCGAAGGTTGCCTTCTTGCACGAAGACTGGTTGAAACCGGTGTCCGCTTCGTAGAAGTCAATTTAGGCGGATGGGACACCCACCAAGATAACTTTGATAGGGTGAAAAGTCTTTCTGCACAAGTTGATGCAGGCATGTCCACCCTGATCAGCGATCTTAGCCAACGCGGTTTGCTTGATAGCACACTTATCGTGTGGATGGGTGATTTCGGCAGAACGCCAAAAATCAACCAGCGCGGGCCAAAACCAGGCCGTGACCATTATCCTAAAGCTTGGACTAGTGTTATGGTTGGCGGTGGTATTAAAGGTGGCCAGGTAATTGGCAAGACAGATAAGCAAGGCGCAACTGTTGAAGAGCGCCCCATCAGCACGATTGATTTTATGTCTACCGCTTGCAATATCCTTGGAATCGATTACACCAAATCGGTTCAAACTCCAATCGGAAGACCTATCCGAATTGTTGAAAAGGGTGCAAACCCAATCAAGGAATTGCTGGCTTAATAATTCCTGCTAAAACCTTAAAAGGAGGGCTCAAATGCCCTCCTTTTTCATTTAACCTCGGCAACAGGCTTCTTGCCAAACACAGGCCGAAAACAACTGTAAAAAATCAAACAAAGCAGCCCGTTGATTACTGCCGCAACTTGAAAGGCCAGAATGAGTTCTTCCCTCATGTTCGTGGCATTCTGACTACTGGAACGCAACAAACCAACCATGATATGGCCCAAAACCAATCCTATCCCTTGAACAAAGGTAAGAAGCGATTGAACACTGGCTTTAAGATCGCCTTTCGCCTGCATATTCACATAAACCTGACCAGTAACCAAGAAACATGTGACACTCAAGCCATTCAAGGCAAGGCAAGGTACAACCAATCCAACAGGTTGACCAACCGAAAGAACATAAAGCGCAATTGTCCAGCAGATTAAACCAAATAACATGCTGCCTCTAAGCCCGAACCTAAGAAGAAACATGGGTAATAAAAAAAGAGAAATCACTTCCGAGAACTGAGATATGGTGAGCGTTGGGCTAAGCCAGGGTTGCACAATACCCAAATATTCCAAGAGCAATGGGGTGGCTTGGGTGGTGAAGGGCATGGTGATACAAACACCAAGTGTACAAAGGCAATACGTTGCAAAAGGCCAGCCTCGGAGTAGCTTTAAGGCACCCAGCGGAGCAAATTTATCGACCTTGCTGGGGCTTGGAGGCGTGGTAGGCAAGGTCAATGCGTAAATAGACACGATAACCCCAAAAACACTTCCAATTATAAATTGCTCGCTTGCCTGCCCCTCTAAATCATTGTTGGGAAAGATGCTAATGAGCGCCAGTAAAATCCAACCAGGCAACATCCAGCCAATGGTCCCTGATAAACGAACAATCCCAAATTCCCTTTCGGGATCCTTCAAATGAATAAAACAAATGGTACTGCAAAGCACCATCATGGGAACGGTAAGCAGCCAGAAAAACAGTGTCAGTAAACAAACAAGATACAAGCTTTCAGCATAAGCCAAGCCAATTAAAAACAAACTGCCTAGCAGACTGAATACTGCCACGCATTTCTCTGCAGCAAAGTATCGGTCTGCAAGTTGTGCGCCCAAAGGGGCAAGTAAGGCACCGACTCCGTGGGTTGCGCAGCATATGGCCAACTCCATCGGGGTAAAGCCTAATTCTTTAAGGCGCATGCTATAAAGAGGCAACATTGCGCCGGGCAATGCGAACTGCAAAAACATCAGAATTGAAAGCCTAAATTGCACAAGCACCCTTTCCTGGGTTTTAACTTCGAGCAATCCATGCCCGATTCAAGTTGGTTGAACTAACCGTTTAAAACAAAACCTGCTGGTTCTGGCGCATCTTGGGGAACCTCATTCAACCGTATGGATTTCCAATGCTGATCGAACACCAATTCGGTGATTCCCACATTCGGAATTACACCAAATTTATCCCAATCAGCGATACACCACTCCTTCAAAATGGTTAATAAAAGCACTTTGAGAACTGCGCCATGAGCTACTATCACAACCGTTTCGCCCTGATATTTTCGCGTAATTTCGTTCCAAATAGGAAGGATTCTAGCGAGCATTTGATCCAAGGATTCAGATCCCCCGGGAGCAAACGATGTTTCACCATTCAACCACCGGGATAAAGTCTGCCTCCACGGGCCGTCAGGCAGATTGTTTACCGTGCCCGAAAGTGTACCGACTTTTCGTTCATGCAAATCAACAAAAACTTCAACTTCCAGATTACAGGTGGAGGCTATTTCGGAGGCGGTGGTTAGGGCCCGCAGCATACCAGAGGAAATCAATCTGGTTGGTTTTTGGGTTTTAAAAAACCGAGCAGCGGCTTTGGCTTGTTCAATGCCGCGATCGCTTAACCCTATGTCGGATTCTGCGCCATGAAAAACACCAGGAACACTGGTTTCGGCATGGCGCATCAAAAAAAACCGGGTGGGATTAATATTCATTACAATTGAAGGCCCCACAAATTATTGCCTTTGGCAACAGAATCATTCCATTGCCAATTTTACTGAAAAAGCAATCTTATGGAACCAGAAGAACCATTACAAACCTTTTAGCACCGCTTCCTGAACCCTTTTCATGAAGCTTCCAAGGTCTTGTACTTTGGATCCTTCCGCAAGCAATGCCAGGTCATACAAGGTTTCAATACCTTCCTGCAACTTGGGTGAATCAGCTTTTTCTTCATACAATTCGCGAAGCTTCATCACCAGCGAATGTTCCGGATTAATTTCAAGAACTCTCTTCGATTCCATCCCTTCCTGCGCCTTGCCTATCTTCTTCAAAAATCTTTCCTGACTTGCGGAAAAACCACCCAATTCCGACACCAGCACGACCGGGCTTTCCTTAAGCCGTGAAGTTAATTTAACATCTGAAACCATCCCAAGCTTGGCTTTTAAGTGTTCAATAAAACCAGCGTAACGGCTTTTGGTGGCCTCTAATATGTCTGAACTAGAATCCGATTTGCTAGTATCGACCCGATCGATGCCCTTGAGTTTTTTCCCCTTATAATCTTGCAGGTATGGCAGAGAGAACTCATCAATGGGGTCTAAAAGCAACAAGACATCCTGCTGCTTGGATTTATAAGCTTCGAGCAGGGGTGAGAATTCCACCTGTGCGCGGTTTTCACCCGCCAGATAGTAGATTTCCTCCTGCCCCGCTGGCATTGCAGCAACATATTCCTCCAGAGTGATGGTTTTATCTGCGCTTGTTTTCCAAGAGTTAAAAAGCAGGAGGTCTGCAACCTTCTCACGATTTTCGAAGTCGACCCTCAACCCTTCCTTCAAAATGGAACCCATCTCTGCAAAAAACTTAAGGTACTTCTCTGGTTCGGACTTCTTCATGTCTTTAAGAGCTTTTAATACGCTTCCAACCACATCCTTGCGAATTCTTTCAAGCACGGGGTTTTGCTGCAATATCTCCCGCGATATATTCAAAGGCAGATCTGCACAGTCGACCACACCCTTCACAAACCTTAAATACGAGGGCAAAAGTTGTTCACAATTATCCATGATCAAAACGCGCTGCACATACAATCGAGGGCCAATTTTGACATCCCCAAACTGAAACTCCATCGGCAGGGTTGGCGGAATGAACAACAAAACCCGAAATTCATTCACTCCCTCGGCGGTGTAATGGATGACCTTGGCAGGTTCTTGAAAATCATTGCTGATCTGCTTGTAAAAAGTGTCGTACTCTTCCTGGGTTACTTCCGATTTACCACGGAGCCATAAAGCTTTTTGGGAATTAAGGATATCCTCCTTTTCTTCGGGGTCCTTTGCTTCGCCCACAACTTCAAGAACAATAGGGTGCTCAATAAAGTCAGAAAACTTCCTGATGATGGAACGGATTTTATAACTGTCGAGAAAATCCTTCTCGCCCTCTTTCAAATACAAAATAACATCAGTACCCCGTTCGGCTTTTGCCTTCTGCTCAATGGTGAATTCGCCCTGACCATCAGAAATCCAGCAAATACCATCTTCGGCCTTACCTGCCATGCGAGACAAAACTTCAACTTTATCCGCAACCATGAAAGCGGAATAGAACCCTACGCCGAATTGCCCGATGAGCTCGGGTTTCGTTTTGCCTTCCTGCCCTTTGATACGATCGAGGAAGTTCTTGGTACCGGAACGGGCGATCGTTCCCAGATTTTCAATCACTGCTTCCCGTGACATCCCAATACCGTTGTCAGAAATCGTCAGGGTGCCAAGTTCCTTATTGATTATAATTTTTATCTTCCAATCTTTATTCCCCTCGAGATCCTCCTGCTGATCCAGGGAATTAAACCGGATCTTGTTGATGGCATCGCCTGCGTTACTAATTAATTCCCGCAGAAAAATCTCCTTGTTCGAGTAAAGGGAATGTGTGATCAAATAAAGGAGTTGTTTTAGTTCCGTCTTGAATTCCATTTTTTGTGTAGACTCGGTCATGGCTTCACCCTTTATCTTAAAAACATTAAATGGCAGGAATTTACAATCAAACATCTGCCTGCATAGATTAATATGAAAGAATTATAACATTTGAAAAGGGGTGATTAAACCCCCGGGGTCTTTGATGTGTGGCAGATTCGCATTATATGCTGACAAAACCGCGCTGGAATTGTTCCTTGGAATAAGTTTATTCGGGGATTTTTCGGCACGCTACAACCTGGCGCCAAGCCAATCGTGTTTGTTTATCAAGGGCGAAATGGGTGGAAATCCAAGGCCTGCCCGCCTTTCATGGGGCTTGATCCCTGCTTGGGCCAAAGATAAAAGCATGGCTGGAAAAATGATCAACGCGCGCGCTGAAACCATCACGGAAAAACCTTCATTCAAATCTGCTTTCAACAAAAGGCGTGGCATCATCCCCGCTAATGGGTTTTATGAATGGAAGACCACCGGAAAAAGTAAGAAGCCTTTTTTCATCAGCCCCAAAGATCAGGGCCTTCTGGGTTTTGGCGGCATCTGGGAATCCAATTCCCATCTTGGAGCAGAAGCTGTCGAGACCTTTTCAATCATCACAACCGCGGCAAATCAAGACATGAACGATCTTCACGAACGCATGCCTTTGATACTACCCCGGGAAAGCTGGAAAACCTGGCTCGACCATGAAGAAGTCGATGCCGAAAAATTGGGCGCCTTGCTTAAACCAGCGCAACCCGGACTGCTAAATTTAAAAGAAGTTGGAATCATGGTTAACAAAGTATCGCATGATTCTTCAGAATGCCTTTCCGCACCTGCAAGAGATTTATTTTCGCATTTGGATTGACAATTATTTTTTGGGCAAGAGTTTTCCCGTCTCATCAATTGCGCCCACTGCAAGCAGAAGTAATTTATCTGTGTGAATGTGCTTGAATGCAACAGCTTTTATATCTTCTGCGGTGACTGCGCTTACTTCCCTGCGAAATTTATCGAGGTAATCCAACCCAAGCCCAAGCCTTTCGGTCATCATCAACTGGCTGGCGATGGCAGCATTCGTGGTGAACCGGAAAGCCAGGCTGCCTAACAGATAATTCTTGGCATCAGCGAGTTCAGCCTCTTCAGGATTAGTGGTACGGATCCGCTCAAGCTCTTCCAGAAACTCTTTTTTTACGCGGTCAAAATTACCAGCATCCGTGCCGATGTAGCAGTTGAAAACTCCCGGCTCGATGTCTGCAGTACTGGTGATATTTGCATTAACTGTGTAGGCAAGTCCCTCGCGATCACGCAGCCTTGCAGAAAGCCTGTCGGTAAACCCAGGCCCGGTTCCTAAAATATAATCCATCACCAAAAGCTTGAAGTAATCCGGATCATTCCTACGAATACCAACATGCCCCATATAAAACTGCATCTGTACCGCTTCGGGATTCGAGATGATTTTTTGTGTGAACTTTTCAGGCATCGTAACTTTAGGAAAATTGATTTTTGGGACTTCAGATACGGGCCAGGCCTTTAATCCCTCACGAATCTGCGCCTCAACTTCTGCGGCGTCGAAATCCCCCACCACCGAGATAATCAAGTTGGCAGGATGATAACAAATCTTGTGAAATGCAATGCAATCATCATTCGTAAGCGCTTTGACACTTTTGATTGTCCCGATCGATGATCTACCGCGGGGGTGATCGCCATAAACCTCTTTAAGAAACTCACGCTTGGCAAGAAAATTAGCCTGTGATTCCAAATCCTGCAGTGTGGATAAAGTTTGCTCTTTATTGCGTTCGAAAGCTTCTTTGGGGAAGGTTGGTGATTTCATGCAATTTAAAAGAAGATCGATGCCCATTTTTCCGTGATGGGAAAGGACCTTGAGTGCACCACCAGATTCATCAAATTCAAGTTCACCCCCCACGCCTTCGATTTTCAAGGAAAGTTGCGGGCCATCAAGGCCCGGTATACCTTCATCAAGCAGGGATCCGGTCATATTTGCAACCCCTTGCTTTTCAAAAGTTTCGTAACCTTTACTTTCTCTAAGCGCGATATTGGCAACCAATACAGGAACCTTGGAATCGGGCATCAAGAGAAGAACCGCACCACCCGGTAATTCAATCTTTTTTGCTTTGGTAAGCGAAAATGGAGTTACCGCTGCCTGCTCTTTCTGCCTGAATAACCTTCTGGTTTTTTCTGGTTTTTGCAAGGAGGAAGTCTTGGCGCCCTTTTCAGGAATGGACCAAAGCACAACTGACTTATCCTTAACCAGATATTTCCTGGCCACCTTTTGGATATCTGCGGGAGTGACCGCCAAGAGTTTTGACAGGTAAGATTTCAAATATTCAAGGTCTGCAACAACAACCGTTTTCGAAATTACATCAGCCAACCCGTGAACACTTTCACGCGAAAAAACCGCACCCGCCAAAATCTTCTGCCTGATTCTTTCTAGCTCTTCATCCGAAACAAGCTCGGTTGCCAGTTTTTCAAGTTCCTCAAAAATCATTTTTTCAAGTTTAGCTCCATCTTTACCCTGCATCAGTTCCATCTGAATTCCAAACCAACCGGGGTAGCGACCGGTGGTGCTTTCGGCTGCCGCAACAGAGGCCAATTCTTCACCTTCAATGAATTTACGATAAAATCTGCTGATTTTCCCATCAGAAAGCACCGCTTCAAGCACGCTGAGAGCGGGCGCATCTGCATCAACCATTTCCACCGTATTGAAACCAATCAAAAGCCTGGCTACTTCAAACTTAGACTTCATTTCAATGCGGGCCTGCCCCTCTCTTTTTAAAGGGACATTAACTTTTCTTGCAGGCAATTCACCCGCAGGGATGTTTCCAAACAATTCCTTAACCCTAGCCATGGCTTGTGCAGGATCGAATCCGCCACATATGACCAAAGAAGCATTGGAGGGATGATACCAAAGGTCGTAATGGGCCTTGATGGTCAATGCGGTAGAAGCCTTAACGTGTTCAGCCTGCCCGATGACTGGATGACCGTAGGGTGCGTTGGCGCCAAAAATCTTAGGCATTATCGCTTTATATTCCAGATCCCAGGGGCCATCTTCGTTGCGCTTCAGTTCTTCGATAACTGCGCCTTTTTCCTGCTGGAATTCATGCTTTTCATCTATCTGCAGATTCCGCATTCTATCGGCCTCGATTGCCAGCGCCTGCTCCCATCGATCTGCGGAAAAATCAAAATGGTACACCGTGCAATCTTCAGAAGTGTACGCGTTATTCGCGCCACCATTACGAAGCGTAAAGCGATCGATATCGCCGGGCATCAGTTTTTCAGTGCCTTTAAACATCAAATGTTCGAGGTAATGAGAAAGGCCCGTTTGATCAAGGTTTTCATCTGAAGAACCAACTTTGTATGCAACCATGGTTGTAACGGTTGGCGAACCAGGGATGGGTTTTAAATAAACATTCAATCCGTTGGGAAGTTTTTCGTGTTTTATATTATCAAATATCGCATTGGCAGCTTTTAATGTTTCGGCATCTTTACCTGTTTTCGCAGGGGCCTGCGCCAGCGAAAATTGCGCACCCATTAACAATGCTAAAACAATGCCCATAAGTTTTGCTGCATATTGATTGATTGGACTAATCATGGGAATCATTCCATTGGACAACTGGTAAAGAATATGGCCCTTGGTGCAAATATCCGAAAATTGATCTGAATCATCAAGGCTGAAGTTGCAATTTATTTTGTGGGCTGCTGAATTTGATATCCGATTGATTTACGAAGCGATTCGACTTGGTTATCCATCTGGCTCTTTTTATTAAAGCCATCTTTTATCGTGGTAAAATAAAAGACGAAACCCATTACCACGATAAAAATCGTTTCTAAACCAAAATACCAATAAACCACATCGACATGAGAAGTTTTATCATCAACTTTTCTATAGTATCGTGGAATCCAGCGCCAATGTATTATGTTTTTATCCATTGTTGCAGCGACACCAAAAAGAAACTACCCGGCTAGGACTCGAACCTAGACAAAGAAAACCAAAATTTCTTGTGCTACCATTACACTACCGGGTAGTGGATGCTTTAAAGCGCCCAATGGTAGAATAGCGTCTGGAAGCTAAACCACCAATAGATTATTCTAATTTTCAACAATGAAATTTATAGTCAATAAAAATGGAATTGACAAATCATGAAACAATTAACCGTGGTG
>CAZYAY010000015.1:8576-64730 GCA_964646215.1 uncultured Candidatus Kuenenia sp. | reverse complement strand
GAACAGGAGCAAGTTCTGTCTTGTAGGGGATATTACTGGAAACAAATATAACCGAGCCATACTCGCCCAAACCTCTTGCAAACGCCTGGGCAAAGCCTGAGAGTATCGCAGGAAAAACCGTGGGTAACAAAATGCGAAGAAAAACTTGCAGCCTACTGGCACCCAATATGGATGCGGCTTCTTCAACTTCGGGCTCGATCTCTTCCAACACGGGTTGCACGGTTCGTACCACAAACGGAAACCCAGTAAACACAAGCACCCAGACAATGGCAAACTTGGTATATGCAGCATTGATTCCAAGAGGCACAAGATACTGCCCAAGCCAGCCACTTTCCACATATAAACTGGAGTAAACCAAGCCTGCAACTGCGGTGGGAAGCGCCAGGGGAAGATCGATCATTGCATCCACAAATCGTTTGAAGGGAAACTCGTAACGAACAAGAACCCAGGCAACAAGAAACCCAATCACAGCATTGATGAGTGCTGCAATAAAAGCAGTGGTGAAGGTGAGGGAATAAGCTGCACGGGTTCTTTCACTCCAGACGATGTTCCAAAATTCCGAAGGGGAAAGAGAAGCAGCCTTGATAAAACAAGCTGAAAGCGGAATAAGCACAAGCAAGCTTAGGTAAGTAACCGAGTACCCAAGGCTTAAACTAAGGCCTGGAAGTGGACTACCATTGCTAGGTTTCATAAAAGCCGCCAAACTCTTCTTTAAAAACCGCTGGCAAAATTAGCGCTTGCCTTCATTGCGAATGGTCTTGAACACCTGGTCGAATATACCATCCTCTGCAAAAAAAACCGATTGCACTTCAGACCACGAATTCCCCACCACATTAAGATCAAAAAGTTTCATGGGCGGAAACTTGGATTCAAATTCCTTGGCGATAGTGGGATCGGAGGGGCGATAGCCATTTTTTGCAATGATACGCTGGGCCTCTTTCCCGTAATAAAAGTTAAGATAGATTTCAGCAAAATCTCTGGTGCCCTTGGAATCAACATTAGAATCCACAACCGCAATGGGGGGATCGACCTTTATACTACTCGAGGGGTAGACAATTTCTAGCTGGCCCTCGGATTCCTTTTCCGCCATGAGAGCCTCGCTTTCAAATGAAAGCTGAACATCGCCAATTTTCTTTTGAAAAAAAGTGACTTGGGAAGCTCTTGCGGATGCATCCATTACGGGAACATTTTTGTAGATGTTTTTAAGGAATTCGCGAGCCTCAGATTCTGAACGGCCCTTTTCCAACATATAGCCCCAAGCACTAAGGAAAACCAATCTGCCATTGCCCGAGATCTTCGGATTAGGAGTTATAATGCCGATGCCAGGCTTAACCAAATCATTCCAATCGATGATCTTTTTGGGATTACCTTTACGAACTAGAAAAACAATCGCAGTTCCCCAAGGGGGGGAAACCACACCTTTGGTTTTTTCCCAACCAGAGTGTAGAAGTTTTTTCCGGGCGATGGATTCCATATCGGTAAAAAGCGCGAACGAGGCGATATCAGCAGGCAAGCCATCAGCAATCGAACGCGCTTGACTGCCCGACCCACCATGAGATTGAAAAATCTTGACCTTACCACCCTTAAATTTTTGCCAATCTGACGCAAAAGCATCATTAATTTCGTGAATGACTTCGCGGGTAGGATCGAAAGAAACGTGGAGAAGCTCGAGTGTGGTAGAGGCATCGCGTTTTTGAATAGGCTGGATGGCAATAAATAAAAGAGAAAAGGCCACAAAACCGCCAAACAAAGCAGCATTCGCCCCAGAAAATAGGAATTTGAACCTTTTCATTACTGCAAACAAGCCCCAAACAAATCAAATATCATAATCATTATAACTTTAGTAATATTTGAATGCCATGTGAAGTGCAATCTCTTCATAATTTGGTAAATCGACCAAATTACTTTAAAGGAAAAGCATAAAAAGAGACAGGCGACCTATATTTTAACTTTTTTATTCGATTTTAGGCCAATGTTCCAATACGATCTTCGAGATAGCGAGACGATCTTTGCTGAAATAGCTTATTTGACTATTATGAATAATACTTATTAGTGTTGGCAAAAGAATTAACCACGGTTGCAGGAATCGCAAGTTATGAACCCGGGTGATGTAAACCAGCCAAGCGCATTGTCAGGCAGACCTAAAAGAGGGGTCCCAGAAGGCCTTTGGGTTCGCTGCCCCGGCTGCAAAGCCAGCATTTACCGCAAGGAAGCTGAAAACAAATTCAACATATGCCCCGAATGCGATTACCACTTCTACATGCCAACCAAGGAACGAATCGACCAGTTACTTGATGAAGATAGCTTCGAAGAATGGTTCCGAGATCTTCGGCCATGCGACCCACTTGGATTTAAAGATCGCATACCATACAAGGAAAGAATTTTATCGGAACAAGCCAAAACCTCGCTTCTTGATGCAGCCGCTGTAGGCAGGGGTTTTATTCGAGGCAGGCCAGTCGTGGTTGGAATCACTGACTTTGCATTCATGGCTGGATCGATGGGATCTGTGGTGGGTGAAAAGCTCTGCAGGGCCGCGGAAGAAGCAACGCGTTTAAAACTGCCCCTGATTTTCGTCAGTGGCTCTGGTGGCGGTGCACGCATGCAGGAAGGCATTCTTTCACTCATGCAGATGGCCAAAGTTTCCGCAGCACTCGGAAGGCACCACCAAGCAGGATGCCTTTACATAAGCGTACTAACCAACCCCACGATGGGCGGCGTTGCTGCTAGTTTTGCCTTTCAAGGCGATATTATCATTGCAGAACCAGGCGCACTTATTGGCTTTGCAGGCAAGCGCACGATTTGGAACACCGTTCGGCTGGAACTTCCTGAAGGCTTTCAGACCAGCGAATTTTTGATGCAACATGGATTTGTTGATCGAATCGTACACCGCAAAGATATGCGAACCGAAGTTGCCACCATGGTTGATTATTGCGAAAAAGCCAGCAACTATTAACTCTTAATCTCCATGGATTGCAAGCCCTGCCAAAACAATGGCAGCAGTTTCCACCCTTAAAATAGTTTTACCAACACAGATAATCTTAAGCCCTTTATCCAAGGCCAACTTAACCTCGGTGGGAGAAAACCCTCCCTCGGGGCCAATCCAGATATTCACTTTTCCAATCGCACCCCGAAGAACCTTACCAGAGGGTTCATCCTGAAGATTTGCAAACAGATTCAATTCTGAATCGTCGAGATTTTGTATAGATTCTGCAAAAGTTATTGGTTCAGCAATTTCCATGAACTGATTTCTGAGACATTGTTTGCTGGCCTCAATCACCCCTCGACGCAATTTATCCGTATTAATCTGCCTGGCCTTGATGACCGAATATTCGCAATCAAGTGGAACAAAACGATAAACGCCTAACTCGGTGAGTTTTTCGATAAGAAAATCGCAGCGCTGTGCTTTTGGAATCGATGCATATATGGTGAGCTTAACCTTGGGTTCGCGACAAACCGCTTCCACAGACTTAACATCCAAGAGCACACGATTTTTTTTTGCTTCAAGAACCTCTGCGGAAAACTCTCGACCATCTCCAGAAAACAGGGCAATCATGCTGCCTGGGGCAATTCTGGAAACAACGGCAAGATGGTGAGCCTCGGGGCCTCGGATCTCCATCGTTCCCAAGCTTATTTCCAAACTGGTGTAGAATCGTTCCGACATTGTTGCTATTTCCTGTCCAAATATTTAGCCAACCGATGAGCTTTTAAGCCCGTTTCTTAAAGCTCATATGTTAACCGAGGTTATCGTGTCCAACATCCATAATCCTACAAGCAATTTGCACCTTACCAGAAAACAACTCGATGATCTCGATGTTCTGGTGCAAAAAATGCTCGCCCTTCCAGATGCCAACCTACCTGCCGTGCCTCAAAAAGCTGAGCAAGACTTTTCATCAATGGGTATTTTTTCTCCGGGTGAAGCACCCTGGTCGCCTAAAAAGATTGAACCGGCCAACATCCCAACCGAAACGGTTACAGCCAGCGTGCAAATGCCAAGAGAAGAGATTGAGTCCGCAACGTTGCAATCGATACTCAACAGACAACCGCAGGTTGCCCCTAGATCGTCTCCAAAAATCGAAGAACCCCGGGTCGAGACACCTGCCGAAGCAACCCTTCCACCGGAGCAGCAATCGGGCTGGAAGCCGTCTCCCTTAACATGGGCACCACTAGCCCAATCCTGGGAAAAATTACGCCAGGAAGAACTCGAAAAGCAACAAAAAGAAATAAAACAGCAAACACCAGCAAGGGAGATATCAACTGTAATTCCGGCTGAAATTCCAAAAATCATCCCACAGGAAATAAAACAGGACCCAGGCATCAACAAGGGTTCAACTCCCTTAAATTTCAGCTCAAAAAGCGAACCCCGCGAAAGAAAGAAGCCTTCCAAATTCAAAACATTGCTACTTGATGCGATTGGCTTCGTGGGAATCCTCGTTTTTGTTTGTGCTGCAGCTTTATATTTAAGCAGTTCTTTCGATTGGCCTATGAAATGAATTACTGTATCCTGTTGTAAGTTAGAAAATGAATTCGCTGGACAGGAACTACCTTCGAAATGAATCTTATTAACGATAATTTACCCGAATCCAAAATCGCATCTGTGAACTACAGCATCTACGGGATTCCCGGTGCTATTTTAAGCTACCTTGTACCTGGCCTAGGCCAGATTCTACAAGGGCGCATAGGCAAAGGCCTGCTTTTCTTTTTCTGCGTCAATGGCTTGTTTTATTATGGCATGATGCTCGGCCAATGGAGCAATGTCTACCTACCGAGAGCAAAAAATCTACCCTCCATCTCTTTACCAATGAATTTTAAAATCCCCAATTGCATTGCCTACCGATTGCAATTTGCAGGGCAGTTCTGGATAGGGATATCGGCATGGCCCGCCATTTACCAAAACTACAAGTATGATGAGGATTCAGATCCGCCACTTGATCCCTATCTGGGCAAATACCAACGCACCCCACCTGAAACTGAACTCAATCTGTTGCAAAACAGAAGCGACCGATCCTGGGATCTGGGTTGGGTTTACACAGTGATTGCTGGTGTCTTGAATATCATGGTCATCTACGATGCCCTAATGGGCCCGGTATTGCTGATACCTGAAAAACCAAAGGCACAATAGACAAAGGAATTTGATTGATGGAACCCCCCATGATACCGATTATTGCTTCCGGATATTACTGGCACCTGCCTTTTTTGATCTTGGTAATCAGCCTCGTATATAGCGCAACCCGGCATGATGACTGGAATATTATTAGTGTTGAAGCTTATCGCTGGGGTGTAAGAATGCTTTCATTTCTTGGCATGATCGGGCTTTTTCTTTACATCATCACCCTGATCCCATAAATAAAAAAGGATGACACATTGGTGCCATCCTTAATCAATCAGCGAATTCAAAACCCGAAATGATTATTTGAGCTTGGCAGTGGAACCCTGTTTATCGGAGTCGATAAAACTTGCAGTAATACGATCGCCTGGCTTAAGAATCACTTTTCTGGTATCAACAAACTTCGTGCCATTTTGTTCCATCTCAATTTTCAGAATGTAAGAATAGGATTTAGCCTTATCAAGTTCTGGCGTTGTGAAAGTGCCAAAACCATCATTCACTGCAAAAGGCTTACCATCGATAAATAAAGTGCTGTTGGCAGGGATTTCCACAAAAAGCCTGGCTTTATTTGAAGTGGACGATTGGCTCTTTTCTTCAACTTTAGGTTCGGGTAATACTTCCTCAGCCGGGGTTACCGGCTTGGTTCTAGGTATAACACTGGCAGGAGAAGAGTACATTGGGTTCTTCAAATACGGTCCATAATAGACCCCACTCCCAGTCCCCTGATAGGAATATCCAAACCCTGTTTCATAATATGGGCCGTAATTAAACGATGCCCCATAACCACCACCATAAACACCATGCCGATATACATAACCACCATATGCGTTAACTGCATACGCTTTTTTTAAATGCCAGGCGGGGGTTTCAGAATTGCCTGCAAGAGCGGCAAGTAAAATCACACTATACATAAAAAACACCTCGATATAAAACGATGCTCAAAGCATTAAAAACAGCTTCGCCCCACTCTATCTTTTAAATGTTACCTAAAATAACTGATATTCAAGAAATTATGGTCAAACTCTTTCTTATATAATGACTATATTTAAGGAAGCACCACAATAATCGTTAACAACTAAACAACCTACGAACACCATGAAGCCAATTTACCTTGATTATAACGCCACAACCCCCATCGACCCAAGGGTTTCAAAGATAATCTGCGAGTCCCTTAATGGGGATGACTTTGGGAACCCTTCAAGCACCCACGCCTACGGGAAGGCAGCCAAACTTATTGTGGAAACCGCCAGGCATAAGCTTGCAAAATCCATCAACGCAGAACCCGAGGAAATAATATTCACTGGAGGCGGGACCGAAGCCAGCAACCATGCGATACTAGCGACCATGATGGCGGATTTAACAGGGTTTTTAAAAAGGCTTTTTGCAAGAAAAGGCCATCTGATCATCAGCGCCATCGAGCACCCAGCAACCTACAAACCTGCACAATACCTTGAATCCCTGGGATTCGAAATAACCACTGTGGGGGTGGATCGCCAGGGTATGGTAGATCCTGCAGAGATCGAAAAAGCCATTCGCAAAAACACAAAACTTATAAGTATCATGCATTCAAACAACGAAGTGGGAACATTACAACCCATCGAGAAAATTGCCGAAATCGCACGATCAAAAAACATTTTGCTTCACTCAGATGCGGCCCAATCCACCGGTAAAGTCCGCCTGGATGTCAGGCAACTGGGAATTGATTTTTTAACCATTGCAGGGCACAAACTATACGCGCCAAAAGGCATAGGTGCATTGTACATCCGAAAAGGCGTAAAAATAGGGCCCTACCTTCATGGGGCAGGTCACGAATCTGGTTTAAGGGCAGGTACCGAAAATGTGCATTACATCGCGGGCCTTGGCGAAGCCGCATTGATCGCAACAGAAAATATCGCCCAGGAATCCACCCGGTTATCCAGCCTTAGGGAACAACTTTACCAAGGGTTAAAAAAAGATCTAGGCGATAGGGTTGTGCTAAACGGCCACCCGACGATGAGGCTACCAAACACCCTTAATGTTAGTATCCTTGGTTGCAAAGGTTGGGAAATATTGGAACAAACCCCTGAAATAGCAGCTTCAACCGGGTCGGCTTGCCATGAAGGCAAAGTTTTGTATTCCGCTGTTTTATGCGCCATGACCACACCGCAACGCCAATCAGAAGGGGCATTACGCCTGACCTTGGGGCGGTATTCAACCGCAGATGAAGTTGCACGAGCGACAGATTATATTTGCAAAACCGCTCGAAAACTTATGGTGTGAACTAAAACTCCTTGGAACGAAGGTTCTGTGCCCCCATCGCCATGGGTATCAGCGCAGCCATAAATCCAATGACAGAACCGCTCGCAATTCCTGCAATAATGAAAAGAATTCCCGTAAACGAGGGGTTGGTATAATTTTCCCCCGTGTGGTTCAAATGCCAGATTCCAGAAAGAAAACCCATCAAGAGGATAAGAAGAAAAAGCGAAATCACCAGATTAAGGGTTCCCCCGAAACCTGCTGCAATTTTTGATGGATCAGTTTCCTTGAAGTTGGGAAGGCAAGCCCCCAGGCCAACGCCCAAGGCACAGATCGCAAGGCTTGCGATCAAGGTCGTCCAGATGTGAACAAGATGGTAATCAAACGGCATCTTCAACATAAAATCACTAAAGATAACCAGTAGGATCGCAATCGGAGTTGTACTCCAAAATGCAAAATGAAACTTGGCCCAAAGAATAGATTCGCGCGGCATGGGCACCAGGCCTAGTATCCAAAAGTTTTTGCCCTCAAGGCTGATCATGGGAAAAACAAATCTTCCAACATAGGTGCATTGAAGCAACGAAACAGCGAAAAGATTTAGAAGGCTGACCCCATTTTGATAAGGCCATGTCACCTCGCCACGAAAAGATCTGCGAACACTTCCAAAGTAAAGAAAAAGCAAGAACCCAAACACCAACACCTGCACCCATTGCCTGGGCTCCCTGCGGAATGCGCGAAAATCTTTGAGGATAAGCGCCCTTCGAGATGAGCCAAGAAACGCGAGTGATCTTTCAAATAAGCGATCCAGAAAAAAGGGTTTAGTCGACTTCTTCTCGCTTGATCCAAAAGCTATCATCCTATCGAATGCCCTGCGATAAAGCACCTTTGAAAGCAATGCCCCACCAAGATAAAGCATCATGCCATTCGACCAAATCAACAGAAGATTAAAGTTGGCCTTGGAAACATCACCCCGACCCGCGGCACGAAGCCCACGTGAAATCCAATACGAGGGAAGGCCAGACCATCTTGAAAACTCAAACTGCCTAAGTGTCGCATCAACAAACTCACGATCGATGCCATCTTTCTTTACGGAACTGAAAAACCTTCCCATGCCCGAAAGCACGAGAAATACAAAAACGACAATCAAAATGCCAAAGAAAAGCTTTTTGCCCTTGGGTAATAGTCCCGCAATCAACAGGCAAAGAACGGCACCAATCGAACCTGGAATCAGGACATACCCGAAAAAGAAAAAAGGCAGGTAGAAATAAAAGAGCATGGGTGAATCTGCAACGACACCAAAAGCAATAAGTATGGGGCTACCCAATATCACAAAAGCCCAACTGCTAAAACCAATGGCTTCCACGAATCGGTAAGCAAATATTCGATCAGCCTTGATGGGCTTTGTAAGCAAAAAATTAGTTTCAGGAGAGGAAAACAAACCACCATAGAGAATCATGCCGGAAGAAAGCACAAGCAAAGAGCCGAGTGATAAAAATAGAAGGTCGAATAAAAGGCCTATAACACCTCCACCCAAAGGAAGTTTTTGAGCCTTAAGAAAATTGAATCCTGCGAGGCTGGTTCCAAAAACCAAACCCCAAATAATGAAACTACAAAACAACAATACAAGTGGCCTGATAAGCAACGCCCCCTTAAGCGCCGCAAACAAATTTGCAAATGTGCGCATTCGCATTCTGAACAAGGCAAAACCTGAAGCGGGGTACGCACCCAACCCTGGGAACCCAGATGGCTCACTTAAAGGTTCCTCGCTCAAACCTGATTGTTCATTAAAGATTTTCATCCTGCTCCAATTTCTCGTGTGTCATCTTCAAGAACACCTCCTCAAGCGAGCCACCCGTTTCGGATTGCTCCCTGAGCGATTCAAGAGAACCGCAGGCAACCAGCTTACCCTGAAAGATTATGCCTATGCGATCTGCAACCTCTTCAACGATATCAAGGGAATGGGAGGAAAGAAAAATCGCCTTGCCCTGATCAGCCTGATTTCTAAGCACATCCTTGAGTTTCCTGACACTTTTAGGGTCTAAACCAACAGTGGGTTCATCAACCACCAAGACCTCTGGATCATGAAGCAAAGCAGAAGCAAAAACCATGCGCTGCCTCATTCCGTGGGAATAGCGTTCGGTTAAATCATCGATAAAATCTTCGAGACCAAACAACTTATTGACCTCAACTATTTTTTGCGCAATCAGATCCCGCTGCATCCCATACACATCACCGATGAATTCCAAAAACTCCCTGCCCGTAAGTTTTTCGTAAAGGAAAGGCAGATCGGGAACGTAACTGATAAGGCGCCTAGCTTGATCACCCTGAGTTTTAAGATCATATCCGCAAATCTTAATCGACCCAGAGCTTGGAAAAAGCAAACCACAAAGCATTTTAATGGTAGTCGTTTTCCCTGCCCCATTAGGGCCAAGAAATGCAAAAAGCTCGCCTCGTTTTACACTTAAATCCATATGGTCGACCGCAAGTTTGTCGCCGTACTGCTTGCAAACATCAAGGATTTCGATTGCAGGAACCGCATTGGCAAAAATAGTCATTGAATATCCAGGAATTAGTTTAAACGAATCAAATCCCACTCCATCGATTCAGATAATCGGTTTTTCTGCCTGATTACCACGCCGTTTTGTACGCCAACCCAGACGGTTGACTCGAGGTCGCTACCAGTATAATCAATTACAAGGCACGGGATTTTTTTTCCTCCCCACATCACATCAACTACATCATTACGAACTTTGGCAATCACAGACCCAGTGCCCTGATCGATTCCCCCTTGTGCAACTCCGGCAGAAAATGCCATCGATAATGGATCAAAGAAAGGTTGCTTCCAAGTGCGCCCGGGGTAAATACCAAGAATGCGATTCACCGGTAAAAACGGCTGGAACACCGCCCCAGAAACTGGCACATCCATCGGATCAAGCAAAAATATGCGTTCTCCCAGACTGCTTTGCGCCTTTACTGTAGGGCTTAGCGAACCGCTGGAAACATCGCCACTAATCTCGAGAGTCATTGGAAAATCAACACCGCGAAGCGATTCGATTTGCACCTTGGCCTGCAACCCAAGCATATCGCCATCCCTATGGACACGAAATTCATTCCGCATCAACTTAAGGTTCAAAAAATCCCGGGCGGGCTTCAACCCTGCATTGGTAGGCTGGGTATATTCCGCCCACAACCAGAACTCATCTTCTTCTCCATCGACCAGGGTGACACCCGTGCGAAGTTTCAAAAATTCCTCCCCTCGCACAATCACCTTCCAGTTTACGACCGGGCGCAGGTTTCCTGCTTCATCAGCCAAATCAACATAAAAAGCGGGTGGTTGCCCAGAACGAATCCGGGGAAGTATTTCAGCGTAAAAAAGTGATGCGTTCACCACAATAAACAGAAGAACGATCATCACACTTATCAATCTTGGTGGCATGAATCGTTCCTATTTGTTAAAAATAACTCTTGGATAGTTATTTTATATAGGATGAAACTAACACTTTATAGGCTGGTTACTCATAGAATTTTATCGTTCTTTAATAATCAAGCTTTTAAATAACCAGGTTGGAAGCAGGAAACCCGATATGGCTGAGAAAAAACTTATTGTCGGCGTACCAGCGGAAATCAAAAACCACGAGTACCGGGTCGCACTAACTGCGGTTGGGGTGGATGAACTTTGCAGGGCAGGGCACCAAGTCTTGATTCAAACAGGTGCGGGATTGGGAAGCGGCATTACAGATCAGGATTACCTCAAGCATGGAGCAATTATAATTGCAACACGCGAAGAAATCTGGTCACGAGCAGATCTTATCGTAAAGGTCAAAGAACCTTTGGAAGCAGAATGGCCCCTGATGCGAAAAAATCAGGTGATCTTTACTTACTTCCATTTCGCTGCAGATGAGAAACTTACACAAGCCGTGATGAAAAGCGGGGCAACCGCTGTTGCTTACGAAACGATCAAGGATTCGTCTGGCCACCTGCCGCTTCTAACCCCGATGAGCGAAGTCGCAGGAAGAATGAGCATTCAAGAAGGTGCAAAATATCTGGAAAGGCCATTCGAGGGCAGGGGCATACTTTTAGGTGGTGTTCCCGGGGTGGCACCTGCGAATGTAGTTGTTTTAGGTGCGGGTATCGTAGGTTCAAACGCTGCCAAGGTGGCAGCGGGGCTTGGCGCCAACGTCACCTTGCTTGATATTAATCTAGACCGGCTTAGATATCTCGACGATGTAATGCCTAAAAATGTTACCACCTTGTTCAGCGATAGGCATAGCCTTAGGCAAAGCCTTGCGACTGCGGATCTTCTTATCGGGGCGATTTTAATTCCCGGAGCAAAAGCCCCTCATCTGGTAAAAAGAGAAGACCTTAAAATAATGCTGCCCCGCGCCGTGATCATTGATGTTGCAATTGATCAGGGTGGTTGTGTGGAAACCTCAAGGCCGACCACGCATCACCAGCCAACTTTTATTGTTGATGATATTGTTCATTACTGCGTGACAAACATGCCCGGGGCAGTGGGAAGAACCAGCACCTTTGCGCTTACAAATGTAACGCTGCCTTTTGTACTTCAACTAGCAAAGATGGGGATTGAAGCGGCTGCTGAAAAAAGCCGGGCAATTGCATCCGGCATCAACATTTTCGAGGGCAAAATAACCAACAGCGCAGTGGCACAAACCTTCGGCTTACCATTCACTCCGATTGCAGGATCAAACTAATGCCGATTGATGCCTCCAAGGAAGATAACTTTTTTATTTCCGTAAGCCAGCTAAACACCCTTGCCAAAGATTTGCTGGAAGGGCAATTCCCACCCCTCTGGATAGCTGGGGAAATATCAAATCTTTCAAAACCCGCGTCTGGTCATGTCTATTTTTCGCTTAAAGACGAACAAAGCAGCGTCAGGGCAGTGATATTCAAGGGCAATGCGCTAAGGCATGGCCGCAACCTGCAGGAAGGAAAAAAAATCATCCTACGGGGCAAACCCAGCCTGTACGCTGCGCGTGGCGAGTTTCAAGTCATTGGCGAAGATGTAAAATTGATGGGTGTAGGCGAGCAGGAACTTCTTTTAAGGCAACTAAAAGAAAAACTTAAAGCCAAAGGCTACTTCAACACGGAAAGAAAAAGAGCCATCCCGCCTTTCCCGAACAGGATCGGGTTGGTCACAAGCGCCACAGGTTCAGCTGTAAGAGACATGCTGGAAGTGCTTGGAAAACGATGGCCGATTGCAGAAATCTGGATTTCGCCCGCGAGAGTCCAAGGCGACTCTGCCCCCCTGGAAATAGCCCAGGCCATAAAATTATTAAACCGTGCAAGCCAGTTTGAAAATTCAAAAATCGATGTGATGGTGGTAGGTAGGGGAGGCGGCAGTTCGGAGGACTTGGGCGCTTTTAATTCAGAAATTGTTGCAGATGCACTCTATGAATCTTTAATCCCAACAGTAAGTGCGGTTGGCCATGAGGATGACTTTACACTCGCAGACCTTATCGCAGATTTAAGGGCGCTAACACCCACCGAGGCTGCTACCAGAATATCGCCAAGCCAACACGAGATCGCTGACCATCTGACCGCATCCGCAGAATACATGCATCAGTCAGTTGCGCTTAAAATCCAAAAGTTCCAACAGTATTTAAAGCTGCTGGCCACCCGGAGATGCTTTCAAAAACCATTGGATTATTTGAATCAAAAATCACAGCGATTCGATGACACGATCGAGAAATTCAATCGTTCTTCAAGCACCTTTATGCGCCAAAAAACAGAGAAAGTTGCGTTTTTCATCGAAAAATTGCAAGCGCTCAGCCCACTCAATATTCTTACCCGTGGGTACAGCATCACCATGAAGGCCAAAGAATTTGAATCTGATAAAGCAACGGTCATTGCATCTTCGGAATCCTTGGCTCCGGGTGACTTGCTTTATACGAGACTGCACAAGGGAACGGTCATCAGTGAAGTTAAAAAAATTGAAAATTAATTATCTTTTGGAGAGATAAAACATCATGGCAATTAAAAAAAACACGACCCATAAATTCGAGAGCTCACTCAAGGATCTGGAAGAAATTGTCAGGGAGCTTGAAAATAGCCAGATCGATCTTGATGAACATCTTAAGCTTTATGAAAAAGGTATCCGCCTGATTCAAAACTGCCAGCTAAGCCTTAAGGAAGCTGAGCAAAAAATCCAACTTTTAAGCGGAGTTGATTCCTCTGGGGAACCACTTTTACAAAAATTCAACCATGAATCCACCGAAGGAAAAGAACAACAAGGATTGTTTTCTGTAGAAAAAGACAATCTTCCCAGTTAACTTGATCGACAAAGCTTGCCTGACCGGTATTATTTCACAATTGGCTGGGCGAAGCTTGCAAAGTGTATTTTACCCGTTGGTAGTATCATGGGAATTAATGCTAGGATGTACCCTTGAAGTTTGCCCTTGGTATTTAAGGAAACAAGAGTGCCGCAAAAGATATCCATGGAACAGGATAATTTCCTAAGTGTCTGGAAAACCCTCGCATCCAAAGTTGATACGCACTTAAGCAATTGCCTTCAGCCACAGGAAGGTACGCCTGTTCGCTTATTGGAAGCAATGCGTTACAGCGTTCTGGCACCTGGCAAAAGGCTTAGGCCTGTTCTTGTATTGCTGGCATCCAACGCCTTTGGTTTTGAAAACTCAAACCCTTGGCCTGCGGCTTGCGCCGTGGAATTTATTCATGCTTATTCGTTGATTCACGATGATCTGCCTGCCATGGATGATGATGACCTTAGGCGTGGCAGGCCGACTTGCCATAAGGTATACGGAGAAGCTCTTGCAATTCTTTCAGGCGATGCACTTCTGACAAAAGCCTTCGAGGTGCTTGCAAAGAGTTACCCGGCCCTGACAGGAGCGGAATGCTGCCTGGAATTGGCAAAAGGGGCAGGGGCCAGTGGAATGGTGGGTGGTCAAGTAGAAGATTTAGCGTGGGAAGGAAAGCCTGGAATGCGGGCAGAAGATCACCCTAAAGAAGCCACTATACAGCACTTAAAGAATTTACATGATAGAAAAACCGGGGCCCTGATTCGCGCAAGCTTGAAATTAGGCGCTATTGTTTCATTTGCCGGCCAAAACCGAACACCCCCTGAAGATTTGTTGCAGATACTTGATAATTACGGTCAAAATATAGGGTTAGCCTTTCAAGTAACTGACGATCTTCTCGATGTTCTAGGAAAATGCGAATCTGCAGGAAAACGAGTTGGAAAAGATGCGCAAAAGGGTAAACTAACGTACCCGGGTTTATTGGGGATTGAACAGAGTAAGCTTTTAGCTTTAGACCTTTGCAAAAATGCACAGAATCTGGCAAGCCAACTTGGCCCCAATGCTGCGCCACTGGTTGATTTAGCAGAGTACCTTGTTTCACGGGATCATTAGTATAATGAACAGACAATCTGGCAATCGACGCCGGGTTTTAGGATGCACAAAGGATAGTTGCAATGCTTAGAATTCTTCCAAAAATTGAAGGCCCCGAAGATCTTAAACTCCTTGACCATCAGGAGCTTGAATTACTTTGTCAGGAAATGCGGGACGAATTGGTCCGGGTGTTAAGCTTAAGGCCGGCACATTTCGCCAGCAATTTGGGCGTTGTTGAATTGTGCGTCGCCCTTCATTTAAGTTACGATTTCACCAAGGATCGTATCATCTGGGACACCGGGCATCAGATTTATCCCCATAAATTAATCACGGGACGTTATCGAAATTTCGACACCATTCGCACCAAGGGTGGCCTGATGGGATACCCTAATCCCGCAGAAAGTGATTTCGATCTTTTCATGACCGGCCATGCAGGTTGCAGTCTTTCCACCGCTCTTGGATTAAAAGTGGGCGATGACCTCAACGGTAACACAGACAGGCACAGCATAGCTGTAATTGGGGATGGCGCATTGCCATCCGGGATTGTTTTTGAAGCCCTTAATAATGCCGGCGGGCTCAACAAAAACTTCCTCGTAATCCTTAATGATAATGAAATGTCGATTTGTCCAAGAGTAGGATCCCTTGCCAAATGCCTTGACCAAGCAAGATTAACCTCCCTCTACCAAGATTCAAAACGACAGATAAAAGATCTTCTGGAAAAGATCCCGTTTGGTAGTGTTGCCAAACAAGCACTCGAGCAATTGAAAGACGGACTTAAAGCATCCCTAATGGGTGGACGGCTATTTGAAGAATTTGGCTTCCGCTACTTTGGCCCCATTGATGGCCATGACTTACCCGGCATGCTGAAATGGTTTGAAGACATCAAAGAACAAAGTGGCCCGATTCTTTTGCATGTTCTCACCCAAAAGGGATGTGGCGTACCGCAGGCAAGCGAAGATCCGGTCACGTTCCATACTCCTCCTGTTTTTGAAAAAGTAGGCCCAGAAAGAACTCTTATCTCGATGAAACGCGGGGGCAGCAAAGGATACACCGATGCTGTCAGTTCAAGCATTTTTAAAATAATGCAGGAAAACAAAAAGGTTTGCGTCATCACTGCTGCCATGTGCCAGGGAAATAAACTTGAGAAGATCCGCGAAGTGTTTCCCGAACGGTTCTTTGATGTGGGCATATGCGAATCGCATGCCGTAGCTTTTGCAGCAGGCCTTGCCAAAACCGGCAACCGGCCCATCGTTGATATCTATTCAACTTTCCTGCAACGCTCTTTTGACCAGGTTTTTCAGGAAGTATCCCTGCAGAATCTTCCAGTTTTATTTTGCCTGGATCGCGCGGGTATAACAGGCCCTGACGGGCCCACGCATCATGGCGCTTTTGACAATACCTACATGCGGGTTTTCCCCAACATGACCATTATGGCCCCGGGTGATGAACTTGATGTTGAGCCGATGATTCGCCTTTCGCTGGCCCACAATGGCCCCACGGTTATTCGTTACCCAAAAGCGAACTTGGAGCGCATTAAACGCGATTTTGTTCCACTTGAAATTGGACAAGCCGAGGTTCTTGAATGGGGCGAAGACATTATCCTCGTAGCCTATGGAACCCTTCTTGTTGAATGCTGCAAAGCTGCAGAAATTTTACGCGAAGAAGGCCTTCATGTTGGCGTCATCAATGCGCGGTTCTTAAAACCACTGGATAAAAACACATTGTTCAAGGCAATGGAAGAAGCCAACTTGATCATCTCCGTAGAGGAAGGATCATTGGAAGGCGGGTTTGGCAGCGCTTTTCTTGAAGCTGCCAACTCTTCGGGTATTGAAACCAGAAAGTTGGTACGCCTCGGGTTTCCCGATCATTTTGTCGAACATGGCGAAAGAGGCGAACTTCTTCACGACTTGGGCCTTGATGCTATTGGCATTGCCAATTCGGCAAAACAATGGCTTGCAAAGGATGTAGACGCTTCCAGACAAATCCTTGGCAAATAACTAAGGGACCAATTGCACCTGATGAAAATTTTCATCCTCGGAAATGCCCAGCGCCCTGGTGTAACAACCCAATCGGAAAAACTGCTTCCAATGCTTAAAAAGCACTTTGAAGTCGTGCTGGTTGACCTTGAACAGAAAGCAGACCTTTCAAAATACAAGGCTGATTTCACTTTCGTTTTGGGCGGAGATGGCGCGATCCTTCGCGCCGCAAGGCAAATGGGCTATAATCAAATCCCAGTACTAGGCATCAACCTTGGGCGCCTGGGTTTTCTTGCAGATCTTAATATTGCTGAACTGGAAGAATGTATTCCGGAAATCGTCAAAGGCAATTATAGGATCACCAACCACTTGATGTTTGAATGCCTCACCGATGTGAAAGATAAAGCTGGGCCCTTTCTTGGCCTCAATGAAATTTCTATTCATGCAGGCGCCCCCTTCCATATGATTGAAATCGCTTTGATTGTCGATGGCGAAACAGTCTGCACTTACATGGCAGACGGATTGATAATGAGCACGCCCATCGGATCAACCGCCTACAACCTTTCTGCGGGCGGCCCTATTTTAAATCAAGAAATCGAAGCTTTTGTCATCAATCCCATTTGCCCCCATGTGCTCACAAGTCGATGCGTAGTTGATTCTTCCGCAAAAGTTTACAATTTGGTGATAAACCGGGTTACAAAGGGAACCAGCCTGGTAATTGATGGGCAGGAAAAAATCCCCCTGGTTATGGGCTCCAACGTTACCTTTAGAAAAGCACCGGTCAAATTCCAATTAGCCAAGGTTGCTAATAAGAATTTCTATCGAACTCTTCGTGAAAAATTGAACTGGGGCGTACACCCAAACTATCGTAACGAATCCAACTAAACCCATGCAAAAAAACAACTTACACTGCATAAATGCATTATTCTCCGGGTTAGTCCAAGGCGTTGGGTTCAGACAATCAGCACTTCAGATCGCAGAGCATTTTGAGCTTTGTGGCAGGGTCAAAAACCTTCAAAATGGTATGGTGGAACTTAACGCTGAAGGGAAAAAGGAAAATGTTGACTCGTTCCTAAAAATGTTACAAGATAGATATAACAAAAACATCACCGACCTGCAGGTTAATATTATTTCTTCACTTGGTTATGTTGACTATAAGATAGAATATTAATGTATTGTTTTTCCCGAGGCTTTGTGAACTAATGAACTTATCATTTCAACAATGGCTAACTGAATCAGGCTTTGTTTGGGCTCAATTTTTGGTCGCCATCCCTTGGATGGTTACCCTGTTCTTTTCAGAACAAAGCGCCTCTGCAAAACCCAAAGTAACTGCTTTATTAAGTACTTTGTTGACCATGTTTATTCTTGGTGGAATTTTTCCCCCGATTTTCCACACTTTCCTCCAGGAAACCAATAGCATCGAAACTGCCGGCCGGGTTTATGGCGCTGTCTTCCAAACTCAATTTATACTCGACATCTTTGTCCTGACTTTTTTCATACTGTTAAAAATCTGGCCCAAAGGCGGCGCGGTTGCCCAAGCTGCCTTTCGTGAAGGCATCAGGCAACCTATGTTTTGGCTGCTTTCCAGCCTTGCTCTTTTCGCCCTGCTCGTTTCACCCTTTATTCCTTACTTCACATTCGGCGAAGATCTCATCATGGTAAAGGAACTGGGTTACGATACCATCATGCTTGCTGCAGTAGTATTTGGAACTTTGTCGGCCAGTATATCTGTAAGTGAAGAAATCGAAGGCCGTACTGCGGTCACTCTCATGAGTAAGCCAATTTCCCGAAGGCAATTCCTTTTAGGTAAGTTTGTTGGCATCCTTCTCTCCGCTTTTCTCATGTCTTCAATTCTGTTTGTTGTTTTCCAAGCCATCCTTCTTTACAAACATTGGCTCGACAAAATGGATCCAGTTTCCAACCCGGAATGGATCAAACTTTTTTTATCTACCTCTAATTTGCCATCGGAAACGAAAGACCTTATCAATGGGCTTGCCTTCTGGATACAACACACACTTGAAACCTTCCCCGGGTTGATACTTAGTTTTTGCCAAGTTAGTGTTCTGGTTTCAATTTCCGTTTCTCTTGCAACACGATTGCCCATGGTTGTAAATCTAAGCACGGTACTTGTGATTTATTTTCTTGCCCACCTAACGCCAGTATTAGTTGCGATTGGTGAAAAATCCAAAGCCACGGATCCAGACTCACCTGTATCCAGACTTCTGGGATTCATGGCAGGCGTCTTCGATTTATTCCTACCCGGCCTGGAGTTTTTCCGTGTAGGGCCGGCAATCGTTGGCGATACTCCCCCAGATTTTATCCCTTTTACCATTTATGTTTTATCCGTAAGTTTTTACGGGTTAATTTACACGACAGTAGCACTCATAGTCGGCCTCATTTTGTTTGAAGATCGAGATTTGGCTTAGCTTGTTCGCCATGGATTTGGCACTTACACGGGTGGGATATGCCCGACATTATTGATCATGAACTGTTTTTTTTCAAACTCATCAACTATCGTTCCACAGACCGATGGTTAAGGTATTTTACATTTTTGCTTTCGTTCCTCAAATACTCAGCTATCTTATTTGTATTATTTCTTTGCTGGTGTACATGTTTTTTTCTATTCTCAGAAGCAATTCCGTTGGTAAAAGATGGTTCTGCGTTAAAACCAGGGCCTAGAACTTCATCTGCGATTGTAAATCATTTTTGGGCATGGATTAAACTCCATGGATGGGGCCCAAATCCTCAAGTCGCAATCTCAATCCTCATACCTTCGCTAAGCTTTTCGTTCCTTTTAATACGCCTTCTCGAACAATCCATCTGTTTTTATGGCGCAGAAAAACAACTCTCAACAATCCGAAAGGTTTTCTACCAGAATGATTTTTTGAAGTCCCAGATTTCCCTTCTAAACAACACAGGTAAAATTTCTAATATAAACAAACTTATCGAAAAAACTGGCGAACTATTATTAATTTACACATCAAAAATACAACCAACTATTATTGCAATTGTTCTTTTTATTACTGCGGGCCTCTTCGCAAACACTGCGCTTTTCCTGATCTTTTCCGGCTTATTTTTTTTAATCCTCGCCATTCAGACAATTGTTGCAAATAAAATCAAACTTCTCCTGCATGAACAAAAAATCTCCTCTGCAGTTCAATCCGCCTGGTTTCTAAAATTATATAATGTCATGTCATTCTCCAAAGCTTTTGGGCTTTCACACATCTGGCTCAAAAAACTTTCCCTTGTTTCCAGCAACCATCTGAACACAAAACTAAAAACCAACCTATACATCAACCTTGAACAATACGTTGGATACTTTTGCTTTATTTTGTGCCTGGGAATTTTTCTTGTAATATCCGAGATATTCATCACTTATAAAATTTCAAATGCCCCCGATTTATTCGTCTCGGGAATGATTGCCTTTTTCACCGCTTTTTACACAAAATTCCTGATTGATTGCAAAAATATAATGGCTGAGAATTACATTTCAACGACGGATCTATTTAAAAAACTTGAAGACAAGTCTGGTTTTGCCCAACAGAATGAAGGCTCACTTGCCTTCCCCGCTTTTAAAACAATTCATTTAGATTCCGTTTCAATTAAAAACAGCCAAAACGAACTTCTCGTTGACAACCTTTCAATTAATATCGAAAAAAACACACGAATAGGTTTTGCTGGATTACAAAAAGAACAAAGAACAGCCCTGGGATTACTACTATCCTGTGCCCTAACCCCTGACATGGGCGAATTACGCTTCGACAACACCAACTCAAGAAGCTTAAACATCAATTTAATTCCGAAGGAGATAGCTTTCGTTTCAGAATGTTTCGAAATCATGCCTGATACTTTTCAAAACATCATATGCAATTACTCGCAAATACCAGACTGGCCAAGAATGCTCGAAGCGGCAAAAAAAACAAATATTCACACGACTCTGCTATCTATTCCAGATAGTTACGAGTTTTATTACGATCCTGATAACATCTCTTTTGATTCGGTTTTCCAATACCTACTTGGGCTGACCAGAGCGGTGTATCTTGATGCAAAAACATTAATCCTTGAGGAACCTTCGATTATCGATCCGACTCAAAGCCAAGATATGATCAATACTGTTTACGAAAAAACACTCCCAGGTAAAACCATTGTTTTCCTGGGGGGATGTGAAGCAACTTTGTCTTCTTGTGATAAAATCTACTTATTTGAAAACAAAAGGATAATTGCATCTGGCACACACAAAACCCTTTCCGAGGATTACCCCGGATACCATTTGGCCAAAAATCAATAATCCTTAAGGATTGGGACGATGAACTTTTGTGGTTCGCCTCCGGTCACATGAACTTTCTTGTCCCAATCCACAAAGACATTCACCTCACTACGAACACCAAAATCCTCAAGATAAATCCCCGGTTCAATCGAAAACAAACTGCCTGGTAGTATCTTTCTGGTATCCATGGTCTCTAATCCATCAATATTTGCCCCATTTCCATGGGTTTCCTTGCCAATCGAGTGCCCTGTTCGGTGACAAAAATATTCCCCATAACCAGCCTTAACAATCACTTCGCGCGTTACATTATCAATTTCCCACCCTTCCACTGGTGTGCCTTCTCCAAAAACTTTCCTTACTTTGTCAATCGCTGCATCTCTGGCACTAGCAACAATATCAAATATTTTTGTGAATTTTTCAGGCACCACTGTGCCAACAAACCCTGTCCGAGTCAGGTCACTGTAAATTCCTTCCGGATTGTTTAACTTGGCCCACAAATCAACAAGTATAAAATCCCCTTCTTGAATCTTACGGTCTGTTTCGCTGGAAGTGGAATAATGCGGATCACCGCTATGCGAATTAACACCTACAATCGGCGGATGATCGGTGAACAGATTATTTTTGGAAAAGTGTTCCATTATGACCTTGATAACATCACTTTCTTTGATCTCAATACTTTTTCGCACCGAACCTGCAATAAAACGAAAAACAACCTCGTAAGCTTCACGAGTGTGAACCGCTGCATCAAGATGATTTTGAAACTGCTTTTTATCAAGGCAAGACTCAAAAACCTGAATCAAATCCCCGGAAGAAACAACATCAACTCCTAAAGATTTAACAAACTCGACCGTTCCAGCATCAACCCGGGAAAGATACGGTATGGCATTATTGGGGGAATATTCCATTGCGATTCTTTTTTTACCTTCCAAAACTTTACGCAAAGAAGACTCCAACTCCTGCCAACGAAGATAAATTGATGAAATCCCTGGGTAAGATGCAAGTGCGGAAGGTTCGATTTTATGATTGATTTTTACAGGCTCACCACTTGCAGGAATGAAATAAAACCATCGTCTGGAAAGAAAAAGCTTCTCCGATAAGCCCAACACACGCCTTGCCAAAGGGTTGCAAAACCGAAAATCATAGAGCAACCATCCATCGAAACCGAATTCTTTTAATTTTGCCTGAATCTTTTCAAGAGAAAACATGAATCACCTGCGATCTTTTAGAAGTAAATTTTTATCCTCAAACATCATAGGTTATAATCTAAAAAGTGATTAAACCCATAATTGAAATTATTGAAATTAGATTATCATGGATATGGATCAATTCAATCTTGAACTTTCTGACCCCAGCCACCAATTTCATTTGATGCACATGGAAATTGCACTTGAAGAAGCAAGGTTTGCTGAAGAAGAAGACGAGGTTCCGGTTGGAGCCTTGATCGTTTCCGCCAAAGCGGGCATCATTGCAAGAGCCCACAACCAAAGAGAATTACTTAAAGATCCTACTGCCCATGCGGAGATGATTGCCATCACCCAGGCTGCACAATATTTGCAGTCTTGGCGTCTTGAAAACTGTATTTTATATGTCACATTGGAACCTTGCCCCATGTGCGCCGGGGCCATTGTTCAATCGCGGATCCCCTGGGTTGTTTACGGCTGTATGGATCCCAAGGCTGGCGCCTGCCATTCACTTTTTAATCTTTTAAATGACCCCAGGCTTAATCATAGAAGCAGGGTTGTCCAAGGCGTGCTTGAAAATGAATGCTCGAGCATTCTTTCCGAATTTTTCCAGAAAAAAAGGAATAATCGTAAAGGTTCTCCTAAATTGTCATAATCATATGACGTTTTCAATTTTATATCGTCAAACTTATAACGCCCTTTTAATCCTGTGGTAGATTCCAATTGATACTATTTTTAAAAGAGATTTTGTCATGCGAACACTTTTCACAATTTTAATTTTATTCGCCTTGGGGCTTACCGCCGAAGCTTCGGATAACCTTAGAATATTTTCACAACCTGAAATCCCCTCACAGGAAGTTCTCGACAGGCTTAACCTTAAAATGATGTGGCGCGCCTTCTCTCCAATGGAAGGGAAACGGGATGGCTATCACGATATTCAAATTGCAGAAAACCAGATAATAGCCCAGACTCGAAGTGGCACGATCATTGTTTTTAATTCGGAAACCGGCGAAGTCGTTTGGAAAACCAATTTCGGCAAACCTTATCAGGTGTTCTTTAATCTTGCGTTTAATGATAAGTTCGTTTTCGCAGTAAATGAAAATGACCTTTATGCCTTTGACAGAAAAACCGGTAATGTCGCTTGGCAATCAAGTTTTGGAATTTCGATTTCCGCTCCGCCTTCTGTAGACAAGCACCACCTTTTTCTATCAGGATCAAATGGCAGAATTTACTGTTATGCTTTACCACTTTTCAAAAAGAATGGCGAATTTATAGGTTATGAAAAATCAGACTTCTATAATCGCACTACAAAAAAATTAATCGTAGATGTTCCAAATGATGATGCAGAAGCAAATGCCCTAGTTCCTGCAATCGGGTCATCTACAACCCGCTCCAGGGGGCCCCAACCAAAAATGATTTGGGAATTCCAAACCAGGCTTATTTTAAATTACCCCTTACTTGTCACTGACGAAATTGTTTCTGCTGTTGGTGTCAGGGGCGACTTGGTAGCCCTTAACAAGCATTCAGATATAAGCAATACAACCATTGAGGCCAATCCCGGATACTCTACAGATAAGAATGTTATTGTTCCACCTTCTCTTTATGAATCCATTGCCTATGTTGGATCGATGGATGCCTGTTTGCATGCTTTTGATCTGCGATCAGGGAAACTTCTCTGGCGTTACACCATTGGAAGCACGGTGCACCATAGGCCATTTCTAACTGATAACGAAATATTTGTGACTGGCGAAAGAAACGGATTGGTTAAGCTATCTCGTGAAAACGGTTTGCCAATGTGGAACATCAATAATGGGAATAGATTCACGCCTTCCCAAGAAAAATCTGACCGACTTATTGCTGCAAATTCCAAGTTTCTCTACACCCTCGATCGTAGCGGCAGAATGGTCATCATTGACCGAAACAACGGCGCATATTTAACTACCTGGGATGTTCACGAGTTTGTTTTTCCCGTGGTTAATCGAACAAACGACCGGCTATTTCTTGCAGCCAACAACGGATTGATAATCTGCATGCGTGACAGGGATTTCCCCAAACCCATGTTTCATGTTAAAAAACCAGTTGAAACAGGTGCCGAGTCAGTTCCAACAATTGATGCACCCACGCCAAATGACAACCTTAAAAAAATACTCGAAACCAAAATCAAAGAAGAAGAAGGTGTGGAAAAACCACTTCAAGAATTACTTGATGAAATAACCAAGAAATATAATGTTAAATTTGAAATCAACAAAAAAGCTTTTGCCGCAATGATGATTGATGATGCTGATAAAAAACCAATTAAAGCATCAGCGGCTGATAACATTCCATTTGCAGTTTGGCTTACTGGGATTTTAGACCCTTTAAGCATTACCTACCAACCAGTTGCAGACACTATTCTTTTGTTTCCCGCGGCAAAGCCGATGAAAGACAAATAATTTATCGACTGCTGCCTGATGTTTGGAATATTTTTTGAAAGAACCCCTGGTCTCCCTTTTTATTAGATGAATCATGCAGATATTTTGCCCATACCTCATAATTCGCAGGCAAATCTTTGCCCGTGATTGACTGTAATGAATCCCTGCAACAATTAACCAATGCTACATCTTGTTCACTTTGAAGCACTGATAACAAGCTCTCCGATGCTTGATACTCTTTGTATTTGCCTAAAGCCTTTGCAGCAATAATTCTTTCATCAACCTTTTGCTGGCGATCCTGTTCGGAACCAACAACGCCTGGCTCTTTCAAGACCTTAACCAATAACTCCAGTCCCGATGGACTTCGTACCTCACCCAAGGAATTCAGCACCTGGCATTTAATAACAGTTGCTGTTTCCGGATTAAAATTAGAAGCACGATAGTAAGCATCCTTCAAAACTTCAGAAGTTCGCGAGTCTTTAAACGTGCGTAATGTTGAAATGGCTTGAAGCCTGCAAATTGCCTGCCGGTCTATTAATGCTGCATCAGAAAGTATTTTAAATACTTTCTCCTGCTCTTCGACGGTACCTTTATTGGCTAATGGTTCTTTCAACGAAGCAAGTGCAACAGCCCGTTTATCCCCGTCTACACTCTTCTCTAAAACCACCATTGGTGGGTCAGAAGGTATGAATAAATTCTTGATGCGAAATTCCCTGCTGGTAACTGAATCCCAAAAGGAAGCACAGCCAGGAGCAGCAATCATCAATCCAATTAGCATGGATCGCAATATTATTCGTTTGCCTACTCGTATTTGATAAAAAACCATGTTTGTATACCAACTTTTGATGTTACTACACCCATAAAGTTAAAATGCCCCACAACAAGCGATCCAGATAGCCTTGATAAGATTTTTCTTCAATACGAGTTTACAATTTTCTCAATAAAACCTTTTTATTTATACCCGCCCTTTACCCCAAAACGCCAAGATTAACCAAACGAAAGGTATTTGGTCGATTTTTATGTGGCCTATCGAAAATCCGATATTTTCGTGCAATAATAACCATTATGGAAATCGAAGAATTTATAGGCCTAGTCCAATTAACTGAAATACTTGGCCTTATTACTCCAGATATTGCCGAAGAATTGCTTACCTACATTAATGCAGGAACCAACAGGCTGATTGACACAAAAATTCTTGTCCAAAAGAATTATCTAACAGACTGGCAGATTAGCAAAATCATATCAGGCGATGGCACCATGCTTTTGTTTAATGGTTACCATTTACTTTCTCCCATTGGACTTGGAAAATTAGGCAGAACTTACAAAGCAAAAAAAATTAACAACGGTGAAGTTGTTGCATTAAAAGTATTACGGAAAAGACACACCACAAATAGTTCTGAAACTTTAAAATTTCTGCGTCAGGGAGAAATACTAAAAGACATCAGTCACCCAAATATTGTTAAAACTTTGGATTTATTTCCTGGAACAAAAAACATCCCGCCTTACCTTGCACTCGAGTGGATTAAAGGGGGAACAGTTTATGACTGGCTGGAAATCAAAACTTTTTTAAGTTGCCCAGAAGCCTGTCTAATAATGGAAGAACTAAGTAAAGCGTTCTTGTATTTACAAAAGATGGGAATTTCCCACGGAAATTTCTCGGGAGCAAAAGTATTAATGGATGGCACCTCCCATCCTAAAATCAATAATTTTCGTTATGGCTCAATCTTTGATACAGCAACAGGGCAGATTAAAAACCAGGATTCATTATCATTTGATTACGCAGGTTTAGGCAGGCATACAGGCGCATCTTCAACCGCTACCCAATCAGATATATTTTTTGCAGGGTGCCTTTTTTATCACCTTCTTACAGGAAAATCGCCACTTCCCGGTTCATTTAAAAAAAGAAAAGAAATGTATGACAGCGGGGAATTCAAATTTATTTTCAACACGGAGTTCGAAAAAACCCTGCCTTCAGAAACATTACCTATCATCAAAAACATGATTTCAATTGATCCAAAAACACGATACACCGACTTTCTTCAGGTTCAAATCGCAATCCAATCAATTAGAAAAAAAATCCATGCGGAATACGGCTCAAATCCATCAGAGAATGGCTCCACCATTTTCTTGGTAATCCGTAGCGACCATAAAAGGCAACTGATCAAGGCATACATGCAAAACAGGGGTTTCAGAATTTTGCAGGCAAACAATCTTGAACAAGCTCTTGATGTATACAATCGTGAACCTTTTAAACACCTTATTATTGAATTAGACAGTTATCTTTCAATCAAAGATACTTTTTCAAAAATGATCCACGAATCTGAACTCCGAAGGCGCTTTCTTCACACCGTTTTCTTAGTGGGTAAAAAAAAACAATTGCACATTCCTGCCAGACATGGGAACACTTTTATAGAAACCCCAATTGATTTCTCATTGGTCTTGGAAAAGATCATGATTAATGAAAAATCATAGTCAGGGGGTTGGCAACGACCTTCCAAGGTGGGAAATCAGGAACTTCATATCTTCCCAAACCTCTTTTTTCTTTTCAGGATTTCGCAGCAAATACAACGGATGATAGGTACATAAAACCTGGATACCTTTCCAAGTGTAGAATTTTCCCCGTAATTTGTTGATCGGAATTTTTGTGTCAAGCAGATTTTCCGTTGCACAAGACCCAAGACAGCAAATTACTTTTGGTTTTACCAACGCCAATTGTTTTTCAAGAAACCCCTTACAATTTGCAATCTCGGTAACCAAAGGCAATCGTTTATCCGGGGGCTTACAACTTATAATATTTAGAAAATAAACCTCCTCACGCGACAAACCACAAGCTTTGATGATTTTGTCCAACAAATGGCCATCTTCCCCAACAAATGGCACTCCTTTTTCATCTTCAATAGTGCCAGGGGCTTCCCCAACGAAACAAATATCTGGCTCTATTTTACCAATACCAAAAACCGTATTCTTTCTTGTTTGTGCAAGTTGAGGGCATTTGACACAAGCTGCGACTTCGTCTTTAAGCTGCTGTAATAATCCTGATTTTTTCTCCAAGGAATGCAGTACAGGAATGGCCGGGGAAGGGGACGGCGCCACAACAAGATTCTGGGAACCAACAACACTTGCCAGAGGTAAGGATTCAGTAACCACGGCAGCAGCAGGTTGAGAATTTGAAAATTCATTATTTTCAAGCCATTCAATACCTGAAAGCCTCAGGCATTCCAAATGCATCTGAATTTGCTTATGTAAATCAATGGAAGAAATATCCCGCATGCATCAACTCCAAGACTGTACAACAGATTTTTAATAGCTTATTCAATAATGTTTCAATTGGTATTTTACACTTTACCCGAGGCTTGGGCCTGAATTTCTGGAAAAAACATCATGCAAAAAGATGATCTTTTTAATATCGGTTTAATCCAGATGGCAAGCGAACAAGATTCGAATAAAAATCTTGAAAAGGCTCTGGCAGGTATTGATGAAGCAGCCTCCAAGGGAGCGCAGATTATTTGCCTGCAAGAACTCTTCCTGACCCCTTATTTCTGCCAGGTACAGGATCCGGCATTATTCGAGCTTGCAGAACCAATTCCAGGGCCGACCACGGATGCGCTTTCGCAATGTGCCAAAAAAAACCGCTGCGTTATCATTGGGTCCGTTTTTGAAAAACGGGCTCCCGGGCTTTATCACAACACTGCCGTAGCCATAGGCCCCGATGGAAACATTATTGGCATTTATCGCAAAATGCATATTCCGGATGATCCTCTTTTTTATGAAAAATATTATTTCACCCCGGGAGACCTGGGTTTTAAATCTTTTAAAACCCCATTTGCCGAGGTGGGGATTCTTATTTGCTGGGATCAATGGTACCCAGAAGCTGCAAGGCTTACCGCCTTGGAAGGGGCTGAAATTATTTTTTATCCCACCGCCATTGGCTGGCATTCTCACGAAAAAGAAATTTTCGGCATAGCACAAACAGATGCCTGGCTGACTATGCACCGTTCCCATTCGATTGCAAACGGGATCTATGTTGCTGCGGTAAATAGGGTAGGGCTAGAGAAAAACAGTTCTGGGGGTAGCTTGGAGTTTTGGGGGAATTCACATGTGTTAAACACATACGGGGGCTACCTTCATCATTCAAATGAACAGAAAGAAGAAGTAATAGTAACAAGCTGTTCTAGAAAAATGATTGAAGAAACCCGAAGGAACTGGCCCTTTTTCAGGGATCGAAGAGTTGACTTTTATAAAGGGATTTCAAACCGTTGGAATAGTAAAACAGCCTTGTAAATCGTTTCTAAAAAATCTTGCAATAAATGATTTAAAAAACAAAAAAGCAGGGGTTTTGGGCGAAAACCCCTGCCTCAAATAACATAAAACTTTATAAGTACTTAAAAAACAAGTAAAAGTTAACTGGGCACTTACCTTTACTGTTTACTAAGCAATGCAAAGTAAATAATGTCGAGATATATATCGCAATTAATGTGCCAATAAAAACAAAAAGAAAACATTCGGTATTCTCAATAAAAAACCGAGATTTAAGGCGATATATATTTTCGTTATTCATGGCAAAAGAAAACACCAGCCGGAAAAACCGGCTGGTGTCGAAAAAACCGACTGCTCATGATTAGCTTGTTTGCAAACTAATTTCGATTTCCAAAATCACCTTTAGAAGCCCGCCATGCACTATGGATATGATTGGCAGGGTTTCCACTTGCATCTGCTTGGATGTTTAAAAATTCGATTAAAAAATCAGGACCTTGAAGCCTGTAAGTGTAGGGATCGTTTGGTTTTGATTTATCCAAGGCATAACTAAAATCAATTTTAGCGAAGTCGGGGCCAACAAGTCTGGTAGTTTCTTTTTCAGCAAAATCTTTTGGGAACCGATTAGCATATGCCTGAATCAACTCTTGAACAATTTTTTTCTGGGCGGAATTTAATGCGCCAGATTCCAACCCTTTTGAAAAAGAAGGGGCCATGGCCTTACCCTGCTCGATTTCAGCGAATAAATTATTGGTAAAAGCAACCTTTTTTTGTTCTTCAGAAAGTGATGCGATCAATTTCTTAGCAAAATCTTCAGTTTCAGGAAGTGTACGAAGCCCTTTTTTATCACCATTTAACACTAAAGCGGGATTTGCACCAAAAAAGGAAGGAGTCGCACTAATGACTTTATTTCCCTCAATGGAAAAATTCAGGGAAAGGTGATGGCCTTCAAAACGCCAGCCCCATTTTTTTCCTGCAGCAGGGTTTCCAAAAACAGAAACGAAGTACCATTCAGAGTTTCGGGTGTTGGTCCCATTCTTCTCGTTTTCTTTTAATACCTGCTCAAGCCCCATGATTCCCCGAATGCGGCCAAACCCTTCCTTGCTTGTACCAGCTTGAACCATATTCATTGCAAGTTGCTTTTGGTCTGCAGACATTTCTTCAAGACGCAGGCCTTTTCGAGTGGGATTTTTAGATTTGTCTTGCAGTGGAACAAAATTCCAATTGGTTCGTTCAGCATCTTCAAAAGCAAACAACGCCTTTTTTTTCTGGTCTGCTGAAAGGGAGGCAGAAAACTCTTCAACCGCCTTGGCCATGGCACCCGCAGTTTGCAGGTTTGTATCCGCATTGGAAATGTATGCTGCAAAAAGCACTATTCCAGTGCAAAAAAACAAGCTTGTTTTAACCCACAACTTATTTTGCATTTTGGAATCCACTTGAGTTTCTCCAGAAAAAATTAATATTAAATAAAACAAAAAACTGATTATGGAAACGAAATTTCTTTTACTTCGTAACGCAAAATGCCTTTTGGAACCTTAAAGGAAACTACTTCGCCACATTTCTTACCCAACAACGCCTGACCGCGTGGACTGGATGACAATATTTTATTATTATCGTAATCCTCATCACCAGGCCCCACGAGTTCGTAGGTTTCTTCCTCACCCGAATCCAAATCTTTAATAACAACACGTGCACCAAAAACAACCTTGTCAGAAGGAAGAGTGCTTAAATCAACAATAAGTGCGCGGGCAAGTTTATCTTTAAGGGCATCAACTCTTGCCTGAAGCATACCCTGATCTTCCCGGGCTGCATGGTATTCCGCGTTTTCACTTAGATCACCCAACGCCCGGGCATCCGCAATACGCGTTGCGATTTCGATCATCTCGGTATTCTGCATCCGGTTTAATTGGACCATCAAATTTTCATAACCCTCTCGGGTCATCGGTACGCGTTCTATTGTCATTTCTTCACCACTATACAAATAGTTATCATTTGCGGAATAACACTCCGCATCATGATTTAAATAAAATCACCATTTAACAGATTATATTAAATAGCAAAAACGAAGAAATTGCCATCTTTTATTTAAAACCCACTAATTTTTGTATTTGAAGCGACACCAAGCCCACAAAAGGGAAGAACAAGGAGTCTCAATTCTATAAAGTCAAATCATCAAATTGTTGATAAAATTCAATAGACGGGATTGATTTTATCAAAAAGCATGCGAAACTTTAATAGTGGCTCTTCTTTCTGGGAACAATTGAATTACGATGAAGAAAAAATCAAAAAAAGATGAAGAAAAAGTCCTTGGGTTTGTTGGCTTTGGTCTAGATAACAAGGATGAACACCAACGTATAACCAATTGTGAACATTTTTATTTGGTGGGCGGGTCGGAAGAAACCCACGAAAGAATGCAAGATACAGCTATTCGTTTTTCTGAATCACTGGAAAAAAAGGGTAAAAGGCTCGAAGATACCTGCCCCAAAGAAGCAATCGATTTGTTACGCGAATCAATGCGAGACTGATTTCACCCACCTAAACTACAATTTCAAAAACGAAAGATTTTCATGTCATTGAAAAGCATTGCTAGGTTTGTATTTTTATTCGCAATTTTAACCGGTATATCACTATCTCCCTTGCCATCCTTTTCGCAGCAGGAAACCTCAAAGAAACAAGTAAAAGAAATAAACCTCAAAGAGGAAATTACAAACCTAACAACCAAAAGAAACATAATTGCAAAAGAATTGGAATCGCTCAAAAAAAACAAATCCAACGAACACGATCTGCCTGAAATCGAGATTTATATCAAAGCTATTGATTGGTTAATACGAACCAAAGATTTCGATCAAAAAGACACTTTTAAGAAAGCAAATTTTATCGCAGACCAGGGAATAGCACGCGCTTCAAAGCTTCAAAACAACCAAAAACCTTGGCTCTCCACTTTTAACACCCCCCAGGTTCGGGCATATCGCTCCACAATTGACAACTCCCTCCAAGCGTATGCGATTATTTACCCCAAAGATTTTGGCTCAAATAAAACCAAGAAATACCCTCTGCACATCGTGCTCCATGGCAGAAACGAAAAGCTCAATGAGGTTAATTTTCTTTATGAAAGCAGAGGTGAGAAACCTCTTTCAACTGATCAAGGTTTCATCCAGCTTTCAATTTATGGCAGAGGAAACAATGCATACCGGTGGGCAGGCGAAACCGATCTAAATGAAGCCCTACAGAACTTTACTGACCAAGAAAAACGCCTTGGCCGAGAACACCTTATAGATACATCACGGTTTGTAGTCCGGGGTTTTTCAATGGGCGGGGCGGGAACCTGGCACCTAGGATTGCATCAACCAGATAGGTGGTGCGTGATGGGGCCGGGCGCAGGTTTTACAACCACCCATGGTTATGCGCCAAATTTGCCCGACAAACTACCGCCACAACAAGAGGCTTGCTTGAGTATTTACGATGCATATCTTTATGCTGAAAATGCATTCAACATCCCTGTTGTTGCCTATTCCGGCGAGATCGACAAGCAAAAGCAAGCAGCCGACATCATGCAAAAACACATTCAAAGTTTTGGCCTTCCGATGGAACACCTGGTAGCCCCGGGATTGGAGCACAAATTTCCACCTGAATGGCAACAAAAAGCCTTTGCGGCATATGCACCCCACATTGCAAAGGGCAGGGCACCATACCCCGAAAAAATCAAATTCGTAACCTACACGCTCAAATATCCCAAATGCGACTGGGTGGAAATTTTAGGATTAACAAAGCACTATCTTCGATCCCGAATTGAAGCATCATTCAACGGCCAAAGTTATCAATTACAAAGCGATAATATTACAAAAGTTGCAATCACTTTACCAACGGATAAAAGCAAAACCACCTTTTCCAGCAAACCCATTGCGATCACTTTTGATGGGCAAAAAATCTCCGCTACACCAATATTTGTTAATGGATCAATGAAAATAATCCTTGAAAAAGATGAGAAGAACATATGGTCCATAGCCACCCCTGGCAACAACATGGCAAAAAGGGTCAAAACACCAGGCCTCCAAGGCCCCATTGATGATGCTTTTACCAAAGGGTTCTTGTGCGTGACAGGTAGCGGCACGCCATGGAACGAACTTGCCCACAAGGCATCGCTTGATGAACTCGAGCGATTTAAAAAAGACTGGGAATTATTTTTCAGAGCAGAAATGCCCATTAAAAAAGATTCCATGGTGACCACCAATGATCTTGAATCAAAAAACATTATTCTTTTTGGGGATGGCGGCTCAAATTCCTTGATTGCAAAAGTTCTGCCAGCGGCGCCATTCCAATGGAATAAATCCTCCATTGTTTTAAAAAACAAATCCTTCCCCAGTTCTGACCATATGCCGGCGTTGATATTTCCCAGTCCTTTTTCAAATAAGAATTATGTCGTCATCAATAGTGGGCATACTTTTCGCACCGAAGATTTAAAAGCCACGAACGCGCTTTTATATCCACGCTGGGGGGATTATGCGATTTTAAAAATCGCCTCTTCCTCGCCTTTGAAAAATGAACTCCAAATATCAGGGATTTTTGATGAATCCTGGAGTTTGACAGAAGAACCAAAGTGAAATGATTAATCACATTCATGCATCAGGCATCAAGCTGTATATTTGAAAAGACCGGATTAACCGGTACTTTGAGACAACTTCATAATTATTCTTAGGCCTGATTTCTCCCTCTTAATTCCTATTCTCTTAAAATAAGAAGGAACATTTATGGTATTAATGACGATGATTTAAAATTGCAGGCAATTATAGGTGCTATATTTTGATGATAGTATCGGGCCCATTAAAAGGAAAACATCAATGGATATGGATAAACTTGTTTCGCTTTGTAAAAGAAGAGGTTTCCTTTTCCAGTCAAGTGAAATTTATGGGGGGCTTAATGGGTTTTGGGACTACGGCCCATTGGGAGTCGAACTGAAACGCAACATCAAGGAAGCTTGGTGGCAGGATATGATCTCAGGCCACAATGAACTTCTTATCAATCATGGGGCACCTTGCGAACACCAAATGGTTGGTATCGATTGCAGCATCATCATGCATCCCCAGGTTTGGAAATGTTCGGGCCACTACGATTTATTTCATGATTTCATGGTTGATTGCAAGGAATCAAAAAAACGCTACAGGCATGACCAGGTACGGGGTCGCTGGGCCCTTGCAAAAGAACAACGGGTTTTTATTGCAACCCAATCAGGTGGCGAAGAAGGCCTTCAGGAAACAGAACAGAAAGCCCTGAAGTTCTTTAACCTGCGTGCAAAATCTTTGGACGAGATATCATGGGAAGGGCCCTTGGTTTCGCTCGTAACTATCAATGATTTCGAAAAAGTGCTTGGGCCGGATGCGAAAACCTTGGGCACACTTACTCCCCCGCGCGAATTCAACCTAATGTTTAAGACCATTGTTGGAGCAATGGGTGGCGAAGAAAGCTCAGCTTTTCTAAGGCCTGAAACTGCTCAAGGGATTTTCGTAAACTTCAAAAATGTAGTTGATTCATCCAGGGTAAAAATCCCATTTGGCATTGCCCAGATAGGCAAAAGCTTCCGAAATGAAATCACGCCACGCAACTTCACCTTTAGATCACGTGAATTCGAACAAATGGAAATCGAGTTTTTCTGCCACCCAAGCCAGTCTCCCGAATGGTACAAATATTGGCGCGACCGCAGATACAAATGGTATACCGATCTTGGTTTATCCTCCTCAAGATTGCAGTTACGCGACCACGACAAAGATGAATTAAGCCATTATTCTTGTGGGACTGCGGATATTGAATACGCATTTCCCTTCTTGCCTCCGGGCGAATTTGGGGAACTCGAAGGCATTGCCCATAGGGGCGATTTCGATCTTAAGAGCCATATGGAAGGCAAATTAGTCAGGTCTGGCGACGAACTGATTGTAGAACAAGGAGAGGATGGTAAACCCAAACACCGCGGTTCAGGCAAAGATCTCCGATACTTTAACGACCAAACAAGGGAAAGATTTATCCCGCATGTGATCGAACCATCCGCAGGTGCAGACCGGGGAACATTGGCTTTTCTTTGCGAAGCCTATTTCGAGGAGGAAATCGAGGGCGAAACTAGAGTTGTCTTGCGCTTAAACCCCAGAATTGCTCCCGTTAAAGCAGCTATTTTCCCACTCGTCAACAAGGATGGCATGCCTGAAAAAGCCAAAGCTATTTATGGCGATCTTAAAAAAGAATTTGCTGTATTCTTTGATGATGGCGGAGCGATTGGTAGAAGGTACCGCAGGCAGGATGAGATTGGCACGCCTATTTGCATCACCATTGATGGGCAAACCACCCAGGATGAAACGGTAACCTGGAGAGACAGAGACACTCTCCAACAAAAACGCGTTCCCATCCAATCCCTGAGGGAAGAATTACGAATCTTACTAAAAAGTTAAAATCAAACGTTTTTATGCAACCGTAATGCATCCAGAGTTTGCTGGATATCTGCTGGTATCGGAGCCTTTACCTCCAAAATCTGATTGGTGCGCGGATGCTTAAAACGCAAACGAAACGCATGCAGTGCCTGACGCCCAAGAAGCAAGGAATCTTGCTCATCAGGTAGATTTGCATTGAAGCTTTTTAAATGGATGCTATCACGCCCACTGTAGACTTTATCTGCCAAAACCGGGTGCCCGATACTCGCCATATGCACTCGAATCTGGTGGGTTCGCCCAGTCCTGGGTTGCACCCTCACATAGGTGAATCCTTTGAATCGTTCTATGACCTCATAATAACTGCAAGCATCCTTGGCGTCCTCATTTCCCTCATCATCGGTAACAATCATTTTAACCCTATCATGGGGATGATGTGCAATTTTAGCCTCAATGTAATCGGTGTCTCTATCTATTACACCTGAAGTTATAGCTATATATTCCTTAAATACTTTCCGATGCTCAAATAATAGCGACAACTCCCTATGGGTTTGCTCATGCTTGGCGACAAGAATCACACCGCTAGTATCGCGATCAAGCCTATGCACAATGCCCGGCCGATATTCACCATTAATATTACTTAAAGTCTCAAAGTGAAATCTTAAAGCGTTGACAAGGGTGCCTCTCCAATGGCCTTTGGCAGGGTGTACGACCATATTTGGAGGCTTGTTTATAACTGCGAGGTATTCATCTTCGTAAACAATATCAAGCGGAATGTTTTCAGCCTGCGGAGCAGGACGAGTCGCTACAGGTGGGATTATCTTTATAAAGTCGCCATGCTTGACTTTATAGCTGGACTTTGCTGTTTTTTGGTTAACAGTAACGCCACCGCCCTCGATCACCCTTTGAACAACCGCCCGACTATAATCGGGAAATTGCATCACAAGAAACTGATCAAGCCTTACACCCTCAAGCCTAATTTTGGCAAGGACTTCGATCTCACGAGGGGGAGATGGTTGCACCTCGATATCAGTTGGTTCGATCTCTTCAAATTCAATATCATCAGTATCGATATCAGTTGTTTCGAATTCATCCATTTTGATTAATCAAAGTTCTTGTAGAAAGCCGCCAAATCGACTTGGTTTTCCTGCATATTTTTCAGGTATTTAACAGCAAGGGCACCCGCACCGGTTTTATCGCCCAATAAACTTGCCTGGGTGTAGTAATCTTTTGCCTTATCAAAATGCCTAAGAGCCTCGTGACCTTTTCCCGCGTTAAGTAGGGACTGCGCCTTCAGCTCGGGAATCAATAAGGGGTCATTGATGACCAAGTCATAAAGCTCAATCGCCTTTTCGATGTTGTTCGTAGCTTCTTTTTTAATTTCCGGGTTGGTGCTTGCAAAAAGAGTCATACCCTGGGCAAGCAAAACTCGGGCAGCTTCAACCCTTGCAATCAAGGCTTGGTTGGTACCTGAATTATTTTTGGCAAATTCTTGAAGCGCTGCAGATTGCTGGCTGGAGCCCAGCACAGCCCAGCGCTTGGATTCTTCTTCAAAAGTCTTTTGCGAAACCGTGCTGATGGTAAAATAAATTGAACCAACCAAGACAAAGGCAATTGCCGTAACAATGATTTTTCCTCGATGAATTTCAGCGAAATCCGCAAAGGACATCCGCATCGAATCAACTTGGACCAACTGGTTATGGGGGTTCTCTTGTGTAGTCATTCCTTCTCCAAACAATTTGAACACAATAAGTTCAATGGCTTTTACAATAAAGTTGTTATATGGAAAATATAAAGGGGATTTAACGAGGGGTCAATCGCAAGCAACTCAGAATACGTTAATTCTTTTCAGGTAACTTGGCCTCGTAACCTATTTTCTTGACAGCCTTTGCGAGGGTATCTGCTTCCATACTAGCCTTAGAACCGCCAACCCCGGCTCGAACAAGGGCGACATACCAAAAGCGAAGACGATCTTTTTGGGGAAGTTCTGATGATTTCAAACCAAGAGTTTCAACATCATCAGGGTTCCATCGATTCTTTTTCAATTTTTCTGAAACTTGTTTGAAAGTTAACCCGTTGGATACAACCTGACCACCTTCATCTGTTATCCGATAGGCAACCAATAAATTTAACAATCCCAAAAATCTTCCGAGGTGGAGAGATTTTGTTTTGACTGTTAACAAAAATTGATCAATCGCATCCATGAAAGTTTCTATTCAGCAAAATCACATGTCACAAACCAATGAACCGACGATTCGGAATCGAGATACAATTTGTAACTAATCTAATTCTATCATAAAAGCACAATTAGAAATATAGGGAATACTGGTAATTTGACCTGTTTGTGTCAAATGTGCCGATTTTAACAGAATACCCTTTGTTTTCATTCATTTTAATTACCAAAAAAAACACGATTTCGTTGAATTAGAAGTTGATTTAACATGCTTTTTGTCAGCTGAACTATTCTCATAAGCAATCTGTTTTTTCCTGCTAAGCTTCTCAACCTGTTTTTTTGCATTACCTTGGTTTAAGGATTATTGAATTCATTTTAAATGGAGGCCAGGATGGTCAAAGCTAGAAAAAACAGTTCCTCATTCCTTTACGAACCTACAGTTCAATTTCCAAAACTTCCTGATATCGGAACTCATGATAATCCCGAAGGAAGTTTGTACCATCTTGTCGACACTACAAAAGAGCGCATATTTGGAATAAATTTGGCTAAAAACTGCCCATTTCAACCCTCCCACCCAGGGTTAAACACTAATTTTCAAACGCTTGATTACAGTCTGCCCAGACAGGTGGAACAAAAAGCTGGTTGGGAACTTAAATTCTGCAAAACCACACCAGATGCAATATTAATAGGCCAAAACTGCGAACCCTTTGGCCCATTTGAAAAAACCAGGGCCCTGACGATTGGATTAGGAAAATTCTTGGTTAACCAAGGATTTAAGGTGTGGTTTCAAACCCGTTCGAGTCTTGACCTCGAACTTTTTGAAACACTGCTTTATTTGGAGGAAAAGGTGCAACTGCTTCTGCCTTTTCACACCTTAAACGATCAGATCGCAAAATTGATTGAACCTTTTTCTCCTGCTCCAATTATCAGGCTAAAACAATTGGAAACACTTAAAAACTTGGGCATTCCCTTTGAGGTGTGTTTAGATTCGCTTATTCCGGGCATCAATGACTCCAAAGCAAACCTTTGGCCGTTACTTGAATCTCTTGCTGAAAAGGGGGTTAAAAGAAGCACCATTTCATATATGAATCTTCAATCAGGGATTCCATCTCATCAAATAAAGCAAAATTCAGGGCTTTTTTCACTTTGGGCAACAGGAGTTGATTACGAATTTGCAGGCCTTGGACATAGAAAATTAATCAATTCGAATTACCGGAAAGCCAAATATGCGGAAATAATGGCCTGGGGTAAGCAACTGGGGATTCATATCGCAGTGGATAGCATCGCAAATCCCGACCTGGCACGAAAATCAACACCGAATATTCAAAATATTACCTCAAACCTTAAAGCACGCTATTTGGCACTTTCACCTGCCTAACAAGGACACCTTAAAATTTTATCTTCAATCAACCTCAAGTCTTGGTATAACTACTCAATCGAATTAGATGATTTAGAGTTATTTTAAAACGGCGCACGAAATGGCAACCGGCATCGATAAGATTGACATGACGCAAAAATATCAACCTGCTAACACCCTTAATTCAAGAACTTTCATTGCCTTGTTGGTCGCCCAGTTTCTTGCTGCATTTAATGATCAGGCAATTCATGCCTCGGCCATGTTTTTTGCAATCAACAAATCTACTTTAAACGAGGCCCAGGCCATATCCCTGATGCCCATACTTTTTTATGCCCCATGGGCTATCTTTTGCACTTTGGCCGGCTACCTTGCAGATCGCTACAGCAAACAAAGCTCCTTGATTTTTTGGAAAATAGCCGAGGTGATGATTACCGCAATAGCATTACTTGGTTTCTGGCTGGGTACGCGGGATTACGATTCGGGGCCATGGATTGTACTTTCAACCGTGTTTCTCATGGGCATGCATAGTGCTTTTTTTGTACCTGCAAAATATGGTATCATGCCTGAGATTTTAAAATCTCACATGCTTTCCAAAGGTAATGGGCTCTTGGAATCCTTATCTTTTCTTGCAGTAATTCTGGGTACGGTTTTTGGTGGCGTTTTATCCTATCATTATAAAGGGCAGGAATATTGGATTGGCATCATCTTGTGCGCACTCGCCTTGATCGGTGCAGTAGCAAGTTTTTGGATAGAAAAAATTCCCGCTGCAAACCCTGATAGAAAATTCCCGCCATACCTTTATCAACCCGTTTACGCCAATCTTAAAGAAATGTTCCGCTCCAAACCGCTTGCTATCGCAGTCATTGGAATCGCCTTTTTCACATTTATTGTCGCATTTAGCAGGGCAACCATCTACATGCATGGCGAATCACAATTGCCACGTTGGACCGAACAAGAAACCAGTGTTATTGTTGGCATGGTTGCACTTGGTATTGGATTTGGCAGCCCGTTGGTTGGCTATCTTTCAGGCGGAAAGATTGAAATGGGCCTTATTCCAATCGGCCTAACTGGAATGATAATCGGGCTTATAAGTGAAGCATTACTACTGGACCACCTCAACTTTCTTATTGCTTTTATTATTACCACTGGTTTTTTTACGGGTTTTTACGTTGTTCCACTTTTCACGCTTTTACAAGACCGCGCCCCAAAATCAAGCAAAGGCGATGTCATAGCCACGAGCAATCTTATTAATGTCACGGGAGCCATACTGGCTTCATTTTTATTTTTCGTGATAGTAAAAACCGCTCATGTTACAGGAGTTTGTCCGGAAATTAAGATGATAGAAATCGCACAAGGAACCCTGCAATCTCTGGAATTAAAAAATGGCAGGCCCATCAGTTATTCCATAGCTGTTTCTTCACCAAACGATTTAAAAGAAATCAAGGATGTTAGAACATCTGAAAAACTTGTAATCGATAACTTTTCAGAAGATGTGGTTGAGAAGGCTGGTATTGTTGAAAAATCTTATTTCCGTGGCCAGGTCGAACATCGAAGGCTCTACGAAAAAAATGAAGCCACCCCGGTGGTATACGATAATCATCTTCTACCACGATACCTTTTTTTAATAGCTGCTTTTTTTACTTTTTTAACCTTGGTAATATTAAAAGTCCGCATGCCTGATCTTTTTTTCAGAACAGTATTATGGGGTTACTTCTTTCCTAAATTCAATCTGAGGGCCCATGGATTACACAACTTAAAAAGCCACGGCCCAGTGGTTCTTGTTCATAATGGGAACAATCTTGAAGATTCTTTCATGATTTTGTCAACAACTGACCGAACAGCGAGAAATGTTTTCAAATCAGACTCAACCCAGGAACAAATACCAACCTTTATAAAACAAATGGCACAAAAACACGGCCTTGGCTGGATGACTCAAAATATCAATGAAGGGTTCAACATTGATACAATTATTGGAAAAGTCCGAAAAAGCCTGCTGAAAGGTCATGCGGTTTCGTTATCGTTGAATGGGCCATGGATTAACGGCGTTCTAGAAACCATTCATACGCTTGGGATTCCAGTTGTTCCGATAAACATCATCAGAATTCAAAACCAAACAACAAACATTGTTTATGTTAACTTTGGCAAAGAGATCAGCACGAAAGTTGACAAGGAATTTCTTCTGAATGCCTGTAACGAGATCAAGGCGCCCAGCCTTACCGAAGAGACTCCAACGGTTTGATTCTCATGGCAGATATTGCGGGCAAAAAGCCGCCTACCATCCCCATAGCTACCGCAAAAAGAATACCACTAAAGATAAGTTTCATATCGACGGTAAGCCTGAGGAGAATGTTTTTACCTCCCCCCGCGCCACTGCTCATGATGCTGCTAGCAGTAAAACCATCTGCAAAACTTCCAACAATACAACCTAAAACACCACCGAAAAATGAAAGGAGAATAGCTTCAAGAAAAAAGGAAACAAGGATTTGCCAAGGCGCAAAACCAACGATCCTCAGCACGCCGATATCCTTGCTTCGTTGACTAATCGCGGCAAACATCGTGTTCATAATCCCAAAAACACCACCAATGGCTACAACTGCCGCAACAAAGAGTATCGCGACTAGAAATTGTTTATTGGTGTTGTTTAATTTGTCGTAGTAATCAGTTTCAACAAATGCCTGCAAAGCGGCTTTTTTAAAGTTTTTGACGATATCTGTTGCAGTGGCATATGCGGATTCTTTGCTATCGGTTTTGATTACAAGGGTGGTGTAAGTAACCTTACCAAACCTTTCAGCGACGGTCTTCCACTTGGCCCAAATTTCAGAATCAAAAGTGGAGCCACCTGAATCCATGATTCCTGCAACAACCCAATACTTATCTCCCATGTTAAAAACGTCACCGACCTCGAGGCTTGGTTTCAAATAATCGGGCCCAATTTCCTTGGCGATTCCCTGGCCTAAAACAGCCTCAGTGGCATTAACTTTACGGGGTTCTTTACCTGGTTCTGAAACAATCACTTCCCTCACCCCGCCACCGGAATCACCAGTGGAAAACCAGTCACCCGACTTCAAAACCAAGTGATGAACTTTTCCAGACCGGGCAGGATCCAAAATCCCACGAACTTGGATAAATCGCCTTCGCCTGTCACCCTTGCGGGCATGCAAAGGGATCGGCTGATTAACAATCACATAAGTTTCCCAACTTGTAAGAGGTTTTCCCGAATCATCACGACTCACACCAGGATTAAATTCAATTTCACTAACATCGCTATAACCCAAGTTGCTGAAGATTTCATCGGTTGCCCCATCAGAAAGCACAATGATATTTTCAGGATGGCCGCTACTCTCCGTCAACTTGTACATTCCATTTACAAAAGCAAGCATCACAATAAGAACACCAATCACCATGGTGAATGCGAGAGCGGTCATAAGGGAAATAGGCCAACGTACAACAAGATTGCGAATGCTGTAATTAATGGGCACCTTACCAAGCAAGGCCAGCAAAACCGTAAGGCCAACAATTAAAACAAGAGCAGTCGCCAACATTGAAAAAAGGCTCATATAAAGGCTCCGATAGCTTAAGAGATTCTAGCAAATACTTCAGAAACCTTTACCCTGCAGGCAGAAAGGGAAGGAAGCAAACTACCCCCGAGTGCCGTGCTAATACCAATAGCAGGTCCCCACCAGACTGCATCGATGGGAATCATGAAAATTGGAAAGAATGCAATGGGAAACTTAATGCCACCAACCACATTATTAATGACCATGGTGGTTGCAACAGAACTAAAAAGCCCGCTGAATCCCCCGACCATAACTGCCTCGCCAAGCACAAGAAAAAGAATCTGCATGGGCGTAAAGCCAATAACTTTCATGACTGCGATTTCTTTTCTTCGCTCGCGCACGCTGATGCTGATTGCAACTGCAATAATCAAAGCCATGGTTGCAAGGATAAAAGGGGCCAAAATCCATCTGAGTCCCCAAAGTAAATCACGATAAGCATCAAGAAATGTGGATATACCAGAGGAAGCAGTCTCAACTTTAACAGCGGGACTTGTATAAGATGGTGAATCAGTTATCTGGCTTTCAACTTTTTGAAAAACGTCTTTGTCTGGAACCCTGATCCAAACAAGATTCAAATTTCGATTGGTCATTGGGTGCTTCGAATTTGGATTTTTCCTGTTGTAATCATCCATGGAATCGTTGAGATAATCACGATTTAATATTGCACTTTGATTATAACGGCCTTCTGGAAATGAACCGATGATTTCGACTTCAAGATCAATGCCTTTATAATTAAAGCTGGTAAGTTTGATTCGTTCTCCAACCTTTTTATTAATCGCCTGCAATCGTTCGGTGCCAACGATGATTTTCCGCTTGTCCTTGACCATTTCTTCGCAAAGCTTGTTCAGTTGATCCAGTTGAGCGGTGCTATATTCTTCCATACCATCCATCATCTTGGTCATCTTCATGGGTTCCATGCTGAAGAAAAAGATAATGTTATCACGGGTTTTTTTCTCAGGATCAATGGTCGCACCATAGAACTGCCAGGTCATCGCATCAACATTTTTGTCAATCTTATAATCGCCTTCCTTGCTTGGAGCACCCTCCGAAAGGCTGGCTTCATAAGCATAAGGCATCTGGCTGGGGATCTGCCATTTCTCGGTGATTATCGCCTTGAAATCCTTTGCTTTTTCAGAAGTGACCAAGTTTAAAAACCAAAGAACAGTCCAGACCAATGTGACAACAAACACCAAAACAATCGAGGCAATCGCTGTAAGACTGGTTCGAATGATATTACGCCTGAGATTTAAAAACATAAGACGAAAGTAAAACAGGTAGCTATTTGCAAATACAATTATTGCAAGGAAAGCAATCATGCCGAGAATCAACGCCCCAAACTGCAATGGGCTGTCAAGAAATTCCAAAAGATACTTTTCAACATTATTCATGAATCTAAACCCTAATTTCCAGCATTGCCGGTGACATAAGAAAAGTTTCTGGAATCTTTGACGAGCTTGCCTTTTTCAAGTTGCAACACACGTTGGGCACGAGCCGCAGACCTTGGATCATGGGTAACCATGATGATGGTTTTACCCAAAGTTTTCTGCAATACTCCCATTAAATCAAGGATCTCATCTGCAGATTTTGAATCCAAATCCCCGGTGGGTTCATCCGCAACTATTAATTCTGGGTCGGTCACTATTGCCCGGGCGATACCAACACGCTGCTGCTGCCCACCAGAAAGTTGACCAGGAATATGATTGATCCTTGCGGACAAGCCAACAAGATCAAGAACATTCATAACCTGGGCTTTTCGCTGCGCGCGGGTCATGGGCAAAAGAAGCAGTGGCAATTCAACATTCTCGTAAGCAGTTAAAACGGGCAGGAGATGATAGAACTGAAAAACAAACCCCACATGCCTGGTCCGCCATGAAGCAAGCATCGATTCACTCATCGTGCTGATCAGATTTTTTCCAACGGTGACCGTGCCTGTGGTTGGTGTATCAAGTCCGGCAATGATGTTAAGCAGAGTTGTTTTACCAGAACCGCTAGGGCCCATAAGCGCCAAGAATTCGCCCGATTCAACCTCGAGAGTCAACTCTTCGAGGACATCGATTTTTTCACTGCCCCTGCTAAAACTTTTGGTAAGGTTTTCTACACGAACGACAATATTTTCAGCCATATTCATCCTTTTAAACATTCATTATTTGGAAGACTGATCTTTCATAAAAGCAACAATCACACCCATGTCAGGCTTTAAATAAACACCTTCTTCCTCGGGTGCGACTTTAATTTTAACACGGACAGGAATCGCCCCCTTACCCCGGTCAGCGATTGGCATTAATCTTGAAATCGTCCCCTCATAGCCTTTTGGGTGGGCTTTCAAGAATGGTGCATAATTCTGAAAAGCCTCTGGCATTACAAGGCATTTTTGTCCCTTAAAAACTGAAGCTACGTCCCGTTCCTGGATGGAAAGATCAACTTCAAGATCCGTGAGGTCAGCCATTTCACAAAGGGAGGCGGAAATATTAAAAGCAGCAGGGTTGATAATATTCCCCTCCTCCGATTTCTTGGACAGAATCACACCTGAAACAGGGGCAAGAATGACGCAATTATTAAGTCTCCATTGGGCCTTGGCCAAATCAGCAACCGCTTGGTCAACCTCAGCTTCTGCCGCTTTGAGTTTCTCCTCCCTTGGACCCTTGACCATTAAATCATAAGCAGATTTCAACTTGCTGCACTTCCTCTCCACTCCTTCAAAACTAAATGATGCGACATCCATTTCACGCTGTGAAAGTGAAGCAGACCCCGTGAGCCTGCGATTTCGAACTAAATCCGACCGTAATTGCTCAAGATTTGAAAGGCATTCAAGGTATTCTTGTTTTGACTGTTCGATTTCTTCAGGACGATTACCATTTTTGATTTCCAGTTTTCTTTGGGTCGCGGCTTGCAAGACAGCCTTGGCCTTATCAACATCCGCCTTGTAATCAATGGATTCAAGCACAGCAAGAACATCACCTTTTTTTACCCGTTTACCTTCTTCAACATAAAGTTTTTCGATCATCCCCGGAACTTTCGGGCTGACTTGAATCTGATGCATCGGGATAATGTAACCTTTGGCCTCAAGAACAATATTTTCTTTTCCTTGGGCAGGGGTTTGGAAAGATTTTTCAGTATCAGCTTTGACGCTGCCTTGCACTAAAGATTTGACTGATTGGCTGGAAAGCTTTTGTTGAACAGAGTCTGTTCCTGTTGGAGTCATTTTATAACTCCTCCAAGCCATTAATCCTGCTACAAGCACCATTATGAAGCAAAGCCCCCATGCAAAAATAGTTGATTTTGGCGTTGATGGGGTATCTGCAACGGAACTGATTTTGAGGGATCTAACTCGTTCTTCCAGACTGGCATTATTTTTCGGAACGGCCTGGGAACTATTGAGAATGTTCATTGTCGAACTCCTTCAGATCTTTTCTTTTTGATGACCTGTTTATTTAAACCAAACCTTGATTTCATGTAGTTGAATAAAAGGCTTAAAACCAAATCGCACATTGCTTTCGGATCAAAGGCATCGGGATCTGCAGCCCGCTGCATCGAAAGCCCATGCAATATCGCCTCGATCAAGGTTGCAAGGTTGCGTAAATCTAATTCACTTGTAACCACTGCAAATTCTTGTTTTAAATCTGCTGTTATTTTAATCCGCCATTCCTCATACAAAGCACTAAGCCTTAAGCGAAAGTCGGCCCTATGAGATATTTGAGAAAGAAAAGTGTATTGAAGAGCATGAAAACCATCACCCTCCACAGGTCTAGCCAACACATTTTCAATGATTCTCGAAATGCGCTGCCATCCTTCAAGCTGATCCACCGAGGGCTTACCCGTCTTTTTATCCTGCACTTGAAAGTCGAGTTGCATCAAGCAAAGAAAACGATCAAAAACAGCCAGCAAAATATCTTCCTTCGCGGGAAAGTAATAAGTAAGCTGACCACGACTCATGTGCGCCTTCTTTTCAATTTCAGAAAGCGAGAAATTCTGCAACCCTTGCTGCGCAATCACACAAACAGCAGCATCTACTATCTGCTCCTTGCGAATAAATGAAATATCAATGCGACTTTGATTCATGACATAACGCTCAAACCAAGTTTAGACTGAACAGTCTATTTATAGTCCAACCGGTTTTACCCTGTCAAGGATTCTTACAAATTTACCCAAGCAATCTGACTAGGTGCAGCGAATTACCACCACGGTGGCATTATCTGTTGCACCCTCAATATTTGCCAGGTTTACCAGCCTTCTGGCTGCCATTTGCGCAGATGTCGCTTCATTGGCAAGCATGGTTTTAAGATCTTTATTTGATATGTGATTGGTCAACCCATCCGAACATACAAATACCCAATCCCCCGGGAGAACCCGCGCATGGTATATTCCAACTTCAACATCAGGCTGGCCACCAATCGCTTGTTGAAGTTCGTTTTTACGTGGATGATCCTCTGCCTCTTCTGCTGTGATACTACCAAGTTCAACAAGCCGATTCACCAAGGTTTGATCTCTTGTCACTTGGATTAACTCACCTTGGGAAAGATGATAAACCCTACTATCTCCAACATGCCCAACGACAAGATTTTTCCCATCAATGTATGCAGCCTCGGCTGTGCAACCCATGCCCCGCCTTTTACTACCAGGAGCCCGGGATGCAGTAAATATTTGACGATTCGCTTCCTTAAGAGCAGCTTTAAACAAAAGCTTGCAAGCTTCTACATCAAGCTCTGCGGGTCCATGGCTTTCGCCTTTAGCTGGGGGGCTTGCGGCGTCATTAGTAAAGGCCGATCCTCCCGCAAATTGCGAGAACTGTTTATGCAAGGTTAGGTTTTGCCTAAGAATCTGCATGGTCATGGCGGCGGCAATTTCACCCGCCTCGTAACCACCCATACCATCCGCCAAAAATACCAGTGCGGTATCCGTTAAATCATCTTGGCGCGATTCAGTGGCATGCATAAGGGCAAAAGCATCTTCATTGCCTGTTCGAACCATACCGGTGGTTGTCCAACTTGCAATTTCAAGCCGGCATCTATCCAAACTACGTCCTACCGAGGCCAAGGTTGCTATAAGTTCCGTGAACCCACTTTTATCATCACGACTTGCCTCATCGGTTGGGAATCTTGCATGTATTTCGGTGCGGAAAGTTTTGGAAATCAATCTTCCAAACGCTGGGTGAATATCAGGGAATCGAGGAATGAAAGGCTTCGGAACCCCTGGTTTTTCAAAATCATTCTCACTTAATTCCCGATGCAATATTTCCAGGGAATAAATAAGAGCGCCAAAGCTGTAAAGGGAAGGCCTTGGAATCGTACAACCTTTGCCAGACAGCAATTCTGGAGGCGTGTATAAGGTACCACGCACAGGGCTACCCGGAGGAAAAGGCAAGGGAAGGATTTCGAGCATATCCTTAAATTTAAGTTTACCTTCACTGGTTAATACAACACTTTCTGGCCTAACAAACTCAAGAAAACCACCGACCTTGTGCAGTGATGTCAAAATACGGGCAAGATCCTGCAGATGAGAAAACCTTACGCTGGCATTTTGACTTTCATCGTCCCACACTTCCCACAAATCTTTTCCTGTTGGAATTTCGAGGACAAGATAATTTGTCGAATTTTCTGTGCCACCAAATAAGACCTTGGGCAAACCATCTGTTTCTGCCGCATCCAAAGTCGACCTTAGCCAACCCAAATTAGGCCACATTAACATTTTTGGCATTTCGCTGGTCGCATCAATTCCACCAGTCCCAGAAAGCAAAGCATCATCAAAACTTGGTAAAAAATCATCAGATTCATCTTTTTCAGGCGGAGAAACCTTTGCCGTTGCTTCTCGTTCACCCTCGTCTGCCTGTGAATAAATCAAAACTTCAACAGCCGCACCCGGAACAGTAACATCAACACCAGCATGGATTTTTATACCTGCGAATTCCCGAACAAGATTGGTCGCCTTATATTTACCAGCAACTAATATTTCGGAACCAACCAAGGCGCCTGAAACACTTGCATTTTGAACACCATCTGCGAGGTCGATTTCGGTGAAATAATATCCGCAATCCTGACACGAACTATGATCCTGCTGCCTTGGAGACCCACAAACCTTGCAAAGAATAGCCCTTAGTTCAACCTTGGAATCAATTGGCGCAACCAACTCAACAGGAGAAATTTCAGGTAAAGTACCACTCAAATCTTCTTGAGCATCGATGCTGGAAGGTGCGACTTCCTCGGCTTCAACAGGCAATGCCATGGGAATAAAACCCTCTGCCAACTGATCAGCATTATCAACGGGCATCGCAAGGGGGATATCACCCTGCGTTTCAGCCTGGTTTTCATGGTCATTGGATGAAGGGTCGGTATGCATCGAAAATCACCTCTAAAACATTAAGCGAACAATTTCAAGAACATGGGCTTATCGAAGCCGGTTGCCACAATGAATACAACATCGACTACCCATCCTGTTGTTTTTGCCACAGTAGTAACAAGGAGGAGTGGAGTCGGTTAAAGGCTCTGCGCATTTACCACAAAAAGGCTGACGAACCTTATTCATGGAGCCACATTTTGAGCATGGCACTTCCTTGGTCACCTGTTTTTTTTCCAAATCAGCCTTGATTTCCCGTGCACTGTAATAGCGTTCGTTAGGGTCTTCGCTTAAATTGACTTTGATCAATTCGAATAGCCATTGGGACTGTGCGGAAATAGGGTTGGCGGTATCTTTAAGCAATAGATCAATTTCATGAACAGTGACGGAACCTTCAGGAACCTTGCCTGTTGCCAATTGGTAGAGAGTACAAGCGAGGGCGAAAAGGTCGCTTCGGGGTTCCGGCTTACCTGCAATCTGCTCCAAGGGAGCATAACCTTCGGTGTAAACTTTTGTCTTTGCGGCATGCCTGTCTTTTTGATTTTTGCCAAGGTCCCTGGCGGTACCAAAGTCGATCATCTTGATGGATTTTTTATCTTCAAGAAGCATGACATTTTCAGGCTTCAAATCACGATGAACCAATGGAGGAACCTGGGAATGCATATGCTGCAGAACATCGCAAATACTGCGCCCCCACTCAACCACACTTTCAATTGGAAAAGGAGTATGGGCATTCGATTCAAGGATCTTCATCAAGTCCTTACCCTTGATAAACTCAAGCACAAGATAAGCCCGCTCGCCCTGCTCAATCAAATCGTAAACCTTTGGCACGATGGAAACCGAATTCAAAGATTTAAGAATATCAGCTTCACGCCTGAAAAAGTTCAATCGAATGTCAAACTCGCCAGGGTCTTCGCAAATCATATCCTTGATTGCGACAGGCCTGTTCGCCTCTTTAATATCCGTGGCAAGATAAACAGCACCAAACCCACCTATCGCCAATTGTTTTTCAATCCGATACCGATTATTGATCAAATGCCCGGCGGCAAAAGGTAGAACCTGACCACAGCGCTGGCAGTTTCGCTCGCCGGGAGGGTTTGCAGATCCACAAACAGGATTGGTACAAATGGCAGGGCTTACACCATCGCCTTCGGCGAGCGTGCTTTCAGCCTGCAAAAGGTAACCGCAATCCATGCAAGAAATTGCGCCTGGCAAAAGTTGAGCCGTACAAGCGGGACAATTTATCGGCCCGATAACCGGGGAACTCGGCTTGGAAGCAACCTGACTTGAATCAGATTTTACAGCTTTAGGGGCCTGAGCAACCGGAGCTGCCTGGGAAGGTGAAGCAGCGGGTTTGTTGACAGCGGGTGCTGGGACATTAACAGCAGGGGCAACCGGAGTAGTTGGAGTTGCAGAACTCGGAACGGTAAAAGGAACCTTGCAGGCAGGGCACGCAAAAGTCTTACCCACGGAATTATCAGGGAGCTGCATTTTCATACTGCATTTAGGGCAACCAAAGACTATCGGCATAATTTAAGACCTTATTTATGAGCCTGACAAAGCAAGGGAACTATTTCTTTTTACCAGGCTTCTCGTTAAACCTTAAAATATAACTTCCCAACCTTATAAGATCACCCGCCTTCAACTCGGTGGGTTTTGTAACTTTCTGATCATTCAGAAAAGTTCCCGAAGCACTTCCAGCATCAGCAATCAGGTAACGATTTTTTTGCATTAGAAGTTTCGCATGAATCTTTTCAATCGTGTTATCACCAAAAAGACCTATGTCGCAAGTTTCGGCCCTGCCAAAGAAGGTTTCAGGCTTTGAAAGAATAAGCTCTTTTCCGATTCGCTTACCCGCTTCAACACGCACCCAAGCCTCTTTTAACACCACTTGGGCCAACCCAATAAAGAAACCAACAGAAGCGCCAAGTGCAACAAAGCCAAGTCCGCTTGCACTAAGAAGATTCTCTCTGCCAAAAATTGCACCAAGGCTCAATTTAAAGAACAAAAAGAATGCCCCCCCAAGAAAACCGCCCATTGCACCACCCATAAGACCATTTTTAATTTTGTTATCGTGCGGGGCAGGGGACTTTGTTGCCAGGGCAAAGACCAAATCAAAAAGGCCAAGCGACAAACCAATGAGTAAGCCAGAGATGGTCCAACCAATTAAAACAAAAAATTGGATTCCAGTCACGCGAACAATAAACGAACCCGTAACGCCACCTAGTACACCTCCAAAAAGGCCCACAAACCCAGCACCCAAGGATCGAATAACGAGCCTTTTAATGTCCGACTTTCCCGTACTCCAAACCGTATCAAGAACGCCAACAGCAAAAGAAATAAGCGCACCAACCAAGGCGCCATCGATCACAGATTGCAATAATTCCGATGTAACACCTTGGGTTGCCAACCTGGAAATAAAAGCTGCAGTAAGGGCGGCATAGGCCCCAAATATCGCACAATAATAAAGAAAAAGATTAAAACTCATGTGACTAAATTCCGTTATCTGAACAAACTACTTGATGCTTCACGAATCTGGACTTTTGTTTGTGAACTAAACTGCCCACTCGCAACTTTCAAAGAATAAACGCCAGCTTTTGATGCACTTACCTTCCATGAAACCTGCGACATCTGGGTTGACCTATCTACCTCGACGATTGTTTTTTCTTTTGTTTCTCCAGACCCAAGGCTAACACCATCCGGCAAGGCAATCGTAACCGCCTGCCCCTTAACTGCATCTTTAACCAAAGCAGTAAGGGTAAAAGTTTTACCAGCGTTAGTGTTACCACCGGTGGTAACAGAAAGCTTACCTCCGGAACTGCCATCTGGCTTTGATATCTCACCTAAACCGTAGCTAAAGGCAAATTCCCTGACTTCACCGGGGTTGGTATCTCTTTCGTTCCAATAAAGGAAAGCGACTGAATCGGTAAAGCGGGAACCGTCCTTACCTTTTTTAGGTGCAAAGTCTGAGGGTTCAGCATCAAAAGAAAACTCTGTATTTCCGGGATTCTCACCCAAATAGAGTTTATACAAAGCCTCTGGTTCGCAATCAGGAAGTTGAAAACCCTTTAAACCAAGATGGGCAATAACACCAGGAGCATCAAGATTTTGAAACTGCATTGCCTCAATAAAATCGGGCATATCTTTCTGGGTAAATTCGGTAAATTTCGTGACAAATCCATCCGTACCGGGAACAACAAAGGGAACCCCATCCTCGCCACCAATAAAGGTATCCAGCATCATTCTAAGACCAATTTTATGACTATTTTTCCCTTTGTTTTCAACTGTATAACGAATAATACAAGTATCCAAGTTGCCTGATTGACTACCGGGCACAATTTGAACAAACTGGGAAACTTTGATTCTTTCCCCCCCCAAAAGATAATCGCAAGAAACACGCCAAACACGCCTTTTAGCGTCTTCTTTATCTTCAGTAACTCGAACCTCTTTCATTACATGGGCAAACAAAAAATCACGTCCATCAATCTTAATACGGGTGTTATTTGAATCACCCTCCTGATCATAAGTGAGCCTAAGATTTTTGGAACCATCCTTGGGGTCCTTCTTATCAGCAGCAAAAAGGCCAAAACGGTAATTTCTGGATTTTGGTTTATGACTAAAATCCAGTTTTAATTCAGCCTTTTTATCAAGGTCAAAGGTATAGCCAAAGGAACTCTGCGCAGTTTCATTTTTCGCAAGCCCAGACCCGCCTTCAGTTTTGCCACCGACGCTAATTCCAACCGCATCGACTATCAACAAGATGATCATCAAAGAAACCAAGCCTGCAAATGGCAGATAATGAATCAATGGAATTGAAGATTTAAGCCCCTTGGCACCTTTGCTTAATAATGGGGCCACCTTGATGGTGTCATCAGATTCTGGAATTTCGGTAGGGGGTGGCGCACCGGGAACAAACACTGGTTGCTGGGTAAAAACCAACTCTGGAGCTGGCTCGGATCTTGGAGCCACATATTTTCCAGAAACCTGAACATTTACCTGCACCAAGAACTTCTGATTACCATTGGATGTGACCGCTATTTTCGAAACCAATAATTCACCTGGCCTATCAGGCACTTGCGGAATTACAAATCCAAGAATTGCACTATTGCCTGTCAATCTTGGGTTTTTCGGACTAATCCAAGATTGGTCTGCAAAACCATGAGCGAATACTGCACGTTTTTCTTCCGTACCAACAGTCAATTCAAATGCCAATTCCTGCCCTGGAGTTCCTTCAAGGTTTACCACGGTCTGATTAATAAAAGTTTTAGGCGGAGGTGTCAGACCCAACGCTTCGAAATACTGCTGAATGGCCCCCAACCCAGAGGCGCTAGGCCCTTGAACGGGATAAGACCAGCCATTGATTTCATACCACTTGGCAACAGAACCATTTTCAAAAAGAATGGCCGCTTCCTTGGCATTGGCTTTAGCTTTAGACGCGATTTGCCTGGGGGTTATTGCCCCAGAAAGTGGCATTAATTGGAATGGAACCACAGGCACTTCGGCCCTAATCAGCACCACCGAACTACCACCCGAGGAATCAATTTTCAATTTGGCAACAAGCGGCTTATCAGATGCGCGTAATTTTTCCGGGACAACACGCAGTGGAACAGTTAATTCACCAGTGGTTTGAAAATTCTTAACTGAAGCGTTTCCCGTTTCACCAATGGCCAGCCAGGTACTATCCGAAGTTATAGAACCATAGAGAAGGCGCATGCCACCATTTTCAATTGTAAGTTTTAATTCCCGCTTGGCAGTTCTGCTTAACACTCCAAGATTAATATCCTGGGAAGAAAGATTCAGCCTTGCTTCTGATAATACAGATGATGGAAATTTCCCCAAAAGTTCATCCAAACCTCGGGAAGCATCCGGAAATTTGGCTGCTTCCTTTGCAGCCATGGATAAATCAATACGACCGATACTAGCAAGAAAAGACTCAAGGAAACCTTGCTTCAACATGTCGGCCGCGGGTTTCGCCTCTTCATGACAGGCAATTGCCAGATCATCAAAATTCAGGCAGGAACGGCCACTCATAAAAACAAAAGGGCTGGGAAATCTAAGGCTATTTATGGCCAAAGGACCTGTTCCAGCAGCGGCACCGCCTAAAACAAAGCCATCAAAATAGCAATAAACAGCTTCTTGTGGATTAACTCTGGAACACTTGGGGCAAGTCATCATCATGATTACTATTACTCACACAATCCAAGTTAAGGCATTCAAAAAAATATAGCGCAGCCGGGGTTTGTCGAACTGCGCCAAGGTATTACTTCGAAAGCGCAACGTTAAAGCATGACCTTCATCTGAATATTACCAATCTGCACCATATCGTTGGCCTTAAGGGGCATCTTCTGGCCGGGATAAATCTTGTTTCGGTTCAAGAAAGTGCCATTCGAGCTATTGAGATCTTCGATGGTAATCTTATTATCTTCAAACTCAATAACAGCATGCTGCCTACTTGCCCAAACTCGTTCAGGATTTTCCTGGTCTTCAAGGTCGATATCAACAGGCTTATCATCAGCTCTGCCGACAAAGTTGAGGCCCGCAAGAATAGGGAATTCAACCTTGGGCTTCTGCCCACGCACAACAAACAATCGGGGATTAGCTGAATCGGATACAAAATATGGATCATCAGAAACTGGTGCCGCAGGCGGAACCTCGGCAACTGGAGCAGGGGCAACTTCTACAACAGGCATGGCCGGTGCCACTTCGGCAACTGGAATCTCAGGCATTGCTTCTGCGACAGGCAAGGGTGGCATCTCTTCTACAGCCATATCAGCCATTGGAAAAGAAGGAACTTCTTCAGGAACCTCAATAGCGTCCGCCATGGCAAAAGGCATGGCCTCTTCAAGAGATTCAGCAACAGGAAGAGGAGGGGCCTCAGCGGCTACAGGGATTGCAGCGGCAGAATCCACACCAGTTAGATCTGATTTGCATTGTTCACAAAAAAGAGCGCCGTCTTCGTTTTCAAAATGGCAAAAAGGACAAATGATCATTGAAATACCTCTCTTAAACTCGGCTAAAAACTTTAAACTAAAATCCTATTCCAAAGCGGCATCTTGCCTGCCAATTACACTTGATAAACAGATTATTCATCAGCGGCACGAGCCGCATCATCCACAGCCAACTGAGTCTTTTTAGAAACCTTACCACCCTGGTTAATTTCTGCAAGCACCTGCTTTGCAAGCATGGTTTTCTTTGCAGCCCTGGCCCCCATGACTTCACCCTTTTTCTCAATACTTTGAGCAACCCGGGTGGCTTCCTGGGTGTTACCTGATGAAATCGCATTCTGCAAATTCTTATTTAGTTCAAAGATCTGAACTTCATCGATATGCTTTGCAACCTCAGCATTAATATAACCATTTCCTGCAGCAGTGTATGACATTTCAATTGGGATCAAACCGCTGGATTCTTTAACTCCTGAACCCGTGTCAAAAGTTATTTCAACATCAAGAAGCTTGAATTTCCCGTCAGGACGCTTGGGAAGACTAAGATCCAAGATATAACGGGAAGTCTTATCTTTTTCCAAGGTTCCAAGTTGCGCAACAGAATGCCGGTCTTCGACTTCCACCAAAGGTAAATCTTTGATTTCAGGAACAACCATGCGAACACGCCTGATTTTAATATCTTTCATAAGTCGAAAATGAATTTGCACATCCCTGAAACCCACAGCAGCAAGGCTTTGAAACTCGCTTGCAAAAACTTTCTGGGCGGAATCAACCTGATTCACATCAATGTAATGCCATTTACCATTCGATAAGGACGCAAGGTCTTTAATGAGGCCCGAGTTCCACTCGGTACCAACACCAATGACACTAAAATTAATTTTCTTTTCCGCGGCGGCCTTGGCGTATTCCTTGCACAATTGCTCTCCAGAAGTTTCACCATCGGTCAGAACAACCAAATGCGATATATTTCCGGTACCAGTGCCTTTCTGAAGTTCTCCAAGGGCTAAGTCGATGCCTTGATCCATCGATGTTCCGCCTGCATCCACATTAAACATGTCAATGCGCATGATCACATCAATGATTTTATCTTTTTGAGAAACCAAAGTTGTTGGCAATACCAACTCAGCATTATTGGCAAAAGCTACAATTGCAATGGAATCATTCGGCCGTAAAAAATTCAATGCCGAACATGCAGCCTCTTGGACCCTGCTAATACGGCTTTTACCCGTGCCATCTTCTTCATACATCGAACCCGAAACATCCAACACCATGGCCATATTAATGCCAATCGATGCCCCACCACCACCGACAGCTGGGATTAATTTTAAAAGTGCATAGCTTGCAATTGATTCACCTGCAACTGCTATGCTACTACGGTGCATCATTCTTTCGACATGAATTTTTGCTTTGGAAATTGCTTGGCTCATAGATAACTTCAACCTAAATAAGTGCCGACAAAAACACAATTATCCCATCACAAATTATCCTATGCCAGCAATTTAACCATTACAACAAAGAAACTTATGCATTTCTAGAGTTTTTTAAGAACGAAACAATCCCACCTGAACTGCCCCAGTTACAGGACCTTTC
>CAZYAY010000015.1:0-8476 GCA_964646215.1 uncultured Candidatus Kuenenia sp. | reverse complement strand
ATGTTTGATTCGAAACGATACATCTTTATTTGAATCAAACAAAATCAGGTTGGCGATGCCACCTTGCTCAATTTTGATCTCTGGTAATTGAAGTAATCTTCTTGGCGCATTGGTTGCCATTTCAATCGCCTGAGCCCTTGAAACAACGCCAAGGGAAATCAAATGAGTAACACAATCATCTGTAAAAGACCCTGAACCGGCAAGAAATGGTGTTCCAGGAACCACAACTTTCCCACTTGGTAATATTTCAATCTCCTGATTCCACATCGAGTACTTCCCAGAGGGTAGACCCGCGAGACCACTAGCATCGCATGTGATTATTTGCTTTTCCAATGGCTTGACTCGAACGATTGTTTTAATCAGCGCCTCGGGCAGGTGATGCCCATCGGTAATAATGCTCGCAGACAAAGAATCGCAACCTATTTGCTCCCAGAAATAATTTTCATGCCGGGGCCACATGGCATGGGAACCATTGCCTAAATGCGTGGAAAGGCTGGCACCCGCAGCAATAGCTTCACGGATAAGGGCAGGGCATGCCGCAGTGTGACCAATCGCAACAACAACGCCTTGAAGATGAATTTGCCTGATGAAATCAATGGCACCTGGAAGTTCGGGTGCAAGTGTTAGCAATTTTATTCGATTACCAGAAGCCGCCTGATACTCCTGAAATTCATTAAAACTTGGATTACGAACATGCTGCTTAAGATGTGCCCCCCTGGGACCATCTTCGTTGCTTATATACGGGCCCTCAAGATGAAAGCAGGGCATTGCGCGGCCAATTGCAGAATCGCTTTCACAAGCTTTCCGAAGGGTATTAAAGCCATGAAGCAAAACATCGTGGGAGTTTGTAATAATCGTTGGGCATATCCCTGAAATCCCATGCAACCTGCAAACCGAAAGAACCTTTTTGATACCATTTTTATCAAGGTTGATATCACTAAATGCAACACCCATTGCACCGTTGATCTGCAAATCAAAAAAAGCAGGGGCAATGTATGCCGCCTGCATATCTGGAACAAAGCTGCCTGCTTGTTGTACAGAAACAATTTTACCATCTTCACAAGCAACATCTATCATCTGTTCGGATTGATAATGTCTGGCACGAAAAATCATTTTTTACCATCAACTCCTGTTTGATGAGCAGGTGAAATATCAGTCTCTTTTTTTGATGGTGAAAAGACGGCTAATGCAACTATGCAACCGATTAAAGTTGCGATCGCGCCCAACCCGACCCCCATGCCCAACAAAACCAATTCTTTCCGGGTGAATCTGGATAAGTTAAAAACCCCCACCGAGTCGGTCTTTGTTTTCTTTTTATAATTCTTGTAAACAGGCTCGGGATTTTCAAAATCAAAGTTATCGGTTTCCTGGGGGATTTTGGATACCAATGTCACAGAATAGTTTGATTCAATCCCTGGGTCGCTTTCAGAACCTTGATCTGCATTACCACCATCTGAAGGAGGGTCATAAAGTATGCCTTCCTCTTTTTTATTTTTATTCTTTTCCTTAAGCGCAGTTTTCGAAACCTCAAGCCAAGTGAGGTATTTTTTCAGTTTATTTTCGGAATCCGGAGCAGAGGCAGCGACAAAAGGCCCGGAATTCAAGAAAACCGCAAGTACTTGAGCACATTTTTCGGGCGTCTGGTAACGGGCAGAAGGTTCTTTCGCAAGCATGCAATTCAAGATTTGATTCAAACCTTCAGGCACCATTGGATTAAAGTGGCTTGCAGGCTTTGGCACCTCGGTGGCATGCCTGATCATCTGATTTACAATATTGGTATCTGGAAAAGGGGGCTGGCCTGTCAACAAGTGGTAAAGAACACAACCAAGACTGTAAATATCAGCGCGAATATCGATGTTTCTTGCATCACGGGCTTGCTCGGGTGCCATGTAATCCGGTGTGCCCAAGATCACCCCTTCGTCAGTAAGGTGCAAAGCAGTGGCAACTTGGTGGACAGGTTCTTCCTTGTGCTTGGTAAGTTTGCCCAAGCCCATGTCAAGGATTTTCAAAGTTTTATCCATCACCTTGGAGGCAAGAACGGGCCCAGCAAGCATCATATTCGCCGGTTTTAAATCCCGATGCACAAGCCCGTGTTGAAAAATGCAATCAAGACCACGAAGCGCCTGATAAACAATATGACAGGCTTCATCAGGAGGCATTTTGACACTGCGTTTCAAAAATTGATCGAGTGTTTCGCCCGCAAGGTAATCCATGACCATGTAATGAAGGCCGTTGCAAACACCAGTTTCAAAAGTTCGAACAATATTGGGGTGAACCAGTTCCATGTTCATCTGGGCTTCACGATGAAAGCGCATGAGGAAGTTTTTTTCGCGGGATTTCGACGGGGGCAGCACCTTCAACGCAACAATTTGTCCAGTCTCATGTTCGGCCTTGTAAACGCCGCCCATTCGGCCCTTACCCAACCTTTCCAAAATCTTGTAGCTATTGATGAAGAAATTTTCCCCATGACCACGAATTAAAAGCGAAGCTTGATATTCGGTCACATGCTTTCGGCTGACAAGCCAGGCAGCAAACTTGCTAACATCTGATTGGCCAGTTTTGGATTCTTCATTCCAGCGCTGCAATACAATTTTAGCCTCATCAGGCTTCATCAGCTTGCTTCGCAGGATCAACCCATAAACATTATTGACCGTTAGTTCCATAATTACCTAAAGTTTACTTTTTGTAATGCACTTATATCTATAATAACTACATGAATCTAGATAGCGATCTTTTATTACTGGCAGAAAACCCAAATGCCAGTATTTGTTTAGAAACACTAGCCCTCAGCCTTGCCTTGGATGAATATCCTAACTTGGATATAGCAGCCTACAAGTCTGAAATTTCAGCTTTTTCACATGGATGCAAACTTCCGGGTGGAACCGACCTCGAAGTTCGCGTTCGGGCGTTTACAAGGTATTTGTCGCATGATTTGGGCATCCAAGGCAACAAAAGCGATTATTATGACCCCCAAAACAGCTACCTGAACCTCGTTATTGATCGCAGGCTTGGCATCCCGATCTCCCTTTCGGTTCTCGCAATTTGTATCGGGAAAAAACTCGGCCTCAGGCTTTTTGGGGTCGGGCTTCCCGGACACTTCATCACCATGGCTTGCGAGGGGAACCACTCGGTTTATTTTGATGTTTTCAATGGCGGAAAGATTCTTTCCCAAAGTGATTGCGAAAACCTTTCTTTCAAAGCCACGGGTGAACAGACACCCCTCTCTGAACATCATTTTTCTCCTTTGCCAATCGCCCTGGTCATCATACGCATGCTGACCAACCTAAAATTAATCTATCTGAGAAAAAATGATATTCAAAGATCAATCCGTATTTTGAACAGACTCAGGCAAATCGCACCCAATGACCCTGCGCAAATGCGAGATTTAGGTGTGGTTTTGCTGCAGGCAGGCCATCCCAGTAAAGCCCTCATAAACCTTGAATCCTACATCCACAAGGTACCATCCGCTATTGAGGATGAGGAAATCAAGGGTTGGATCAAACAAGCTAAAAAAGATATTTCAAACAGAAACTAACAAGGTATTTCACAATGATAAAAGCTCTTTTGCTCATTGCACACGGCAGCAGAAACAAGGAAGCCAACGAAGATTTGATTCACCTTGCAAAAAGGCTTGTTTCCAACGAACTAACGATCGTTGAACCATCGTATCTGGAACTTGCTGAACCTGGAATTGAAACTGGGGGCGACACCTGCGTTGCAAGGGGTGCGCAATTGGTTGTAATGGTACCTTATTTTCTTTCAGCAGGAATTCATGTACGAAAAGATCTTATCGAATCCCTCGAATTATTATCAAATAAGTACCCAGCGGTGCAGTTTAAACTTGCAGGACACCTCGGGCCCCATCCCTTATTGGAAACAATAATCCGTGAAAGAATTGCCGAGGCCCTTCGTTAGAAATTCAGGGCGATTTCATAAACTTCAGAGGCATCCATCACTTGGTCATTTCGGGTAAAAAGTGCCTCTATTGCTGCACGATGAATCTTCATTTTCAAATCTCCCACACCAATTGCACCATAGCAAACCACCCCGTCCCGAATCACCCCTTTGTCCATCACGCTGGTTCCCTCAATGCCCAAGGGTGGAACAGCATTTAAATCAACAACCATCTTAAGGCTGCCATTGGTTTTTCTGATTTTTTCAGGAAGCAGGCAAACACCTGCCGCGCCGGTTGAAATCACAAGTTCCACGCCGTCGAGCGCTTTAATTAACTCAACTTCATTGGCAATCTGGATTGCGACCGGGGCAGGGGAATCGCCTATTTTTTTCCCTAGCGAAACGACTGCAGCCCTGGCTTTTTCAGTGGTACGCGATGATAAAAACACCTTGGCACCAAGCTTGGCCAATAGCAGGGATGCTCTTTGACCAACAGGGCCCGTACCTGCAAGAATCAACACTTTTTTATCTTTCAGATCAAGGGATTTTGCAGCTACGCGAACCGCAGCGGCTGCCGTGGTATTACAACCATTGGCATCAAAAAGCACCGATACCCGCAAGCCATATTCAGGAACCATGGCAGCAAGGGCCTTGGCGAGCAATGCCTCACTTTTTTCAACATTACCACCACCGATGAAAAGTGCTGTATTTTTTAGATCTTTGGGGCCGCGGGTAAAAATGGCGCCATGAACAAGATCCCGGACCTGATCGGGTTGAACATTAGCATAGCTGAATAATTCGTCCACTTTGGAATCTATCGCTACTACCCGATCAAAAACGCTTGCATGTGCATCAGGGTCGAGCTGGATGAGGATGGTTTTCTTTTCCATGGAGAAATAGCCTTAAAATGAGCGTGTTAAAAAGTCATGGGGGCGGTTAGCCCCCATGTTCATACCACACTAACCCAAGTATTACTTAGGAGAGAATGGGTGTTTTACCTTGTCTTTTTGAGCAGTAATGGTTTCAACCTTTGGCTCATTTGCAAGGGCTTTTTTCAATGCATCCTTGGTGGCGGCATAGTTGTATTCAAAAATCTTGTTATCATCAGCAGCTTGGGGATGAATGAACACACCACAAACGCAAACCATGCTTTCAGCTTGCTGATTGGTGATAACGCCTTCGGCAACGCTGTCTGCAACTGCACGGGCAACACCAGCTTGGGCTGGGCCAAACATCTGAACAGCTTGCTTCAAGCCTTTGATGGTAACCTTGGTAATCATTACAGTTGCTGGTTTGCAGATCAAGTTGGGTGCAACAACTGCAAGCAAGCTGTTATGTCCTGCAGATTGGGTTGCAATTGCATTTGCAAAAGCTACGCCAACTGGGCCTTCTTTTGAACCGATCAAAAGATCGATATGTGCAATTTCATTACCATCGCCAACCAAAGATTCGCCAATAAACATCGACATAATAAAAACTCCATTTGTTCACTAAGGACAATATAACCTCAGAGAAAATATAAAGAGTATCACTTCGGGAAGCAAACACATAATTGATGAAATCTTGATGGGTTTTGAAAAAGTCAATCATTAGCATCAGATTTGCATGGTTAACGCTTGCACTGACAACAAATACAAATAGAATTTCCAAAGCTGGATTTTATACCCCGTTTTAAAAGTGAGGATTTAATAGTCATGTCGAACCCAAATTCCCCTATTTCCGTAACCCGGCTTCTTGGCTTGGGCTTAACCCCAGGCAAACTTCGCGGCCTTCAAAGAATCAGCAATGACAATGGCACCCTTACCATGGTTGCAACTGATCAAAACAGCTCCATGATCAGCATGATCCGCGACAGCCTTAAGAAAAAAGGCCAGGATCGCGAGCCAACTTTTGATGAAATTGTTGAAGCTAAAATTATTCTTGCTGAATCTCTTTCCAAGAACTCAAGTGGTGTTCTTGTCGATGGGTATTATGGCGTATGGAACAGCGTCGCTTCCTTCAATATTCCCAAAACGGTTGGTATCTTGGTTCGCGTCGAGCAATCAGGTGGTGGAAAAAATAAGGTAAACGCTCCTTTGGGCGGTTTTGAACCAGGCTGGAGCGTTGAAAAAATCAAAGGCATTGGCGCAGATGCCGTTAAGCTTCTTGCGCAATTTGAACCCACTGAACCCAATAGCGCCGAGCACCAATTCGAATTCATCCAACAAGTTTATGAAGATTGCAAAAAACATGATATTCTCATGCTATTGGAAACTGTTGCTTTCCCATTCGGCGACGAAAAGAAAGATAGCAAGAGCTTCATCAATCGCAAGGCTGAAACCGTGATTGAAAGTGCTCACCAACTCAGCAGATTCTGCGATATTTACAAAGCAGAATTCCCTGGCCACCTCGGTAACGAAACCGATGCCCAGCTTGAGAAAAACCTTAAGGCTCTTGATGCTGTCAGCGAAAGACCATGGGTTCTTCTTAGCGCGGGTGTTGATTTCCCGGCTTACAAGCAACAAGTTGAAATGGCCATGAAGGCAGGGGCAAGCGGCATTTTAGGCGGAAGGGCATTCTGGAAAGAATACTTCCTGCAAGAAACCGAAGATGCACGCAAGCATTTTGCAAACACCGTTTGCAATGATCGCGTTCTTCAAATCCATGAGATCGTTAAATCCAAAGGCAAGCCTTGGTTTGCGAGATACGGACTCACCATGGATGAACTTCATCGCATCAGGGTTGCTGAAGGCTGGCACTTCCGTTACGGCGGAAACCTCAAGGCCACGGGTAACTCCAAGGCAGGTGCCCCTGGTGAAGTTTATTAATAACTTCCCTCCAATTTTCACGAAGAAAGCCAGGTTTTCGCCTGGCTTTCTTCTTTAACACCCATGGTCACTTTTCTTATTTCCAACACTATTCTATATCAAATACTTTCTTGAGTTTCTCTTCAGCAAGCTTGCCCTGATTTTTTTGCACCACCACGCTGATGCAGGTTTCACTGGTATTGATCATCAGAATGTTGATCCCTGCAGATGCCAGGGTACCAAAAATTCTACGCGCTACCCCCGTATGTGTTCTCATGCCCACACCCAGAACATACAATGTTGCAATTTCACTATCCGCAGATGCTTGAATATCGACATCGATCGATCTGGCAGCATCAATTGCCAGGGCGAGAGCTGGCTGCAATTTTTCCCGGGGCACACTAAACGAAAGGTCCGCTTTTCCACCACACAAATTCTGCACAATCATATCAACAACAATACCACCGCTCGCAACTGCTTGGAAAATTGCAAGGCTGTTGCCGGGCTTATCAGGCAAACCAAACAGAGTGATTCTCCCCTGATCAACAGCCTGCTGAATTTCACTAACCAAGATTTCTTCCATGCTCGCGAGTTGTTGGGTTATCTCGACAAGATCGCCCGAACTCTGGCCATTTTGGCGCATTGCAATTTTAGAATGATTGACATCTTCAACCGAAGCACCCGCACCATACCTCGGCTTTTCAAGGGAAAACGCAAAATGCACCGCCCGCAAAGCCTTCTCCGCATCCGCTTTGTCAACCAATACTGAAATTTTAATTTCTCCCGTTGTGATCATCTTCATGCTGATTTTTTCAGAAGCAAGAGATGCAAACATTTTTTCCGCGATACCCGTGTTGGTTTTCATCCCGGTACCAACTATGGAAATTTTGCTGACTTGGGCATCGTGAACCAACCTTGCACCCAAATCCTTTATCAATGGTTGCAGTGCTTCGAGGGTCGCGGTCAAGTCATGGGATGGCACGGTAAAACCAACATTGGCCCTGCCATTGCTGCCAACGCTTTGCGCAATCATATCCACAACGATATTGCGGGCGGAAACGGCTTCGAATATTCGATGGCTTATACCGGGCTGATCGGGCACACCTTCAAGGGATATCCTAGCTTCGTCCCGCACCAGTGCCGCACCACAAACAGGAATTTTTGTCATCCACTCTGTTTCGGGAACAATCCAAGTGCCTTCGCTATCACTAAACGAAGATCGTACCTGCAAAGGCACATCAAACTTCCTTGCGAACTCAATACTTCTTGAATGCATCACCCCTGCGCCCGCACTTGCAAGTTCCAGCATTTCATCATAACTGATTGCTTCGATCTTGCGGGCTTCAGGAACAACCCTTGGATCGGTGGTATAAACCCCATCAACATCTGTAAAAATATCACAGGCAACTTCCAGCTTGGGGCCGGAAGGATCATGCTTCATCACCGCTGCAAGTGCCACGGCTGTTGTATCAGACCCACCCCGGCCCAAAGTGGTGATGTTGTCATCTTCGTCAATCCCCTGAAAACCAGCAACAATGACGATGTGGCCATCCGCAAGGGCTTTGCGCATCCTGGCAGTAGATATACTTTTAATTCTCGCCTTGGTATGGGTGCTGTCGGTAACGATTCCTACCTGGGCCCCAGTCAGGCTTATGGCACGCTCCCCCAGAGATTGGATCGCCATCGCCATCAACGAGATCGAAATCTGCTCACCTGTGGATAAAAGCATATCCATTTCGCGGGCGGGTGGGGTTTCAGTAATTGTTGTATTGGCTACTGACGTACCTAAAGCCACA
>CAZYAY010000014.1:42433-65063 GCA_964646215.1 uncultured Candidatus Kuenenia sp. | reverse complement strand
AAAAGATTCGCAAAAATTATGATAAAGGTAATATTACTGAACGCGAACGCTACAATAATGTTATCGATCTTTGGACCAATGCAAGCAAAGCTATCACCAAACAGATGATGGAAGATCTTCGCAACGATACTCGTCCTGATGAAACTGGCAAAAAGCGCCCTTATCTTAATCCTATTTTCTTGATGGCACACTCCGGCGCACGCGGTGGTATCGAACAGATCCGTCAGCTTGCTGGTATGCGCGGCCTCATGGCAAAACCAAACGGTACCATCATTGAAACTCCAATCAAGGCAAACTTCAAGGAAGGTCTTTCCGTTCTTGAATACTTCAGTTCAACCCATGGTGCTCGTAAAGGCTTGGCTGATACCGCACTCAAGACCGCAGATTCAGGCTACCTCACCAGAAAACTTGCTGATGTGGCCCAAAATGTGGTTATCACAATGCATGATTGTGCTACCTCCTCGGGTATCGATAAATCTGCAATCCTTAAAGGTGAGGAAACCGAACGCTCACTTGCAGACACGATTCGTGGCAGGGTCAGCAGGGTTACCATCACCAATCCTGTTACGGGTGAAACCATCGTTGAAGAAAACGATATGATTTCGACCGAAGCTGCTCAAAAGCTTGAACTTTACGGCATCGACAAGATCACGGTTCGAAGCCCCATGACTTGTCTTGCTCCCCTAGGTATTTGCAGACTTTGCTACGGCATGGATCTTTCAACTGGTTCGCTGGTTGAAGAAGGCATGGCTGTAGGTATCATTGCCGCCCAATCCATCGGGGAACCAGGAACTCAACTTACCATGCGTACCTTCCACATCGGTGGTGTGGTGAAACGCGAAGTAGGTGAAAGCGAACATAAGGCCAAAAAAGCTGGTACTGTCAGCTACGAACGCCTTGACATCGTTATCAACGATAAGAAAGAAAAAATTGCACTTACCAGAAATGGTGAAATCAAAATCCTTGGGCCCAAAGACAAGGTTCTTGAAACCTATGCTGTGCCCAACGGTTCGATTCTGTTTGTTGAAAAAGGCCAGCAAGTTGCCCTTGGCACCATGCTATGCAAATGGGATCCACATATTATTCCGATTATTGCCGACCGCGGTGGTAAAATCAAATTCGACGATATTGTTGAAGGCGAAACTTTCCGCAAGGAAAGCGATGAAGTTACCGGTGCGGAACGCTGGGTGATTATGGAACATAAGGGCGAACTTCATCCTCAAGTATTTATTGAAGATGAGCGTGGCCAAAAACTCATGTTCTATTACATGCCTGAAAAAGCCATCCTCGAAGTTCGTGAAGGACAAATGGTTTCTGCCGGCGCACTCCTTGCCAAAACTCCTCGCGAAGTTGCTGGTACCCAGGATATTACCGGTGGTCTTCCACGTGTTACAGAAATCTTCGAAGCCCGCCGCCCTCGTGACCCTGCTGTCATGGCGGAAGTGGCTGGGATTGTCGAAATTGGTGATAAACGTCGTGGCAAACGAACCATCTGGGTTAATCCAGTTGATGATCATGGCAAGCCTTCCGGTACCAAGATCGAACATCTTGTTCCCCCAGGCAAACATCTTCGAGTGCATGCTGGTGATAGGGTTCGTGAGGGCGATGCCTTGGTTCAAGGCCCTCTTGCTCCCCACGATATTCTGCGCATCAGTGGAACAGAAGCTGCACAAGCTTACCTGGTCCGTGAAATTCAAGCTGTTTATCGAACTCAGCGTGTTGATATCGATGATAAACATATTGAAATCATCGTTTCCCAGATGCTTCGCAAAGTCAAAGTTGAAAAAATGGGCGATACCGGATTACTACCCGGCTCCGTCATTGATCGTTTTGCTTTCCAACATGTCAACCAACGACTTCGTGAATGCGTTAAGATCAAAAAAGTTGGTGATTCCAAGTTTGAAGAAGGTAAAATCATTGCCAAAGATGTCTTTGAAGAAGAACGCGCTTTGCTTGAAGCCGATGACAAGGTTCTTCCTACCTTCACCAAGCCCGAACCTGCTACTTGTAGCACCCAACTCCTTGGTATTACCAAGGCATCGGTTCAGTCCGATAGCTTCATCTCTGCAGCTTCCTTCCAAGAAACCACCAAGGTTCTTACCGAAGCAGCATTGGCAGGCAAAGTTGACTACCTTGTTGGACTTAAAGAAAATGTAATTCTTGGTCACTTGGTTCCTGCGGGAACAGGTTTTAGTGATCACCAGAATTCCGAAGTTAAGGTTAATTCTCCTTATGTTGATGAAAGCTCAGGAAACATCCTAGGCAAATCAGACGACAAAGAAGCACTCTTAACCAATTAGTAAGTAAGGACTTAGGTGTTTTCAGATTAATTTCTGAAAACACCCGATTGAAGCAGTTACTTGACCTTGTGTGGATATGTTCCTAATTTAAATGTTTACAGATATTGTGCCCCGAGGCTCTTTATCTGTGTAACAGAAACTCTTGTTGTGGTTTGATACTATGCCAACGATTAATCAATTAGTTCGAAAGCCCAGAGTTCAACAATATAGCAAACCCAAGCATCCAGCGATGCAAGGTTGCCCTCATAAAAAGGGTGTTTGCTTGCAGGTTAAAACCATGACTCCCAAGAAGCCAAACTCTGCGCTTCGTAAGGTCGCCCGTATTCGTCTCTCTAACCAGATCGAAATCACGGCATACATCCCTGGCGAAGGTCATAACCTTCAGGAACATTCAATTGTTCTGGTGCGTGGCGGTCGTGTACGCGATTTGCCTGGTGTTCGCTACCATATCGTTCGTGGTGTACTAGATTCACAAGGTGTATCTGATCGTAAGCAAGCTCGTTCCAAGTATGGTACGAAGCGCGAATCCAAGTAATCATTCCTCCTGATCCAAGCATAAAGGTAAGAAGAATATCATGGGAAAAAGGACTGCAAGCGCTGAAACGCTAAAACCCGATCCAGTTTATAATTCCAAGCTGGTCAGCAAATTTATCAATTGCGTAATGACTTCTGGCAAGAAGCAGACCGCTAGTCGCATTTTCTATGATGCGATGGCACAAATAAAAAAGCGTATTCCTGATATGGATCCGCTCGAAGTTTTCACACAGGCTGTTGAGCATGTTAAGCCAACGGTTGAAGTCCGCAGCAAACGCGTTGGTGGTGCCACTTATCAAGTTCCTATGCAAGTCAACCGATCCAGACAGCAAAGCCTTTCAATTCGTTGGATTGTTGGCGCTGCCCGGGATAAAGTTGGCCGTCCTATGTACCTCCGGCTTGCTGATGAGCTAATTGCTGGTTTCCGTCGTGAAGGCGAAGCCATGTCTAAACGCGAAAACACCATCAAGATGGCAGATGCAAACAAAGCATTTGCACACTTTGCCTGGTAAATCCCCAAGCCTTTTTAATCACCGGGCCTTCTGGATTTCATTCCAGTGGGCCTTTTTTATTTGATACATGTATTTCCTTTTTTCTTTCTTGAGTTGTCCAATGGCAAATGAAAAACTCGACCTCTCCAACTTTCGTAACATTGGCATCATTGCCCACATCGATGCGGGCAAAACCACAACTACTGAACATGTTCTTTATTATGCAGGCGTTGTTCATAGGTTGGGTGCGGTTGATTCGGGCAACACCACCACGGATTACGATGAAGAAGAACAAGAACGCGGTATCACCATTTACAGCGCTTGTATCCCTTTCCAATGGCGCGAAACCAGAATCAATCTGATCGATACCCCAGGCCATGTCGATTTTACCGCCGAGGTCGAGCGTAGCTTAAGAGTCCTTGACGGTTGCGTTGTAGTCTTTGATGCTCAAAAAGGCGTGGAGGCACAATCTGAAACAGTCTGGAGACAAGCTGATAAATACGAGGTTCCAAGATTGGTCTTTGTCAACAAAATGGATGTGGTTGGCGCTAATTTCGAAAACGCTATTACAGAAATCACCTCCCGCCTCGAGGCCAAGCCCGTCCCAATCATCATCCCAATGGGAAGTGGATCTATTAAAGATAGCGATAATCCATTTCATGGAATCATCGACCTGGTCGAAATGAAAGCGCTGGAATTCGATCCAGCCAACCAAGGCAAGACTATCAAGACATTCGATATTCCTGAAAAATACCAGGCATACGCCAACTCTTGGCGCGAAAACCTCATCGACAAAATTAGTGCGATTGATACTAGAGACCGAATAGCCACTTTTTACCTCGAAGGCGCAGAAATACCGCCAGATTTGATTCGCGAAGTATTGCGCGAGGGAACTCTCAAAAGAGTAATTCAACCAGTCCTCTGCGGCAGCGGCCGCGAACACATCGGAATCCAACCTTTGCTTGATGGGGTAAGCTGGTATTTGCCCAGTCCGCTGGACAGACCACCCGTAACCGGAATCAACCCTAAAAAGAAAGACAAAGAAGAAAAAAGAAACTCTGACACTAAAGATCCTTTTTGTGGCCTTGTATTTAAAATCACATCCGATGCACATGGCGAACTATTTTTCGTACGCATCTATTCCGGCATCTTAAAAGTTGGCAGCAGGGTGCTTAACACCGGCAGGGATGTAAAAGAATTTGTCGGCAAAATCTATCACACTGCAGCAGACCCTGCCAGTAGGACGGAATTAACTGAAGCTTTTGCAGGAGACATCGTTGCAGTGGTTGGCATGAAAGATGCCATTACAGGCGACACTATTTGCGATCCTCTTCATCCTATTTTGCTGGAGAAGATCAAATTTGCAGAGGCTGTCGTGAGTCGGTCAATCGAACCGGAATCATCTGCTGACAAACAAAAACTGATCGACACGCTGAATCTTTTAAGAAAAGAGGATCCAACCTTTTCGGTAAAAATTGATCCAGAAACAGGACAAACCCTGATGAGCGGCATGGGCATGCTGCACCTTGAGATAAAACAACACAGGATGGAACGGGATTTCCGGTTAAAAGTGCGGGCAGGAAAACCAAGGGTAAGCTATCGCGAAACCCTTAAAAAAGCCATCCGGGCTGAAGGGGAATGCATAAGGCAATCCGGGTCCGCAGGCCTATTTGCAAAACTTGTTGTTGAATTTTCCCCTTACGCTGAAAGCGGCACCAAAAGCGATGACAACATCAAGGTTTCGCACAAACTAAAACCCGACGATCTTACACCAATCCTGCTAAATGCTGCGGAACAAGGCATAAAACTAGCTCTCCAATCAGGCGAACTTGGTTATCCCGTTATGAATGTGCAGGCAGTTATTACCGCTGCAAAAATGGATGAACAACTTTCCACCGAGGTTGCTTTCCAATCTGCAGGGGCTGATGCTGTGCAAAAAGCATTAAAAGACAACATGGTTCTATTAGAACCAGTCATGAAACTCGAGGTAACCCTTCCAGAAGAATATTTAGGGCCTATTAGTGCTGATTTAAACGCCAGGAGGGCCGAAATCCGGGAGCTGCACATTCGTGGCAAAATGAGAGTTGTTGAAGCAATAGTACCAATGGCAAAACTATTCGATTACGCAGATAAATTGCGAAGTTTAAGCCAGGGCCGAGCATCTTCCACCATGGAACCCTACTCTTATGCCCCTGCCCCGAATGAAGTCTTGAAAAATATGCTTAATCCTTTTGCATTTTAACCTTTAAATAGCCTAGGCTTTTAGCATAATTGATGTTTTTCTTTTGTTTGTTGTTGAAAAGAACCAATTATTCCTTATTTTATGTGTTTGGATGCTTTGCACTTATATTTTTGGGAATCTTGACAGTCGGTTCCTAAGTGCATATTCTTACTGTTTCCCTTTATATCGGGAATAATGAAGTAATCGTGAGGAGCGGAACGGTGGCTAGCAGTAAAGAAAAAATCAGAATTCGGATGGAAGCATATGACCACGAAGTTTTGGACAGAACTGCCCAAGAAATCGTCTTAATTGCAGAACAATCCGGCGCTATCGTTAATGGCCCTATTCCACTGCCTACACGCGTGGAACGATACACAGTGTTGCGTAGCCCGCACATTGACCGGAAATCAAGAGAACAGTTTGAAATAAGAACTCACAAGCGATTGATTGAGATTCTTCAGCCTCAAGGTAAAACTATTGAAGCCCTTAACAAAGGCCTTAGCTTACCACCTGGCGTAGATATCAAAATCCGCGTGATGGCTGGTGCCACAAAATAACTTTGGTGATTACTTCTTTCCAGACATACGGCACTAAGCCCCTGGAATGATTAACCCTCAGATTTATAACTGGTTTGTTGTGATAATTAAAGTTTTTGGCAGCCGATTTGTGCCTCAAACAGTATTATTTGTAATAATGATTGATCTTTAAGTAATGATTGATCAGGGCGATTAAACAGGCGGGATGGAAATGTTAACCGTAAATGTCTTCAATAAACAAGGCGAGCAAGTTGGTAGCGAAAGCATCAACCCTGCTGATTTCGGTGGTGAAGTAAAAAAACAACTTCTCCATGATGTCGTGCTAATGCACCTTGCCAACCAACGAGCAGGAACCCATAGCACCCTAAGAAGGGGTGAAGTTGCAGGCAGCACTAAAAAGCTGTTTCGCCAAAAGGGAACTGGTAACGCCAGGGTTGGTAACAAACGAACAAACAAACGACGTGGTGGTGGTACCGCTAAGGGGCCAAAACCAAGAGATTACGAATATCATCTTCCTAAAAAAGCAGTTCGTGCGGCCACTAGAATGGCACTCTTGAGCAAGTTTCAAGATAACGAAGCTTTGATTATTGATGATTTGACACTCGCTGAAGTCAAAACCAAGGGTATTTTATCAATTCTTAAAGCTCTAAAGCTTGATGAAACGACCTGCCTCCTTGGTATTTCAGGTGTAAACAGAAAACTTTATCTTTCCGCAAGAAATCTGCCCGGAGTTAAAGTTCTCCCAGCATCTGAATTAAATGCTTACACGGTATTAAGACAAAAGCGTTTAGTTCTCACCAAGGAAGCCTTGGAAGAACTTAAAAAGAAAAAAGCCAACTAGTTTTATCGAATGTGATATTAGGATAAATATCGATGAATACTTCAATGCATAGTAGAAGATTGAAATCTGGTGGCCCAAAGCTTGATGCCCATCAAATTGTCATTCGGCCCCTGATTACTGAAAAAGGTACACATCAGTCTACCCATAAGGCTGCTTATCCTTTCGAAGTAAATCCTTGGTCTACCAAAGATGAGATCAAAGGCGCTATCGAAGAACTTTTCAATGTTAAAGTTGCAAGAGTTCGAACAGCTAATCGCCTTGGTAAAAACAAGCGCTTCAAAAATAGGATCGGGAAACTTTCTAACTGGAAAAAGGCAATTGTTACCCTTAAACCAGATAGTCCCAAGATCGAATTATTCTAATACTGTTCTTTATTGATTTTGTTGATATTGAGGTGAGAGATGGCAATCAGACAATACAAACCGGTTACTCCCGGCCGTAGGCAAGGCAGCGTCAGCGACTTCGCTGAAATCACTGACCGTAAACGAAAGCCTGAGAAGAGCCTTTTGCTTCCTAAGAAGAAGACAGGTGGCCGTAATAACCAAGGGGTTACTTGTACCAGGTTTCGTGGGGGTGGTCACAAGCAAAAATATCGTATCATCGATTTCAAACGAAATCGTGACGGAATTATGGCAACAGTAATTTCTATTGAATACGATCCAAACCGCAGTTCGCGCATCGCTTTGCTTGAATATCAAGATGGCGAAAAAGCATATATACTTGCACCTGAAGGTTTGACAGCAGGCGATAAGGTGATTAGTGGCGAAGACGTTGAACCGAAAATTGGCAATTGTATGCCGCTTAAGAAAATCCCTTTGGGTTTGATCGTTCATAATATCGAACTTCAACCAGGGCATGGTGGTCAGGTTTGCAGAAGTGCTGGAACCAAGGCTACCCTTACTGCTCGCGAAGGAAAATGGGCCCAGATTACTTTACCTTCCGGTGAAGTTCGTAGAGTTAGTTCCGATTGCAAGGCAACCATCGGTATGATCGGGAACACGGATCATATGAATGTCAGCTTGGGAAAAGCTGGCCGCTCGAGATGGATGGGACGAAGGCCCCACAATCGTGGTACCTCAATGAACCCTGTTGATCATCCAATGGGTGGTGGTGAAGGTAGAACAGGTGGCGGTAGAAATCCTTGCGGACCTACAGGCGTACTTTCCAAAGGTGGAAAAACCAGGCAGAAACGAAAACCTTCGAATTCTTCAATCGTTAGACGAAGAAGACCTGGCCCACGTAATGCTGGTTCATAATTATAACTGGTCAGAGTCGAAAGTTACACTACACTATGTAGATACGGTTTTTTTGGAGCTAATTCGAGCATGAGTCGATCGTTAAAAAAAGGACCACATGTCGATGAGAGACTTTTTACAAAAGTAGAAAAGTCTATCAAAACTAATAATCGTGAACCTATAAAAACATGGGCTCGAGATTGCACCATAATCCCTGAATTTGTTGGAGCTACTTTTCTGGTTCATAACGGAAAGTTTTTCCTCAAGGTATATGTAACGGAAGATATGGTAGGACACAAGCTTGGTGAGTTTTCACCAACGAGGACTTTTAGGGGCCATAGTGGCGGTAAAGCCAAGGCCTAGTTTTGACATACCCCGGGGTGGAGCAGAGGTAGCTCGCCAGGCTCATAACCTGGAGGTCATAGGTTCAAATCCTGTCCCCGGAATTATTGATAGTGTTTAAGTAAGTTTTAGAGGTGGGTAATGCAGTACAACGCTATACACAGATATGCTGATATGTCGCCTAGAAAAATTAGGCCTTTTGCTACGTTAATTCGTGGCCGAACTGCTGAAGAAGCACTCGAGTTGTTACGGTTTGTTCATAACCGAAGCGCAAGATTACTTGAACAAGTAGTTAAAAGCGCCTTGGGTAATGCAGAATTCCGTGGTGCTCGCGATATCGAAGAACTTATTGTGAGTGAATCTCGTGTAGATGGTGGCCCGATCATGAAGCGAATTATGCCTCGTGCTCGTGGCACAGCCTATCCTATCAAGAGAAGAATTGCACATATTCACGTTACGCTTTCCGATGGGCAAGCAGAAGCGGCTGAATAATTTTTGTTACCTCTGAATTTCATTGCGACTGAGATTATTAGTCTTAAGGATTAGTTAAAATGGGACAAAAAGTACGACCAACAGGATTCAGAACTGGGATCTTTTTACCTTGGCAGAGCACTTGGTTTGCAGGTAAGAAAGATTTTGCTGAGTTACTGTTTGAAGATCAAAAAATCAGGAAGTTTATCCACGGCCGTTATCAAGCCTCGGGTATTTCCAAAGTTCGTATCGAACGAACCAGAGAAAAAGTCGTTGTTGTTATTCTTACTTCCAAAGTTGGTGTGATCATTGGTAAAAAGGGCCAGGAAGTTGAAAAACTTACCAAAGACCTTGAAACACTTTGTCATCGCCACATTGAAGTTAAAACAATAGAAATAGCAAGACCAGAAGTAGATGCTCAACTTGTATCGCAAGAAATTGCAGAACAATTGGCAAAGCGTGCAAGTTTTAGAAGAGTTACCAAGCGTGCCCTGGAAACAACAATGGAGGCTGGTGCAAAAGGCATCAAAGTCCAACTTTCCGGCCGTCTTGGTGGTGCTGAAATGGCAAGGACTGAAGGTGCGATGGCTGGTAGCGTCCCACTTTCGACTTTGCGTGCAAAAGTCGAGTTCGGCTTCACCGAGGCCGTTACTGGACAAGGTAATATAGGCGTTAAAGTTTGGATTAATAACGGTGATTTCCTGACTGAGGAGACTATCGATGGCCCTGATGCCAAAGCGGGTAAAGTTTCGAAAAAGCCAACGCGGCAAAATAAAAGGTAATGCCCATAGGGGCAATACCGTAAGCTATGGTGACTACGGCTTACAGTCGTTAGATTCTGGATGGCTTTCTGCACAAGCTATAGAAGCGGGCCGTATTACGGCTTCGCATGCTATACATGGTGAAGGTAAGTTGTTTATTAGGGTATTCCCTAATAAATCAATTACATCCATCCCTGCTGAAACCCGTATGGGTAAAGGTAAGGGTGAACCAGAGTACTGGGCTGCTGTCGTGAAATCTGGCATGATTTTGTACGAAATTGGTGGTTTGCCTGAATCAATCGCGAAAGATGCATTAAGCAAAGTAGCTTACAAAATGCCTTTCCGTTGCAGGCTTGTTGCTAGAAGGCCAAGTATTGGATAATTACCAGGATTTCCTGGTTGGTGAGGTAAATTATTATGAAATCAGTAGATTACAAAGGGATGAGCGACGAACAGCTCGAGATGTCATTGAAAGATTTGGTGAAAAATCTTTTTCATCTTAGATTTCAGTCTGCAACTGATCGTCTTGAAACCCCTAGCGAAATTCGCAAAGCTAAGAAAGAAATTGCAAGGGTTAAAACTTTTCAACGAGAGCGTGCCATTCTTAAAGAGCGCGCTGTAAGTTCAGGGAGTAAGTAGCAAATGTTGGAGGCTCAAAACACCCGTGGTCGAAGGCGTCTTTTGGTTGGTGTTGTCACCAGCGATAAGCGTAGTAAAACCCGAACCGTGGTAATTCCACGCTTGGTTAAACATCCTAAGTATGGCAAATATATTCGTAGAAGCACTACATGCCATGTTCACGATGAAAACAATGAGTCACATATTGGTGATACTGTTGAAATCGTAGAATCAAGACCATTTTCGAAGACGAAATTCTGGCGCTTGTCAAGTATCGTTAAAAAGGCCCTTTCAGCATCTCCGAGTGTTAAGGATATTGCTCAACCGGTTTAATACCAAGATAATAGATTTATTCTGTTATTTACCTCAGAAAATATTGGGTATCTTATGATTCAGATGTACAGTTACTTAGATGTTGCTGATAATACCGGTGCAAAAGAATGCATGTGTATTAAAGTTTTGGGTGGTACCAAACGCCGTTCAGCAGGTTTGGGAGATGTTATTGTATGCAGCGTAAAGAAAGCTATCCCTGGTGGTGAAGTAAAACCGGGCGAAGTTGTTAAAGCTGTAATCGTAAGAGTTAAGAAAACAACCCGAAGGCCAGATGGCAGCTATGTCCGATTTGACAGAAACGCCCTGGTTTTAGTTGATGCAGATATGAACCCACGTGGAACCCGTATTTTCGGTGCTGTTGCTCGAGAATTACGTGACTGTGGTTTTGCCAAAATTGTAAGCCTTGCTTCCGAAGTTGTATAACTTCCTCCTTTGTGATTTGTTGAATAAGAGATTAAGCCATGCATGTAAAAAAAGATGATCTTGTTGAAGTAATTTCAGGCGACGATGCTGCCAAGGGTCGTGCTCAAAAAGTTCTTCGCGTAATAACATCCAAGAATCGTGTTGTTATTGAAGGTGTTAACCGTGTTTATAAACATGTAAAGCCAAATAAGTTAAATCCCCAGGGTGGTAGGCTTTCTGTTGAAGCTCCGATTGATGTTTCAAATGTTTTGCTTTTTTGCCCCAATTGCAAAAAGGGTATTCGTTACGGCCGAAAGATTGCCGCTGATGGTAGAAAATTTCGGGAATGCAAGAAGTGTAAAGCTGATTTAGGTACGATTTCCAAGGCCAAATAGAGTTGATAAATTCTTTGAATGGCAATTTTATAAATGTTTGGGCTAAAGCCCGGTGAGTGAAATATGGCAAGGTTATTAGAACGATATCATAAAGAAATAGTTCCCCTGATTTCCCAGAAACTTGGGAGGACTAATATTTTTAGCCTACCAAGGCTTTCTAAAATCGTTATCAATATGGGTGTAGGTAAAGCGTTGCAAGATAAGTCCAGAATGGAACAATCTGCAGATCAGCTTGCTCATATTGCAGGCCAGCGCCCACAGATCACCAAGGCAAAATTAGCCGTGAGTGGTTTTCGCCTTCGTGAAGGTAACGCCATTGGTTGCAGAGTAACACTGCGTGGCAAGAGAATGTACGAATTTCTTGATCGACTGGTGAGCATGGCTCTTCCTCGTATTCGAGATTTTCGCGGGTTGAACCCCAAGAGTTTTGACGGCCAGGGTAATTACAGTATGGGTATTGCAGAACAGGGTGTATTTCCTGAACTTGATCCTGACAAATTGAATTTTGTCCAGGGTATGGATATCACCTTTGTTACAACTACCAAGAGTGATGAAGAGGCGCGTGACCTTCTTCGTGCCTTTGGTATGCCATTCAAGGAATAATTACGGGAAAAAGTTAACATGGCAACGGACGCAAAATTAGCACGGTTTCGCAGAGATATGGCGAAACTCGACAAAAACAAGAAAGACCCCAAGAATCATCCTATGCTCCCCAGGGAGAAGATTCGGGTAAGGCTTCGTTGTAAGATTTGTGGTCGACCCAAGGCGGTTTATCGTAAATTTGGTATTTGCAGAATTTGCTTTAGAAATCTTGCAAGTGATGGTTTAATTCCTGGTGTAACCAAGGCAAGCTGGTAAGGTACTCCTAAAATGATGACAGATCCGATTTCAGATATGCTCACTCGTATTCGTAATGCAAATCGTATTGAGCGTCCACTTGTGGATATGGATTCCACTAACTTTAAAGTTAATGTTGCAAAGGTTCTCAAGGATGAAGGCTTTATTGTTGATTATCAGGTAGGCACTTTGCAAAAAGATGCCCATGGTGCAAAAGTGTTGCATCCTGAAACTGATCTCAATAAGTCCCATCTTATTCTTCGGGTTTTTCTTAAGTATGGCCCTGAAGGTGAAAAAGTCATCAGGCATATTGAAAGAAGTAGCAAACCTGGTCGAAGGTTTTATTGCAGAAGCAACCAGTTGAGGCCTGTCCTTGATGGATTGGGTATCAGCGTGCTGTCAACCAGCCAAGGCGTTATGAGTGATCGTCTTGCCCGCATCAAGAAATTGGGCGGCGAAATGATTTGTAAGGTTTGGTAAACTAAGGGATCTTCCCATGTCGAAAATTGGTAAAAAATTAATTGTAGTCCCATCAACCATCAAGGTAAAAATTGATGGCGGTAAGGTTTTCTTGGAGGGGCCCAAGGGTAAGCTTGATTTGGTTCCTCACCAGAATATCAAAGTAAGCTTCGACGATGCCGCTAAAACCATTCACGTTGAGCGTGTTAATGATGAGCGTATCAGTAAGTCTGTTCATGGCCTTACACGTACCCTTATTGCTAACATGGTCGAAGGGGTTTTAAAGGGCTTTGAAAAAAGACTTAGGATTGAAGGTATTGGTTATCAGGCGAAAATGGATAAGAAAGCTGTTGAGCTTACTGTCGGTTTTGCCAACAAAATCAAGGTTCAGCCTCCAGAAGGTGTGACCGTTGAAGTTCCAGAACCAACGGTGGTTCTTGTGAAAGGTGCGGACAAACAAATGGTTGGTCAGTTTGCTGCCGATGTCCGGGCAGTTCGTCCCCCTGAACCCTACAAGGGTAAGGGTATTCGTTACGATTATGAAATTGTACGCCGCAAAGAAGGTAAAGCCTTCGGTAGCGGTGGTTAAGGTTGGAAGATAAAAAATGAGCGAACAAAAGTTAAAAGAAATCCGTAGAATTCGCAGACAAAATCATGTTCGTAGAACAGTGATTGGGTCTGTGCTAAGGCCAAGGCTTACTGTGTTTCGAAGTTCGAAACACATCTATGCACAGCTAATTGATGACTCCAACGGTTGCACCCTTGCTTCTGCAAGTAGCAATAGTCCTGAAGTAAAGAAGGCATTATCCTATGGCGGTAATGTTCTTGCTGCCAAGGCCGTAGGTAAACAAATTGCTGAAGCTGCTAAAGCAAAAGGCATTTTGAAAGTGGCATTTGATCGAGGATATTATCGATATCATGGCAGGATTAAAGCTCTTGCTGATGCTGCTCGTGAAGGTGGTTTGCAGTTTTAATTTTCATCCAGATAGTTTTCCCATAACAGGTATTCAGAGATCATGGCAAAAGATCGGGAACCAAAACAAGAAGAACTTCAGGACCGCGTGATTAAAATACGCAGGTCTGCAACTGTGGTCAAAGGTGGCCGTCGTTTCAGCTTCAACGCATTAGTCGTTGTAGGCGATACCCGTGGCAGAGTTGCCGTGGGATACGGTAAAGCCAAGGAAGTTCCTCCTGCTGTAGAAAAAGCGACAAAAGATGCTCAAGGAGCAATTAAAAGGTCAAGAAAAGTATCCCTTCGTGGTGATACCATTCCTCACCGTGTGATTGGCCGGTTTGGTGCCAGTCGGGTTATTCTGGTTCCTGCTGGACCTGGTACTGGTGTAAAAGCCGGAGCTGGCGTTCGTGATGTGCTTGAAGTTTGTGGTGTTAAAAACATTCTTACAAAAGTACATGGTAGTACAAACCCAATTAATCTTGTAAAAGCAACAATTGAAGGCTTGCAACAACTTAGGTCCCGTTCTGAAGTTGCAATGCTTCGTGGAGTCACACTCTAATGGATCTGACACAAGTACATAAAGGCGTGAGTAAGCTTAAGACTAAAAAGCGCGTAGGTCGTGGCGTTGGTAGCGGTCATGGAAAAACTGCTTCCCGTGGTCATAAAGGCCAGTGGGCAAGTGCAGGTTCTGACAAGCCAATTGCAGTGTTCGAAGGCGGACAGATGCAGTTGTTCCGAAGAATACCTAAACGCGGATTCAGTCACGGTATGTGGGACAAAAAGTTTCATGTAGTTAACTTGGGTGCAATCGATGCCCAATTTAATAATGGTGATGTAGTTGACCCTGAATCAGTTAAGAAAAAAGGTTTGGCAAACGGTCCTTCCGATGGTATTAGAATTCTTGCCAAGGGTGAACTTACCAAGAAACTTACCGTCCGAGCTCACCACGTTTCCAAGTCTGCAATGGAAAAAATCATCGCTAAAGGTGGCGTTGTTGAGATTATTCCACCGCCAGCAAAGCCTGTAAGAAACAAAATGGGAACCAAATCTTAGTATTGAGATTTTGGTTTCCTTTAGTTTCTAGTTTCTTTTATGCGGTTTAAGATTACCATTATGGGAATTGATTTAGGGTAATCCGGATTGTTCTCAATTGGCAATCTGCGGTACACCCCACTGCAGGAGCCAAAGTATGGGTAAGTTTAGTGCAATTTTAGCTATTCCGGAACTACGGAATAAAATACTTATAACTCTTTTGTTCTTGGCCGTTTATAGGGTTGGTTATTCCATCCCCCTTCCGTTTGTTGATCAAAGCCTGATGAATCGCAATGTTGGACAGGGTGGTCCTTTGGGCGATATCCTTGGATATGTCTCTTTGTTTAGCGGTGGTGATTTAAGTAATGCTACTCTTTTTGGCTTGGGCATTATGCCCTACATTTCCGCATCGATTATTTTCCAACTCTTAGGCGCTGTGTATCCTCCTTTGGAAAAACTCCAAAAAGAGGGAGAGTCTGGGCGTAAAAAAATCAACAACTACACGCGTTGGGCAACCGTTGTCATCTGTTTTTTCCAAGCTTTTATGTATGTCCAATTTATCATGCAACCATCTTCCAGGGGTGGGCAGGGTTTCGCTTTGACTCAACCCATTGATTATAATGTTGGATATTACTGGATAACCATGGTTTTGATGATGACCACCGGTACCATGTTCCTGATGTGGATGGGCGAGCAAATAGATGAATACGGCATTGGTAATGGTATCAGTTTAATTATCATGGCGGGCATTGTTGCCAGGATTCCCGCAGCAACAGCCTCGCTACTTTTCGAAAATGGCAAGTTCAAAGAATCTATCTTTACGCTTGGTGGTGGTTCGAGCCAGGATATCAGTTTTGAAAAGCTAGTTGTGTTGATGCTTCTTTTCGTGGTTGTCGTGGTTGCTGTAATTGCGATTACCAAGGCCCAAAGAAGAATACCAACGCAATCTGCAAAACATGTTCGGGGTCGAAAGGTGTTTGGTGGTACCAGACAGTTTTTACCTTTGAAAGTTAACCAAGCTGGCGTGATGCCCGTGATTTTCGCCAGTAGTTTGCTCATTCTGCCTTACTTTATTTTCAACTTTATTTCGAGTGCCACCGAGTGGAGCTGGGCGCTTGCACTAAAAGATACATTTGAAAGGCAAGGCTGGGCGTACACTGTGCTTTTTGTCGTGATGATTTATATTTTCTGCTACTTTTGGACAGCGATTATTTTCAATCCCAAAGATGTTGCAAATAATTTAAAAGACTTTGGTAGCTTTATACCGGGTTACAGACCTGGTAAAAGAACGGCTGAATATCTTGAAAAAGTTATGATGCGAATAACTTATGTAGGTGCAGCTTTCCTTGCTATAATTGCCGTCATCCCAACATTAATTACCAGTACCATGGATGTAAGACAGGAAGTTGCAAGTTTTTATGGTGGTACAGGGTTACTTATTGTTGTCAGTGTAGCCTTGGATTTAGTTCAAAAAATCAATAGTCATCTTGTGATGAGAAATTATCCTGGACTAACAGAAGATTAATATTTCCATATAAGTAAAGTCCTACCTGTTTTTGTATTTAACTCTGCTGATTTGTTTTGGTTTTGAAAACATGATTTAGGTACTTGTTTTTTTCCCAAGATCCTGCATTAAAATGGTTGTTCCATGCGCATAATTTTAGTAGGGCCACCTGGATGCGGTAAAGGTACCCAAGCCAAGCTTCTTTCCAAAAGAATGAAAATTGAGCACATTGGTACCGGCGATCTTCTTAGGGAAGCCATTCGAAATGAAACCTCAGTTGGCCGTCGTGCCAAACCTTATGTCGAGGTTGGTAACCTCGTTCCAGATGAGCTGGTCAACGATTTAGTAAGTGAACGATTCCAGAGAGATGACAAACCAAAACGTTTTATTCTTGATGGTTACCCTAGAACATTAATGCAAGCGAAGAATTTGGATTCAGTATTAGCAACCCATGGCTTACCATTGACTGCGGTCGTATTGCTTGATGTCTGTGATACCGAGATCGTAAAAAGAGTTACGGGCAGGTGGAGTTGCCCAAAGTTGGGATGCAAGGCGACATTTCATACGCTTAGTAATCCTAGTAAAATTCCTGGTATCTGTGATGATTGTCAAACGGTATTGGTTCAGCGCGAAGATGATCATGTTGAAACAGTAAAATCAAGGCTTACCGTTTACCACAAAGATACGGTGCCCTTGCTACCTTACTATGAACAGAATGGTTTGCTTAAAAAAATCCATGGAACCGGAGATATCGAACAAATCTATCAATCCATGGTAACTGCTTTAAGCATTTGAGGACCAATGTTGCGAAACCTTTTTGCAAACAGGCCTGAGCTAAAATCACCTTCCGAAATCGGGCTTATGCGCGAAGCAGGCAAGTTGGTTGCTGGTGCACTCAAAATGTGCAAGGGCATGGCAAAACCAGGTGTTATCACTGGCGATATCGATAAGGCCGTTGAAGATTTTTATAAGCAACATAACGCAATATCATTGTTTAAGGGTTATCCAGGTAAAGTGCCCTTTCCTGCTGTCACCTGCATTTCGATCAATGAGCAAGTGGTGCATGGAATTCCCGGCGGAAAAGTAATCCGCGAGGGAGACATTCTTAAAATAGACACGGCATGCAAACTTAATGGTTGGTGTGCGGATTCGGCGATCTCAATTCCAATAGGAACTGTCAGTGACGAAAAAAGAAGGCTTATAGAAGTAGGCGAACAAGTTCTTAATATCGCCATCCGAGAGCTATCCCGATGCAAATGGTGGACTGAAGTTGCAACAAAAATGCAAAAAGCAGCAGAAGATGCAGGGTTTAGCGTTGTAACCCAATATGTTGGTCATGGAATAGGTAAATTAATGCATGAACACCCACAAGTTCCCAACTATGTTAATAAGGAAGTAAAAAAACAGGATTTTAAACTCGAAGAAGGCTTGGTGCTTGCGGTAGAACCTATGATTAATATGGGTAAAGCAGAAACAGAAGTCCTTAGGGACTATTGGACTGTCGTGACTCGGGATGGTTTGCCAAGTGTTCATGTGGAGCACACCTTGGCATTAACGAAGAATGGCGTTTTCGTGTTAACAGCAGAAGAAGACTTAGTAATAAAAATATAATTAACTAAAAGCTTCATTTTGTTGAAGAATTTGAAGAAAAACGACGATTTGGACTTGTTTTTTCTATCAACTACTTGCCGAAGACCCTTATCCATGGTAAAAAAATAGTTTACCTTAATCCGTCAGAAGGACGGGAGTGAAATATGAAAGTCAGAACTAGTGTAAAACGAATTTGCGAAAAATGCAAATTGGTGCGTCGTCAAGGTAAAGTTTATGTAATTTGCAGCGATCCTCGCCATAAACAAAGGCAGGGTTGATCAAGGGAGCTAGAGAATGCCGCGTATTCTAGGTGTAGATATTCCGAATGAAAAACCAACCCATATAGCATTGCGCTATATTTATGGGATTGGACCCGCTCTTGCATTGCGCCTGTGCGAAGAAGCTCGTGTCGACCCGCTTCGCCGTGCCAAAGAGTTGAACGAGGATGATGTAAGCCGATTGGCAAACATACTTGACCGGGAATATGTAGTGGAAGGGCCTCTTCGCAGGCAAATCCAACAAAATATAGCTCGATTAAGAGATATCGGATCCTACAGAGGCTCGCGCCACCGCCGTAGCTTACCTGTAAGAGGTCAGCGAACAAAAACAAACGCCCGCACCAGAAAAGGTCCAAGAAAGACCGTTGCTGGTAAGAAGGGTGTGAAAGAGCTTAGAGGTTAATTTCGTAATTTAATTTTCACGGAGATATTCTTTCGTGTCCAAGAAGAAAAAACAGCGTCGTAATGTCAGTCGGGGAGTAGCGCATATACTTGCTACTTTCAACAATACCATAGTTACCATTACTGATACTAATGGTGATACCCTTTGTTGTGCATCGGCAGGAACTTGTGCATTTAAAGGCAGTAGGAAAAGCACTCCTTTTGCAGCCCAAAGAGCTGCCGAAGAAGCTGCATCCCGAGCCTTGAAATTTGGGCTTAAAGAAATTGAAGTCCGAGTCAAGGGCCCTGGTTCAGGTAGAGAATCTGCAATTACCGCACTTCAAGCTTCCGGCTTGAACGTTAAGGCAATTGAAGATGTAACGCCACTTCCTCATAATGGTTGTAGGCCGCCTAAGCGTCGTCGTGTATAATAGGAAAATGTATCAATCAGGAAGATTTATAACTTTTAACCGCTAGAGATAGTAATAACATCCATGGCAAGAATCACCGACCCAGTATGTAGAATTTGTAGAAGAGAAGGCGTAAAGCTTTATCTTAAAGGCCTTCGTTGTGAGTCGCCAAAGTGCGCAATCGAAAGACGCAATCAGCCGCCCGGCATGCATCTTCGTCGCAACAAGCCAAGCGAATATGGCATCCGCCTTCGTGAAAAACAAAAGCTTAAAAGGTTTTATGGTTTGCTCGAAAGGCAATTCAAAAGATACTTTGAGATTGCCAGCCGTTCAAAGCAAAACACTGGTGAGGTTCTAATCACCTTGCTTGAACGCAGACTTGATAATGTCGTGTTTCGATTAGGCTTTGCACCAAATCGGGCTGCAGCCAGGCAATTAGTTGCTCATGGACATGTCACGGTCAATGGTGTACCAACCGATATTCCAAGTTTGATCATGAAACCAAATGATGTGGTTGCAGTTAAGAATCGCAAGCGATCAATCGACTTGGTAAGGTTGCAAGTACAACAGACCTCGCCAAATATCCCTGATTTCTTGGCTATTACAAATCAGGAACCTCCTGAAGGTAAGATGACGCGCATGCCGACCCGTGGCGACATGGATCCGCATATTGAAGAAATTCGTGAACAGTTAATCATTGAATTCTGCTCCCGTTAAAAACTGGTATAATTTTTATTTGATAATAATAGGCTTGAGATATCAGCCTTAAAATAGTTTAGGAGTGATTTAATTATGCGTATTCGATGGCGCGGTCTTGAACTACCAAGTAGGGTTAATGGCGATCGTTCAACTCTTTCCGATACCTATGGTAAGTTTTATGCAGAACCCTTTGAAAGGGGTTTTGGTGTTTCGATTGGTAATAGCATTCGTAGGATCCTTCTTTCAAGCCTTGAAGGAAGCGCTATAACCCAAGTTAAAATTGAAGGTGTGCAGCACGAGATTACCACCATACCGGGTGTTGTGGAAGATGTGATCGATATCATTCTTAACATTAAAAGCCTTGTTGTAAAAAACATCAGTGATTTACCACAAACCATTCGTATTGAAAAACATGAAAAAGGCGTAGTCACTGCTGCAAACATTATTACAACTGAAGCAGTTCAGATTATTAATCCTGAACATGTAATCGCAACATTGACCGACGATGTTCCATTCAAAGTCGAAATGACAGTTGAAAATGGTCGTGGATACCGCATGGCTGAAGAAAATGTGGCAGGTGATCGAGAGATTGGCGTGATTCCCATCGACTCGAGTTTTACTCCTGTTGTTCGTGTAAAATATGAAATCGAAGATACTCGCGTTGGTCAAAAAACCAACTATGATAAATTAATCATGGAAATCTGGACCAATGGTACAGTGACTCCACAGATGGCACTTGTTGAAGGCGCCAAGATTCTTCGTAAGCATCTTAATCCTTTTATCCAATATGCAGAACCTGGCCCAGAAGTTGGCTTGGAGCATATTCAAGAACCTGTTGCATCATCCACGGTTGATGTTGAACTCGAACGCAAGCTTAATATGAGCCTTGCTGAATTGGAATTATCTGTAAGGGCAACCAATTGTTTGGAATCTGAAGGCATCTCCACCGTGCGCGATCTTGTGATGCGTTCTGAAGAAGAGTTGCTTGAAGTTCGTAACTTTGGGGAAACCACCCTTAAAGAAGTTAAGATTAAACTTGATGAGCGAAATCTTAAACTTGGTTTAAGATCATCCGCTCTTCGTAAGTAAACTGTAATTTTCATAACTTAGAATAGAGATTGAGCCATGCGCCATTTAAGAAGAGGCAGACAATTAGGCCGAAATCAGGATCATCGAATTGCGTTGTTCCGAAATCTTACTCGTGCTTTGTTTACTCATCGTCGAATCATTACGGGTCTTGAAAAAGCAAAGGAAGTTCGGATATTTGCTGAAAAGCTTATTACCTTGGCTAAAAAAGATACCCTTCATGCCCGAAGGCTTGCTCTTTCACGACTTCGTGACAAAGAAGCTGTAGAGCTTTTATTCAAAGAAATTGCCCCATTGTTCGCTAATCGCGCAGGTGGTTACACACGTGTTTTAAAGCGTCAGGAAAGACGCCTTGGTGATGGTGGCCAAACGGCATTTCTTGAATTGGTAGTGGAATCCCGCGCCAAGGAAGTTAGCCCTAGTGCTCCTGTGATTATTGAAGCTGAAACTAAAAGCTAATCCTAAAATTTAGATAAGCGAAGAAAGCCAGGGTATTATACCTTGGCTTTTTTTGTTTACCCACCTTAAGAAACCACCAAGCTAGGGTTGACTGCTTTATCAACCGAAGGTATTAGTCGTCCAACCTGTTTACTTTTATGGTTGGAGAATATGATGTTTACCCTTCAGTTTGTTACAGCGGTGTTTCTTTTTCTTTCAAACCAAAATGCCGGTTCATTCAAAGAACAACCCCAAGTTGATGATTGCTTGAAAATCGAGTTATCGCTAAATTTAAAGGGCGAAATGAAGGTGCAACGTGATGGAAAAATGGTTTCCATCCCAATGACAGCCACTGCCAATCACCATTTTGAAGAACGGGTTATTCACCTATCCACTTCTGGAATTGCTGACAAGGTTGCACGGAATTATTCCAAAGCCGAAGCTTTATTTAATATCGAAGGCAACAAATCTGAAAGAACGTTGCGCAAGCAAAGAAGCTTGATAGTTGCACAAAGGCCCGAGAATTCGATTTTTGTTTACAGCCCAAAAGGCCCATTATCGAGGGAAGAATTAGAACTTACGGGCGAACACTTCGATACTTTATCGATTGCAAATTTAATTCCAAAAGGCCAACTCCCAACAGAGACTTGGAAATTAAAGGATTTTACAGTTCAAGCGGTTTGCAATTTCGAAGGGCTATCAGAACATACAATCACAGGAAAAATTGTTTCCAACGAAAACGGAATTGTGACTTTTAAAATTGAAGGCACAGCAACAGGAGTGGAATCTGGCGCAAATGTAACATCCACGGTGGATGCAACAGGCATTTGGAACGAAAAAGTCTCAAAAATCACAAGTCTTAATTGGAAACAAAATGACAATAGAGACGCAGGCCCGGTAAACCCCGCATCAAAAACAGAAATGGAAATCGTAATCAAACGTGAAGTTCTTGAAACACCACAAACGCTAAATGATGCAGCCTTGGTTTCAATACCCCAAGATTTTGATGTGCCTAACCTGATGACTTACGTTGAGTTCAAGGACCAACAAGGCCGATTTGATTTATCAATTAGCAGAGATTGGCAATTAGTTGCCAAGACTGAAAACCACCTGGTATTACGCTTGGTTGAGAAAGGCGACTTTATTGCCCAGGCTACAGTTTCGGTATGGAGCAAAGCAGAACCAGGTAAACATCTTTCAGTTGCAGAATTCAAAAACATCACGGAAAGAACCCCTGGTTGGGTGGTTGAAAAAGACCTACAAGAAGGCGAAGTTCCTTCGGGAGATAAAGGCAGATGGGTTTACCGAATTTCCGCTTTGGGCCAGCTCGATAATGTGCCTACCATGCAAAATTATTATGTAGTTACAAGCCCGGGTGGGGAACAAGTTGTTGTAACATTCAGCTTATCTCCGAAGCAGGCAGAGAAATTAGGAACAAAGGATTTATCACTTATAGGCAGCCTAGAATTACCTGGAACTGC
>CAZYAY010000014.1:9270-42333 GCA_964646215.1 uncultured Candidatus Kuenenia sp. | reverse complement strand
AGGAAAATAATCAACCTGTAACCCAAAGCCCAGTTAATGCTTACATTCGGGCAGGGAACCAAAGATTTATCGCTTATAGGCAGCCTAGAATTACCTGGAACTGCAGGAAAATAATCAACCTGTAACCCAAAGCCCAGTTAATGCTTACATTCGGGCAGGAAACTAAAGTATAAAACGCTAGTCACAAACTAAATTGATTTATTGATTTGGTGGTGATGTATTTCACTAATTTAAATCAGGCTCAGATTTAAGCATAACCCAGCCGGTAGGTAAAAGAATTAGCAATATACCTATTAATTCTGTAATATCCGACGATTTATGCCAAAATAAAACATCGCCAATAACAGCAAAAACAACCTGACTAAGGCCAACAACTGAAACCTTGGTAGGGGCACCGCTGGAAAAGGCCAGAGTTAAAAAGTTCTGACCAATAGTTGCAGAAATTCCAACTCCAAACAAAAGCATCAAGATTTTAAAATCCATATCACCAATAGTAGAGCCAATATTAGGTGCAAAAGGCAAAACCAAAAGAGATAAAGCCGTTGCAACGCCAGAAAAATGAACCACAATAGCCTGGGTTGGTATACCTTTAATTTTATGCAATCCAATCATCGCCAAAGCAGTAAAAAATGAAGCTACAACCGCAGATGCAATTGCCAAATAATTATCACTCAGGTGCGGTTTTTGAATTAATCCGACGCCAAAAATTCCTACGCAAACAGCAACCCAATCCGAAAAGGATGGTCTTTTTTTTAACATGGGCCACGATAACAAGGCCACCCACAATGGAAACATGTTGGTAACGGTAAGAACCAAGGAAAGCTGTAATTTTGTTAAGGCATAAAAGGAACATACAAGGCTGATACTACCAGCTATACTTCTAAGCCAAAGGCTTCGAGATCCAATTATTACCGGGGTGATTCGAAAAACGAATACAAGGATTAATGAAAAAAAGAAAACCAAAAAAGCTCTAAAAAACGCAATGATCTGCCAATCAAGATTTAATCCAATAGCTGAAACATGGCCGAGCGCAAAAGTAAAATTGCCCATAAAAGTGAATGCGATACAACCATTCACCATCCACAAATACGGCAAAAAAGCCGATCGATTCATTCTCTACCGCCAAAATGTGATGTTAAAATTAAAGAAATAAATGCTTACTCAGAGGCTGGAGAAGGATGGGCAACCTTGGGCCATTTTCGTTCAAATCCCTTGTTGGTCCAAGTAACATCATTGTCGATATCATGACATTTCTGGCAAAACTGGTCGGTTTTTCCCAGCCTAGTTTCTTTATCCGCGGGTGTTTCGCCATTCACTGCTTTCCACGGATTAATAAGTTTATGCCAGATTTCATCGTTAGGTTTTTTAACATGTTCGCTTGAGGGGCCATGACAACTTTCGCACCCTACATTGGTAAGATTAGGAGTTTTTTCAAAGGTGCTAAAACCTGATTGATACCCAAAGCCAATGGTATGGCAGACAATACATTCGGGGTCATAATGTCGTAAAGAAGGCTCCTTGGCATCAACAAGGGTCTGGTAAGCATGACTATGGGTTGATTTTTTCCAGACATCATAAGCAGATTCATGGCATTTCTTACATTTTTCAGAACCCACATAAACGGGATTTGATTCAGGTGCAGAAACCTGGACAGGGTGTCTGCCTTGCCCAAACCTAGACAAGTAATTTTCGTTTTTAAGTTCTTTGGCGTAGGATTCCATGAGTTCCATAACAGGGTGATTCTTTTTTGCAGACTCGGTCGTAATATAATCTTCAGACATTTGTTCGATGGTGTAACGGAATTTAAAAGGCTGGATGGGGTCGCCTGTTTTATAAACGCCCAAAACCCCGACATATTTACCCTTGGTTCCCATCCTGATGATAAGGGATTGTTTTTTGTTTTCGTGGTTGACGGTGATCGGATTTGAAGAAGGTTCATCTTCTTCGCTGAGGCACATTAATATTTGAAATTCGGGATAAGACTGTGCCGCCTTCAAAGCTTCGGTGGCAGGTTCGCCCTTCGGACTACGATTAAGCAGCCCCTGATAAAGCAATACTTTAAGTTGAATATTTTCTTGCGACATTTCCTTTAATACGGAATCTAAAGCTGCTTTTGAAGGGCCGAATTTAACCCGTGGATCCTTGATTTTTTCGGCAATATTTGGACTGACAACACCTGTCACCCCCAATTTAATATCCGATCCCTTGACATCAACTTTCTGCCATGCAGAAACCTGGTCAGGGAATTCTTTTTCCCGATCTAAAAGATTTGCGGAAACAACTCTTGGGCTAGGTTCGTTGAGTGCATATTCTGCCAGTGCGTTAAACAACGGCAAGGAAGTTTCGTACTCTCCAAAACCAACAACAGAATATCCGATCTTTTTCTGGGCATTCATGGCATAGCGATATTTAATCAGCCCTTGTTCATTAGGAAGGGAGACAGGGCCTTGCTTTTGAGGAAGATCGCCAAGATCAAGCGCAGTAAGATTCCAGCCGTTGGTTTTAAGTGCTTGAACAAAATTATAGCGCCTTTCCAAGCCGCCAACTTGAGGCTTGGAGCAACCACAAGGCAATAAATAGCCATGCTGCTGGGCGGTTAGAATTATAGTAAGGTCAGGTTTTTCCCATTTTAAAAGGGATTTGGGTATGGGTGTTGTAGATGCGATTGCAACAGGTTCCTTACCTTTGGTTTCTTGGGCGCGAACTTTGGTAAAGATTTCAGAATAATAGGCAACTAAAAAGGATGCCACTAAACAAGCAAAAACAACGCTGGATTTTTTAGAAACCAAGTAGTTTTTTAATAATAGAACAATATTAGTTTTCATAACCAACCACCTTCCATGGTGTAAAAAATTTAACAATACTAATCATCTATAGGCATGCTGCAATTAATTATCCGCACGGCCTTCAACAGGAACACGGATAGACCTCGATGTATTACCTTTGGATTTAAGATAAAAGGAGCTATCCCGAAAAAACTCATCATCCCGGGGAAAAGGCCCACTAACAGTATTAGGAAGGATTTCAATGGAATACTTCCAAGTCCTTCGCCCTAAAATATCCTGAGGCCACCCTGGAACGGCCTTAACCTTAAGGTACGAGGTTGTTTTAGCAACATCCAACTCAAGATCTATTCCCTGCAAATCGGTTTCAATTTTCAGTTCCTTTTTTGCGCCCAACCCTCGTTGAAAAACCCCCATTGAAAGCCTTCCGCGTTGCTCAGCATCAAGAATCCGAAACTCGCCCTCAACCTTACCATTAATTTTAGTTTCAACACGAGTGTCAGATTCTAGATCCTTTTGACTATTCTTTGTGATGATGAATTCGATTTGGCGGGTAAAAGGCCCAAGTTCCATCAAATCTTTTCCACCAGGAACATTGTAAGATGCAGTTACCGGAATCAAATAACCGCATAAAAGCGGAATACCATTGAACAACTTTTCATCATTTTTCAGTTCTTCGTTAGTCAAGGGAACGGGTTTTCCAATAAGAATGGTTTCGTCAGGCCTGGGTCGGGTCATCCGAACGATGAACTCGAACGATTTACGGGTGGAAGAATAACATTTAAAAGCTACTTTTTTTTCTGGAACAAGCGGAGACAAGACATCAACTGAGATTTCAACAGGATTAACAATGAGCGCAGCCTGAACATTAACCAAAGCTTCAAGCCTGGATTCATTTCCCCCGCCTTTTCTCCCCATCCACATGTTTGCAGTCAGTCGATTAGGACCCAGTTTTTCGGTTTTCCACTGCAACCTAATCCAGCCCACCGTTCCGCCATTCAAAATAGGCTGCTCATTTTTTTCCAATGCGACAGGCGTTATTTGTTTTTCAAGAAGAGCTTTAACATCGCCTTTAGATAACTCCTCTTCAATTTTCATCAAGTTGATTTTACCCATGGCGTCCTTGGTGCTGTTGTTTTTCAACCACTCTGCGGGGATTTCAAACAGCAGAACACTTGTGCATGTGCAATTTTTGCTATCAAGGCCGATTTTCAATGGCAACAACCCCTCATGAGCAAAAAGATAATCCTGCTTTCCACCCATTTTATATTCGTTTTCAAGGGCGCTAATGCCATCAGATGGGTAGACTTTTTGCAAAAAAGTGAGTTCTTGATTGGATCCATCATCAGTAGGATCAGAGGTTTTACCGGTGGAGTTATCTTTTTTTTGAACAGGGATTTTTGCTTCGTTGAGTCCCCCGAGATAATTCATCGCAAAGGTGAGGGCAAACACCATGACCCCAAAAAGAAGAACTGCAAAAATACCCTGCGAAGACTTCATAGCCAAACACCTCAACATTAAAAAGCACGAAAGTTTATAATAACATAAGCTGAATAAATTTTGCAAATATGTGAAAAATATTCAGTTAAAAAGCCGGGTTTAAAAGAAGTAAACACCGAACCTTCCTCATTTGCCCTTGGGTAGTTCCAATACTTGATCCAAAGCTTTTGCGAAACCTTCTGCGTTTGCATTGGTGGAATCTAATTTAAGCATCTTTATGACCTTTAAGTTTTCGCAGCGAATAATTACCACTGCATTCTGATCAAGTTTATAATTCTTCAAATCCTCGAGATCATCGACCCCAACCTCGATTAAATCGGTCTTATCCTCAGCGATTGAAGAACGAATACCTTTTACGAATTCATTTCGTTTTTCATCATCCTTTACGACATTTTTAATATCCGGGTTCACGAAAATCGCCATGGCTGATGTTGGAAAGCCCTTGCTTTTATTTCCTTTGATCATTGCGTTAAGATCTTCCAGAGATTTGGCAAGATATTCGGGAACGGAAGGCCCTTGAAAAAACATAAGAATGAAAGTTTTATCTGGTTTCTCGTTGATCAGGGTGCGTAAACGGTCTTTTCTGGGGCCGTTTACAATATAAGGGTAGAATGGCCCGGGTAAAATCTCGCCTTCTTTAAATACAATTTCAGCAGCAGCGGGAGGTGTTTTATCCTGGGCAGCATTAAGCAACTGATAAAAAAGAAGCAAAATCAAAAATGAAGAGAAGATTCTCATAGTAAACTCCCACGAAGAATAAATAAGCATTTAAAATAATATAACCCAGTTTCAATCAGGTTAATATTTTCGTAATAACTTCACCATGAACATCCGTTAACCGCATATCCCGGCCACCAAATCGGAATGTCAACTTTTTATGGTCGATTCCCAGAAGATGCAACATGGTCGCATGAATATCGTGAATTTCAGCTTTTCCTTCAATCGCATGGTAACCAAAGTCATCCGTGGCACCATAATTCGTACCACCCTTGATGCCACCTCCAGCCATCCAGCAGGTAAACCCAAAGGGGTTATGATCCCTACCATCATTTCCTTGTGCGAATGGAGTCCGCCCAAACTCACCAGACCAAAGGATAAGCGTGGAATCGAGCATGCCCTTTGCTTTAAGATCTTGGATCAATCCGGCAATAGGCTGATCAACTGCAAGCGCATTTTTCTGATGACCATCTTTCAAGTTGCTATGTTGATCCCAGCGATCGCTGCCCACGGAAGGGCAAGTCAACTCAATAAACCGTGCACCACGTTCAAGCAAGCGCCTTGCAACCAGGCATTGGGTAGCAAAAATTTTAGTGGGGTCGTTTGGTGAATTTACACCATAAAGATCCTGGGTCGCCTTCGATTCGGTTTTAATATCCATTAAGTCAGGGATGGAAGATTGCATGAGAAAAGCTGTTTCTTGATTGGCGATGGCAGATTCAATCTGATCATGAACACCATTTTTCTGCATGCTCAATCGATCCAGCCGGTTAACAAGATCAAGCTTATCTTTTTGGATTTTTTCAGAAGTTTCTTTGCGGTTGATGTTGGCAACAGGAGCAGGGCCATATTTAAAAACCGATCCCTGATAAGCAGCAGGCAAAAATCCACTATTGAAATTATCAAGACCACCAGGAGGAATAAGACCACCGTTTAAAACCAAAAAGCCCGGAAGCGTTTTATTGAAACTTCCCAAGCCATAACTTGCCCACGCACCCCAACTTGGGCGTCCTTGAAAACCGCTACCTGTGTGAAGAAAGTAATTAGCACTTGTATGTTCAGGAAAATTGGAAACCGCTGATTTTATAACCGCCAATTCATCAACATGTTTTGAAATATGTGGAAACAAATCACTGACCCAGATACCACTTTGTCCATACTGCTTGAATTTCCAAGGCGACTGCAAAATTTTACCAATGCTATTGAACTGGGTGGGCAGAACTTTCAAAACCTTATCGGGCGTTTCGCCATGATACTTAGTCAACAAGGGTTTAGGATCAAAGGTATCCATCTGGGATGGAGCGCCATCCATGTAAAGGAAAATAATATTTTTCGCTTTGGCCTGATGGTGCAACCCACCTGAAGGATTTGTTTTGTTTTTGCCGTTTTCACCAGCATGGAGCACACCAAAAGCAAGAGCTCCAAAGCCGTTGGCGCAACCTATCAGCATCTGCCTTCGAGAAAGAGCCCTGGGTTGAAAATTTCCACAATGCATAATTTTAGTCCTTGAATGCTGGCTTAGGGAATCCAAACAAATTCTTTAACATTCCATAAGGAATGCGCGATGGACGCCCATTTTTCAAAGTCAGTTGCGGTAGTTGGCGATGCAGACAAATAGGCCATGCACTCTTCAATTTCCATGGAAGAGGGCGGCCGATTCAACGCCTGCCAAAACATGGTATCCAACCGTATGCGCGGATCAGAAGACTGAGGGATTATTTTTTTAGCCCATTTTTCAGATTGCTGATGCACAAACGGATCATTCATCAAGATCAATGCCTGGGAAGGAACATTCGAGATGCTTCGTTTACCAACCGTGGAAAACGGAATTGGCGAATCGAACGCAAGCAAAAACGAAGACAGAAAATTTCTTCGTACCGAAAGATAGATACTCCGACGGCCCGCGCCATCAAGCGGTCCGCTTGCGGGCCTGCCCCTACCCTCTTGAAATGCGGACAAATTAATGTTTACCGGCGGGCCAAACATTGTTTCATTTAATTCGCCGGAAATTAAAAGCATTGCATCCCTTATCGATTCACCAGAAAGTCTTTTAATGTTGGCATGGCTGAGGAAAAGATTATCCGGGTCATTAGTTTTCGCAAAATCTGAAGGCGAGGATGAAGTTTGGTAAACAGAAGAGAGCATGATTTTTTTGATGGTCTTTTTAATGGACCAGCCATCTTCAACGAATTGTGATGCAAGAAAATCAAGCAGTTCAGGGTGGGTTGGTTTCTCACCAAGCAACCCAAAATTATCAACTGAAGCGACAATGCCCCTTCCCAAAAGATGATGCCAGATTCGATTAACCATGACTCTGGGAAGAAAAGGGTCGGCTTCAACATTAGTAATCCATTCTGCAAGCTGCAACCTGCCGCTACCGATGTTTTCTTTGGGAAGTTTATCCCCCCCAAGAGCAGTAAGAAAAGAACGGGGAGCAGGTTCGCCAAGGCTTTTGTGATTGCCTCGAATGAAAACCTTCTCATCTATTCCGCTGCCTTCCCTCAAAGCCAATGCCAGTTGGGAATCCCAAACCACTTCACCCCGAAGTAAGTTTTGTTTATCAACAAGATTGCCTGCTGGGTGTTTTGCAGTGGTATCGATTTTCAAAAGACCGCAATTAATGAATAGATTCCCGATGGCAGCCAAGTTTGAGTTTTTTGAGATGTCGACCACTTTTTCCTGTTTCATCAGTGAGGCGAGTTCAAGAAGTGATTTTTGAATTTCCTGGTGAAAGAGTTGGTCGTCAAGTGAGGCTAAACTCCGGGCCACATTCTCACGGGCAGAGATTGGTAATAAGGGTTTATCCTGCCCCCCCTGCAAAACCAATCGAACAGCAAAGTTCAAATCATCAGAGGAAAATTCAAGGTGAGCAGGCAGGCTTTTATATCTAGAGAGATCGATACTTACCCAACCCCAATCATTCATATCAATAGTACGGACCAAATTCCCATGTAAGGGGCCCGCGATCATAATATGAGCCCCAACCGAAGCGTACACCTTGGCTTTTCCCTTTGCGAGAAAATGCACCCAACCATCCTCGAGATAAAAAGAAGGCGTGGATAAAGTTCTACCCGCCCTGTTGGCGCCAAGCGAACCGGGCTCTGGTTCCGCCCCTTTTGCATGCTTTAAATCCTTCCAGAAAGGATCGATCATCGCCGCTGAATATTCAGCAAATTGAAATTCCGGCTGTGGGCTGGTGCCTAAGACTCTAAGTGCGCCTAATCTAACAGGAGCAGGACCATAACTGAAATCGTCGGGCATCCAATTCGATGAAGGCAAATCCGAATAATCAGCAATAATCTTTTTGTTTTTAAACGATTCCCTGAAGTCGAGATCGGAAACAACAGGCATCGGGTTTTTATTACCAGAACTCTTCAACTCGGGGTGAAGAATCTTTTTGGCAAAGAAGTTATCTTGGTGCTTGGGGTCTGCATCCGCCTTTAACAAATACGTAAAAAATTGCACAAGCGTGGCTGGGTCGACTTTCTCTGAAAGGGCGATCTTTTCCAACTCGTTTTTATTGATTTTCCCCTGAGCCAGCAGTGAAGCATCGTTTGATGCTACAGAATTGGTCTGCTTGATGGCATCAACAGCAATATGCCCCCACCCGATGCTTTCTTGATCAACAATTTGAATCGCAACCATCCTACCTGCAAAACGGCGAACATCCATCGAGGCCGGTTCCATTGCATTTAGATTTTTCCCAGTGATGCTAATTTCAATTTTCCCATCAACCAGCAGATTGATACAGGTTTTACCGAGATGCCCGCCACCGCCCACAAGAAAAGAAATGAAATCCCTTTCGATCAAAAAAGGCAACGAGGTAAGAGTACCGGTGGGCTTATCAGACCGAACAACTTTTTGACCGTTTTTTTGGATGTAGGAGTTGACGAGGAATTTCCCCTGGAAGGAACCATCTTTTTGCTCTGGGGCAAGATCGTTGGATGAAACAGGGGCTACACCAAAGGCATTACCTTCAACTTTCCAGCCTTTAAAAGTGCCTGACTCAAAATCATCTAAAAGAATATCCTGGGCAACCGAGTTGGGTGCAGACGGGGTTTTGGCCAGTTTATAACCAAGATTAGCGGCTTTGGAATATGCAGGAAAGTTAGCAGCGATATTTTTCAAAACATCGCTTAGCTCGGACTTTATTTGAGGTTCAAGCCCTACCCTTAACTCAACCAACTTTTGATCAACCTTCTTGTTTTTTTCAAGGCTTTGAAAACGAACCAACCGGTAATGACTACTTTCAAGAAATCCAAATAAGGAGTAATAATCCTTGGTGGGAATAGGATCAAACTTATGGTCATGGCAACGGGCGCAGGCAATTGTCAGGCCCAGAAAAGTTTTGCCTATGACATCGATACGGTTATCAAATCGATCCGCTTGATCGAGTCGAATATCCACTGGGGAATGAACTTCTTCTCCAAGGTAAAGAAACCCGGTACCAAGGACGGATTCATTCCAACCTTCAACAGGATGCACTCTTGGGTTGGCAATTAAATCGCCTGCAAGGTGTTCTTTGACAAATTGGTTATATGGGACATCAGCATTAAAAGCACGAATGACATAATCTCGATATTGAAAAGCATTGGGGATAGTCGCATCAAACTCATGCCCGCGGGAATCCCCATAACGAACCAAATCAAGCCAATGTCTTGCCCATTTTTCACCAAAGGCGGAAGAATCAAGCAATTTATTAACGACTTTTTCGAATGCATTGGGAGAGTTATCTTGAAGGAAAGCCTTGGTATCTGCGGGCAAGGGTGGCAGGCCGATCAGATCAAAATAGGCTCGTCTGATTAAAGATTCTTTTTGGGCAGGACTGGCAGGTACGAGGCTTTTTTCTGTCATTTTCTCAAGCACAAAGGCATCAATCGAAGATTTAACCCAAGGATTTGAGCCCAAAGGCTTGGATTTTGATTTACTTAAAGGCTGCCATGCCCACTGTTTTTTTCTTTCATCAATATTGAATGTGTTGGCTTTTACAGCAACAGTATTTTCAACAGGCCAGTAAGCGCCATCTTTGATCCATTTACGCAGGTCTTCGATTTGGGAAGCAGAAAGCTTACTTTTGGGGGGCATCTTGATTTCACCGTCATACCCGACGACCTTCATCAACAAACTTTCATCGGGTTTCCCTGCAACAAACAATTGGCCGGTATCACCACCCTTTAAAACCGAAGGTTTCGAGTCCAATAAAAGCCCACCACGTTCTTTTTTGGATGCGCTATGACAATCATGGCAATAATTTACGAAGAGTGGGCGGATTTTGTTTTCGAAAAAGTCGTGTTCTTTTTGATCAGCACCAGATGCATGCTGAACCGAGAAAACAAAAAACAACGGAAATACTAAGGCAAAAGCTTTCCAACTCATGACCACCCCTTGGTTTACAGGTGGGAAAAAGAACCATAGGTATTGTAACCGAATTTGTGATGCGAATCCAACCGAAAATAAGGAGATCATTGCTGCATCAGGTCGATGCAAATAAGGGTATTTCTGCCACGAACATACAAAAGCCCACGGGCTAAAACTGGGGCGCTCCAACAAGGCTCCTGAAGAATGGGAACACCATTGGCCGTAAGTGCCGCAACAGACACTTTCTCAAACTTCTCAGGATTGATTTTAAGCAAATACAGCAACCCATCCTCCGCCTGACATATAAAATGACCATCCACTTGCAGCAATGAGCACCTGGTAAGATCCGGAACCGACCATTTTACCTTGCCTGTGTTCAACTCAATGCAACGAAGCTCCGCATTTGATTTATGCCTGCCACTGGAACCATAAATGAAACCATCTACATGAATTGGAGTATTCCAATGGGCCATCATTGCCTTATCGCGACCCCGGGATTCATCATCCCAAAGAACCTTAACCGCCCCTTTGTTCACTTCCAGCAAAGCCGAACCAGGGCCATAAGTTTCAGAAATAAAAATCTTGTTGCCAATAACGACAGGAGTTGCAGCATTGACACTCTCAAGGATTCGGGACCGCCATGGAAAAAAGAAATCCTGCTTTCCAGTTGAAGGCTCAAACCCGATCAAACCACCTCTTGCAAGATGCAATCCGTATTTCCGATTATCAATAGTTGCAATCAAGGGACTGGAGTAGCTGGAGAGTTCATCGGAAAACTGATAAACAACCTTGCCTGTGAATTTATCAAATGCAACCAAGCCGCTGCCATTGCCCTTTAGCTGGGTGAAGTCATTTTTATCACTGCCTTTGGGGCTGCCACCAACAGGAACCAAAAGAAGCTTCCCATCGATAATCGGGGTACTGCCAACGCCAAAGAAATTCTGGACCACGCCAAAATCAACCACGGTGTTGATCTTCCAAAGAACTTTGCCATTTGAAATATCAATGCAATGAAGCTTGCCTTCAGGGCCAAGAATATAAACCCGTGCACCATCAACCACCGGATAGCAGCGTGGGCCATTGCTGTAGCCATATAAATCCTGATAGTCAGATTCGTAAGTAAAAGCCCATAATTCTTTGCCATTTTCGCTATTGCAACAACGCAATCTGGCGATGCCTTTGGCTTGATCAAAAAGAAATGCCCTGCCCCTACTGATGGCGGGCATGGAATACCCTTCTGCCATTCTAGCGCCCCAAAGAATTTTAGGGCCCGAGGCAGGCCAGGGAGTTATACCTTTCTCTGGTGAAAAGCTGTTGTTGTTTTTTCCCAGAAATGATTCCCAGTCGGATCCAAATTTTCTGGTACCCAAATCATCGGGCAGGGATTCAGCCTGGGTGTCTGCCCCCATACTTTGGCAAGGGGTTGCGACTAGATACAAAAAAGCCGAGATGGCAGCAAAAGCCAACGGTGTTAATCGAAACATGGGGAACTCCCTACCAGTTATAATAAGCAGAGGCTATTTAGATTCCAGATCTTCAACGCCGTTAAATGCAGCAAAAGGAGGTTTACGAAGGTACTCGATGGCTTTTGCCATCAAGCTTAAAGAAGGTGCATCATAATTCTCTTTTTGATTTGCAATTAGCGGATATAAATCCCTGCATGCGGGGCCAAATTCTTTCGCCTCGTAATGCTTTAGGGCTGATTCATAAACATCCGTATCACTTCTCCATTCGATTGAAGAAACTTCGGAATGGAGTTGGTAAATGTCAACGGGTTCGTTAATGCCAACAACCCTGATTTTTCTTATTCTTCGGGTTGCAAAAGTGGATCCAACCAAAGATTTTGTAGAACCACTTATTAAAATAGGCACTCCCATTGCTTTAGTGGCACCTTCAATACGACTTGCAAGGTTGACGGTATGGCCAAGCGCACCGTACTGAAATTTCATCTTGCTGCCTGTGTTCCCACACAATGCCATTCCAGAATTAATACCAATGCCAACCTTTACCGGATAAGAAATTTTATTCTTCCAGCGTTCCTGCACCGCGGACATCCTGGCAACCATTGCCAATGCAGCCTTACAAGCCATAATCGCATGATCTGCCTGAACTGCCGGGGCATTCCACATCGCCATAATTCCATCGCCTGAATAATTGGCCACAACCCCTTCAAAGGACATGACACAAGAAGTAAGTTCTTCCATTACATCAGCAACAAAATTACAAGTTTCCCTGGGATTAAGGGTTTCAGAAATTCTAGAAAAGCCTCGAATATCGGTGAATAAGACTGTTATTTCAGATTCATGCCCCTCAAGGAGCTTGGGGTTTTTCTGTAGCTCCCTGGCGAGGTCTGCTGAAAAAAACTGTTCAAATTGAACCCGCAAGCGACCAGCTTCGGCTTCTTGCTCCTGTCTGGCCAGGCCAGCGCCGACAGAACTAGCGAGGAGTTGGACGATTTGAGCCTCAAGAGGGTTAACACCAATACTCGACCCAATGGCTTCGTTAATTTTGTTACGCACGCCATAAATTGCACCTACCACGCTTTCTGATTTATCAAAAATGGGGGATGCAATAACGGCTTCAATGCCCATGACACTCTCGCTAAGGCGCTGAAAAGTTGAGCCACTTTGATAAAAAGTTTTTTTTGCTTTAGCCATTTTGCCAAGCACTGACATGCTAAATTCGCGATGGTCTATATCTTCATCCGGATAACGGGCCTGAACCATCCACCTTCCATTTTTAATCATTAACACCAAGCCACGATCCAAGCCGATCAAATCAACTACAGCTTTTGCTGTATCTTGAAAAAACTCCAAAGAACCACTGGCAGATTTTTGGACTGCGATCAAGGTTTCAAACCATACCGCCAGTCTTTCAGGAGTGGGTGATCGCCTTAATTCAAGAACTGCAAGAGGACTGGCCTGAACCAAGGTAATCGCGGTTTCCATCGACTCTAGAAGTTCATCGTTTTCCTCTTCCAAGCTTTCTTCCACCAGTTCGGACATTGCCTCGGTTTTTACACTTGTTTCGCCAAAACAAAAGGTCACAGGAAGTAAAACTTGAACAGCAGATCCAATATTTACACATTCCCCATTATCAAGACGGATAGAATTTCTTTGGCTTAGATTTAAAATCCTTATTTTTGATTGATCTGTCTGTTCAACACGAACATGATTTCCTGAAACATAAAGATCGTTTGTTATATACCGCGGAATATCATCCCTTTGTGGTCCCCGCCCGAATTCGAAAGGCCCTTTTGAATGCTCAACTTCTACAGTTTGACCATCATAATTGATTGTAAAATGAAGCATCAAAAACTTTCTGTTAATTCAACCACTTAGATTCCCAAAGCGAGATACTATTTAAGGTTATCAAACAGAAAAGCTGGCGGGAAGCTTTTTCCCACCAGCTTTCAAGTATTACAAAGCTTTTTACATCTTTAAAAAGTCAAGCCAAACTGAATGGTTAAGGCTTCAAGGCTCAAATCACTTAACCGCTTCGAGGCCTTGCCAAAGCTTAATGATTGGAAATCCAAGCTATCCACCATGTTAAAATAATTATAAAGCTCGTAGCCAACTTTGAAATGCATATGGTCTTTGGTAAGAACTGCACCAACACCAGTTTCCAACACAGGAACAATTTCGTGATATTTATTACTGATGTTGTAAAAGGTGGTTGCACCATTCCCATTGGTTTCAGTCAGGTTATTATTAAAAGTTCCACTTAGAAGTGCAACTTTGCCCCTGGCATAAAGCCCGAAATGCTTATTAAGGGCATAAGTACCCTCACCACCAGCAGTTAAACCAGCGCCGGTAAAATTAACCGGACTACTGACAAAATCGTTTACAGCACCAAGGGTTCCGCCATTGTAGATTGCACTAAACTGCTGCTCAATCCAAGTAACCCTGCCACCACCTGTAAACCTGAAATTCAGGTTGTCTGCAGCTCTGTAAGTACGGCCTACATCTATATCAATAACGTTCATGTCAAGGTTTCCCATTGCAGAAGCAGTGGAAACATCATCGAAAGTATTATTGGTAAGGGTCGCATAAAGAGCGCCCCCGTTTGGCGCAGATAAAGAAGATGACGCATTAGAGTGCAGGTAAAAATAATTAACACTTGCATCCCAACCATCAGCAAATTGGTAACCGATGCCAACACGAAAAGCACTGCGGGTTTCCCAATCAAGCGAATTAAGATTGCCATTAATCACACCAAGCCTTTCACTTGATGTAATTGCAAAATCGAAGGCATCGCGCCTTGGTTTGACAAGAAGATATTCACCCGTCATGAACAAACCTTCAAGCTTATAGCTTTTGCCATTACGTTCGGATACCAAATATTCCGAAGTAGCGTCCTTGGCTTCAATGGATTCAGAACCAGCAACGGTACCTGATTCAATCGTTTTGATTTCCGAAACTGGTTTGGCGATACTGTTTTTCAAGACATTATCTTTATCACCCGGAATGATCGAAATTGGTGGAGGAACAGGTGGGGGAACTTCATCATCAGCAGGCTTTGATTTGTTTTTCAATAAATCAGCGGGAATAGGAAGCACAAATGGCTTGCCATCCTTAGTTTCCGAATCTTTTAATTTAACCTGCTCGACAGGGGATTTAACCTGTTCCAAAGGGGCTGGCTCAAAAGGGGCTGGCATGACCAAGGGTTCGACTTGTGCGAAAACAGAAAATGTTGATCCAAGAAAAGCTGCAATCGCCAATCCGACGCGATACTTATTTTCATGCAAATTAAACATACATCCCCCAAACACATTAAAATTAACGGGTATTGTTGCAAACCAAAACCCATTCCCAATTAATCTGTGAAATAACAAAGCAGATCGCCCAATAATGATGGATTTACCCTGAAAGCAAAAGCTGTCAAGGCCGTTTCCAATACTGTGTTTCATTTATTTTAAAAATGATCTATAACTAAAATTAATTGATTTACAAAAACTGCCTTTATTAACACTAATGTAAATTTAAGTAGGACTTTATACGATGATTCCCTTTAAAACAAAAATAGTGGCAACATTAGGCCCATCAAGTTCCAACGAACAAGTGATAAAGGCCCTTATACTTGAAGGAGCTAGAATCTTTCGTCTGAATTTTTCACACGGACAGCAGGAAAATCATCTGGCCAACATTGATTTAATAAGGCGTATTTCTCAAACTGTAGGCATCGAATCGACAATTATTGCAGATTTATGCGGGCCTAAAATACGTGTTGGTTCTTTTGTAGATGGCAAAATCCAACTAAAGACCGGCGATATCGTCACCTTGGATACGAATCCATGCATTGGTTCTGCCAGCATGATTCACTCGCAATACCCACTACTTGCAAAAGAAGTCTCCCGCGGCACACGCATTTTGCTGGACGATGGTCTATTGGAATTTAAAGTTCTCGAGATAAACGAAACCCAGGTAAAAGCTGAAGTTATTCGGGGTGGCATACTTAAAAATAACAAAGGCATGAATCTTCCTGGACTAGCTCTTTCTGTACCTGCCCTCACGGAAAAAGACAAAAAAGATGTTGATTTCATAGTAAATCACCCGGTGGATTACATTGCGCTTTCTTTTGTCCGTAGCGCGTCTGATGTAAAAACACTTCAAGACTATATTGAATCTAAAAATGCAAACATTCCTGTTATTGCAAAAATCGAAAAACCACAAGCCGTGGCAAACATTGACGAAATTTTATCACAAGCAGATGGAATAATGGTTGCAAGGGGCGATCTGGGTGTGGAAATGGATCCCGAAAAAGTTCCAATTATCCAGAAAGATTTAATCCGGAAAGCCCGGTCTGTATTCAAGCCGGTTATTGTTGCAACTCAAATGCTTGAATCCATGACATTAAACCAAAGACCAACCAGGGCGGAAGTATCTGATGTTTCCAATGCAGTTTTCGAGGGAACCGATGCCTTGATGCTCTCAGGCGAAACCGCTGCAGGCCTTTATCCTGTCGAATCTGTCCAAATGATGCGGAAAGTTTCAAAAGAGGTCGAATCGTGGCAACTTCAAAACTATCAGTCCGCAGCAAGTTCATTTAATGCCAACTTTATTTCCTCAGATCCGCTCAGACAATCCGTGGCAAAAGCCATTGCAAACATTACACGAGATATCGCGGTTTGTGCAGTGGTAGTAAGAAGCCGGGGAGGAAAATCTGCATCCGTGGTATCTTCAACCAGGTTATCTCCCCCAATTTTAGCATTATCCACCGAACCTGCCGTGGTGCGTAAAATGAATCTTCTCTGGGGTGTGACACCTGTTTTGGTTAACGCAGACGAATTCGAAGAACCAAAGGTATGCGCCCGTAAGATAGTTTCCAACATGCAACTTGCAAAGCCGGGCAACTTCATTTTGCTTCTTTCCGGGTTCGGAAAATCCGAGCCTGCCATCACTGTACTTCCCACATGAAGAGCACTCCATGAATAATAATTTACCGCCCTTGCCAGGCAGAGATGTTGATTCACACAAAGGGACTTATGGCACCACCCTGATCATCGGTGGTTGCGTAGGAATGTCTGGCGCAATGGTGTTATGTGGTACAGCAGGTTTAAAAAGTGGTGCGGGATTGGTTCAAATTGGCACTCCCGTTTCGATCAGGCAGGAAGTTGCCATCGGGAATCCCTGCTACACCACTATTGCTCTTCCTGAAGACGGGGAAGGCAGATTTAATCACCAGGCTATTGAAAAAATCAGTCCATTCATAAGTAAAGCCAGTGCAGTGGTGCTTGGTCCTGGGGCAGGGCCAACCAAGGCATGCCAGGAAATGGCATCCCACCTTCTAAAGATTGATACACCCGTGTTATTAGATGCGGATGCTCTTAATAGTTTGGCTTCCGACAGATTTCCCACAGCATTCAAAAACAAACAAGTTGTAATCACACCACACCCGGGTGAATTTTCCAGACTTACAAGATTGAACGTAAAAGAAATTCATGATGATCGCAAAACCCTTGCCCTGAATTTTGCACAGGCACACGGAATTATTGTTGTTCTAAAAGGGCATGGCACCGTGGTTACTGATGGCAAAAGCGTTTACACCAATACAACTGGCAACCCCGGTATGGCAACAGGGGGCAGCGGCGATGTACTTTCAGGAATCATCGGGGCACTACTTGGCCAGGGAATGAAGGCATTTGATGCCGCCAAACTTGGAGTTTATTTACACGGGTTGGCAGGAGACCACGCAAAAAAGCAGGTGGGAGAGCACAGTTTGACCGCGCTGGATATTATTGCTCATCTTCCAAGCGCATTTCTTTTACATGGGAAATCAGTCTAAAAAAGCGCTTTCCATCAAATACATAAGCCGGCTTAAAACAACCGCTTTCGAAAATCGCATCATGAATTCGCAGACTTCTTAAGCAAGCGGGCAAATTCATGAACCGATTCTTCCTGCATCTCTGTTTCGATTGAACCTGGTCGCAAGGTACGAATCTTGGACATCGCCTCTTTAGGCGACATACCCTTGGCGACGTAATAGGAAGCCAGAGCCACGCCCGTTCTTCCCATTCCCGCTGCACAATGCACCGCAACCCCCATATTTGAAACATGCGCTTTTAATATCGATTTTATAATTCGATCTAATTGGGTTAAAGTCGGGGGTTCCATGTCCACAACAGGCTCATGAATCATCATCAAGCCTGCGCCATCGATCCAATTACGAGGCAACTTTTCTTCCGTGAGGGTTATCAGTAAATCGATACCATTTTTTCTAAGCCATTCGATTTCATCCTGAGAAACAGGCCGCCCCAAACCCGCCAGTTTCTTTTCATCCACCCATGAAAATCCATATGGTTCGCTCATCGGCTACTCCTAATACATAAGGTGTTGGCCATACTTTTGCCTGATATGGTTCAACGCCTCCCAAACCTTGTCGTCCTGCTTCATGAATCCTACCACAGATGCGGTTGAAGCACCCAATGCCCTGGAAACATCACTAACCCTGGCCTGACAAAGTTCCAGCATATCCAGTAACGCCCCTACAGCGGGCAGAAACGCTGGATTTTTCACACCTACATAAAGCCTGCCTTGCTTATCCAATGCGGGCAATATTTCCGGATGGCCCGCAAGCCAACCATCCTCCGTCCCAACATCCAACGGTTCACGCAATTTCAAATAAAAAGCTTTTCGCAATCGTCTCAATGCTTTCGCTTTGTTTTCATGCTGCGACCTGCTCTCTTCCGCAATCACCAACAACTGGCTTGCAAGATGCCTTATCCTTACTGCGGAACTGGTTTTATTGCGCTTTTGACCACCAGGACCACTTGCACGATAAGTATCCACCTCGCATTGGCGAAGCAGCACTTCATCAGAAAGATTGACCCAGTCATGGCGCATGATAAAAAACAAGGGGCCCATGGTTGTGGGACCCCTTGCCAATTGGAACAAAAATCAAGCTTACACTTCCAGCTTCCAAGGCTTGCGTATTGGATTGCTGAGCATTGCGTTGGCTTCTGAATTATCAAAGGTATAAGCCTTTGGATCCCATTTCAGGCTCTTGCCGGTTCTTAATGCAATCGCACCAATCTGGCAAACAATCACTGAACCACCACCAATGGATGCATTACAAATCGGCTTCTTGCCATTTTTCCTGCATTCAAAGAAATTACCCATGTGATCATTCGAAACTTCAAGCCTGATCGCATCTGGCTTAAGCGGTTCTTCAAGCAATTTAGGATCACTTGCAGTAATCTTGCCACGGTTCACAAAGATCCACTGGTTGTTTTCGCCCACGAACAAAATACCGTTGCCATCCTTGTCGCCGATGGTATCAGGCAGTGTGGAATCAGAAACCAATAGCTTTGCCCCATTGGCGTAAGTGTAGGTCACCTTGAAATTAGGATGACAATTATAACCATCAGTGCCTTTATAAGGGGCTGCTCCCGTGGCTTCCACAGCAACAGGGCCACTTCCATCCATACCCAAACCCCACTGGGCGATATCGATATGATGGGCGCCCCAATCGGTCATTTTTCCACCCGAGTAATTATAGAACCATCGGAATTCATAATGACAGTTTGTGAATTCAATCTTCCTGGCATTACCCTTATTATCTTTTCTTTCACCACGAGCTTCGTAAAGATAATCAACCATTGGGGTTGGCCCAAGCCACATATCCCAATCCAAAGTTTTTGGCGCTTCGGCCTTGGCAATGGCACCACTCACGGGATTACCACCAATGCGGGCTTCAACATGCTTGATCTTTCCAATACGGCCATTGCGAACTAATTCGCAAGCAAGCCTAAACTGCTTGCCCGACCTTTGCTGGCTGCCAGTCTGGAAGGTACGACCGGATTTTTCAGCGGCTTTCATTACTGCCAGGGCTTCTTCAACAGTCAAAGTCAAAGGCTTTTCGCAGTAAACATCCTTGCCTTTTTTGAGTGCTTCAATTGCGACCAAGGCGTGCCAGTGATCAGGGGTTGCTATCGTTACAGCTTCGATATCCTTGCGGTCAAGAAGTTCACGAAAATCTTTAAAACCCTTAACATCGGCAGATCCATCTTTCTTCATCATTGCAACTGCATTGGCAAGATGATTGGATTCAACATCACATGCAGCAACGAAAGTTGCTTTATTTCTGCGGGCATCGCTGTAAATAGCCCGACCTCTACTTTGAGGGCTGCCAATTCCAATCGCACCCATGACTGGACCGTTGGGGAGTTCCTGCTTTTTAGCTTCTTGGGCAGCAACGGTTTCCTTGGCAAACCAAAGTGGGTAACCGGCAGAAACTAATGCAGCAACTGATTTCTGGACAAAACCACGCCTAGACATTGCGTCAAAATACATACTTAGCTCCTAAATTGTTAAACAAGGAAATTCCCCCAACCTTGGTAAATTATAAACAGTTGGAACCACACTTGTAAAACGAATTGGCCTACCCATTCACTTTTTTTCATGTTATTGCCATCTCCGAAGGAAAAACCCTTTATTGGTAATATGGAGAATTGGTATGAATTGGAAAACGAAATTGGCCACTTTATGCGTGGGATTATCTATTTTAACAACATCCACATTTGGCCAGGCTCCACCTTCCAAAAAATTCCCTGCAACGGTCGCTAACATCAATGGCGAGCAAATCAGCGGTGCCGAACTCGAAAGTATTATCAAGCAAATGGGCCCCAGTCCGGTTCAAGTTCCAGAAAACACCAGGAAACAAATTGCTCGAGATGCGATGGCAATGCTGATAGACGATCTGCTAATGCAGCAATTTATCAGGCAGAATACTGCTGCGATTCCTGAGCAAGCTGTGGATCAAAAAATGACTGAGCTGGCGGCAGAACTTAAAAAGCAGGGAAAAACCATCCAAAGCCTCTGCAATGAAACCCAGCAAACCGAAGCGCAATTAAAGCGAACCATGCGCCTTAAATTGCAATGGGGCAATTTCGCCGCAGCAAAGATCAAAGATGAGAATGTTTACAACTACTATCTTCACAACAAAGATTTTTTTGATGGCACAATGGTTGGGGTCTCTTTGATTATCATGAGAATTCCACCCGGTATGAGCCCGACTGAAACTGCAAAACTAAAAGGCAAAATGCAGGAGGTTAGAAACCAGATTTTGACAAGTAAAATAGATTTCGCAAGCGCTGCCAAAGCTTATTCGCAAGATGCCTCTGGGCCTATGGGGGGAAATCTTGGGTTAATCCCCCGAAAATATGCCTTGGAAGAACCGCTGGCGAGCGCAGCTTTCAAATTGGCTCCAGGGCAGATAAGCGATGTAATTGAAACAGAAATGGGAATTCACTTGATAAGGGTCAACGAAAGAAAAGAGGGGAAACTTTCAGACTTTACAAAAATCAAAGATGATGTCAGAGATTTTTGTAGCGAGGAATTTTTCCAAGACACGTTGGCAAAACAAAGAAAAACAGCCCGAATCGAAGTCTTCCTACCATAATTCTGCTGCCTTAGGCACAATCCAAGCAAAAAGCTTCGGGACAATCATCCCGGGGCTTTTTTTGTTTTTCTCCCATTCCTTGTTTCATTTCACAGCCGATTTCGTCTAAACTTTAAGGAGGTACCAACAAAGTGAAACAGCCGTATTTTGATTAATTAATTATCATGACTTCAATCAACCGGTTTCTTCAATTGCCACAATGCTTGCCAATACTCTTGGGATTGGCGCTTTGGATATCGTTGCAAAAGCTCTACGGAGAAGAACTTTCTAGCGAACGCGAATTATTAAAAACTGCAGGGTTCAACCCCGCCAACACCCAATCCTTGATCCCATTTTTTAAAGCCCGTTCTTCATCAATCCCCGCAAAAGAGAATATAGACAAATCGATTTCCTTTCTAATAAAAGGAACCCAGGAAGAAACGCTTGCCGCAAAAAAAGATTTGATATGCATGGGCGACTATGTAATCTCCGCCCTTAAAAAAACATCCGCCGAGGTTCTTGACTCCACATCAGAAAAAAACCTGAAAGAATGTATCGAACTGCTTGAGGGCAAAGGGTCTGAAAATCTTGTTTCGTCTGCATTAAAGATTCTGGCATCTGAAGGAAAAACCGAAGCCGCTGAGGTTTTATTCGATTATCTTCCCTTTGCCGCAGGAGAAAATTTGCGCATCGAGTGCGAAGCCGCTTTAAACTCCTTGTTTCTGGCATCTTCAATAACAAGAAGCACCTTTGAAAAAAAAATATCTGATTCAAACCCTTATAAAAGAGCCGTTGCATCTGAAATTCTTGTGCGAAAGGGAAACCCCAATCAAATTGCGATGGCGAAAAAACTTCTTGATGACCCATCTTCCATCGTCCGAACAAGACTGGCGATCGCCTATCTGGAACAGAAAGACCGAACCGCCCTGCCAGCGGCTCTTAAACTTTTGGCTGCCGATTCCAAGGATATCTCCTCCAGCATTGAAACAGCACTGACAACCTTGGCGGGCGAATGGGCGATTCAAGGCCCAAAAAACGATGATCTAGTTTCAAGAAATATCAATCAAGCAGCATGGACTGGCTGGTGGAAGTCGATCAATGAACAAGATTTTCCAGCTTTATTGCGAGAAGCAACAGCGCCTGCTGCAAGCATCCAGGATGCTGACAAGATTTTCAAAGAAAACAACATCGAACTGACTAAGAAACATATTGGCGCAGGCTCGTTTAAAAACAATCTTGCGCTAAAAGCTTTTCTTTTAAACCGCGCAACCTTTGACTCGAACATAGCAAAACTTATTGAACCCGATATCAACACCATCAAAATCCAATTGCAATCAAATCAAATTACTCCCGCGCTTATAAGGCTGATTACTTTGGTTCGCCCCGCAAACGCAACCGAAACCATACTGGCATATATTCCTTGTTGTCATGACGAAAATATCCAAGAACTTCTGGTGGAATTAATCGGCCTTTATATGGTTGATCAAAGCACAATTGCACCAATCTTGACAACAGCGTCAACCTCGAGCATTGAAGAAACAAGAGCATTTGCTGGAAGAGTTTTAGCACAGTCATCAAAGGCAGAAGCGCAAAAAATATGCTCGGCCCTACTCTCAGATTCATCCGCAAGAGTACGTTTTGAAGTCGCCCGGGAGTTGATAAAAAACCAGAACAAAACTTCCATTCCAGTTTTAATCGAATTGATGACAAAAGTCCCAGTGGAAAAAGCAGAAGCCATCGACCAAATTCTTAGGGAAATAGCCAAGGATAAATCCCCTGAAAGCAAAAATGACAGCAAGGCAGATTCAGCAGCATGGAATATTTGGTGGCAAAAAGAGGGTGCCCAACTGGTCCTGAATCCGGGAGCAAAAAGCCAGGAACCGCTGAAAAACTTCCTGGTGGTTGAGTCGTTCAATCAAGACAAAAAATCAGGCCGCGTATTGCTGATGAATCCATCGGGCAAAATACTCTGGGAAATCTCAAATCTCTCAAACCCCACCGATGCAATCCTACTTTCAAACAACAAGATTCTGATCACCGAACAGGGCGCAAACAGAGTCACTGAGAGAGACACTAAAGGCAACATTTCATGGGAGAAATCAGCAAGCAATCCGTTCCTCTCCCAGCGTCTTGCAAATGGCAACATTTTCATAGCTTCCAGAAACAAAATCCTTGAAGTCAGTAGAAATGGCAATGAAGTCTTCAGCTTCGCCTACCCCAACGAAACAATTCTGGCTGCCTGCAAAACACGAACGAATGAATATGCTTTGCTTGGTTACAACGGGGCTTTTTTGAAACTTGATTCCAAAGGCAACGAAGTCTCGAAATCAAGGATCCCGTTTCCGACCAACTTCGGTATCAATGGTGGAGCGATAACTCAAAACGACCGCGTCCTTGTAAGCATCCCAACCGTCAACAAAATCATGGAATTTGATTTCAACGGCCAACCAACCTGGGAAGCAACTATAACCATGCCTGGTATTCCCACAAAACTTTCGACAGGCAATGTGGTTGCTCCAAGCTTAAACGGATCAAAAATTGTTGAAATCCGAATGGATGGCAAGATAATATATGAGAGTGCACCAAATCCTTTTCGCTCACTCAAAGTAGGCAAAGTCCCATGAAAAATCACCCTATGAACGCTGGGCGAGAACAAATAAACAAAATGCTAAACGCTCTAGCTATAAGCTTGGCCATTGCCTTTTGTATTACCTTTCCCAGGCCGATCCTTGCGCTTGCAAATGAAGACTCACTTGAAACCGATATTGTTTACCTGACTAAGGCAGGATTTTCACTGGCACCAACCGATTTAGGAACATGGCTATCACGAAAAGCAAAAGGTTCATTCAATGAAGCTGAAATCCTCAAAGCCCTCGCAGATCTTTCATCGACATCAAAAGAAATTCAAACTCAAGGAATAATGGCACTTACCTCCATGGGGCCGACCGGAAGGCCCGCGCTAAGAAATCTGGAGAACTCCTCCGAGGGCCAGGTTAAAGCTATCGCAAAAACCTGTCTGGAAATGGTGGGGACCCAATCCAGCAAAACCGAAATCGCAGTAATCCGCAGCTTATCAGCAAGTTCGCCCGAATTGGCAATGCGAGGCATACTCGAAGTATTCCCCATACTCGATGACGAAACAACCTGGGATTTTGCCAGAAAAACGCTCTTTGAATTAACGTGGAAGAAAGGTGCACCAGATCAATTAATACTCGATGCCCTATCCTCGCCTTCGAAAACTCAAAGAATTTTAGCTTGGGAAATGCTCCTACCTGCGCAAAAACTTCTACCAAAGGATTTACTGCGACAAAACATTAAAGATGAATCCCCCGAAGTCAGATTTTTAATTGCTTCATCTCTTTCACGCAATCTGGATGCACTGGGAATTGAATCCTTGATAGAACTACTTCCCATTCTTCCTGAAAATAAAGCTCAGGAAACCGAAGACCTGCTGATGGAACTCGCAGGTGATCTTGCACCTCAGGAATTGATGAAGAATAAAGGCACCCCTAAGGCGAATGCCACCCTCTGGAAAAAATGGTGGACCGATATCGATGGAGAAAAACTACTTCCCGAATTCACCCAAAAGATTCCAACCCCGGAAGATCAAAAGAAAATCAAGGAATTAATCCGGGAACTAGGCGATGACAACTTCGAAACACGGGAGAAGGCTTCCATGAAAATAAAGGCCCTCGGAGACCTTGTCGTCCCTTCGCTAAGATCTCTCACTAATTCCACAGATGTTGAAATTAAAGGAAGGGCAAAAAGCCTTTTGGAAGAGATGGGCGAATCCAAAGCAAAACCTGTTTCCACATCCCTTGTACGCGTCCTGGCACTCAAAAAAACCAAGGGCCTGTTGCCTGCTCTACTGGCGTATTTTCCCGTCGCGGAATCGGATGATCAATTCAGCGAATTCCTTGAATCCGCAACCCTTTATGCGCGCCAGCAACCTCGCCCTGATGCTATTGCATTAAAGTCTCTAAACGCTGAAAACCCAAGGGTCAAGCTGGCTTCCGGACTTCTGCTATTACCATTCGAAGACGCAGATTCCAAAGAAGCAGTTAAAACCATTCTAAATGACAAAAACCCCTGGATCAGAAATCGCATGGCTTTGGCCATGGCAAATCTTGGTGACAAATCAGCCATCCCTGTCTTGATAAACTCCCTCGCGGATTTAAATCAGGACCAGTCATCGGACACCGAAACTTTTCTTTTCGAACTCGCAGGGGCAAATCTCCCCACCGATCTTCCTGCTTCATCTTCAGACCGAAAAAAAACCAAGGAGGCATGGCTTGCCTGGTGGTCCCAAAATGCTGATAAAATCTCACTAACCAAAAGCCTGCTAGGCAACTTGCAAGCTATCTCAAATGGCAGCACCATCATCTCAAGCCTTTCAAACAACCAGGTTCTCGAATTGGATCGCAATGGCAAAGTGCGCTGGACGATTACCGGACTTTCAGGCCCCATGGATGCACAAGCACTTTCAAATGGACGCATTTTAATCACCGAGCATCACAACATGAAAATCACCGAACGAAGCACCAAAGGTGATATACTTTGGACAAAAACTGTGACTTCAAACCCTCTTAGCGCCACCAGGTTGCGAAGTGGTCTTACTGCAATCACCTGCCGAAATATGATTCTTGAAGTCGATCGATCAGGTAAAGAAATCCTTAATTTGCCCAGGCCTCAAAGCGATATAATGAGCGCCGAAAGGCTTAGGGATGGGTCTTACCTTATTGCAACCAACCAAATGACTTTGCTGAAAATTGATCGCACCGGCAAAGAGTCGAATATTGTGAGGCTGCCATTGGGCGTTGCAAGCCATGCAAACGATATTCTTCAGGATGGAACCGTAATACTGCCTTTGACCTGGCATAACAAACTTCAGGAAATTGATTCCTCAGGAAAAGTTGTTTTAGACATGACGGTAAATCAGCCCACTGCCGCGGTAAGATTACCCAACAAAAACATTCTCATCGCAACCCAGACAGTACCACCCAAGTTAATCGAATTTGATCGAACCGGGAAACAAATATCTGAAAAACAGGCTCTTCACCCAGTGTTCAGGATTCGAACCAGATAACCAAACCGAGCCAGGAGGCTATTAAAATGCCAGTACGACAATTAGGGGCATTAATCTTGGCAGTGTTACTGTCCTTCGCAATGGATAACGCGACGGAGGATGAAAAAACACTAGCAGACGCCGGCTTAAAATCAGATGGAAATTCACTGATTCAATTTTTAGCCCGCCGTTCGGAAGATAAGGTCGACCCTATTCAGATCAAGGCGCTAATCACAAAATTAGGGGATGACAATTTTGATATCCGCGAACAAACCTCTGCAACCTTGAATGCAATCGGAATCGCGGCTTTGCCAGATTTAAAAACAGCCTCGAAGAATCCGGATGTCGAAATATCCCGAAGGGCGAAAGATTGCATTCAAAAAATAGAAGAGGGATCGCGAAAGTTTGTCGTCGCAGCATCAGTCCGATTATTGGGCGCAAAGAAACCCGAAGGCGCACTAACAGCCTTGATAAACTACTCACAATTTTCAGAACTCGATCAAACCACCGAAGATTTAATTGCCGCTATCACCGCGACCGGTTCAGATAATGGCACCCCTTCGAAAATCATCCTTGAAGCCATTCGTGGAAATAAACCCTTGGCAAAAACAATCTGTGCAGAGGCATTGGCAAACATCAACCCAGAGTTGTTTAAAAAAGAAGCACTCGCGCTGCTTAACTCTGAAGAACCCAGGGTGCGCTATAAAATCGCCCTGGCCTTTGCCAAATTAGGCGACAAACGATCCATCGAACCACTTGTCAGCAGTATCAGCAATGTTAGTCAGTGGGAATCCTCTCTACTGGACCATTTACTTAGAAAATTACTGCCTTCAAACATGCCCGCCGTTGGATTGCCCCAACCTGAACTTCAAAAAGAATGGGCAAAGCGAACGGTAGATACTTCAAAAATCCCCGAAGCCTTGCTTGCATTTAGTGCAAAAAATCTTGGAAAAACCCTCGTTGTCTTATTGGATGCGGGCAGAATAATCATGCTCGACTCGAGTAACAACATACTTTGGAAAATCGACAATCTGCAATTTCCCCTCGATGCTCAAATCATTTCGGACGACAAGGTTTTAGTTGCGGAACACCAAGGAAACAAAGTTACGGAACGAAATAAAAAGGGCGAAATAACTTGGGAAAAGAAAATAGATGGCCCTCTGGCAGTGCAAAAACTTGAAGACGGATCCATATTCATCGCCTCAAAATCCAACGTCGTTTTTGTTGATCAAAAAGGCAGGGAAATTTCAGAATTCACACCACCCAATAATGAACCAATCATGAAGGCCAACATCGCTTCCAATGGAGATATCTGCCTGGTTCTAAGCACCCCACAAGGAAATGCAAAGTTCGTCCGGTTTGACAAAAATAAAAAACAAGTCGTTTCCTACGATATTGATGTTCGAACCTCGGGTGGAAAAGTTGATATTCTTCCAAATGGAAATTCCCTGATTACCGAAGTTTATGGCAACAGGGTGATCGAATTTAATAACGAAGGGAAAGAAGTATGGAATTTCGAATGCGAGCAACCCGTGGCAGCGGTGCGATTACCAAATGGCAACACACTTGTTACATCAATGACCCAGATGAAAGCTCTTGAAGTTGACCCGAAAGGCAAGGAAATCTGGTCCTACAAATCAACCACAAGGGTGACCCGGGCATTCAGGCCATGAAAAGCAATCTGCTGCGATCCCTCCTTTTTTTAGTCCTTGCATCCAGCCTTTCAAATGCAGGATGGCCTGGGGATGAAGTGGATTATTGGGACGATATTATCATTAAAAAAGCTGGTATCCCAACTACGCCCAACGACACTAAGCGATGGCTGGAGTCTAGGATACCGAACTCATCAAATGAAAAAAATGCTGCTAAATGGGCTGCCGAATTAGGAAACGAAAGCTTTGAAATTCGAGAGCAAGCCTCCAGGGAACTTTTAAAACTCAACAGCCTCGCAATATTTGAACTTAAAAAAGCAGTCAAAAGCCAGGATATTGAAGTTGCCAAAAGAGCAACCGACTGCCTTGAACAAATATCCCCATACGAATCCATAGCGCTTAAAACTGCAATCATCCGACTTTTAGGAAAATCGAACCCTGAAGTGGTTTTTGAATACTTCAGCAAAATATCAGAAACACCAGAACTCGATCTACTCACATCAGAAGCCCTGCTGGATGCATTTAATATCACAATAAAAACCAACCCTGGTTTGGTTCAAAAAGTTGAGAGCTTTGCTCAAATCAAAAATATCAAAGGCCGGATTCTTATCTCCAGGGTACTTGCAAAGGGAAATCCCAACGGAATAGCATTCAAAAAACTTTCAACCGATGATAAAACCATCGTAAAAGCAAATGCTGCTCTTGCACTTCTTCAAGAAAAAAACAAAAAAGGCATAGAGTTGCTTATACTTTTGCTTCCCGAATTAAAAATCAATCAACTGATACCTATTGCGGGATTACTTAACGAGATTATTCAAGACCCAGCATCAGGGAATGAACTAGCGAAAGAAAAACTTTCTCCTTTTGAACTGCAAAAATCACTTACTGCAGCATGGAACGTTAAAAGTGGTGCGATTGATCTTGATAAATATCCTTCAAACCAATTGCTACCCAAACGCATCCTTGCATCAGTTGCAGAACCTAACCTTGGCGGTAAGATTTGTGCACTTAATCCAGATGGTTCCGTCACTGAAATTTTTCGCAGCAATTCTTACTCTCCCCAAGCTTGCGCAATTAATCATTCGATGATTTTTTTGATGGATCGGTCTCGGGTACAGGTGATTGCCAACAATCTTGGCGAAATTTACGAAAGGGGCAACCCCATGGTTTCCGCTTTTGGTATTGATATCGATGGATTGGGAAAGAAATTCATTCTTAATAAACAAAATCTTTCAGTTCTCGACCATACAAACAAAATTGTTGAAAGTATCGATCTCAATAATGACTGCTTGGCTGGCACGCGCCTTGCCAATGGCGACTATGCAATAGTTTTCAAGGACAAATCTTTACTGATTCTTGATGGGAAAGACCTTAAGAAACAGAAAACAAAAATTTCATTGGGCGCGAAGGAACCTAACCGCACTATTCTTGGATATCAGATCGAAGGAACCCGGTCGGGCTCGATTTTAATGCCTGAATTTGGGGGCAAATCCGTCAATGAATATGATCTGACTGGTAAACTGATAAAGACCATTAATATAAACCTAAATACCGCTGGTTCCGCGATTTATGGTGCGACTTTAACCATGAATACCAATGGAAATTTTTTAATAGGTACCCGGTTAGGGCAAACGGTGGTCGAATTGAACTTGGAAGGCAGGGAAATAAGAAACTGGAGTCTGGAATCTAAATTACACCGTCTTTTTCCCCAACCTTTACGAATTATTTGGCCCGACTAGCATTTTATAACCATTGGGGGCTTGATTTCTTTCACGAAAATACCATACTTAGATTAGCTTTGCTGGAGTGGTGGAATTGGCAGACACACCATCTTGAGGGGGTGGCGCCCGTAAGGGTATGTGGGTTCAAGTCCCACCTTCAGCACTATATTTTTGTAAGCCCGTTTTTAAACCCCTCGCTTTTCGATGTCATATCCCTTATTATTTTCCTCAGACAACTTCACTGATATTCCTCTTTAACTGGATTTATCTCCATGATAGTTCGCATCATAAAATGTTTTTTTGCGTCTTTAACCTTTGGATTGTTGGCAACATCTATTGGCATGGCCCAAGAGAATAGGCAGGCCGATGTTATTTATGGCAGAAAATACGGACTTGCCCTGACCATGGATGTTTTTAAACCAACGATAAAATCCAACAGGGCTGCAATAGTTATGATTGTCAGCGGTGGATGGTTCTCGAGCCCCGAGGCAATTAACCCCAAGTCAACTAATCCATTTACAAGCCGTGGCTATCATGTATTTGCAGTGGTGCACGGCAGCCAGCCAAAGTTCACCATTCCGGAAGCAATTGAAGACCTTCATCGTGCCACCAAATTCATCAGATCCAAAGCAAAAGAATATGACATTGATCCAGAAAAAATCGGGATATCTGGAGGCTCTGCAGGGGGTCACCTTTCATTGATGATGGGTGTTTCCGGCAAAAAAGCTGGTGAACTAAATCTAAAAGACCAAGTTCAAGGCTTTCCAAGTGGCGCCAACGCTGTTGCCTGCTTTTTCCCACCTACAGACTTCCTAAACTGGGGTGAAGAAGGAAAAGAACAATTAGGCAGAGGCCCACAGGCAATCCCAAATATTGTGGCACCATTTGATTTTGTAGTTTTTAACCAGCAAAAAAAACAGTTTGAACCTGTGGAAGATATCATGGAAAGAAGAAAAATAGGCGCGGCTATTTCTCCTGTTACACACATCAGCAAACAATCCGCCCCCTCACTGATCATTCATGGCGACCAAGACAAACTCGTTTCTATTCAGCAGGCGGAATCTTTTGTAAAGAAAATGAAAGAAGCTGGCTCAACTGCGGAGCTGGACACTCGAAAAGGTGCGGGCCATGGCTGGGCCAACATGGACAAAGATCTTGAAAAGTTCGCTGATTGGTTTGATTTACACTTATTAAACAAAACGAAGTGATGACATCCAAAAGCCATCACTTCGTTTTTTAATCGCACAAATTCATCCACAATTCTAGCCAACAAAAACCCCGCCTGTGAACAACGGATCGTAGGCATAGAAATTATACAACTGGCCTTTCTGATACCTAAACACTTTAACTTCAGGCCCGCCATTGGTGTAAGGCGCAGTTACAATTTCAGCTAAACCATCGTTATCAATATCAGCCATTGCAACAGATAATCCACCCGAAAAATTAATATCATAGGCAAAGAAGGTGTCAATCAAGCTTGTTCCAGAACCGTTGAACACTTTAACATGTGGCCCACCTCCTGGCCCTGCTGCAACAACAATATCACCTACAATATCTCCATTGTAATCACCCGCACCAACAAACACACCTCTATTAATGCCGGGATCAAAAGCGAAGAAACTTGCAAGTACAACCTGTGTTCCCTGGGAAAGCTGGAAACCGCTCACAGCAAGAACATGTGGGCCACCACCAGGGCCGGCACCAACCACCACATCTGAATAGCCATCGCCATTCACATCACCCGAAGCAACACTAATGCCCCCGGTAAAGGCAGGATTGTAAGCAAAGAAGCTGGCAATGTTGGAATAATTCTGGCCACTAAATACCTGAACATGAGGACCGCCACCCTGCCCTGCACCGGTTATGATATCTGCATATCCATCGCCGTTCACATCGCCCACCGCAACATAAATACCATCATTAAATGCCGCGTTATAAGCATAGAAGCTGTGCATAAGCTGAAGGCTGGTTCCATCATAAACATTAACCTGTGGGCCACCGCCTGGGCCAGCCGCCACAACAACATCAGCAATTCCATCGCCGGTGACATCGCCCGAGGCAACGCGCACACCACCTCTAAAAGATGGAGCAAAAGCAAAGAAGTTGGTCTCTTGCTGAGTTAAAAGATTGTAAACGTTCACTTGAGGGCCGCCACCGACATTAGTGCCGGTAATTACCAAGTTGCTAGTTGCGGTAACAGCCTGATAAATGGTTGCCGTTGAGGAAGAAAAATATCTAGTGTTGGAACCATTGGGCGAACCAAGATAGTTCGCAGTAATCGTATGACGACCACCTGCCAAAGAACTAGTCGAATAAGTTGCAACATTATTGACAACAGCAACAGGAGCGCCCAAAGCAATACCATTATCTAAGAATTGAACCAATCCAATCGTTGACTCGGTAGGAATAATGGGGTTAGTTACACTTGCTGTAAAGGTAACTGTAGCCAGTCTATCTGCTGGATTTCTAGATGAAACAAGGCCAAGTGTAGTTATTGCAGTAGTTAAAATCTGCTGGTTGTATATTGGAGAAAAGGCGCTGCCATTTACATTGCTATCGCCAAGATATAAAGCATCAATCGTATGGAAACCAGTTGTGCTTATTGAGGTAAGCAAGGTGGCGGTAGTGGCACCCGTTGTCGGATCTATAACAGTGGCACTTATGGTTTGCAAGGGTTGGATTACGCCATCGATTCGGAAAAGAACCTGTCCGGTTGCAGAACCACCAGCATATTGGGGCGTTACAGTTGCAGTAACGGTCAAGGGCAGATCCGTGCCATAAATCTGACTATTAGTGGTAACAGCTATGGAAGAGCTGGATTTGTTAACGCTTTGAGCAATGATATTGGAATCGCTATCGGCAAAAATACCTTGGCCAACAAATCTGGAAGTGATCACATGGGGTGAACCATTGACACTTAATGTGGTGGTGGTAAAGGTTGCTACTCCATTAGATACTGGAACTTGACCTATGGATACGCCTTGGTCAAAATAAGTAACCGTACCACTCACAGTTCCTGATAACGCAGAGATGGTGGATGTAAAGGTAACAGACTCACCATACTGGGTAAGATTATCAACATCACTGGAGGTCAGCATATTTGTGGTAAGCACACCAACACAAGTCAGTGTCACATCGTTGCCTGTTCCACCAACATAAGAAATGCGATATGAAACGCTATTTCCCGCGGTATCAAGAACCGTAACTAGAGAACCTTCCGCCTGGCCATTAAATGTGCCAACCACAGGGTCTGATCCATCATTGTTGATGATGGTATAACTGTTACCGCGTGAGATTGGTGCAAAATTCAAGTTGACATTAAGCACAGGTCTGCCAGAAAGGCTTACCGATCCATTAACAGCAAGTTGATCATAAGCTGTGCCTGCAAC
>CAZYAY010000014.1:0-9170 GCA_964646215.1 uncultured Candidatus Kuenenia sp. | reverse complement strand
CAGAAAGGCTTACCGATCCATTAACAGCAAGTTGATCATAAGCTGTGCCTGCAACTGTACCCGAAGTATTCAAGTCAAAGGAAAATACCCCGACAGAACTTTGTGCATTTATTCCAGAGGTCGTAAGCACTGAAACTTTGGAAGATTGGGTTCCAGGGGTTACCGTACCGTTCTGACCGGCGCTCATGCTTAGAACACCAATTTTGCCATTGCCTGTTAGGTTGCCGCTGGTGTTAACAAACACAGGAACATTATCTTGACCAAGTTGAAAGACAGTTCCTCCGCCAACCACAGTACTTTTGTGCGTATTACCGCTACCCGAAATAATCAAATCACCAGAACCGGTTTTTTGCATGGTGGAAGATCCACCACTAATATTACCTGAGAGAGTAAGAGTGTCCGTATCAACCCCGACATAAGCAACTTGACTGTTTCCAGAAAGGTTTATGTTTCCTGCCCATGTATTATTTCCACTGATACTTCGAAGTGCACCAGCACCTGAAACCCCTGCACCATCGAGATTCAAAGTTCGATTGGAAATAGATAGTTTTCCTGCAACGCCACCATCTAAAGCAAGGGTTGCGGAATTGATTGGCACTGAGCTGGAAACGGTGATTTGGCTGCTACCAGAAGCACCTGCCCCTAGGTTTCCAGGTGCCTGCACGATCAAAGTTCCTTCCTGAACTAAAATGGGAAGTGTTAAGCTATTTTGGGAAGTAGAAAGAACAACTGTTCCTGCACCATTTTTAACCAACTGGTTGTTTGGTTGTGTTGAAGAAGCCTGAACCGTTACAGTCGGAGCAGTTGTATAGCCAGCACCACCATTTGTTACTGTAATTGCGGTTACTACGCCATTAACCACAGTAGCTGTAGCTGTTGCACCAGTACCACCTCCCCCAGTTATACTCACCGTAGGCACAGAGACATAACCACTACCACCAGAATTTACTGGTATAGAAGTTAATGTACCATTTGTAATTACCGGAGCACCTACATTTACTGGGGTTTTATTAGCCCCAGAAGATTGAGTAATTTGCCCACTAACAATAAGCTCGCTTCCAATTCCTACGCCAACTGATGCTGTCCCAGCAACCGAGATTGTGCCACTCCAGGTATTTTGGCCAATGCTTTGCAAAGCACCAAAACCATTAAAACCTGTGCCTTGAATAGTCACATTATTGTTAATATTTAATCCATAACCTTCAACTTGGATTGACCCTGCACCTGATAGTGCGGGAAGTGTCGGCGTTAATTGCTGGGTAACATTAATGCTGGTTGCATTACCAAGCGCACCATTATTCTGAAGAATTAAATTCCCATTACTTACCAACCAACTTCCTTGGAAAGTTGATGTGTTGTCATTATTTAAAATGAGATCCATGGCCCCACGTTTTTCAAGCTGAACACCAGGGGCAGAAATTGTAATCGTGGGCGTGATTATAATAGGCGGGGGAGAGATAGTTATTGTTGGTGTAGCGCTGTAACCAATACCGCCATTTGTAACTGTAATTGCGGTCACTACCCCGTTAGTTAAAGTTGCGGTGGCAGTAGCTCCAGTACCACTTGCATCTGTGATAACAACTGTTGGAGCAGTCAAATAACCGCTTGATCCAGATAAAACCGGAATTGTAACAATTCTCCCAAGCGCAATTGTAGGTGTGCCAGCAGTCGCACCGCTGTAACCACTCCCACCATTAAGCACAGTAATAGCGCTTACAACACCATTGGTTAATGTTGCCGTTGCAGTTGCCCCTTTCCCATTTCCACCTGAAATAGTAACTGTTGGAGCAGTTAAATAACCGCTTGAACCATCCAACAACTGAATCGCAGTAATTTCCCCCCCAACGATTGTAGGGGCACCAGCAGTTGCAGCAGTCGGCATAGTGCTGATTATTTGACCACTGATTATTAATTTAGAATTTGGAGTTCCACCAATACTTACATTGGTTTCAATATTTACATCGCCCTGCCATTCGACCGTATTTGGGTTGTTATTTGGAGAAACGACTTGAAAAGCTCCGAGGCCTTGTAATCCTGAACCACCAGCAGATGGAATAGGACTCTGGTCAGGTCCATTATTTGAAATAGTATCTGGATTGCCATCTTGTATGGTCAAATTGAATTGATCGCTAAAAACCAGATTCTGGCCTCCATTGACCTCATCGCCTAAAGTAAGTGCACCAGCGAGCTGCTGATTTGTACCAAGAAGACTAGTTGGCATTTCCCGCACAATAATATCTTTAGGATTGGTCGAAGAGACCGTACCTAGGCCCGTTATATTTTGAACATTTAGAAAGCCATCAAAAACCACAACATCGCCGCTAAAAGTATTAGCCTGGGTCAACTCAACTGTGCCTGTACCCCATTTTCGCAATCCTGCAGCCCCACTAATAACCCCGTTTATTTCTGTATAACTTGCATAATCCTGCCCAATGCTTGGATCACCAGTTGGGTTTGCAATTGTGCTGCCCGTTAAATTAGCTGTTGCCGTTTCAGATGTAGTTGCACCACCGCCAGTAAAAGTTATTACTGGAACACTCGTGTAACCATATCCCCCTGACAAAACTGGAACAGAAGTGATTACACCATTTACAAATGTAGGTGTACCAGCAACTGCCTGCCCAGGAGCTTGAATAGAAATCGTTGGCTGTGAGATATAACCACTACCACCATTGGTAATAGTGATTGATGTCACAACCCCGTTTACCATATTAGCAACAGCCGCCGCACCACTACCACCGCCGCCCGAAATGCTAACAATTGGCGCTGTTGTATAGCCACTACCACCAGCAGAAACAGGGATTGAAATTATCCGACCACTAGCAAGCCCAACCGAACCTGCAAGCGCTTGCCCGGGGGCCTGTATATTTACCGTAGGGGCTTGAGTATAACCAGAACCTGGATTTGTAATTGTAATTGAAGTAACGAAACCATTTAGGATAGTAGCTGTTGCAGTTGCACTTTTGCCCGAGGCAATTAAACCGCCACCTGAAATTGTAACAATTGGGGCGGTTGTATAACCACTACCCGCCGTTGCAACGGGAATTGATGTAATCGTTCCAAGACTAATTACTGCTGCTCCAGCAGTAGCTTGGCCAGGAGCCAACATTGTTACCGTGGGAGCCGAGGTATAACCTGCCCCAACATTATCAAGAATAATATTATTAACACTTCCGCCAGTCAAACCATACAGATCCCCTGGGGTTGCAGATTGAGTAATTAACGAAGAATTAGAATTTAAAGTAACAGTTCCATTCCATTGATGAGGGGTGGCAAAAAGACCATCTCGACCATTAAGTTCCCCCATTGGAGTGTTGGCAGCGATAGCTTGCGCGCCCCCTGCACCCGCTGCACCTGCAATAGTTGGGATATAACCATCACCGCCATAAAGAACCAAATTTCGATTTGCAATGGTAGTCGTATTAAAGGTCTGAGTTTGACCATTACCGTATCTATCAACACCTATCAATAAAGTGCCGCCATAAACTTCAACGTTTGAATTGGTAAGCGAATCACCAAGGCCAGAATTATCTGAAACAATCAATAGACCTTGCTGAATCACGGTGGTACCCGTGTATTGGTTGGAAGACTCCATCACCAAAATACCCAAGCCATCTTTAATAATCTTATTGTTATTCACATCATTAATTAAAGTGTAATTACCTGGAGTCGTTCCGTTCTCAAGATCAGAATTCATAATCAACCAAGTTCCCTCTTGGTTAACATTGATTAAAAAGGCCGATCCTTCTGGGGCATTTGGGTTTCCCAAATTAATAGGCATGTAATTCCAGTTTGCTATCGCAGCATCGGGAGTATCAATATTACCGGCCCCCGCCGCTACTGCATAATTTGCCAAAATACTTGTTCTAATATTCAATGGCACCGCGGGCGTAGTCGAAATGTTGGTAATTGGATTTACAGGATTCGATGAATATAAAGCAGCAGAAACAGGTGTACCTAAAGCGGGATCAAACCAGGGAATTGTGGTCCCATTTATTGCACCAGGAAAATATTGTGTTGGAGGCCCAACAGCAGTTGTATATGCACCAGTGCCGTTAACTACCCCAACTTGATTTTCAGGGCCAAATTGCGGATTATCTCGACCATAAATAAAATATCCCACACCATTCAAAACAATTGAATCCACATAAACCAAAGGATTTACTAAATTTGCACCGGTTACAGAATCACGAAGATAACCTGCCAGATTACCATTGGAATCCGGAGACATATCATTGATCACACTTACCGTCACACCTTGAACAGTAGAAGTTGTAGCAGTTGGCGAAAAAACCAATGTGTCCCCGTTATTTGGCAAACTAAATTGACCTTGATTTGCATCCCAATTCTGAGCCAAAGAAGTCGTGCTATCTGTAGCAACATTGTAACTCGCCATAAAAGAACTAAAAGTTGCACCCTCTGGGCCGGCCAAGCTTCCATTCCACACTTTGGTGGCGCATTCAATTCGCTCTTCCAAGTTTTCAATATTAAGTTTTCGGGCAGTTATGCCCTTGTTCGATTTTTTTAAACCAAACATTCTCTTGATCGATTCCAACTTCCAATTGAATAGCATGTGAGGCTCCTGCCTATAAAATAACTTCCGACAATCCATTCGGTTTAATCATCGGCAGAATAGCCCTTACAACTTTTACAAGTTGTATTATCATGCAGATCGTTTTAATCTTTACGAGTTGAATAATCGGCAAAGTTTACCAACTGAACCAAAGCAACCCCGCTTGACTAGGGCTCCTGTTATTCCAATTGCGATTTTGGTATTATCTTGGATTATCCATAACGAAATTGCAAGGAATGGCTTTTTTTTGTTCGTTGACCCACCAGAGACCAAATTCAGGAATCGTTTTGACATTCCCGACTATTAAATGCAAAAGATTAGTGCCATCGATCGTTTCCAAGTCTTTTTTACTCATCTTAGGAAATGACACTGGATGGGAATGATATACCACCAGCATTTCCTCACTTTTTTGCCTTAACTCCTTTACCACCTTTAACATGCTTTCAGCAGAGGATAGAAATTCAATCTCGCTTTTGAGTGAATTTTCGAGCCTATATACGGTGGAAACAACTCCGATTTTTTCAGTTTCCCTTATTTCAAAATGGCCGCCCAATACCCCGCAGCACTCGTAAGGGAACTCCTCCAACGCATGATTTAGCATTTCGTTTAGAAAACCTTCAGTAACCAAAAGCTGAAAAGGGATTGACATACTTCCTACGGTCTCGAGAATAAGGATAGAGATAATAAAAGCCCAAAAGCTATTTTACCCATTTTACCATTCAAACGAGAATTTTCATGGCAGGAACTAAGGGAAAACGCGATAGAGTTATTCTGGCATACTCTGGTGGATTAGACACCTCAGTAATGGTTCATTGGATTCAGGAAAAGTACGATTTAGATGTTATAACCTTCACGGTCGACCTTGGCCAAGGAGAAGACATCGAAGCGATTAGGCAGAAGGCGCTTAAAACCGGCGCAGTCGAAGCGATCGCACTCGATGCTAGAAATCTCTTTGTTGATTGCTTCGTATGGCCCGCATTAATGGCAGGGGCAATTTATGAAGGCAAATATCCCCTTGCCACCGCTTTGGGGCGTCCTTTAATTGCCAAGCTTATGGTCGATGCAGCTAGGCAGCACAATGCCAAGGCGGTCGCCCACGGATGCACCGGCAAAGGAAACGACCAAGTCCGATTCGATATTACCTTCCAAACTCTTGCACCCGATTTAAGAATCATCGCACCAGTGCGTGAATGGAAGATGACCAGGGATGAAGAAATCGCTTTTGCAATCGAACGCAATATACCTGTAAATATTACCAAGGAAAATCTTTTCAGTATCGATCAAAACATTTGGGGCCGAAGCTGCGAAGCTGGTGTTCTTGAAGACCCATGGATCGAACCGCCACCAGAAACTTTTGCATGGACTAAAGATGTCGCACATACCCCCAATGACCCAGCCTATGTGGTTATTGATTTCGACAAGGGTATTCCTGTTGGTCTTGATAACAAAAAGATGGACGGTGTTGAACTCATCAACACCTTAAACAAACTTGCAGGCGAGCATGGTGTAGGCCGCATTGATCATGTTGAAAACAGATTAGTGGGCATTAAATCCCGTGAACTCTATGAAGCCCCAGCAGGTGTTGTCCTTCATTTCGCGCATCGCGAAATAGAATCGCTTACCATGAGCAAACAGGCCCAACGCTTTAAATCCATAGTCTCCCAGGAATATGCAGACCTTATCTACAACGGTCAATGGTTTAGTGCGTTCCATCAAGACCTTGCACAATTCGTTGTCAGCAGCCAGCGTTTTGTCTCTGGCCAGGTTCGTATGAAACTATTTAAAGGAAGTGCAACAGTGGCTGGCCGTAAGAGCGAAAACAGCCTTTACAGCAAGAACCTTGCAACCTACGAAAAAGGCGACCAATTCGATCACGATGCGGCCAAGGGTTTCATTCGCCTATGGGGCCTTAGCCAGCAAACCCAAGCACAGTTACAATTGCTTAAGGGTGGAAAAGGCTTCGAACTTCCAGGTATTCTCACCGATAAATCCAATAACAAATAAACTGCAAGGTTTGATTAATGCCCTATGAATCGATGAATATTGATGAACTTGCAAAGTACCTTAAGCAGGATGCTAGAGATGTACACAAACTTGCAAACAAAGGCACCATTCCAGGAAAAAAAGTGGGGGGCGAATGGCGCTTTCATCGCAATGAAATCAATTATTGGATCGAATCCAATCTTCACCAGCATGAAGATGAAACCTTGGTTCACTTTGAAAGCCATGCACCCATCGAATGCGAACGAGGCTTGCTTATTAGCAAGTTCCTAGGTGAAGCCTGCATTGCAAACCCTTTAAAAGCCAGCACCAGAGCTTCCGTACTTAAAGAGCTTGTTACCCTCGCTGAACAATCCTGGCAAGTTTACGACCCTACAACCATCCATGCTGCACTTGTCGAAAGAGAAGGCATCGCAAGCACTGCGCTTGCAGGCGGCATCGCCATACCCCACCCCCACCGTCCAATTAAAAACACCTTAGGCGAATCAATCATTTCATTGGGAATCGTCCCCAATGGCATTCCGTTTGGCGCACCCGATGGGAAACTTACAAGCATCTTTTTCCTTGTTTGCTGCATGGATGATAAAACCCATCTTCAGGTACTCGCTAGGCTAACTAGGCTTTTTCGCAGAGAAGGTTTTTTAGAAGCATTGCGCGAGATGAACTCTCAGGCCGATATATGGCACTTAGTTCGCCAGACTGAACTTTCACTTATGCTGCCTGCTTAAATCAAGGCATGTCAGGTTGCAAACAGCGCACTCTTATTCCTTCATTTTCAAGGATTCTTTCAGCAGCAAGATAACCCGATCGCACTGCGCCTTCCATGGTTGCAGGCCATCCTGTTTGGGTGTAGTCACCCGCAAGATAAAGGCCTTTGATCTGCGTGGTTTGTAATGGCCTAAATGCATCCACACCATACGAAGATTCAAAAGTGGCCTGCCTCTCACTAACCACTCTGCCTCGAATCAATTTAGCATTGGTAACATCTGCAAAAAAGCCGGGAAGTTCCGCCATGACTGCTTTTAATACCGCATCATTTCCACCCTTCAACAACTCTGCGGAGGAACTGATAACCACTTGGTAATAGTGTTCCCCTTTCTCGTTTTTCCCCCGCGAAAAAAGCCACTGGCCTATGGAATCCAAAAGCACAACATGCGGAAGTTCGGTGATCGGGCGATCAAACCATAAATGCACGCTTGTAATAGGCGCTGTTCTCAATTCCTGCAACATTCCGATGGCAGGGTCCAAATTGGCTAATGGCCCCAGTAAACCCAAAACCCGCTGAAAAGGAACCGCGAGCAATAAGTTTTCAGCTTCAATGATCTCAGAATTATCCAATTCGACTTCCCAGCGGGAATCACTTTTTAACCCAACCGTTTTAACGGCATTACCAAGGCGAATATCAACACCTTCTTTCTTGAGCCATTCGATTACTTCTTCGCCATAAAGTCTTGAAAGAGGCACCAAAGGCAAGCCAAGTTCATACGCTTTAGCGTTTTTCCAAAATACATCGACAAATACTTTGCGTGCGTAATGCAATCCGACTTTTTCCATGGGCGTATTCAGTGCGCTGATTAAAACTGGGGCCCAAAATCGATCAATACAACGCTGCGACTGAAAATGATTGGCCAACCATTCTAAAAAAGGAGAGTCTTCTTCTTCTTTGGTTAGTCTTAATAACCCCATTCCCAATCCTAATCTGATTTTTTCGTTCCAATTGAGAAAATGGGCGCCTAAAAAACTCTTTGCGAAATGCATAGGCGCGGGCAATTGGGCACCTCTAAACAGGCTGGTTTTGCCATCAGGAGTCCGCCAAAACATATTTTGTTCATCTTTTATGAAATGACTTATGCCAATTTCTTCACAAAAATACTGCAAGTTTGTACAGCACTTCATGCTTACATGTTGGCAATTGTCTATCAGGTCGCCACTGGCTGAATCCACAAAAGAGGCAGCTCGACCCCCTATTTTCCCCTTAGATTCAATTAAAATAACCTTTAGCCCATGCCTGGACAGGGTTCCTGCTGCTGCCAATCCTGCCAATCCGCCACCAATTACTAAGGTAATTGGCTTTTTCATACCTAACTTTATGTTCATTAATCCATAAACTCATCTTGCCGAGATTGAATGCAGAACTTATGTTTTATTATAGGTAATGCAAGACAATGTCTTGGTACCAGATTTCCCGATAGCTCAATGGTAGAGCGCCTCGCTGTTAACGAGGATGTTCAAGGTTCGAGTCCTTGTCGGGAAGCTTTCTTTCTAATGTATCCGCGCTATTACAAATTTTAGAGCTATATCCTTGCCCCAAAACAAGGTAATGGCTTAATGCTTATAGTGTTTACCGTACAACCCATGTGGGTATAATCTCTCCATCATGCGCTAAATCACAACTATTTATGTATGCCTAAAAATCGACCACTTGGTGTCAGTTCATGCCGCTGATTTATCAGAAAAAAAACCAAAACCTTCATCCTCACAAATGAGTAAGGTTTTGTAGCTTTCAATTGCTATGGGCAAACTTTACGCCCGCACTCCCAACATTGATTAACTCGCAGCAGATGTTACCCGCTTTGTGCAACTCTATGCCACTGAA
>CAZYAY010000013.1:47546-66293 GCA_964646215.1 uncultured Candidatus Kuenenia sp. | reverse complement strand
GGGGTTTTGCCTGCTTCCGCCTTGTATCTGTTTACTTTCACAAATACATTTTTGAAGGAAGGGGTGCGGGATACAGGATCGATATCTTTTGAAACCAAAGCATTCGCCTCGGGGAAATACATCAGTGCATTTCCTTTCCTGATATCAAAAGGACGCACTTTCAAAGGCCCCATTTTTGCAGTGGCACTACTAACCGTGACCTCATCATCTTCCTTGAAACCTAAGCTATTCATGTCATCAGGATTCAAAAGGACGACATCCCTGCGTTCCTGCCCACGATAAATGTCCTGTTCTTCATAAACCACGGTATTAAACTGGCCTTCGCTGCGTACCGTCATTAGGCGCAATTCGCCTTCTGGAACATCCTGTGAGGAAAGAGCATCCGTCGAAAAAGAGGCTTTGCCTGATGGGGTGGGGAAACGGCCTTCATGGAAGATACGGCCTTTAACTGGGAACTCCGCTTTGCTGGTATCCGCTTTGGCAATATCTTCGTAACCTGGAACAATTTGCGCAATCATTTCCCGGATTGTGCGATGCATTCTTAATGCACGCCAATCAAGGCTGGGCAGATCGCCTATAACCCGACTCCCAAGAGTAGCAAGAATTTCCACTTCGCTCTTAAGGCCACTATACCTTGCGGGGCCACCATCGCTAACACGCACAAAGTTAAACATTGATTCCTGGGTTGTGAGTTGGGGTTCTTCATCCCGTGCCAACACAGGAAGAATCAGGGTTTCCTTGGCCAGTCCCCAGGCATGGCCTGTATTTAAAGTGGTGTTTAGATAAGTGATAAGATCAAGTTTGGCAAGGCTATCAGCAGCGAAATTAGAATCTGGGTTGCTGCCAAACAGGTTTCCACCCAGACAAAAAGCCGCTTTCATCTTGCCATCATGCGTCGCCTGCATGCAAGCCATGGTATCTAAACCGGGCGAGCGGGGCAGGGTGGTTTTCAAATACCCTTCCAAGTTATTTAGGAATTTTTCTTTTAGATTAGGCACCACACCCATCGAACCAATACCCTGCACATTGGAATGCCCACGGATAGGCAACAACCCCGAAGAAGGTTTGCCCACCATGCCACGCAAGAGCGCAAGGTTGACTATGGCACGAACATTACTGGTTCCATTGAGATGGTGGGTGATACCCATGGTCCAACCAAAGACTACATTTTTAGCCTTGGCGTAAATATCTGCAACCTCTTGCATTTGAGCTTTGGAAATACCAGAATCTTTCTCGATGGTATCCCAGGAAATCTGCTCAAGCATGGTTATGAATTCTTGAATCCCCTCGGTTGAAGCTTCAATAAAAGCTTCTTCAATCTGATTTTGTTCTATCAAAAGTTTAGCGATGCCGTAGAGAAGGGCGAGATCACCCCCGATATGGGGTTGCAAGTAATGGCTTGCGATATTGGTGCCAAAAAACAGGCTGAGCACATCGCTGGGAACGCTGAAGTTGACAAGGCCTATTTCTTTAACGGGATTAATTACGATGACTTTACCGCCCCGCCTGCGAATTTGCATTAAAGTGCGCATTAGCCTGGGATGGTTGGATGCTGGGTTGCCCCCGATAAGAAACAGAAGATCTGTTTTGTCCAAATCTTGCAGGTCAACCGTTGCTGTGCCCGTTCCCAAAGAGGCGGCCAACCCCGAACCGCTGGCTTGATGGCAATAAAACGAACAGTTGTTGACATAGTTGGTGCCATAAAGTCTCGAAAACAATTGCAGCAAAAAGCCTGCTTCGTTTGAAGATCTACCAGAGGCGTAAAAAAAATGTTCTTGCGGTTGATGATCTTTCATCTGTTTAACGATACGTTTAAATGCGAAATCCCAGTCTACGATACGGTAATGGGTATCACCTGGGCCTGCATAAAGAGGGTGAACGAGTCTGCCGCACCATTCAAGCTCTCGGGATGAAAGCGCTTGTAATTCCTTGATCGAGTACTTGGCGAAGAACTCCGGGGTGATACCTTTCTGCATGTCTGCAACCATTGCTTGAAAGGATTTTTTGCACACCTCGGGCCAGTGCCCCGCTTCATTGCGCATGCCACCGGCTTGCCCGCCCATGCCAAGAGCACAGGTTTTACAGGCATTTTTCGTGGTCATGGCTTTCCAGAGGCGCATCCAGCCAACTTTATTGGCCATTCGAAAGCTGTAAAAGATCGCGCGCCAGCCGCCTGCAGTTTTCGGTATTTTCAACATAATTGAACTCTTACCCCATAGAACAACAATAGATTGATTCTGCAATGAGACTAGGCAAAATGCAAGGTCTATCAATGCCTAAAGAATCAACATCGACTTCCATTGGGGCGAAAATGAAAATATTTCTGGGGATTGATGACACCGATATTTTGGGTAGCCCTGGTACCAACCAAATAGCCATGGCGCTTGCAATCAAGTTGCAAGAATTAGAAATAGTTACCATGATGATTCTAAGGCATCAGCTTTGGTACGATTCCTGCGTGCCGTACACTTCTAAAAATGGTTCTGCATCGATGCAACTAAAAAGCAATGATGCAATTAATTTTCCAGCCCTTGCAGGTTTCTGCAAAGAGTTTCTTTTAAGCCATTTTGTTGAGGGCAGCGACCCAGGGCTCTGCCTTGCTACTGAGGATCAGGCAAAATCTCTTATTTCTCATGGTTGGCGTACTACTGCAGAGTGGGTCAACCCGGCAGAGGCCATCGAAAAAGCCAGGGAGTCAGGCTGCTTGCTGTGGTCTATTGCAGGAAGAGATCATGGGATTGTGGGGGCAATTGCAGCAGTGGGATTGGCGGCAAGCGGAGAGCAGGGAAGGGTGGTGTATAATCAAAGTGGCTACGGCGAAATACGGGGCATGATCAGCGTTGAAAAGTTGCGGGAATTTGGCATCTTTGTGGTAGAGGAAGCTTCGCAAATACCTGTTTCGTACGGTATAGTTGATTTGGTGAAGAAGCTAAGGCCCAATATCCGAGGAAAAAAAGTAGTGCTTTATGTGGAAAAAGGGTTGGAACTTGATTCTTGGACTGCTTTAAAGCGCAATTAATTGCAAAATTTGCAAAAAGAGTATTATTTCTAGGTTTGACTGGGGCATTTAGACGAATTAAAGTATAAGCTTAAGTAGTAAAATCCTACCTGCGTGATTTGGGAGCACACCATGGATCAATCAGAACTTAAAAAATGCATCGGACCTCAATCCCGTAGGCAATTCATAAAAATAGGAACCGCTGGCTTAGGTGGGATGTTTCTTAACAACCTCCACTCCGCTAGAGCTGCCGAAAAAAACCAAGGCAGGCAAACTCCTGAAACACAGGTGATCTTCATATGGCTTCCCGGTGGCCCGCCCCACATGGAAACCTACGATATGAAGCCCGATGCACCTTCAGAATATAAAGGGGAATTCAAACCTGTTCGCTCCACGGTTCCCGGCCTGGATGTTTGCGAACTTCTTCCGCTTCACGCTCAAACTGCAAAGCGCTACAGCATCATTCGTTCAATTGCGCATAATTTCTCTGATCATGGTGGCGGGCACAAAAAGTTCCTCACAGGCCGCGACCCCTTGTCTCCTGTTGGGTTTGTCAACGATTACCCCATGGTTGGCTCGATGTTCGCCAAGGTTCGGGAAAACTTCACCGCAAAAATCCCCAACTACATAGCTGGCATGGATGGTGGCAGGCAGGGTATCGACACTTTCAGTTTCGGTTCCGCTTATCTGGATCGCAACAGCCATCCTTTCATGGTGCCTGGCGACCCCAGCAGCACAACATTTAAAATCAACAATCTTGGAATCGAAGAAAAGAAACTGGTGCTGGTGAAGGAACGAATGGATTTATTAACCAGCATTGATGGGAACAATACCTCCTCAGAAATGAAAGCAATTCGTGCACGTGCGATGCAACTGCTTTCCGATGATACAACCCAAACTGCTTTTGATTTAAACAAGGAACCCGATTCAGTACGCCAAAAATACGGGATGCACACTTATGGCCAACGCTGCCTGCTTGCCCGCAGGCTTGTGGAGGCTGGCTCTAGTTTTGTTACCATGGTGCTGGAAAGCCCGAATATGCCCGGAAAGCAATGGCCCAAGGGTGTGCTTTACAACTGGGATTCCCATGCAGTTAATGGCCATATTTTTGATGATGCCCGATGGCGCTTCCCGATGTATGATCAGGCAATCACTTCATTGATCAACGATCTTTATGACAGGGGCCTTGATAAAAAAGTCCTCTTGATTGTGACGGGCGAATTTGGACGTACTCCCAGGATCAGCTATTCCGTTGGAACTCAAACGGGAGTGAAGCAACCCGGGCGCGACCACTGGCCACAGGCGATGTCGGTGCTTGTTTCCGGTGGTGGATTAAAAATGGGCCAGATTGTAGGCTCCACTAATCAAAAGGGTGAACACCCCAAAGATAGGCCACTTAGCCCCAATGATCTTTGGGCAACCATGTTCAATCATCTTGGCGTGGATTACAAGAACATTGCTTTTAATGACCACCAAGGCAGGCCGATGCCAATGCTTACGGGTGGCGAACCGATATCCGAATTGCTTTAACTTCTTTTGAAGCAAGGTGAGGAAATAATAAAAGCCAGCCTTTATGGGGCTGGCTTTTGCTTTGAAAATCGAGCTTAGAACAGTTCATGAATAGGTTCTGGATCATCCAGCACAGGGGTCGGCCTGCCACTTGGATCTATCAAATGAAGCTTTGGATCCATGCCAAGAACCTGATAAATGGTCGCATGAATATTGCTGGGTGTAACTGGTCGGCTATTGGGAGCTGTGCCTAGCTTGTCGGTGGAACCAATGATACGGCCACCTTTAACGCCACCACCGCCCATAAGGCAAAACATGGAGTTGCCCCAGTGATCACGGCCTGGAGTGCCTTTACTGCCAGCTGGCCCGCCATTGCCACCATCATTCATTTTCGGGGTTCTGCCAAATTCGCCACAAAGAACTACCAGAGTGGTATCGAGCAAGCCCCGTTCTTCAAGATCGATGAAAAGGGTGCTGACCAAGGCATCAACCTTGGGGAGATAAGTTTCATAACCAGCTTTGAGATCCCAGTGATGATCCCATCCACCCAAATGAACGGTGACAAAGGTTGAACCCGCCTCGACAAGCCTGCGGGCAAGAAGAGTACTTTGCCCGTAAGTGTTTCTACCATAGCGATCGCGCAGTTTTGGGTCTTCGCGTGAAATGTCAAATGCCTGCCTTGCAGAGGCTCCGCTTACAAACTCAAACGCCTGCTTATTAAAGCGATCCATGGCATCCAAGGTTTTGGAAGTTTCAAGAGTCCTGTTCATCGCATCAAAGGTGGAACTAAGACTTTTACGATCTTCAAGGCGATCAATCGAAAGGCCAGTTGCCAGATGAAGATTTTTAACCTGGAAGTTGGCGGCATTGGGATCACCACCAGAGGCAAACGGATCGTGCTGAACACCAAGCATATGACCGCCAAAATAGCCTGGATTCAGGCCGATACTTGCAGCATAGGGCAAACCCACATAACCAGGCATACCGGTCTTTCGGGCCCCGACTTCGCGATTGGTGATGGCGCCAATGCCGGGAAATTTCTGCATGTTGTTCGCACCACTTACGCCCATATCCTTGGCGGTAAGCATGCGATGCCCGCCAGCGAAGTGATCGCCTGTGTTATGGTAGAGCGAACGAACCATCGAAAACTTATCAGTAACCATGGCTTGTTTGGGATAAAGTTCGGTAACGTCAAAGCCAGGAACTTTTGAACGAATGGGTTTCCAGAGGCCGCGATATTCAACCGGGGCATCTGGCTTCATATCGTACATATCCATGTGGCCAGGACCACCATCAAGCCAGATAAGAATCACTGAAGTATCTTTTGAGGCAATTCCCTCGGCCTTGGAAGCGGCTTTGGCTTTATAGATATCTGAAAGACCAGCGGAAGCCATGCCGGCGATGCCTAGTTGCAGAAAGCTACGACGGTTTACCCCGTCACAATAACTTTTTTGGGATTTTCCAGCATCTACTCGAAACATGGCGGGACTCCGTACATGGGAGCGACTTAAAAAGAAAAGCATTAGACAAACATACCATTAGGAATCGGCAAATAACAGAACAAAAAATGGTAAAAGTTTGAAAGTTCTAGTGTTCAGGTGAAGCAATTCAACCACAACCATATCCACTTCAAACACTTAGGGCTATAGCCCCCATCTTAACAAAAGTATTTCTATTCTTTTTTTCAATCTGTTGGAGATCGGCTCAGAAAAATTAGATTAAGGAAACTAACAAAAATAATGATACCGAATTCTTTTGAGTGCCCACACTTCGTAATCTAGAATAAGGAAACATGATTGGTGCAGTCATGAAATTACAACTCCGTTTGGCAAGCAGGCCTAAAGAATTCTATGGACGAACTTCAACACGAGTGTGGCATAGCAGCGATTTATCATCTCCCAGAATTACCGACATCGAAATTGGTACCCCTTGCGGGGCCAGATCAAGTATCCAGGTTAATGCCAAGGATGTTGCTGGATTTGCAAAACCGCGGGCAGTTGGCCGCGGGCATGAGCACCTTCCACCCCCGCAGGCAAAAAATACTTGATACCCATAGGGCAATCGGCACCGTCATCGAGGCTTTTCGTCTAAGCCACCAGGATCGCTACGAAGCCCTGATGAAAGAATATGCGGGCATGGCTGCAATTGGCCACACCCGTTATGCAACATGTGGCGCAAACGACAAAAGTTACGCCCAGCCTTTCGAAAGGCATCACGGTTGCAGATGGAAATGGTTTAGTTTTGCCTTTAATGGCCAACTTGCCAACTACACCCAGCTTCGTGAAGAACTTCTAAGCCAGACCGATTACCACCTCACCCGCGACACGGACACCGAGGTGATCATGCATTACCTCAGCCATGAATTAAGCAACCATGTTGATAAGGCCCCTGATCTGGTGGAAGTTTTCTCCAAGCTTTGCAGCAAGTTTGATGGCGCATATAACATCGTGTTTTTAAATGCGATGGGCGACATGGTGGTGCTGCGAGACCCCAACGGGTTCAGACCGTTATGCGTGGCGCAAGATGGCCCGATGTTTGCTGCCGCAAGTGAAAGCGTCGCGTTATTAAACCTTGGGTTTAAAGATGTGCGCTCGCTTCCCCCGGGTGAAATGATCGTTATTCAAGATGGAAAAATGAGGCAGGCAAGGTTTGCACCAAAGCGCAAGACCACCCACTGTTTCTTCGAATGGATCTACTTCGCCAATGTTGCAAGCAATCTGGATGACCGCAGTGTTTATCTGGCACGGGCATCGCTTGGGCAATCGCTTGCAGCCCAGGAAAGGCTTTTAAACATTGTGCCCTTGGATAAGGACACGGTCATCGTGCCCGTACCCGATACAGGCAAGGCCGCTGCAGATGCAATGGCTCATGAACTTGGCCTTGCTTCCGTGGAAGGATTAATGCGGAATCGTTATGTGGGCCGCACCTTCATCGAAGGGCAAAACCGTGCCGAAAGGGTTCAACTTAAGTACACCCCTCTTAAAGAAGTAATCGCAGGAAAAAGAGTGCTGCTTATTGAGGATACAATTGTAAGAAGCACGACCATGAAGGTGCTGCTTGCAGACATGAAAACCCGCGGGCAAGCCAAGGAAATTCATGTCCGGGTGGCATGCCCACCCATTATTGCCCCATGCTTTTATGGCATCGATATGTCCACTGTGAAAGAACTATTCGCCCCAAGGTTCCTCAAAGGTAATCCCATCAGCACCAAGATACAAGATGAGATGGCAAAAGAGCTTGGCGCAGATAGCTTAAGATATCTCCCCTATGAGGATATCTCTAGAAGTATAGGTCTTGATGAATCGCAATTATGCCAGGCCTGCATCAACGGAAAATACCCTACAAACACAGGGGAACAGCTATACCAACTCTCCGTCAACCAGAAATCGACAACTGCCGGGGGTAGAACATACGAGCTACCTTCAAAGTCTTGATATTCCAGATTCTAGCGTTCCCAAAAACGGAACGGCTTGTTAGAATACTTTTTTCTAACGGTTTTCTATTAGGGGCTTTGGGAATTCAATGGCGGACAGCAAGAAGTCGGAATCTCCCGAATACATCAACGTCTGCCAAAACCGCAAGGCTTCGTTCCAATACGAACTTGAAGAGCGTTTAGAATGCGGCATCATGCTTAAGGGCAGTGAAGTAAAAAGCTTACGAACCGGGCAGGCTAATCTGGAAGGCGCTTATGCGCGTATTTTAAATGGGGAAATCTGGCTTTACGGTTGCGATATTCCAGAATACACAATGGCCAACCAACTTAATCACGAACCCAAGCGCCCCCGTAAACTGCTTTTGCACCGGAACGAGATTGCCAAGTTTGCAGAAAAATCCGAACAGCGCGGTTTAACCCTTATACCAACCAAGATGTATTTCAAAGAAGGCAAAGCCAAGGTTGAAATTGCGATAGGCAAGGGTAAGAAACTTCAGGATAAGCGGCAGGCCCAAAAGAAAAACGAAGCCAAGCGCGACATAGGCAGGGAAATGTCCAAAAGGCGAAAACTTTAAAACCCAATCAAATCGCCATGGAGGGCTTTTTGGAAATCGTCGCACTGGTGGAATCTGAAGAACATGTCTGCACTCGCTATCGCTTAAGTGCCTTCAAAGAGCATTTTGCCAAGTCAGGCTATTCATTGCGGTATCTTACATGGCCCAAATCACTGGTGGGCTTATTAAGCCTTGCAGCAAAACTTCAAAACAAAACCGTGATATTACAACGCAAGTTGCCCCCCCTCTGGCTAACCTGGCTTATAAGGCGAAGTTGCAAGCATTTGATTTTCGATTTTGACGATGCTATTTTTTTACGCGATTCCTACTCAAAAAAGGGCATGGATGATCGTTCCAAACTTGCAAGATTCAAAGCACTATCCAATGCTTCCGATGCCTTGGTTGCAGGCAACCAATTTTTAGCGGATGCAACATCCGAACATACCAATGCCTCAAAGGTTGTTGTCATTCCAACGGTTATTGAAACTTCAAAATATCGGGTTGATTATTCTGTTAACGCCAACGATTCCCTGGAAATGGTGTGGATAGGATCAAAAAGCACGCTGCAATCCCTTGAAATCATCCGGCCCATCCTTGAAGAACTGGGTAAAACCTTCCCCAATCTCTCACTAAAAATCATTTGCGATTCGTTTCCTTCCTTTGATAATCTCAAGATAACCCAGGTGCAATGGCTGGAAAGCAATGAAGTTTCAGAAATCGGCAGCGCAGATCTCGGAATCTGCTTTATGCCTGACGACCGATGGAGCAGGGGGAAGTGTGGCCTGAAACTTTTGCAATACATGGCAGCAGGCCTTCCCGTGATTGCCAACCCTGTCGGGGTTCATTGCGAAATCATCAAGCATGGACACAATGGTTTTCTTGCGAAAACCCGCGAAGATTGGTTGAATGCAATAGAACTTATTTACCAAAACAAAGAGCAGCAAAAAACGATGGGCAGACGGGGCAGGGAAATTGTTGACTCGAATTATAGTGTCAATGCCAACGCGGGACGCTGGATCACTTTATTGAATAATCTCCATCATCAAAAACTTCAGGCGGGGTAGAGTGATGACAAACTCAACCGCTAATGCAGTGGCCCAGGTGAAATGGATTCTTGCCCCAGAAGTTGCAGAGTCTAAAACCATCAGGGAAGCTCTGTTTAACGAGGGTGTGCTTCGTTTCCCACAATGGCTTGATGCAAATATGGTAAAGACCATCAAAAGTGGCTCGCATAGGTCTGTCTATCAAATCCAACTGCCGCAAATGGATATCCATTTAAAACACAATCGTATCTCCGGGCCAAGGTCCTTCTTCAGAGAGTGCTTCCGCGCAACCAAGGCAAAGAACGAATTTCGCATGGCCCTGGATTTATTATCCCTTGGGATTCCTACCATCGCACCCCTGGCTTTTGGCACATCCGCAGGCTTTTTGCCCGATAGTTTCATCATCACCCATACTCTTGAAAACTCCACCCCTTTGAGCGATTATTGGGAAACATTACAAAGCCAGACTTGGGAAGAATCATGGGATAATCGACACGAACTCATCAAAGCACTTGCGATTTTTCTTGCAACAATGCACCGCAAGGGAGTCGTTCACACCGATTTACACCCAGGCAACCTGATGGTGCAAACCAACAAACAAAAACCATCAAAAATCATGATGCTGGATTTGCACCCCGTGAGAATTCATAGCACTCGCGTGCCTTGGGAAATCAGGTTGGAAAATCTTGCAATGCTTGACAGATGGGCAGCCTTACATGCAAGCCTCACGGATCGGATGCGACTTTGGGATTACTACACCAAGGAGGTTGGCGGATTCGAAGGCGATGACGCTTTTGCTTTTCATGATAAATACTGGCTAAAAAAACAGGTGATCATCATGAAGGCGCTGGAATCAAACGCCAACTTGAAACTTTGGTCCAGCTTTGATCTTCGCTGCATGGGAAACAACCGCAGATTTAAAAAGTTTCGCCACAACAACATCAAAGGCCATCATGTTGCGGACCTAGGCAAGGACTGCTTGATCGAACTTGTAAATCTAAAGACTGAAACCGGGGATTCTCCAGGACTGAAGATTCTTAAAAAATCCAAAAGCTCTGAAGTGGTAGCCTTAACCATAAAAGACGGGGCAACCGAAAAAAAAATCATCTACAAAAAAATATTCGCAACCAAGATGATTGACCCCCTTCTTTCACTATTCAGGCCCGATGGTACTTCCAGGTCTTGGGCCATGGGCCACGCCATGATCGTGAGGCAATTGCCAACGCCAAGGCCTCTTGCAATGTGGCATACCCATTCTGTGGGATTAAAAGTGGACGGGGTGATAATCACCGAGGAAATACCAAATGCAATAGATATGCCCGGGTATCTTTTAAAAATCGACCAGCTTGACGAGCCCGTAAAAACCCAGATACTACGCACGCTTGTAAACAAAGTCGCACATTTGATAAGAAAAATGCACGATCTTTCAGTTTCGCACCGAGATTTAAAATCCCCCAACTTGATGGTTTCTGAAAATGGGGGCACTATTAAAATATGGTTGGTTGACTTGGTCGGGGTACGAACCCACACTTATCTTCCTGATGAAAGAAAAGCCCAAAACCTCGCTCGATTAAATTCTAGCTTTGTTAATTCAAAACAAATCAGTAATACAGAGAAACTGCGATTTTTAAGGCAATACTTAAGATGGGGAATGGAAGGGCCTTTCACGTGGAAAACCTGGTGGCGCAAAATAGGTAGACTCACTGGATTAAAGATAGCTAAAAACCAACGATCAGGCAGACCCCTGGCATGACTATTCCGAACCGACTAGCCTTGCTTTAAACTCAATTCCTGCTTATGCTCCTCGCCCACTGGGAGAACTTTTCTTTTGCGAAAAGGGTTTGTAAAGTTGATTGTTGCAAGGCTATTGATCATACTTCTGGTTTTCGTGATGACCTCAAGTGGTTGTTCCACCTTTAATTTCAATCCCAATCAACCAGCGGGAAAAGATAGTGGTGAGGTAAACCAGTCGACAACTCCGATTCTGCCAGGTAGATACCTGATCCGTGTCGCACCTTATGTTTTCCTCAGCGACTTTGAAATCCAAAAAGACCTTCCGCTGTTCGATGAACTCGCAAAGCTTCGCGATCAGGTATATGGCGATCTAAAACTGCCAGAATCTTCAACCATGATTCAAGTTTATCTGTTTGAAGATCGTGAAAAGTATGACAAATTCATGGTTTCGAAATATCCCAAACTCCCATCGAGAAGGGCGTTTTTTGTAGCCCAGACCCGGGGTGTTGGCCGATCCGAAGACTTACTCATTTACACCTACTGGGGCGAACGCGTTCAGCAAGACTTAAGGCATGAACTCACCCATGCATTGCTTCACAGCGTTTTAAAAGATGTTCCACTATGGCTGGACGAGGGACTTGCTGAATATTACGAATTGGCACCAGAAAAAAAAGGCATAAACCGCCAGCATGTTGAACACTTAAGAAAAGATCTGAACAATGAGTTTAAGCCCGATTTAATCAGGCTTGAACTCATGGACGAAGTAGGCAAGATGAATCGTGCGGAATACCGCGAATCATGGGCCTGGGTACATTACTTCCTGCATTCAACGCCGGAAAATAAAAAGGTGCTGCTTGCTTTCATGCAAACACTCAGGGAAAATCCCAGCCCCGGGAGCCTGCGTGAAAAACTTATCGAAGTCATTCAGCTTCCTGAATCCGAACTGCAAAACCATATCTTGAAACTCAATCTGCCCTCCGCAGAAAAAGTACGCATCCCTGCTGGTTCCTAATTCCCTAGGCCATATTGCCCGCAATCTGTAAAATATGGCATATCACAGGATCCAAGAAGGGTACCTTTGCCTTATGCCTCGCATCCTTATCACCGCTGGCGCCACATCTGTTGCCATTGATAACGCACGTAAAATCACCAATATGGCCAAGGGCACGACAGGCCATAACATTGCGATTGAAGCGGCTAATCGTGGCCACCAGGCATGCCTTTTAACCAGCAACCCACACCTAGGCATCACCGGGAAAAACATTGAAACTATTCGGTTTGATACTTTCGATGATTTAGCCATGCTGCTTGAAAAAGAAACTTGCAAAAACATTTACGATGCGATCATCATGACTGCCGCAGTAAGTGATTACGGTTGTTCTGGGATTTTCCAGGCGCCCGATTTTGACACCCCGCTTGTAACATCAGCCAACGAAAAATTATCAGGAAACCACCAGGAATTATGGGTTAAATTAAAGCCACTACCCAAATTAGTGGATCAATTCAGAACCATCTGGAAGTTCAAGGGCACGCTTGTTAAATTTAAACTCGAATCCAACATCGATGAAAAAAAATTACTCCATCTTGCGGAGCAATCAAGGGTGCATTCCAACGCGGACCTGATGGTTGCAAACCGTATCGAAGATGCCGCTTTCAAAGCGTGGATCGGCCCCATGAATTCCAAATACCAATGCGTTACTCGAAAAAATCTGCCTGCAAATCTTCTTGATGCAATCGAGCAAATCTGGGAAGCACAATAATGGCTAAAATTCTTCTAGGCGTGACAGGCTCTGTAGCCGCAATCAAAATAGAGGAACTTGCAACACGTTTGATCGGTCAAAACCATGAAGTCAAAATCGTGCTGACCAACCATGCAGGATATTTTTTATCACCTGCAAAGCTTGAGGTAATTTGTGGCGGAGATTCCATTTTCACCGATGCCAACGAATGGCCAAAACAATCGTATGCCCGTGAAGACAAAGTCTTGCATATCGAACTAAGAAAATGGGCGGAACTATTCATAATTGCGCCATTGGATGCGAACACCCTTGGCAAAATCGCACTGGGCCTGGCTGATAATTGCCTGACTTCAATCTGGCGCGCCCGCGATATTTCAACACCTGTAATTTTAGCACCTGCAATGAATACTCAAATGTGGAAAAAGCCTGCCACCGCAAGGCATCTGGCTATGCTAGCCGAAGAAAATGGGTTTCTAAATCTCAATCCAGACAGTCCAGATCATGCCTGCGAAATCATCAACCGCTCTGTTAAAAATCTTAGGGTTTTACAACCCGAAGAAAAGCTTCTGGCATGTGGCGATATCGGGGTTGGGGCAATGGCTTCCGTTGAAAAAATAGCCGAAGCCAGCATCCAATTACTTTCTTTATGATTTATCCCTCGCCATTCATCATTTTTTAATGATCAATTCCGTAATTTCTGTTTTAATAAGAATCTGATAGGAAAACAAATAACAAGAGCTCTTACCATCTGGAGGAAACTCTCATGCGGCAACTTGCACCATTGATGATTTTCTTAATTGCCTTTGCAGTTTTTGCCCAAGATAAAACATCCTCGTCCGGCTTGATTTTTCCAGCAAACACGAAAGTGGAGAAAGTCTGGACTGGCGGGGAATTTACCGAGGGGCCGGCTTACGGAAAAGATAAATGTATTTACTTTTCCGATATCGGAAATCGAATCATGAAGTTCGATCCCGCCACTAAGATTACAACCGAATTCCGCAATCCAAGTGGGAGGTCAAATGGATTGGATTTTGATTCTATTGGCAGACTTGTTGCCGCTGAAGGTGCCAATACAGGGGGTAATCGCAGAATCACCCGAACTGAAAAAGATGGAAAAATCACAGTTATTGCTGACAACTTTGAAGGTAAAAAATTCAACAGCCCCAACGACCTCGTGATTGATTCCAAAAATCGCATTTACTTCACCGATCCACGCTATGTAGGCGATGAGCCCCGTGAACTTGATCACGAAAGCGTTTTCATGATTTCACCCTCAGGCAAAGTTTCCATCGCAACCAAAGAATGCAAAAAGCCCAATGGCATCGTGATCTCACCCGATGGAAAAACTATTTACATTGCAGAAAACGATCCCAAGGGCAACAAACAACTGGTGTGCTTCAACATTGCGGAAGATGGCACACTCGATGCAAAAAAAATACTTCATGATTTTGGAAAATCCCGTGGGATCGATGGAATGTGCGTTGATGAAAAAGGGAATATTTTCGCAACCGCAGGAACGGGTAAAGAAACCGGTGTATATGTATTCAATGCCATGGGCAAAATCATTGATTTTGTAAACACCCCGGAAACATCATCTAATTGCATTTTTGCCGGAAAAGACAGGAATATTCTCTATATTACAGCCGGGGTCTCGCTTTACCGTATTCAAGTTAATACCAAGGGATACCATCTGTGTTGGCCTGATTAGTAAAAATTTTTCTTACGGAATTTATGATATCTGGAGGCTTTTGAATGAATCGCTTTTGTATTTTGATGGGTGTAATTTTGTTTTTTGGGGCAATCTTCATGCCCATAATTGCCGAAGGGGCGGACGCCCCCCTCAAGTTGACGCCGATGCCAATAAACACCGAAATGGATGAAGATGACCCGCTTCCAGTACCTTCACTAAGCACGATTTATCCGGCAAGGTTTTATTTTTCCCGGAAGAATGAAAAAGGAAAATATTCCATTTACTTCTCAAAATTCCTGAAAAAAACCAACAAGTGGGGCAACCCTGAAACCATTGGTGCTTATGTTGAAACCGAGTCGGATGATCGGAGTTGCTTTCTTACCGAGGAGGGTAAATTCCCCCAAACCATCATCTATGCAACAAAAAAAGACAAGCTAAACAACAACTTCGATTTATTCAGATCCTTCAGGGATCAGCCAGGCAAAGACATGGAAGACCGTGCTTTCAATCCTGGAAAACCCCTCCTTGCACTTGATACTGAAAATGATGAAATGCACCCCTGGCTCACCAAGGATCAAATGACACTATACTTCAGCAGAAAAACCAAAGATGGGTGGCAGCAGATGGTTGCGAAGCGCATCAAAGGCACGGGCGCCGAAGGCAACTTTGATGCCCCCGAACCGCTCAAGGATATCCCGGTTGGGTTTCATCACGCCACCATCAATCCATTGGGAAACCTCATGTTCCTTGAAGGAATCGCCGAGGATGGGCGCCTGGAAATTTTCTCTTGCACGAAGACTTTAAATGGTGGTTGGTCGAAACCAGTTGCTGTTTCCAATCTTAAAGATTCGACAGGTAAAATCGGGACAAAATCGCCATCGCTAAGCAGGGATGGATTGAAGCTATATTTCGCCTCTGACAGGGCAGGGGGGCAGGGCGGGCTTGATATTTATAGTGCCACGGTTTTAGAACTTAAGCTGAAATAAACCCGATAATCATGGCTTCAACGGAACCAACCCCAGAGATTCTTTGACTTCGAGGATCGTCTGGGGATCCTTGATTTCGCATTGGGCTAAAAAATTTTCAACCACCGGTTCCTTTGGCGCTGTCAGGGCATACCGAAGAAACGCCCGCTTCATTACAGGGGCGGTGTACCCTTTTGTTCCATAAAGATTTAAAATGTCCTGGGTATAGCCCCAATGCTTCATTTTTCTTAATTCTTCAATTGCAAGATCTGCAAGCTCACCTTGTCTAAAGGCAATGCTCAATGCCTTGAATATTTCGGATTTGTCTGATTTGCCCTGCAATATTTCGTTGGCAACTTTGATTGAACGAATGCATGAAAGCCTGGTTTGCAATGGCGTATCATCCGCCCTTAAAAAACCATGTAGTGCATTCCAACCTTTGTCGGGATGCAAACGGATCAAGGCAACCATTGCGCCATCAAAAGCAGCCTGCGATCTGACATCCTGCGACTTAAGCATCTCAATTAAAAAGCTAATATCAGACTCGCTACCACACCCACCTAGAAGAAAAGCATACAGCCCCAAACGCTCTTCGGGCACCTTGGGATCGAGAATCCAGCTTTTCAAAAGAGCGGGATTCATTTTTTTTGAAAACTCAATAAGCGTTGAATCCGAGGCCTTGGCAAATTCCAAAAAAGCATCGGTGGCGATTTCCCTTGAAGCTGATTGCAGAAATGGCATATAAAAATCCAGCAGGGCAGGGCCCTTAAGGGTTATCGCCCCCATCGCACCAGCAGCATAGTTAGACACTTCTTTTGATGGTATGGAAACACCACGAAACACATCTAATTGCCCTTTGAAATAATCCGCAAACAACAAAATCCCATTATAAGCATTGGTATCAAATGGCAGATACTGTTTAAGGGAGATGGAAGGTTGGATATTAAAATCGGATGGTGATACAAAGATTTTTTGAACGGAAATTTCGGTTTTCCCAGTGCCATCGGGTTCAAGGCTTGATTTAGTGATAAGCCCGAAAAGAACCACCTTGGAGTTTGATTTTAACGCCTGCTCGCGAAGAGAAAGCGACTGCCCATAGCCTGAGCAAATACTGCAGGCGATCAATTCACCAACAAAATTTACGGCAAGTGATAAAACAGCAAAAAAGAGCAGGGTGGTTCGCAAAAAAATCGTCCTTCCTTGGACCATGTATTCAAGATTTCAAACAGTTTTATTTTGCGGGAGAGGCAGGTTGCTCTAACTTCAGCAATTCCTCCGCATCCGTAACTCCTTGGGCATCCGCAAGCTTTTGTTTTTTTACAAAATCATCCGCAGCGGTGCTTCCTTTGCAGGATAATGCATAGCGCAACACAGCCCGGCGAACAATTGGAATTTTCTTATAGGCATCTTTTTCCTGCAAGGCCAAAACCTTGTCGGCCTGATCCCACACTTTCCATTTTCGCAGGTCTTCAATTGCCAGGTCGGAAATATCTTCCTGATCCAGTAATAAAACAATTGCATCAATCAATTTTTGTCTCGGAATCAGATCTGGTGCAAACTCCAGAAAAAACCTTACAGCCCGTAAGCCTGCATAACGAAACAAAAACTCCTTCTTGGGGTTCTTCATCACGGCAACAAGATACTCCCACCCATCCTTGGGATTGAGCATGGCATAGGCTGCAAACACGCCATCGATGCCGCTTGCAGATTGCTTTTCAGGATCTTCAAGCAATTGTTTAAGAATCTGCGCATCTTCGGGCTTGCCACAATGCCCAAGAATTGAGGCATACAGCCCCATTTTAAAAGATGGTGTTGCGGAATTTTTAAGCCAGGAAATCACCTTCTCCCGGGAAAAAAGTTTGGCGGCCAATTCAAATTCCTTGTAACCTGCATTGCCAAATTCTTTGTAAGCATCGTTGGATATTTCAGTATCTGTGTTCTCAAGGTAATTAAAGTAAAAGCCAAGTTTTTTTGGCAAGGAGCTATCTTTAAGGGCCAAGGCACCCTGAAGATAGGGAACTATCTCACTTTCGGGAGGCACTGCAACGCCCCGATAGGGGTCGAGTTTATCCTTATAAACTTCACAAAAAAGAAGGAACTTATATTTACCGTCCTTGTCTGGTGGTACATAGCGGGGAAGCGTCAGCGTTTTTTTACCACCTCGAATAACATGATCTTTGATCACTTTTTCAACTTCAAAATCGGTACTGCCATCAGCACCATCAGCATTGCCAATTTTCGCATTTTTCAAAGTGCCAAAAAGAACCATGCTAGCTTGATTTACTTCCCCTACAAGGGTCTGTCCCTGCATCGTGCAAAAAGGGCAGGAGAATAGTCTTCCCGTTACCGCAATAAAACAAAAAAGCAAAACGAACAACAATTTCTTAAGGTTCATAAAAACTCCGATAGTACTGGTGTTTCTAATATTTTGCCAAATTTGATCATATGCTAATTGGCGTACGGGTTGGAATCCTGGGGCACAACCTTGACGAGATCATCGTTAAGCTTGTGTTCTGCATCGGGGTATAAAACCAAGGCGGTCATGTACTGCTCATTATCTTTCCGTTTAAGAAAATGGACCCGACCCGTCACTTGGACCCATTTATTGGCATATTTTTTCCATGCAAGTTTTTCAGGGGAATTAGGGTCCACCATCATCACCGCATTAAGGGGTACCGCATCTGCAGCACAGCAATTTATTTTAAACCGTATAAGTGAAAAACGCTTATCTTCCTCACCTACATACTTGCCTATCAGCCTTACGGTTTTACCCTCGTAATGATTTCTACTTTCCTGGGTCATGGAAGCCATTTCCAACTGCAAAAAACCTACATTAAAGTCAATTCCTTTTTCAGCTACGGCATCCACCTCACCAAATTGCGAGAGGTCCACCCCCTTGACATTGCTGAAAACCTCATTGGGGACATTGAGAAAAAACAAGACGATCGGTAGCAATAATACAATAAATCGAACAGGCGCAGAACCATGACTGTGATCGTGCCCACAATTTTCATGGCCTGAAGATTCAATACCATGGCCATGATCGTGATTACAATCGGGGCCATGCTTGTGGCCTTCGTGG
>CAZYAY010000013.1:0-47446 GCA_964646215.1 uncultured Candidatus Kuenenia sp. | reverse complement strand
AATACCATGGCCATGATCGTGATTACAATCGGGGCCATGCTTGTGGCCTTCGTGGTCATGATCACGATTACAATCAGGCCCATGCTTGTGACCTTCGTGGCCATGATCGTGATTACAATCAGGCCCATGCTCATGTGCATGGCCTGAAGACGATTTCAATTTGCTGGATTCAAGCCAAAGGGCAATAATCCGGATAGAAACAATACCCAGGAGCATAATGCTTCCTGTTAAAACCCAGAAATGAAACTTAGGATGCAAGATAATGGACAACTTCCTGCCATAGGAAATTATCTGTCCATCACCGCCATAAATTGGAAAGGGCCACCAAAGCATAATGCAAACATAAGCGATGGAAAGTGAGATACCAATTCCAATCAATTGCTCGATGTAATATTCGGTTGCATTATCGTGGTGATGATGTTCATTAGCCACAAGTTCACCTAGCGGTTGAAGTTATCGAATCTGTTTTGGGAAAGAATAAACTTGGTCCGAGGTTTTCCCAAAGGCCATGCAAAATCATGGTGTAAATAAAAACCTGAATTACCACTGATACGATTATAGTCCAAATTAATCTGGGTTTAAATACCCTTGTATACATCATGTAAAGTTTAAGATCGAACATGGGGCCAAGCACAAGGAAGCCGGCCTTGGCTGCGGGCCTTAAAGTCACAAAACTGGCGGCGACAAAGGCGTCGGCCTCGCTACACAGGCAAAGGATTACCGACAACAACATCATTAAAAGCACCGCAAGAATAATATGGGTTCGGGAAAGTTCAGAAATCGCATCATGAGTAAGCCAAATGCGGGTGAAAGCAGCAAGCAATGCACCAATGGTGAGAAAAACCGTGATATCAATGAAGTCATGAAGTGCGGTTTCAGAAATTCTAGAGGCACGGGCAAACCAATTCATGCTTCCCTTATCGACAACTTCATCATCATCAACAACATCAAGGGATAACTTGCTTTTAGCCGGGGGTTTCGCCAAAGGCAGAAGAAGATCATCGCCATGTTTTTGATATAGGCGATCAACGATCAAGCTGGTTCCAACAGCAACAAGATAAGCCATGCCTGTGCGGGTTAAAACCATTGCAAGTCCACCCATTTGAAAAGCAAGTGTTCCGTTTTCGGTGGCATTCTCCATGCCATCAAAAGCAACATAGGTGCTTAGTAAAACAAGGGGATTAATAATAGGGCCTGCAAGAAGATAAGCCACGCAACAACTTAAAGGCAAACCTTTGCGCAACAACCTTCGCATTACGGGAATAATGCCACACTCGCACATGGGAAAAATAATGCCCAGCAGCGCACCAATTAAAATTGCAAGAAATCTGTTGCGGGGAAGAAGCCTTGCGATCAGTTTCTGAGGCAGCAACTCTTCGAGAAGTCCCGCAAGCAAAGACCCGATAACAATAAAGGGCAAAGCTTCATAAAAGATGCTGGTAAAAATAAGAATGAAGTCTTTAATTTTATCGAGCGCTTGAGAACTATCCACAGCTTCATTTATCCCGTTTATAAAAATTAATCTGGCGGGAAACTCTCCCAACCATTCTTGTTTTAACCATTGTGAATTAGATCGATGCCAGAATCAAGGAGATGGTTGAATTAATGTCAAATTATTAAGAAGCTGCCTTTAATTTCCCGATGATCATTGAGCAAAAAAACAACCCCACGCCCAGCATCACGATTGTTCCTGAAACGCCAAATTTTACACCTGAACGAACTTGGAGTTCCCAACTAGCACCCAGGCCTGCCAGGCAGACAAAAACGCTCAAAAGAACTGTAATCCAAAAAACTTCACGCAAATTTCTTCCAATGTTGAAGGCAGTGGCAGCCGGAACAATCAAAAGAGCATTGATCAAAAGTACCCCCACATACCTCAGGCAAAGATTTACAATTAACGCCAACAAAATGACAAACATATAGTAAAGAATCGTAACAGGATAACGCCTGGATAACGCAAGACTGCTGTTAAAACTGCTGAATACCATGCGATTATAAAAAAAGAACAGAAAAACCCATGTAAAAACCGCCAGAGCAGCCATATATAAAATCTCTGAAGCACTTACAAAGAGGGGATCGCCAAAAAGAAAATCTTCCAAGCTGAAAACGCTACGGTCATTGATGATATTTTTAAGCATGGCTGCAAAGCCAAGGGAAAAAGCAAAAAAGACACCGATCACGGTATCGCTGGCCAAACCAGTTTGGCCTCGTACATAGGCAATTCCAGCGCCTACAGCGACTCCAAAAACAACCATAATGGGCGTAACCCATTCCCAGAATTCGGCCTTGGGCCGGGCACCAAGAATAAATAGTTCAAAAACAACATACCCCAAACTTACGCCAGCAAAAGCACAATGGGCAAGAGCATCGCTAAAAAATGCCATCCTGCTGCCAACGACCATGGATCCCACTGCGCCACAAGTCAGGCTGACGAGTGCGAGAGCAAGCATCGCCCTGAGATTGAATACCTGGTTAAAGAAAGATCCCTCAGAAAAATTCGAGGCGAAAGAATTTAAAATCTGGTCAAGCCAATGGATACCCGCGCTACCAAACAAAGAATCAACGAACAAATCAACAGGCATGAGAAATTTCCATAGGAATCATTTTAACCAATTAGCGCCCACCCGCGATAACAACTTCGTGACCAGCATTATTTTTAGCCAAAGGCGCAAGAAGCTTATGCATCAATTTCATCGAGGCGGCAGCTTCTGCAAGCGAAAGAGTAAGCGGAGGAGATATTCTGATCACTTTCCGGGCTAATGGCCCGAGAATATGAATACCATCACCGTTGGATTCACCCCGATAACAAGCTTCAACCATGGCGCAGGCCCACTCATGCGAATTTTTCCCGCCCCAATCCCCCATCTCAACACCCCAAACCATGCCACCTTTTTCGCCACGCACATTTGCGACAAAAGGCAGATCATTTTTCAAGGCAATCAAACCTTCCTCAATTATTGCGGAAACTTTCCGGGAATGCTCAATCACTTTTCCATTTTCAAATTCTTCAAGCGTGGCAATAACCGCGGCACAACAAAGCGGGTTGGCACTCCAAGTATCTGAGGCTTCACCATAATCCAAGCAATCAAACAAATCTTTTCTCCCCACAACAGCAGCAACCGGAACACCGTTGCCTAGGCCTTTCCCAAGAACAACAATATCGGGTTCAATTCCATAAGATTCGTAGGCAAAGTTCTGACCAGTTCGGCCAAAATTCGCCTGCACTTCATCGAGAATAAAAACGATATCCTTCTCCCTGCAAAAACGAACCAGCATCTGAAGGTATTCTTTCGGGGGATGATAAGAACCGCCGCCACCAAGATAAGGCTCGGTAATCAACACTCCTAGTTTTCTTCCATATTGGTGCCAGAGCGCATCCAATTCTTTTTGATAATGGGTAAAATCAAATGGTTTATCCCGCATGGAAAGGTCATTGCATTCACACATGGGGAACGAAATAAATTTAACCCTGGGGTCGCGCTCTTTATCATTTTCGGTACCGGTGATCGCATTGGATAAACCTTTTTTACCATGAAACCCATAACGGGTTGCAATGATCATATCCCGGTTTTTATCCTTTGCCATCGCTGCCCACAACGCCTTTTGAATTCCTTCCGAACCCGAAGCAGCCCAAAGAACCTGCTGCATTCTAGCACCCACAGGGTGAACCCGCATCAAGGCAAGCAATCTTTCGCTGGCCTGAATTTCAATTGGAGTTGCGGCATTGTAGGCGGTCATGGTAACCGCAGAAAAATAACCATCTGATTCCTTAGCAGCATCAATGTTACCCCAGCCCATCAATTCAAAAAATCTTTTGGTCCAACGCACAGGGTTATGCCCGAGATTTGCCACAAGCACACCAGATGTGAAATCGTAAAGTTTTCTTCCCTCAGGAGTCCAATGAAATGAACCGGCACTTTTTGCTAGAATCGCCTGGCTAGGGGTATAGGTACGCAACGACCTAGGTTCAATTTTCACCAGGTGGTCACGAACTTCATTCGAATTATTTTCGCCTGGATGATGAATGGGTTTGTTCATTGGAAATTCCCTTTTGGAGCAATAAATACCGCCTATACAGAATAACTGCAATTCCTTGGCAAGTACAGATGTAAACAATGAACCTTGTAGGCTCAAACTTTTGAAGCATGGAGAACCAAATGCCCTGATTTTCCAGGTCGATATAACACCAATCCACCATCTGGCCCATTAACCAAAACCTGGGCACCAGGATTTCCCACAACATGCTCGGAAAGAATCGCCTCCATCGCCTGAACAATCGCAACCGTATTCCTATCCGCACCAAGATCATTGTAAGAAAGTTCCCTCATCGATTGTAATCTTTCACAGCGACTCGAAGCAGGCCCACCAAACTCAACAAAAGCCACCTCTTCAAAAAACCGATGAATAACTTCCAGTCCATAGCCCCGATGACTGCGTTCACCCCAAGGCTCTAAAAAAGATCCATTGTAGTGATAATTGGGAGTATTCTTTAGCTCATTGGGGGTGCGATCCTCAATCGCCATTTCGACTCCGCGTTTTCGTTGATGGGCATTCCAAATTGCATTATCAAACCGAAACTGAACCTCTTGCTCCACATATCCTGGAAAATTATCAGGCATAACCCAGCTAGTATGAATATCGAAGGTCGCCTCGCGATTATCTGGATGCCTGTAGGTAACCTGAAGCTGGCAGGAATCCCAGGTAGGCCCGTCCTGTTTTCCAACCAAACCCCTCTGGCCTGTCGCACTAATGCGAACCAAATCCCAACCAGGCTGAATGCTTGCGGGCCCAAAAGTAAAATCAATCAACTTGATATAGTGGACTGCAACATAAGTACCCGGATTTCTTCCAACGATCCATTCTGCAAATTGTTTCCCACTGATTGATTTTGGCTCGAGCAAGGAGCAGTAGCCATTATTGACATGGCGAAAAACAGAATCAGCATAGTGGGTTCGTAATTTCTTATGATCCGGATCAGCAAGCTTGTGATAAACAACTTTGGCAAGCACTTTCTTTTGATCAGCGATTTCCTGAAGTTGCTCCAATTCTCCAAGGGAAAGAACCGAGGGTTTTTCAATCATGACATGCTTGCCCGCAAGCAGGGCCAACTTCGCAGCTTCAAAATGCCGGTCATCGGGTGTTGCAACACAAACCGCATCAACATCGGAAGCAAGTAGTTTCTGGATGGAATCAGCGCCGTGGCAATTTTCAAAAGGTGGGATAAGGTGCTTCAACTGTTGAAGGTAATTCTGCCCCCTGGTTCCCGTTCTGGTTGCTGCCGCTGTCCAGCGAACATCGACAGGTCCGGTAGCAGGGGAGTAAAGGGGCGAGTTAGCCAAGGCCAGAAAAACAGGCTTGTAGGTTTCATCAAAAATCATCCCGAGGCCGATCATGCCAACGCGTAAAGTCTTGCGATCCTGATCATTGGTTTTGTTTGGATTCATGTTGGGAGGCGATCCTTTGGGAGGCAGAAAACAACTTGCAATCAAAACACAATATAACCAGAAGAGCAGTCTGGGCCAACAAGAATATATTGTCGTGAATAATGTGCGAAAAGCCTTAAAACAAAGGATGAAAGAGCAAAAGGCGCGTTACAGCTTTAAGGAAACATAACAGCCGTTATCGGACGTTGTTATTATGGAATCCCGGCAAATCACGGCTTCCAGCAGCGTCCGATAACGGATCTTATGTTTCATTCGTGGTATAGCTTTAAATTCTTTTATCAATCAGATATGCGGAGTGATGACTCACGCTGAACCAGCAGATTGCTCTTGCGAATTACCTTCCAATAATACGCCCATGTTACGAAATTTCTGATACCGCTTTTCCAACAACTCTGCAACAGGAAGTTGAAGCAACTCCGCCAGATAACGAAGCAGATACGACTTCAATGTGTTCGACATTTCTTTCGGGTCTCGATGCGCTCCGCCCAATGGTTCGGGAATAACCGCATCAACGATCCCCATTTTTGACAACTCTTTGGAAGTCAGCTTTAGAGCATCTGCGGCGATCGGCTTGGTGACCTCGGTGGCGGCCTTCCAAAGAATACCCGCACACCCTTCCGGGCTGATCACCGAATAATATGAAAACTCAAGCATGCAAACCTTGTCGCCCACGCCTATGCCCAAGGCACCGCCTGAACCACCTTCGCCAATGACCACGCAAATCACCGGGGTCTTGAGGCAGGACATTTCAAGAATGTTAGCTGCAATGAGCGAAGACTGCCCGCGCTCTTCCGCACCAATACCGGGAAAAGCTCCCGGGGTATCTATAAGGCAAATAATCGGCAGGCCAAATTTTTCTGCCAGCTTCATATTCTTCAGAGCTTTTCTATAACCTTCAGGATGCGCACATCCATACATACATTCTCTGCGCTCTTGCAAGGTATGACCTTTTTGATGGCCCACCAACAGCACACGATGTTCGCCAATTCTTGCGAATCCAGTTCGAAGAGCACGATCATCACCAAAGGCACGGTCACCATGCAGTTCAACAAAATCATCAAAAATCATTTCCACGTAATCCATCATCTGGGGTCGATCAGGATGGCGGGAAACTAAAATCGTCTCCCAGGAGGTCAGATTGCCAAATTTCACTTTTTTAAGGCTGGCAACTTCCTTGCGAATGCGACGAATCTCTTCACTGTTTGCAATATCAGATCCTTCCTTCACTTCCAATGACGAAAGAAGATCCTCAAGTGCGTATATTTCTTTTTCAAATGGTAATCTAGTTTGCGAACCCATTGAACCCTCAAGCAATCATTTTTCCGAATATCCACCAAACTAATTATTGGTTATATCTTATCAAGTCAAAAACATCAAACAACTTATGGCGTTCATTCTATTGCTAGATTTTTCAAATTATTGTATTTGAATACAAGACCAATTATGACTTCCCAGGGAAACACCAAACAAACCGGATGGTTTCGATGTCAACTATACCGATCCATTCGAATCACAAAACAGCTTCGTTAAAAAGCAGAATCTTGTTTTTTATCATCAGCATGATTTTGCTCGTAGCTGCGGCTTCCCCCATATTTTTCCGCACCAATTCCGAGTTTGACTTGGTTTTCAAGTATTACGCCAAGCTTTTGCTTGAGGGCGGGGACATTTACCATGAAGGTTCGGTCTTCATGTATCCACCCTGGATGGCTTTTATCTGCATTCCATTTAACCCGCTGCCACAGTGGCTTTCCAGGCTAAGTTGGGGAACCATCAATATTTTTTTTCTTTATCTTGCAATCGATAGTGCCTGGAAAATAAGCCGTTCTGTTTTTTCCTCAACTGATAAATTTGGCTGGGTGGCTTTCATCCTCGGTTTGATTTGCGCTGCAACTTATTTTCTCAACTGCCTTTCGCACCAGCAATTCGATGTAATCATTGCTGGCACAATTTTATACGGATGCCTGCAACTATCAAAAAACAAAGATATTAAAGGCGGAATGTTAATAGGAATAGCAGCGGCCTGCAAACTTACTCCACTTTTATTTCTTCCCTACCTGATCTACAGGTTCCGCTGGAAAGCAACCCTGGCATTTGCAGCAGGATTCCTGTTTTGCAACTTCATCCCTGATATTATTCTTGGCCTTCCGAAGGATGGAAAACCAAGACCGATTATTTTTGTCGAGCGTTTTTTAGCCCCGATGACAAAACCTGACTTTGTACCAGGCACATGGGGCAGCGAAATTATTTATAACCAATCGCTTGCAGGTTCAGGAAAAAGATTCACCCAAACCCATATCGAGACAAAAGAAGGAAAATATTCTGTTATCGTCGAAAATGACAATTCACAATCATCGAAAGTGAAAACAGCCCTGATTCTCCTCGTGCTAGTCGGAACGGGAATGACATTATTTTGCTGGGGGCGACCTGGAACGCTCAACGGCTTAAACACGATTGATACTCAACAATTTGCGTTTGAAGCCTCGATGATACTCTGTGCTATGCTTTTGCTTTCCCCAATGTCTAGCAAGGCACATTTCGGAATTCTGATCCTTCCCGCCTTTTGCATTGCAAGAATGATTGAATCACAGAAAAAAACAATTGTTTTTTCTTTTCTGGCAATTCCACTACTGATGGGGATTTTTCTAAACAAAGATCTAAGCGGCGCCAACATCTACACATTACTTTTGTGGAGTGCTGGCGTGACTTGGTCTACCGTCTCGCTATTCCTTGGAAATGCAATGTTGCGATATTCAATAAAACAATCCCAACAAAACCAACCGGCACCAGCCAGCCTTTAAGACCAATACTCTTCGAAATGAATATTGCCTGGTGCGTGTCCATGGCCCAAATCCGCGTTGAAACCTCGCGACTCTAAAAGCTCGATGATACCTTCGGGCTTGGGAAAAGTTCGCACCCCTGTTTCGAGATGCTTGAAAGGCGCACCAATCATTGCAGGATTACCACACAAATAAACATGTGTCTTTGCTGGATTAAGTTTTGAACCGAGTATTGATTCAATTTCTCCAGACCGAACCAAATCCTGCAAATACCGCTTCTTGGAAGGATCACCTTCGCGGGTTGTAAGTTGGATGTATTTGTAATTGGGCGCTTTCTTCATCAGCGTATCATGCACATCACGGTATCCAAGGTCTTTTCCCATACGCACACAACAAGCTGAAATAATCTTCCCTTGATGATTATTTCGCAGCAGTTCAAGCGTCATGTAATTGTGTGGCGCCTCGCCTGTACCAGTTGAAAAAAAGATCACATCATCACCGGGTTTCACGTGGGAAAGATTGTAGTGCCCGGTTATTTTTTCACCCATGAAAAGCCTGGAGCCAACTTCCAGATTAAATAATCTGGGGGTTAACGCAGGTGCGACCTCACGACCGGTTTCTCGAACCAAAACAATGTAAAACTCGTTCCAATCATTTTCTTCAGGAATGATGTATGAACCATCGGGCCTGAGAATTGAACTAGAAAGAGAATAGGCCCGCCTTGCAAGCTTCGTAAACTCTTCTTCGGGAAGGTTTTCTTCCTGGCACCCGGGATATCTATCTTCCCAGTATCCCAAACCAAGCAAAGTATATTGACCAGCACGATGTGGCCTGATAGCTTTATCCGGTTTCACCCGGACAATCATCAAGTCAGAATGCGCCTTTTTTAATTCAATAACTGTAGCATTGTACTTGGTAGTCCTAAGTTCTTCGATCTGCTCTGAAGTCAAGTTGAAGGCCATATTCTCTTTCCAAATAATTTATCAAGAAATCTTTTTAACCGCCGTGTTGAAAATATCAATGCAGGCTTTTAGATCCGGGGATGGGTCTTGAGGATTAGCTTCATATTCGATGCTGATCATGCCGTTGAACCCAACTTCTGTCAAAGCCTTGAGCACCGAATCCACATCCAACACACCCTTTCCAAAAACAACATCAGTGTGCTTTTTATTATCATGATCTTTAAGATGCATGCCGAAGTTGCGCTTGCCCATCGTTCGAACTTCAGTTGCTGGATCAAGATTTTTTCCCAACTGGGCCGATCGAATAAGATGACCGGTATCCAGGCATGAGCCTATCAAAGGATGGTGGTTTTTCACACCCGCCATGATTAGTTCCGCGCTATACCAACGATGCAGTTGACCTTTGCCTGCGGGGCCATGAGGGTGAATAGCGATGGCAATTTTGTATTCAGCGCAAAGCTTATCGAGGCTTTCAAAACTATCTGGGTCCGGATCTGCACTGAAAGCAGTAAGGCCGACAGCCTTACCGAAATCAAACATTTTCTTGTTTGCATCATGATCTTTGGTGAATTTTTGCACGCCAAATGCCACGGGCTTAACGCCATAATCGTTGCAAAGGTTCAGGATGGCTTTGAGTTGTTCAGGGGTGCTGTTGGCAGGAATGTGTTTTTGGTAAAACTCGGCTTGGGTGACCCCAAGCTCCTTCATTTTTTTCAAGGCAGTTTCCAGATCAAAATTCCTATAGGTGTAAGTTTGAACACCCAGAATGATTTTCGGTGAAGCCTGCTTTTTCCCCAAAAAATCTTGCGCCTTCAAAATGGAAGGAGCAGCCAGGCTGGCTCCAAGCAAAGCCATCGAAGCCTGCTTAACAAATACCCTGCGCGAATTCCAGTTCACAAAATCTCTCATGGCAATCTCCACAAAGATGGAAAAAAACAAAATCTCTAGAGTTATGTTAAACATAGTCTAGAGATTAAGGCCATGAAAATTTTACCAACAGGCAAAAGTTCTGATCTTCGCCCTGCATCCGATCATTTGCTCGGGGTGAACATCTGCTCGATTTCCATGTCAGAAACCGTACTTTTACCTTCCTGCGTATCAATCACCAAGGCGACATTTCCTGGAGTCACCCAAATCAAATAGTTGCCTAGGCTAAAAAGTTTTCTTAACTGGGGCTTTTTTTCCAACAACCGGAAATACGCATCGCTTTGAGCTTGAATGGTAATTGTGGGCATTGATTTTTGAAACCCCTCATCAATCCAGACCCCGCCTACCTCGATCATGCTCCGCCCCGATACCTGTTTGATTGCAGTTTCAGAAACAAAAGTCTGATCTCTAAAGCTTTGATTTTGAACCGAAAGATCCACCCCCATTTTGCCGCCCTGCACCGCCTTCTGGTCATTTCTTCGAAATGCTTCTTTAGCGCGATCAAGTGCACCCTTTGCATCCATTGCTTTTTTCAATTGCTCTGCCCCGGGGGCACCAGCAGCCCCAGCAACCTCAGATGCTTTTTCAGCAACAGCCGCCCTGCCCTCTGCAAGTTGACCGGGCCTGCTTTGATTTTCCAGCGCAAATTCAAGAACCTTGCGATTTCCATCACTGCCGGACAATGGCATCAATCCAAATGGAACAGGAGGATGCTTTGGCACGGGATGACCAGGAATCGGCCTGTGAATTGGGTACGAAACATGGTCAGGAACAACCAAATAACTTGTGTATGGGGTGGTTATCCCATATTTTTTCGCAATCTTGGTAACTTCTTCAACGAGTTCGCCTTTCTCTCCATTTAAACGAATCTGGTCGAGCAGAAATCCAACTTTTCTCCTTGCCCACAATTGCTCGACAAAACTTTTCGAATCTGAAGTCTTCTCAGGAAAATTATACTCGTAAACAAATTCTTTCTTTTCGTTGGCAAGATCGCCCCGCAATTTAATCGCTGAGCCCCCCTTCCCTTTGTATTTTCCAAACACCATTAGTTGGCCGCCTTCAAAAATGTCTGGCAGGCTGGTAGGGTAAATATCAAAAACCTGAATGTCGGGGGAAAATGTGAGGCCAAGGTTCACCAGCACGGGGTTGCTGATTTTAGAAACCATGGCACTCGATTTAATTTCAATATCTTCCGCAGGCCGGACATAAGTGGTCGCAGCTTTTGTTTTTTCCGCAAGCATATCAAGCATGGTTGCATTGACATCATCGCCAACCCCAAAGGTAAATATCCTGGTATTTGGTTTAATCTTGGAAAGCACATCACGGGTGATTTTTTCAGGATTAGTTTCGCCTATGGTTGGCATTCCATCGGTAAAGAAAACAATTACAAAAGGCCTTGAGGCGTCATTTCCCTTAATCTCGAGGGCCGCAAGCAATGCATCACGAATTGCAGTTCCACCGGTTGAATCCAACGCCTCGATCCATTTTCTACCCGTGTTTTTAAATTCCTCGTTGGCAGAAACAAATTCATCACGAAACAGGCTGACACTGGTGGCAAAATTGAGCATCGAAAACCGATCATTTTCACCCAGGCTGTTGATGCAATATTTCAGCGCTTTTTTAGCCTGGTCCATTTTTGGGCCACGCATGCTTCCCGAAGTATCCATTACAAAAACAAAATCACGGGGCATCAACTTTGCCTTGTTTCCCTTCATCGAAGGATTGATCATCAGGGAAAAATAACCATCCTCGGTTGCTATGGGGCGGTGAGTGAGCATACTCATGCCGACAGCTTTATCAGAAAAAGAATAAAAGAGCTGGAAGTCCTTGTCTCCCGAAAGACCACCCTTGTTTAAGCTGAGCGAAATTTCTTTGTCGGATTTACGCTGGGTGTTGATGTCGTGGGTGGGGCTATAAGTGTTGGCGATTCCATGCTGGGATTTGATGGTGCCTGACAGGGAAAAATCCTGCGAGACTTGGTTAGGCCTTACTTCGCCTTTTAAGGGAAAAACAAACTCCATAAGGTCGCCCTCCTTGGGAACAACGGAGGTATATGAAACCGCAACACGCTGATTGCCTCTGGCTGGAACTGGGAAAACCCTCATTTTAATCAGGTTGTTTTCCATATACTCAAGCAATCCTGGATCTTGTATTCTTCGGACAATACTTGTGTAAATTTCGCGTGCTTTGTCAGCTTCCAACAATTCGCCCTTAGTTTCTTTGCCATCCACCCACATGGTGAATTTGTTCACTGATGCCCCTTTTGGAACGGGAAAAATATAGGTTGCTTCCAAGGGTCGATCACTATGGTTGTAAAAAACCTGTTCAACCATGGTCTCAGCGATTTGATCTTCAATTTTGAAATCCACAATTTGTTTAATGAGGATCAGTGGTGCGATTCTTTTGTCTTCTGGAATCAAAAGGCCCCTAGCTAATAAATTCGAGGGATTTATTAGCACTGCCAAGACAAGAAAGATTGCTAATTTTTTTAACATGATGCACCCATGAAATGAAATTAATATTGGTTCTAAAATTAAGACGAACTAAGGCATCAAAGAGATTGAAAAAACAGCAGATAAATAGCAACCCATACCTCCCATCTTTCAAAGTCTGGGCAATATAGCTAGAGTTTTACAATGTATCAGGAACAAAATGAAATTTGTCGTAATTCGAACACCTTTAAAACTAAGGTAAAGTGCTGATAAGAGCGATTAAATAGGATATATCTTGGTACGAGGTTTATAAACAATGCTTAGCCGTAGAAACATTCTCTCCCTTGGGCTAACCGCAATTTGTTCACAATTTTCTTTTGGCATGGCTGCTAAAAAGAGATTGCTGATACTTATAGAAGGGGCGGGCGATTTCCAAGCCGTTGCAAAGGTTCTGGAAAAATCTCTTAATCTCCTACCACCAAACACGGAATTACAGCGATTCCACTGGTCTCATGGATACTTAAGAATAGTTGCAGATCAAACAGATCTACCGCACATTTCTGAAAATGGCGAAAAACTAGCCAGTTCTATCAGGATTATTCAAAAACGCAACCCAGACGCTGAAATCAACATTCTGGCCCACAGTGCGGGCACTTCCGTTGCACTTGCAGGCGCTTCCCTGCTAAATGAAAACAGCATTGAAAGGGTGATCCTACTTGCCCCTTCGGTATCAAAGGATTACCCAATCATTCCAGCAATTGCAGCAGTTAAAGATAGTGTCCATGTTTTTTACAGCCATGAAGACACCTTTATTCTTGGGCCTATTTTGAAATTCACGAAAACTGCTGATCTTCGAAAATGCCAAAATGCAGCGGGTAGATATGGTTTTACACCTGCAACAAGAAACCGCGAAGAAGAATTACTGGTGGCAACAAAGTTAAAGCAATATGCCTGGAAGCCTGAAGATGTTTCGATTGGGAATAATGGTGGGCACTATGGTGCCTACGGTCAACCCTATATGGATAAAAAAGTACTGCCCCTACTTTTCAACAATCAACCCACCAGGATCACAAGTGCAATTCCTTAGTTATCGGTTCTTAAAACAACAAGAACCTTAATACCAGCCAGACTGCTGGATTTGATAGTTTCAAGGTATTGCTTTACTTCAGGGCTATTAACCAGATTTTGGGTTGCGGGGAAAGAAACCGCCAAGGCTTGACTCTTATTCTTTTTCAATGATTGCAAAGAACCTCCCTTGGGTGATTCCGCAGATTCGGTTGCAGATTTGGGGGCGGAATTTACCGAGGAACCACCCTGCTCGATTGGTTCAAAACCCAGAACAGATTTCATCGTTTTCCGGTCATTTGAAGATAATTTCGAAACCACCAAGGCTTCCCAGAAAGAACTGGCTACCGCTGCCTTTACAGCATCCTTGCCCAGGGCTGGCTTATCTTGCCCCAGCAACTGCGCAAGATCATTAACATTCGCGTTCTCAAGGTAAATCATGTAATTAACGGATGACTTGTCATTTTTATTTTTTAACCGCATGAGGGTGCTTACATCTGAATAAACAAAATACCCCATCTTGGTTAGATTCATTTTAAGCTGGGCAAATGCCAAGGCATTATCCTTGCAGGAAAGCTCTATTTTCAATCTCGCATCATGGCCGATAACTTTGGAAAGTACCCTGCCAGAAACCTCACCATCAACATCTTTTTTGCGCAGGACCCAAGGTAAAGGGGTATCCACCTTTATCAAATTAAAGGTTTCATTAGCGGGAGCTGCAAGCAATTCTTTGCCTTGCAAACCGCTGGCAGAAGGATTGTTATCTGGCCCGATAGGTGGGCTGAGGTTTAAAGATTTCTCATTGTCTTTGTTTAATTCAGGCGAAACCGGCAGGACATTTTGTTTCTCACGCATTGCAATCTGATCAGACTTATCTGAATTTTCGATGGACTCAGGATTAACGGACGACTTGTTCTTCCCGGATTCAAGATTCTGGTTGGGGGAAAAAGCAACTCCATCCTTTCCTTGCTTATTTTCCTGCATCGCTAGAAAGGCATTGATTGCGTAATAGGAGATAAATGTGGTAACTGAAAGAATGGTCGCTACTGCGATTAGTGAGAACCAAGGCTTCATCATTAAATCATCACGATTGTTTAATTTGGCGATTCGAGATAACGGCCTGACCTTGATATTCGCCAGGATTTTTTGCGTCAGATCGTAACTGCATTCCATTGGAACCTGATTGCGAATCATCAACGCATCTTGTTTCAACAATCGAAGTAATTCTCGAGCTTCGGATGAATTTTGTAATAATTCATTCAATTCATTTTGCATGCTTGGATGAAGTTCACCATCGACAAATGAAGTAATCAACTTCAGATCGGTTTTTTTCATAAATCAACTCTTCCCTTCGTCTAGCTTTTCCAAGATCGCCCTTAATTCAAGCCTGGCCCTATGTAAACGGCTTCTTACCGTTCCCACCGGCACACCAAGCGACAAAGCAATCTCTTCGTAAGAAAAGCCTTCAATTTCTTTTAGCACCAGCCCTGCCCTATGATCCAGCGAAAGTAACCCAAGGGCCTTATCCATCAAGGTTTTACCCTCTTCGTCTTCCAAGTTTTTCATGGGGCCCGCATCATCTGAGGGCAAGGTTATTTCACCCTGACTATCGGTCTGACTATTCAAGGACAAGGCGGGCTTGCGTTTTCGTCTTTGACTAATCGCGAGGTTGTAAGTAATCCTAAAAAGCCAGGTATAAAATTTTGCAGTACCCCTAAAACTACCCAGCCCCTTAAAAGCTTGCGAGAAAGTATCCTGAACCACATCTTCGGCATCTTCAACACTGTTCAACAGCCTGTACGCCAAGCTGTAAACCTTTGTGTTGTAACGCCTTACGATAACATCGAAGGCCGAAGTTTTACCTTCCAGCACCAGTTGAATCAGAGTGTAATCATCTAAGGAATTCACTTTAACCCTAGTTAGTTAGACGCAATTAGTTACAGAAGGTTCCCTTATTTAAGCTATAATCAAAGTTTTCTTTATGCTTCCCATAGGCTTGACTAATCTCATCTTTTGAGGATTTAAACGGCACGTAATTTGGGTGTCACTTGCATTTATGCCAATTGTTAACACTGAATTAGGAAATACCCCACAGGTTTCTCTTATAATCAATTCTATATGCAACTAAACAACCTAACTACGGTAAACATCCAAGGTTGATGGGAATTATGAAAGCTGAAGATACTCAATCGATTGTGGTTCGCGGGGCACGGGAGCACAACCTTCGCGATATCAGTTTGGTTCTTCCAAGAAATCAACTGATTGTTTTCACAGGGGTCAGTGGATCAGGCAAAAGTTCGCTTGCCTTTGACACGCTATACGCTGAAGGCCAAAGGCGTTATGTAGAATCATTATCCAGCTATGCTAGGCAGTTTTTGGGCCAGCTCCAAAAACCTGATGTCGATTTTCTTTCGGGCTTATCCCCCACAATCAGCATCCAGCAAAAATCCGCGGGCAGAAATCCCAGAAGCACCGTCGGAACCATTACAGAGATTCATGATTACCTTCGCGTTCTATTTGCAAGAATTGGACTTGGGCATTGCCCTGATTGTGGCAACCAGATCACAGCCCAATCAAGGGAACAAATCCTCGCTCAAATCTTAGTCTTACCCAAGGGCACCAAGTTTCTGATCCTTGCCCCGTTGATTCGTGGCCAAAAAGGCGAATACAAGGATCTTTTCGAAGATCTTCAACGCAAGGGATTTGTTCGTGCAAGGGCAGATAAGAAAGTCTTTCGATTAGGGGAAGACATCAAGCTTGATCGCAAAATCAAACACGACATCGAAGTTGTTATCGACAGGCTTAAAATTGATGATGATTTGCGTTCCAGGCTCGCAGAGGCTGTTGAGCAAGCCCTTCAACAAGGCAAAGGCTCGCTGATTGTTGCAATCGAAAAAGAAGATGGCACCTATGATGATATTCTGCTTTCTTCCCATTACGCTTGCCTGCATTGTAATAAAAGCGTGGAGCCCCCTTCCCCGCAGCTCTTTAGCTTCAACAGCCCCCATGGCATGTGCATGCAATGTGATGGGTTGGGGATTTCCTATAGTTTTGATCCCGATTTGCTGGTGCCCGATCCCTCCCTAAGTTTTATTCAGGGTGCAATTGCAATTCTTGGAAAAATCCCCGCAATGGGACGATGGCGAAGACATATCTATGCTGGGGTAGCCAACACCCTTGGCATCGACCCCAAGGCTGCTTGGAAAGATTTGCCCAAACAGCATCAGGATTGGCTTCTCTTTGGCAGTGGCGACAAGCATATCGTTTACGAATGGAAAATGCGTGGCGGTGGGGTTTGGAAGCATGGTGGCATCTGGGAGGGGGTTGTTCCGCAGCTTCAGGCAAGCTTCAAGAAAACAGCGGCAGGGCCCAGAAAATATCAACTCGAAAAATACATGCGGGTTATGAAATGCTCCGCCTGCAAGGGCCAGCGTTTAAACCCCCAGGCTCGCTTTGTTAAAATCGCTGGAAAGTCTCTTGTCGATCTTTGCTCTCTTCCTGTTTCGGAACTTGCTGAATGGCTTGATCCAATAACCGGCACCCTCGCAAAAAAAATCTCTCCCATTCACGCTCTGATCGCAGATGAAGTACTGAAAGAACTTCGAGGAAGGGTTGGTTTTCTTTTAAACCTCGGGCTTCATTATCTTTCACTTGAACGCTCTGCCCCCACGCTTTCAGGTGGCGAGGCACAGCGCATCAGACTGGCCGGCCAAATAGGTTGCGGGCTTGTGGGCGTTCTTTATATCCTCGATGAACCAAGTATTGGCTTGCATCCCAGAGACAACGAACGACTAATCGAAAGCCTCAAGCGATTGCGAGATTTTGGTAATACCGTCATCGTGGTTGAGCATGATGAAGATACCATGCGGGCCGCTGATTTTATTGTCGACTTCGGACCCGGACCGGGTATCCGCGGTGGCGAAATAGTCGCCACTGGTTCCTACGATGAAATTGTCGCCAACAAAAACAGCCTAACTGGAAAGTATCTTGCGGGCAAAATCAGCATCGATGGCCCACCTAACAGACGCGCGGGAAATTCCCAGGTCATTACCGTCACCGGAGCAAGGCATCACAACCTTAAAAACGTTAATGCGGAATTCCCCCTTGGTAAATTCATTTGCGTTACGGGGGCAAGCGGTTCAGGCAAAAGCTCTTTGGTAAATGACATTCTCAAGCGGGGGCTTTCTTCCCTGCTAAACAAGACCACCACTGCTGATCCTGATGCGGAATCGCAGGAGGATTCCGAGGAGGTAATCCATGCCTCCAAGATGCCACCGGGCGAGCATGATTCCATCAAAGGCTACCAGCACATCGACAAAGTCATCAACATTGATCAAACCGCAATCGGCAGAACCCCCCGCTCCAACCCTGCCACCTACATCAAAGTATTCGATGAAATAAGGGCTCTTTTCGCGGAGTTACCCGAAGCAAAGATTCGTGGATACCAGAAAGGCCGTTTTAGTTTCAACAGGCCGGGCGGAAGGTGCGAAGCTTGCGAAGGCAACGGCAGCAATCGGCTTGAAATGGATTTCCTCGCTGATGTCTGGGTCCCCTGCCCTGTTTGCGAAAGCAGGCGATTCAACAGGGAAACCCTCCAAGTTCGATTCAAGGAAAAAAACATCCAGGAAGTGCTGGAAATGGATATCCAGCAGGCGGTGGAACACTTCCAAAATATTCCAAAAATTCACAACATGCTTAAAACCCTGCATGATGTCGGGCTTGATTACATGAAGCTTGGGCAACCTGCACCTACTCTTTCAGGAGGTGAGGCGCAGAGAATCAAACTCGCCAAGGAACTTTGCAAAAGATCCACAGGCAAAACACTTTACCTACTTGATGAGCCTACCACCGGGCTTCATTTCGAAGATATCCGGAAACTCCTGCAGGTACTCCATGGATTTGTTGATGCAGGAAACACCGTTCTCGTCATCGAACATAACCTTGATGTCATCAAGACCGCTGATTGGATTATCGACTTGGGGCCTGAAGGTGGCAAAGGTGGTGGCGAAATCCTATTCACCGGAACCCCGGACGATTTGCAAAAATGTAAAAAATCGCACACAGGCATCGCACTGCGCGAACACCTTCTCCCCAAATCCAAAGGACAGAAACCAGAAAAATCCAACCCAAAGAAAAAAGGCGCACAGCAACCTTTGAAGTTCATTGAGGTCGCTGGTGCGCAACAGCACAACCTTAAAAATGTCAGTGTTTCTATTCCAAGAGATAAGATGACGGTTTGCTCAGGCCCCAGCGGGTCGGGCAAAAGCTCTCTCGCTATGGATACCATTTACGCTGAGGGGCAGCGTAGATACATCGAATCGCTTTCTGCATATGCCAGGCAATTCCTCGGGCAAATGCAAAAGCCCAGGGTTGAACATGTTACCGGCTTATCCCCTGCAATTGCTATCGAACAGAAAAACAACAGCAAGAGCCCCCGATCTACCATCGGTACCATCACCGAAATTCATGACTACCTTCGTATTCTTTTTTGCAGGCTTGGTGAACCCCATTGCCCAAGATGCAACATCCCTGTAGGCACCCAGACTGCGGATGAAATTATCGCCAAGATTGAATCAATGCAAGAGGGCTCGAAGATCTACCTGATGGCCCCCATCGAGAGAAAGGGGCAGGATTCTTTCGAAGAAATTTTCAACGAGATCCGTGGCGCGGGTTACCTGCGTGTGCGAATTGATGGCAAGCTATACACCCTTGAAAACATTCCGGAAATCGACCATCGCAGAAAACATAATGTAGAAGTCGTAGTGGATAGGCTTGTGATTAAATCGGGCATGCGCACAAGAATTTGTGATGCGGTGGAATCAGGCCTCGACTTGGGCAAAGGCATGCTTCATGTTGCACATGTTGACGATCAATTTGCAGAAGAAAATTGGAAGATAGACAAATATAGCCAGCATTTTTCATGCAATAAATGCAACCGGGGCTTTGAACCACTCAACCCCCATCATTTTTCTTTCAACAGCCCTCTGGGTTGGTGCCCTATTTGCGAAGGCCTAGGAAAACAACAGGGCGCAAACCCTGCCCTACTTGTCCGTAACCCATCCCTGACTTTACGCAAGGGTGCGCTTTCCGCATGGCCGGATCTTGAAGCAAATGATGGCTTCCTACCTTTTGCACAGGCCATTGCCTCTGCGGGTGGATTTAATCTTGATACCCCTTTTGATCAGCTTACACCCACCCAGCAACGATGGGTGTTTCATGGTTCCGATGAGGATTGGATTGAAGCCACGGTTCCCTCTTCGTCCAAAAACAATTCCAAGGTGCTTTTTCAATACAAGGGGTTGTTCCCCGCTCTTGAAGAAGCCTCCAGGGTGAGTTCTTTTTACCGTGCCAAGCTTGATAGTCTTGTCAGCGATGTGGCTTGTGGAACCTGCAGGGGTTCCCGTCTTCGTGATGATGCTTCCGCATGCAAGTTGCATTTCGGCAAAGGGTTTCCATCACTTACGATAGGAGAGTTGGAATCTTCAACCTTAAGATTAGCGTTGAGTTATTTCAAAGGTTTGACACTAAGTGCATCCCAGAAAAAAATTGCAGGCGAATTGGTTCGTGAAATCGTGGGTAGACTGCAGTTATTGGTGGATGTCGGGCTGGATTATGTGACTTTAGATCGTTCAGGGCCCACGCTTTCAGGTGGAGAATCTCAAAGAATCCGCCTCGCCAGCCAGGTGGGCAGCGGACTTACCGGTGTTCTTTATGTTCTTGACGAACCTACCATCGGCCTGCATCCCCGCGATAATCAACGCCTTTTAAAAGCTTTGCAAAAACTTCGCGATCTGGGCAACACTCTGATCATGGTGGAGCATGATCGGGAAGTCATCAGTTCTGCAGATTATCTTCTCGACTTCGGCCCCGGTGCGGGAAGTATGGGGGGAGCTATTACCTCGAGTGGAACTCCTGCGCAGGTACTTAAATCTACCGCCTCCCTTACTGGCCAATACCTATCAGGAAAAAAAGCCATTCCTGTTCCTGTAAAGAGAAGATTAACTTGCAACAAATCTGGTATTTATCAACCTACCGGAACACTTTGCATTCGTGGAGCCAGACAAAACAACCTGAAAAACATCGATGTTTGGATACCTCTTGGGGCCTTGATTTCTGTAACAGGAGTCAGCGGTTCGGGCAAAAGTTCTTTGATCAACGAAGTACTTTACCAAACACTGGCCCGCAGATTGCACCGGGCTAAAATGCCTGCCACCGCCCACGATGATATTTTGGGGCTGGAAAATGTTGATAAAGTCATCAATGTCGACCAGGATCAACTTGGAAATTCCCCACAATCAAACCCAGCTACCTATACTGGGGTTTTCGATCACCTGCGTGAATTATTCAGCAAGCTTCCCGAATCTAAAATCAGGGGATATCAACCTCGAAGATTCAGCTTCAATAAACCGGGAGGCAGATGTGACGCATGCGAGGGCAATGGGCAAAAATGCATCGAAATGCATTTCCTTCCCGATGTCTGGCTTGAATGCGACATTTGCAAAGGAAAGCGGTACAACCCTGAAACACTTGCTGTTTTATACAAGGGAAAATCAATCGCAGATGTGCTGGAAATGCGCATCAGCGATGCTCTTGCCTTGTTTGAAAACCAACCAAAAATCCGACAGATTCTTCAAACCTTGGATGATGTCGGCTTGGGTTACATGGCACTGGGGCAATCTGCTCCCACTCTTTCAGGTGGAGAGGCACAACGGGTTAAACTCGCAGCGGAACTTGCAAGGCCCAACACAGGCAAAACAATTTACATTCTCGATGAACCCACAACGGGACTTCATTTCGATGATGTCAGAAAACTTTTGGAAGTTCTTCATCGCTTGGTTGATTTGGGTAATACCGTGGTCGTGGTTGAACACAATCTTGATGTTATCAAAAATTCCGATTGGATCATAGATCTTGGACCAGAGGCAGGCCCGGAAGGCGGCTTAGTGGTAGCTCAAGGCACGCCCGAAGCTATTACCACTGGTACTTGGGAAAAGCTCCATATTTCTGATAACCCTATAAAACTCGATGGATTATCTCATACTGCAATAGCTTTGCTGCCTGTTTTAAAAGCGGGCCCTAAAATTGAACGGATTATTCATAATCCATTGAAAGAGCTTTCCGCCAAGGAAAAAACCATCAACATCAAAGATCTTGGGGCAGATGTAAAAATGCCTTGGGAAGCTGATGGTAGAAACTGGCACACCGTCAACCGTGTTACTCTAGATGGTAAAGTGTGCAGATGGGATGGAAAAGCTCTTGAATATTTAGATAAGTTGCTCCAAGCTAAAAAAGTTCTTGCGCCAACGAACTGGAATGAGCGAAGTGTTGTTGAACTTACCGGTCAGGGAAAACCTTCAACCTGGTTATGCCATGCCCTTACAGGGCACGAATGGCTTTTAAGACTGGTTTTCAGAGTTCCCAAAAATACTTTCAACGAAGATGAGCTTAATTCGAGCCTTGGTATTCCAACTTTAAACAACACCCCCGGACTTGAAATTTACAGCAATGAATCCAGGGTTCGGGTTGGAAATTTGAAAAAATCTCCATGGCAACAAGTCACCATCCTTGTGCATCGGCTTTCCGAAATCCAAACGGATGAATTTAAAAGCTTTATCGATTCAGCATTGGCCGCATACCTTGATCACATCAAGCGGTTGGCACTAAAACCTGAAGATCTGATGCCCTGGAAACTTCATGGGGACAAATGGCATCTCGGGGAAAAAGGGTTCCCTATCGGCAAAAAACTTTACTGGGATAGAAATATTTTGAAAGACATACTTGATTGCGCAGGCAAATCAGGAAAAAATCTCGAGATACAATGGGATAACAGAGATTGTGTCACCTTTAGAATCAAAGGTATCTCCCATAGTTGGATGATGGTCAAAACCAAGGGTAATGAATTTTTGGAAGCAAGGCTTTCCGGGCCTAGTGGAAAAGTAAATCTTGATATGGCAAAAGGAATTGGCTTTGAGCAAGAATTAATCGAGCACCGAAACGAAATGGATGTTATCGTTTTAAAATTCCGTAAACCCGAAGACTTCGCACTCCCAAAACTCAGTGAATTCTTCAAGGAACACCTTGGGCATTTTGTCAAAATGAAATCTGGAAATTAATTACATGGCACTGTCGTAATTTCCCACTAGACTCTATTTATAACGGAGCTTTTAATGAGGTCATGAAAATGTGCCGGCTTATTTCTTTTTTTGTAATACTCGCTTTTACTGCTGGTTCCTCTGCGCACTTCCACATCTTAATTCCAGAAAAGGCTTCGAATCAAAAAGGCGATGTAGTGGTTCTACACTTCAAGTATGGGAATCCCGTGGAATATTCACTACTGGGTTGGTTTGCGATCACCAAGGAAACCAAAGAAACAGAAATAATTAAAAACGCTACAACTTATGCAATCAAGCAGCGAAGCACTTTTTGGTATTTTGTCAATCCATCACAATCCAGTTGAACAAAAACCAATGTGTCTCTTTGAACCTATTTTTGGCGTACATTTACCCGATGGATTAATCCAGGGCCCTGGAATTATTTCAGGCTGGTGCATTGCATTTCTTTTGATTCTTTGGGGAGGTAGAAACCTTGCCAACGAAGAAATCCCAAAAATATCGCTGCTTACCGCTGTATTTTTTCTAACAAGCTTATTCCCTATTCAAGTTCCAGGCGGGCCTAAAACCCATCTTCTACTTAATGGGCTTATAGGCGTAATCCTGGGCCAACGCTCTGTTCTCGCAATTGCCCCTGCATTGTTTTTGCAATCCCTGCTGTTTGCCCATGGCGGATTTCTCTCCCTTGGACTCAACATTTGCATAATGACCCTACCTGCCCTGCTCATCAGCCCTTTTGCAAAAATCATTCAAAAACCACTTCTCAGTGGAAAACCTTCCATTCAATTATCCATTTGTTTCATCATTATCATCACCAGTATTTTTGCAGTCACTGCAGGCGTTCTTATGCTGGCTTGGCAATTAAAATATGATGAAAAATCTGAAATCGTCAACCAAGTGTTTTTATTTTTGGCGTCACCCATATCAATCCTGGGATTTACAATAGCATCAATGGTTGTTTCATGGATTCTATTCAAATCTAAAAACGGAATGTTGTTTGCATTGGGTTTTTTCATCGGGTTACTGGGCGTACTTTTCACCATACTTCTACATACCTTTACCATGTTGGTTTGCGCTGTTCCAAATATGGAACCGATCATCTTCATTACTTGTATGATTCATCTGCCTCTTGCAATTATTGAAGGGATAACTGTGGGAATAATGCTAAGTTTTCTCGCAAAAGTTAAGCCTCAACTGTTAAATCCAATTGGATACAGCCCAAATGAAGCCGTCTAAAGGCATAAAAAACGATGCTAAAAAATTGATTTACTTATGACCTGATTAATTCTCATCCTTTTGAACGAGCGGGAATATCTCGTCCAAAGGAATCTCCCATTCTCCCAAGCCTACATTTATTTTGGCCTGATTCTTTTTTTGATCAACACGAACAATACGGCCTTCCTTATCGAATCTTTGCACTAGAACGATATCCCCCGCTTTTAACTGTAAACGAAAGTTTGCCAATACCTGGGCTTTTTCAATCTCCCTTTGTTTTGCAATTTCTTGTTTCTTAATTAATATATCTTTTTGTCTAGCTTCGACTTCTGCCTGCAAAATCAAGCTATGTTCGATCGAAATTTCTTGTTTTTCCTTCTGCAGTTTCAACAACTTTCTTCCCTTGCGTTTCTTTTTAAGATGCCGATGTGCTTTTCTTAAAAGTTCAATTGGAAAATCAAGGCGCTTGGCAATCTTCAATGCATTACTTTTACCAAACCTCCCGGTCAATAATCGGTAGGTGGGGCGTAAAGTTTCCAAATCAAATTCAACGGCTGCATTCTGTGCAAAATCATGATCGAGAGCATAGGTTTTTAAATCACCAAGATGAGTGGTAACCATGCCAAGACATTTTTTTTCTCCCAAACCATCAAGAATAGCACGTCCCAATGCAGCGCCCTCGATAGGATCGGTGCCTGCCCCCATCTCATCCAGAAGAACAAGATTTTTTTCGCCAACCTTTTTAAATATTTCAGAAATTCTTGAGATATGGGAACTAAAAGTGCTGAGCGATTGCTCAATACTTTGCTCATCCCCTATATCTGCAAAAACGTTGTCAAGTTTGGGGATTACACAACCATCAGAGGCTGGGATGTGCATTCCCGATAATGCCATTACAGTCAAGAGGCCTACAGTTTTCAACGAAATGGTTTTCCCACCTGTATTTGGGCCAGTGATCACCAACAAACGGTAGTCACTTCCCAAGGTAACATCAATCGGAACAATTTTTTTAGGTTCACTTTGGGAAATTTGCAATAAACTTTGCTTGTTTAACAAATCTTCAACCAAAGGATGACGTGCCTGTTTAAGTAAAAGAAGCGAACCTTTTTCAATAAGTGGGGGGACCATAAAAAAAGCATTGCTAAACTTGGCTTTGCCATAAATAAGATCAACGTGGGCAAGAATCTCGAGTGAGGAAGTTATTGGAATCGAAATTTTCCCAACTTCCGAACTTAACCTTCGTAGAATCTTACCAATTTCCCGAAGCTCTTCAGCTTTTAAGACTGACCTTTCAGAACTTAATTTTGCAACTCGGGCAGGTTCAATATAAAGGGTATCTCCCGTACTACTTGTACGATGAACCACCCCCTGAATTTTCATCCGATGATTAGCAGGGATTGGCAAAACGCAATGGTCGCCACTGAAAGTGGCATTTGGATAGCGTAAAATCTTTTTAATTTCAGGGTCTGCGATAACTTTCCTGATCTGAACTTGAATCGCCTCTTCTATAACGGAAATTTTCAAGCGAACAGCACCAAGTTCAGGGCTTGCCATATCCAATACCTGCCCCCTTGGATCAATGCACCCCTGGATCATTTTCGCAGTAAGACTGAAATCTTCGACGGGGGCCAGAAGATCCGAAAGAGCCATCAAGCTTTCCTGCAATCGCATTCGGTAACGGTACATATGCCCAGTACAAACCAAGGCATCAGAAATCTGGAGAAGTTGTTCTGCTGTAAGTTGCGAACCGATAGATGCACGCCTAACCAGCAGGCGAATATCTGACAAACCTGCAAAAGGTGGGGACTGCCCCAATGAAAGACTTTTAACCATTTCGGTGACAAGCAGGATTTCCTCCCGCAAAATATCAAAACTATCCATCCTGTTCATTTGAAAAGCACGCTCTTTGCCCAATGATGTAAAGCAATAGAAAGCTGCCATTTCTCGAATTTTTGGGAACTGCAAAAGTTCCAAAGTATGCAAGTCGAATGCCACAGATTCCATCCTATCCAAGTGATATAAATTATTATTTTAGGGAACCTAGGAATTTACTCAATAATCGTTCAGAAACATAAGGTTTATTTTAGTATAAAAACAATATGAAATCAGAAGATGTATTAATCGTTGGAGCAGGAGTCATTGGGCTGAATACCGCCTATGAACTTGCAAAAACCAAGGTAAAGGTCAGTCTGGTAGATCAATTTCTACCCTACCGAAAAGCATCCTGGGCTGGAGCAGGAATCATCCCCCCCGGAAGCCCTGATCTAGCTGCAAACCCTGCCGATTGGCTTAGGGCTAAAAGTGCTGATATTTTCCCAATTTTATCCGCGGAACTTCTTCAACTCACCACTATAAACAATGGATACTCAAAATGTGGCGGCCTGGAATTAACCTCTAATTATGAAGAAGCAACTGAACGGGCTTGGACCAGGGAAAACATCCGGTTTGAAAGAATAAAAAACCCTGATCTAAAATCTTTCAACCCCCATCTAAATCCAGGAGATAGCAAGGCAATCTACTTTCCAGAGATGGCGCAAATTAGAAATCCAAGGCACTTAAAAGCATTGTTAGAAGCTTGCAAACATCTCGGCGTCCGTATTTATAATGATTGCAAAATAACTGGAATGGTGAAAAAGGATGGCAGAGTTTTGGGATTAGAATCAGAAACTGGCATTTTCAGTGCAGACCAATTCATCATCACTGCGGGACCTTGGTCAGGGGAATTTTTAAAACAAGAAAAAATTGATATGCAGGTTTTCCCCATCAGGGGGCAAATGCTTTTACTGCATACTCCGCTGCCCTTGAAAGAAATCATTCTTAAAGATAAACACTACATCGTCCCAAGGGGTGAGGGTTTGGTACTGGTGGGATCTACGGAGGAGGAAGTGGGCTTTAATGCAGGGACCACCCTTGAGGGAAAAAATCATCTGCTTAAAATAGCATGTGATCTAATACCAGAACTTGAAAGCGCAAAAATTGTTGATCATTGGTCAGGCCTGAGACCAGGTTGCAGCAAAAATTCACCTTTGATTGGAAAATCACCCAATTCCGACAACTTATACTTTGCCACCGGACATTTTCGCCAAGGATTACAATCTTCTCCTGCAACCGCCCTGCTGATAAAATCTATAATTATGAATGAAGATCTCGGATTCAATCCTCAATATTTCATGAATCCAAATGAAGAAACCATAACCAACAAACCTCTTTTTCAATCATGAAAAACAATTACCCAGACGAACCCTGGCAACCTAAGATAAACGATGAAACATCGCTATATGATGGTTATAAACATATTCTTACAACGCAACTTCAATCACTCGAAAAACAATTACATAAGCAAAACAGAACCACCGATTTATCACCGGATCTAATTCACAACATAAGGGTTGAAAGCAGAAAACTGATTACAGCGACAAAATTATTCAAGCAAATAACATCAAAAAAATTATTGATAAAGATTCAAAACCGAACAAAAAACCTCATGGATAATTTTGGCCCCGTGCGGAACTGGGATGTTTTTTATACCGACTGCAACAACTTCAATGATGAATCAACTTCAGAAAACAAGGAATTATTCTTACAAGGGGTTATCTGGGCGAACCAAGATCGACTTAAAAAAAACGCACTTAAATTTCTTAGGGTAAAAGCAAAAAAGCTTGCTGCACGCTACTTGAAAATAACCTCCAAGATATTCACATCAGAAAATGAACCTGCTTCAACCAGTTTTTTTGAATGGTGCAGGCTAAGCCTCATGAAAATTCTTGATGATTTCAAAACCAACCTGAATGGGATTGACTATTCCAACAAAGGATTACATGCATTCAGGCTTAAAATAAAGTTTCTTCGTTACGGCTTGGAAATCATGGGAGATGCTATCCCATTTGAAAAATCCCATCCACTGTACGAAGCGCTTAAAAAAGGCCAGAAAATTTTAGGATTTATAAACGATTTACATTTCCAAATAAAACAGATAACACTTATTCAGTCTTCATTAAAAAATCAAAAAGAAGCATTTTTTCACACAGAAGAATCAAAGGAGGTATCATTCTTGAAGCATTGTCAGCAAATGCTGGAAACCAATACGGGATTATTCCGATCCTGGGTGGAAACAACCACGAATTTAATTGGATTTTAATTAAAATACGCCACCAGGGGAATCATTAATCACAACTGAATCGGCCCATATCAACCCATCAATCCACCATTGAATTGTAAGACTAAGTTGGACTCTTCTTTGAATTTGATATTCTGCTTGAAAACAAGCTTCCAGCATTGCCAAGATTTTTTCGATGTTGATTGTTGCAGGCAATTGAAACCGGGGCCGGGGTATTAAATCGTCATTGCTACTTTTCAACACGATTTGACCACGAAGCCAGGAAAGCGTGCCATGGACCAACCATCTGGCCCTGGCCCTATGTGCAGAAGTTTCCTTACCTGCACCCTCGACAAAATCCATCACCAGCTTAACAATTTTAACCGGATCAGGGTTGCTCATGATAATTTCGGAAAAAAAAGAGTCTTCCAATTTCGAAAATTCCGGGTCAGTCAGCATTATTGCCTGGGAAACAGAGCCCCCACATGAACTTGTGATTTTATTTAAATCGAAACTACCCTCAATTTGGTTCTTCGCAAACACCTTTGCGATTTCGTTTTGATTTAAGCCATGAAAGGCCAATTTTTGGCAGCGGGAAAGAATCGTTTCCAACTGGCGCTCCAAACTTGTACCAATTAAAAATATAATGGAATGTGGTGGTGGCTCTTCCAATGACTTCAAAAAAATATTACCCGATTCTTCGTTTAAAAGATCACAATCATCAATCACAAGCACCTTTGCACCGCCACGCGAAGCCTTGAGAAAAAAGCCTTCGCAAATCTCCTTCATTAGTTCACGGGGGAACTCGTGAACTTCCTTGGGGCACCCATTCATTTGCAAATCAGGATGGTTCTCTGCCTCAACCAATTTACAGGAAGCACAAATACCACAAGCCTCAAAATTGTCATTGGATTGACACAATAAGGCTTTTCCAAATTCAATCGCAAGAGTTCGTTTTCCAACCCCGTCAGGGCCATGAAAAAAATACGCCTGACCAAGCCTGTTTGTCTTCCATGCTTGGATTAAATATTTAATCTGGCTTTCATGGCCTACTATATCTTTCCAGGACAATGAAAACCTTTCTTTACAGAGGGATTGCTAATTAACATTGCGATTTCCAAGTAATTTTTCCACTTCTGCAAATATCAAATCCCCAACAACTTTTACGGGCAAGAGCGCATCAACAACCACAGTTTTTTGCCTGCCTAACTCTGCTTCCGTCAAAAATCCCCGTCTGACTTTTTGAAAATACTCAAAGGATCGTTGTTCCATGCGGTCGGAAGGCTCGCCAACCCGTTGGCGGGAAACCATAACGGGAAGATCAAGCAGGAATGTGATATCTGGAATCAATCCACCCGTAGATAACAAACCTGTCTGCCAAAGAAGATCAGGATCCAAACCACCGGCATATCCCTGGTAGACAATATTGGCAAACAAATACCTGTCAGAAATAACAACTTCCCCTTTTTCGAGTGCGGGAAGGACAACTTGGTCAACAAGTTGAGCCCGGCTGGCCATGAATAAAAGAGCTTCGCATCGGGTTGCAATGTAAGTTTTATGGTGCAAAAGAATTTCACGCAGCAACTTACCGATCTCGGTACCACCAGGGTCAACACAAGTGGTGGTTTTGATCCCCAAAGAGCCAAGCTTATCGGCTAAATTTTTAACCTGGGTTGATTTCCCACAACCATCCAAGCCATCCATACTAACGAACAGCCCCTTTGGCATTGGCAACTAATCTCACAATTTAATGGGTGCTTGCAGGGTGAAGATTAACTTCGGCCATCTCATCCGCATGATAACTGGAACGAACAAAAGGCCCTGCCACAACTTTCTTAAAACCGAGGGAACGAGCTAAACCGGCAAGATAATCAAACTCTTGAGGTGGAACAAAACGAGCTATCGGCATATGTTTCAAAGTTGGAGCAAGATATTGACCCAAAGTAAGAGTATCGCAATCAACGGTTCTAAGATCTGCAAAAACTTCCATCAATTCATCGTTGGTTTCGCCCATGCCAAGCATGATGCTTGATTTGGTTACAATATGAGGCTTGGTTTTTTTTGAATGGTTGAGAACAGCAAGGCTTCGTTCATAGATCGCCCTGCCCCGCGCTTTTTTGTACAGCCTTGGAACAGTTTCCATGTTGTGATTAAAAACTTCGGGATCCGCGGAAAGCACAATATCAACAGCAGCCATATCACCTTGAAAATCTGGTGTAAGAACTTCAACAGCAGCGCCTGTTTTTTTTCTAACAGCAAGAATACATTTGCGGAAGTGATCAGCACCCCCATCAGGAAGATCATCCCTGGTGACAGAAGTAATAACAACAAAACGCAAGCCTAATCTAAAAGCAGCTTCTGCTACGCGATCAGGTTCATCATCTTCAACATGAAGGGGTTCGCCTTTTGGGACCGAGCAAAAACCGCAAGGCCGCGTACAAACATTCCCAAGCACCATGAAAGTTGCTGTTTTCCGGGAATAGCACTCCGCCCTATTAGGACAGCGCGCGTTTTCACAAACCGTTTCAAGTTTTAATTCGTCCAGCAATGATTGGGTGAAGGAATTTTCATTCCCAGCAGGCAACTGCTTTTTCATCCATGAGGGCAATCTTTTGCCGGGAACTGGTTTTTCGACTGTATTAAGTGGCAGCATGAAATTGCTTTTCTCCAAAAGCGGAAAGTACCTATGAATAAGTTTAGCGAAAGGAAGGCAAAAAACACAACCATATGTAAAAAAATCCGGTGTTTTAAACTTTTACGATTTGAGGGAAGACAACAACCAAGTAAAGTGATAATATTTCTGCATTCATCAACCATTCATGAGGAGTTTATATCATGCGATTCTTTCTAGTTTTGTCGCTATTTGCAACTTTAACAGGGTCTTTCACCACCAGTGTGTTTGCCCAGGAAAAAAAGACCGTAGTCAATATTCAAACGTCCCTTGGTGATATCAAGGTTGAGTTAAACGAGGGTGCGGCGCCCATTACTGTTAAAAACTTTCTTTCCTATGTGGACGAAAAATTCTACGATGGTACTATTTTTCATCGAGTTATTGCAGACTTCATGATTCAAGGTGGCGGATTTGAAACCGGTCTTCAAGATGCCAAGCTTATTTCAGACTTCGAAAAGAAACAAAAGAAAACCAAGGCACCCATCAAAAACGAATCTGGTAATGGGCTTTCCAATGCCCGAGGTTCAATCGCAATGGCTCGTACCAGCGTTTTAGACAGCGCAACCAGCCAATTTTTCATCAACACCGCAGATAACTCAAGGCTTGACCCGGCAAAATATTGTGTGTTTGGCAAGGTTGTTGATGGCATGGATGTTGTTGAAAAAATCCGCAAAGTTGAAACGATGTCTATTCAAGGTCAAATTGGCGATGTGCCTACCAAAGATGTAGTCATCAAATCTATCACCCGTGTTAAATAACCCTCTTCAAGAAAGAAAAATATCATGGCGAATCCAAGTGTTAAGGTTAATACATCAAAGGGCGAATTCACTATCGAACTTGATGAAAAAGCTGCTCCAATCACCGTCAAGAACTTCTTGTCTTATGTAGACGAAAAGTTTTACGATGGCACTATTTTTCATAGGGTCATTAAAAAATTCATGATTCAGGGTGGTGGTTTTAACCCTGGTATGAAACAAAAAGCAACCAAAGGAAACATTAAAAACGAATCCTTCAATGGGCTTACCAATCTGCGTGGCACTATTGCAATGGCTCGTACTCCTGACCCTGATAGCGCTTCAAGCCAATTTTTCATTAATGTCAAAGACAATGGGTTTTTAGACAAAGCCAATTCAAGCGATGGCGCTGGCTACTGCGTTTTTGGCAAAGTAACCTCTGGAATGGAAGTCCTCGATACCATTGAAGGTGTACAAACCGGAAACAAAATGGGTCATGGCGATGTTCCAAACGAAGACATCACGATTTTATCTGTAACTAAAGTTTAGTCCAAACCTATTTGATTTGAGGGGACTGTTTAACAGTCCCCTTTTTTATTTAAGGCTTGATCAACACCTTGGCGTAAACATGGTTCTTTCTGTCGCCCGTTTCAAGAAAATTCTCCATGAGGGTTTCCAACGAAGGAGAGACTTTACCGTTCCATTTGGAAATTAAATTGGAAGTTACCGATACAGGCTTATCAAAATCAATTTGTGATTCACCCTTGGAATTTTTACCGAACAAAAGATAGAAGTTTTTCATGCCATATGTTTTTATCGTAATGTTATTGGTGGCCACATCCGATTTGGCAAAGAAACTTGCGGGCTGAAGATTAGGTTTCCATGTTTGCGGGTAATTCAGCCTGTTTTCACTAATCGTATCAGACCCAATCCAATAAAACTGATTGTCGCAAAATCGTGTTGATTGAAATTCATTACCCAAAACCGAACCTCCACCATCCGAACCCAGTTGATTCATTGGAAAAACCCTCGATTTACCCCGCATCCAATCACAAATCAAAGGCAATTCAGCACGAAAGAATTCAATCCCACGCCCCTTGTATTGCGTCCATATGGAAGGATAACCTCGTGGCATCCAGTTAGTGAAAAGCTGTCGGGTTTTAAGATTAGGTTCGCCTGATCGATCACCATTAACCACATAGAAAGGTAGATACTGCCCGTTTCGCCAATACTTTTCAATGAACAATTCAGGGCTTGTACTCATCGGAATAACCCCGGCAAACTGGTCGGGATGCGACAACCCGATATCGTAGGCAACGGAGGCGCCCTGTTCATATCCAAAAAGAAAAACCTTGTCTGGATCAACGGGTGAATTTAATCGGGCATCCCTCAGCACATCAAGAATTGCAAAGTGTTCTTTATCAGAAAAGCCATAACCTATGCCACCAATTTGCCAATGATAACCAATAAGAATAAAGCCATACTCATCGGCATATGGCGTCCATTTTTCCAACATTGAATCAACAGATTCATTGGTACCTGGAAATACAATCAAAAGAGGATAAAGCCTATTTGTGTTGGCATCGGCAGGATAGCGGATGGAATATTTGGCACCGCGACTTTTGCCGGATACCAATTCTTTTTCAAACACTTTACCCGGGGTTTTCAAATCAATGGGGAGAATGGTTTGCAACAAAACCTGCCCTACTTCCTCAGGTTTGGCGGATGGGTAATTTTTTAAGAACCCATCAAATACACTTTTTCGCCCGATTGAATTTTCCGCTGTGATGAAATCAATGATAAAAGTTCTGGTTTGCCAAAGCTTTTTAGCGGAAATAGGGTTGGGATCGGCGGAAGAATTCCCCATAACCCAGCCGCTGATTGCCAGAGATGCTGTTTTTTCCAATTCAGCAAGGGTGGCAGCGGGACTATTATCATTGTTTTTTTGTTTTGAAATACTGAGAAAAGCATCGAGTCTGTCTATACTTTCCTCAGTGATGATTTTTTGAAGAACATCAACAGCCTTGATAAGAACGGGATCTGATTTTTTTTCTGAAAGAGCAGAAGAAAGATAGTTAAGTTTTTTTTGGGCCAGCAAAAATTGTTCGAGGGCTTTTTCAAGTTTGGATTGCAAGGATTGAATTTCGGTGAGTATTTTATCCTTGGCTTCCGCCATGGGGAATGAATCGAGCTGTTTTCTTGCTTCTACGAGTCGTCCCGCCCCAATGATACGTTTGATTTTTTCAAGCCTTTCCCTGCCTCTGAGGGATTCGATTACTTCCTGCGCCTTATCTGCGCGCTCTTTATGCTCGGGAATATCCTTGACCAATGATGTAAGCTCTTTTTCACTTTCCTCAAACCATCCAGCTTGGGCAAGAAAATCTACGAGTTTAAACCTGCGTGATGCCATCTCCTCGGGTTTAACTTTGTCCGTATTTTGAAAATCAGGGTGGGATTTAATCAAACTAATGACCTTTTTCGAACCAATTTCCTGAGTTAGGTACATTGAACTCCAAACAAATTTGCTGGTTGCATCCACCCTGATGGCATAGGAAGAAAGATTGGAGATGTGTTGAAAAATACCAACCAACCCAACCGGGCTCCTATATTTCAGAGTACGCTCCCATTTTGAATCCCAATCCGTAGCCTCTACCTCTGCCAAGAATGGCGGGGCGCCTTTACCATTGGGGATATAAATCGCTTTATTATGAATCCATCGTTCTTCCTGAATGGGTTCGCGCTTATCAAGAGTACGAACCAAATTGGGGTTAAAGTAAATACGCCTGGCCCCATCATCCACCATGTAAAAGCCTTTGGGGATGATCACGGGCTCTTTACTTACCGGGTCGAATTCAGTGACACTTTCACGCTTAACCATGCCTTGAAGAATAAATCCGTCTTTTAAAATGACAATATCAGCCAAAGCTGAGCAACAAAGCACCAACCCCACCAAAACCAGCGAAAGACTTCTTAAAGCTAAATTCATTTGAAAACCCATTGAGCCTAAGCGTGCCTAATTTCAAGATTCTTTTTTACAATCATGGACATAAGGCTATTATTAACATTTGACGAACCTGAGTAATTTTAACATGTTTCAATGTTGAAGTTATTCTTAATAGGAAAAAAACGATGCCAATCCATTTCAAATGCAAGTATTGTGATTCCAAACTTAGTATCACCCGAAGGAAAGGTGGACTGCAGGTTCAATGCCCAGCGTGCTATAAGTATGTAAGGGTACCAACACTGCCCGATGGTAACCCACCTCCCGTACAAGCAAAACCTGAAGCGGTGACGCCTGAAAAGGCTCCTTTAATAAAGGCAAAAGAAAATGCATTGGAATCCATGAATCCAGACATGGTATTGGGATCTCCTACAAAAAGTTTACCCGCCCCACCCCCTCCGCCTGTATATTTTGATGAATACGATGACGACAACCCCGCATTTGATGTTGTGCAGTTAAGTTCGGCTGATGGCCAAGATTCTTCAGGTACGATTCCATGGAGCAAGTTGCTAAAATCGAACAAAACCATCTTAATCATTGTGCTTGCCTTCTTGATCGGCTTTCTAGCTGGTTTTGCCGTGCATTATTTCTCTACCTAAAGCTTTTGAACAACCAATTTATCACCCGGTTACAATTCAAAAGGTAACGCCTACGTCCTGAAAGAAATCCCGGATCAGCGATTTTTAAGAATAAAACATTATAAGTTTTTAGGATTATGGCAAAAATAACCAATTTGTCAGGAATGTTGATTAGTTTTGTAGGGGTTAGGGCATTTGTTCGCACCATATAATAAAGTTAATTACTCAAGACTAATGGCATCACTGAATTTTTAGAGCAATATTAAACATGAGGGTGATTTTTTTAATTCTCAAAGATTTACCAAATTTAAAACAAGGTGTGGCATGCAATTACTATCTTGCTCAAAAAAACAGATTTTGTTTGGGATACTTCTGGCGTTCTGCTGGGGTTCCTTTATTAAAGCCGAACCTTTCCCAATAGATTCACCTGAACTGTTTAAAAGAACCTTTCTTAATCGTGGTGATGAAGACAGAAAGAACAAACTTTTAAACATACTAAGCAAAACAAATGCCTTGGGTGATTTAAGCAAAATTATTTTAATGCCCGATTGGCAATACATAGAGGGAAACAAAAGAATTGCGGATATTAACGGAGAAGTTCGAACAGCGGTTATCCAAAAATTCAAAACTAATGGTCTCAAACTGCTCAAGGATGGTCAAGACGACGCAAAAACCGATCTGGCAATTTTAATTGGCGAAACAGCATCTGCAAATCTTGTTGACGAAACTTCTGAATCGCTTGATCAAATTGCACAAAGAAGCCGTTACTTAAGGGCAGAACTCAGCACCTTGGCGCCCCAATTAGCATTGCAAACAAAAAGCAAGAACGCAAAATTAGTAATAGCTTCGGTAACAGCTTTGGGAAAAATAGAGTCAAAATCAGATTTATTTGCATCAACAATATCAGATTTAATTGAAATAAAACCATCTAACACCCTAGATATTCGTCGCGCAGCAGCGGAAAGCCTTAAAATTAGACTTAATACGGTAAGCCAATTACTCAAGCAAATACGCGTGGTACGCGAACGAGATAATTTAGACTTGGTAAATGACCTTTTAACAACGAGCAAATTATGTTTTCCCCTTGGTGTTCGTGCTCTTAAAGACAAGGATTACATCGTAAGGGAACAGGGAACTCTTGCATGCAAGCAGGCAACATCAACTTTGGCAGATGTGGATTATATTATTCCAATCCGGGAAGCAGAAATGACAATGCTTGAAAGGCCCGATATTATCGCGCAACGAACAAAAAGCTTCCGAGACGGTCTGGCTTACGAATTACCATTAATCAATTCATTTCGCGATAATATGCGTGAACTAACAGACCATTCAACAAATTTCGAAGCAGACATTTTAGTTCGAATTGCAAGTTTAGATGTTGTTGAAGACCTTATAGTAATCCGAAGAAAACTTATTGAATTTGAATCAATTTTAAACAAACTCGATGTGCTTTCGGGTAAAGCCCCAAACCCCAATCCAAAATTAATCACTCACGACATCATTCCCGAGGGAAATGATTTCAAGGAGATTATTGAGGATTTGATTATGGTTTTATCCGATCCAAATCTAAGAATCCGTTTGAATGGCGTGGATATTATCGAAGGTTTTTTAAGTATGCCGGATATTACCGCTAGGATTATCAAGGAAAAAGAACTATTTCTTTTTAGAAAGCTCGCAAGTGTCGCAACCACCGATTCAAACCTTATGGTCAAATATGCCGCTGTCAGGGCACTCGGCAGATCTGCCCCATTAAAGCCTGAAATTGCCGTTCCTGTATTGGCAAAATGCCTTCTTGAAGAAGACCTCGACATTCGAATCGAAGCTGCAAAGGCTTTGAACAAATATGGCAAAGAAGGCACAAAAGCGATTCCATCGCTTGAAAAAATGATTGCCCATGGAGACTCTGATTCTAGGATTGCAATGATGAATGCTGTAGTAAGTTTAGGTACCGATGGGTACCCTACCCTTGGTGCAGTTGCAAAGAACCTTCAATCCGAAGAACCAAAAGTACGAATAAAAGCTGCAGAAACATTGGGCAAGTTCGGAAAATTGGCAGAGGCACAAATACCAACACTGCAAAAATCATTAGGTGACGAAGATTCAAATGTAAGAAACGCAGTAAGTTCAGCGTTATTGAAAATCAGGTTTGGATCGTAAGAGACAAAAAGTTACTACAAAATTAAAACGAAGGCTCGATGACCGCACTCATCGAGCCTTTGCAATTTTTACTGCTTAGGGGATCGGGCCCAAATGCATGGATTTGATCACGCTTAAATTCGGCATGTTCCTTGGAAGTGGTAAAAACAATCGCCCTGCCCTTTTTATCAACTTCAAGCGCAAGCTGAAAACCCCTCTCCTGGGGATGCCCGAACAAAGTTTGCAGCATATGAATCACATACTGATAAGTATGATCCTCATCATTCAGCAATATGACATGATAGGGAGGTAAAATCCTCGTATCATTTACAACTTCTGGCTCTGTAAAAGTGGGCATTAATATCCTGAAAAATCAAGTTTATACTTCAACTATGCTTTGCGGTGGACCGCGACAATCGTTATATCATCATGAGGATAAAGCCTGCCCACGGTATGCTTTTTAATTGCTTCCACGATACAATTAAGCACGTTTTTAGCAGAAGTATCGGTTACCCCGATAAGGCAATCCCGCAACCCATCCCTGTTTCTTTCCTTGCTGACAAACGGAACATCTCCAACAGTCATTGCATCGGGAACACCATCTGAATAAAGAATCATGCATTGGTTGGGTTCCAATTGGAATTCAGCGAATTCATAGGGAAATCCATCAAGAATGCCCAGCATAACACCCGCAGTATCGAGGCTGACGGAATCATAGGGAGGCGACCCATCACCTTTGACGATAATCGGCGCCATATGACCGGCATTTACCACGGTAACCTTGTGATCAGGATTTAAGACAGCAAGGATCAAGGTAACAAAGCGATCAAGCTGGCTTGTATGTGGGTAAAGAACATCATTAAGCTTTGTAATGGCTTCTGCCGGGGTTGGTTCCATTAATAAAGCCAGCCGTGTTTCTGATGAAAGCTTGGCCATGAGAAGAGCTGCGGGAATACCCTTTCCTGCTACGTCGCCAACCGCAACTCCCATGCGATTATTAGACATGGGAATAAACCCATAGTAATCCCCGCCAATTTCCTGGGCAGGTTGGTAATGGGCGGCAAAATCATAACCTGGAATCTCGGGAAACCCTACTGGAAGGAAGCTTTTTTGAACCTGGTTTGCCAGTTCAAGATCGCGCCTGATTCTTTCCTGCAAAAGCGAGCTTTGATGGAATTTGGCGTTTTCCATTGCAGCACCGGCCTGATTCGCAACGCCCCAAAGCAGTTTAAGATCGTCTTGGGTAAACTTCTTGCTGCGATCCTGGGTATCGACTTGAATAACCCCAAAGGCCTTGCCTGCAACACCACACAACGGCACGCACATCACCGAACGGATTTTAAAATCGACGATACTCTGGCTGGTTTGCATCCTGCTATCCTGGCTGGCATCATCACTCAAAAAGGCCTGCTTCTGCTCCAGGCACTGTTTAACAATACTTTTGCTGAATCGCGCGCTGGTTTCGTCTTGTGGCCTGCGTGTTTTAATAACCCGGGGTATAAACTTATTCGTGGTTGTATCACCCATGATGATAAAACAGCGATCAGCCTGCTTAAATAGCTGAAACATGCAATCCACGGTGGTGGGCAAAAGCTTATCCAGTTCCAATACCTTGCTTAGGGAGCTGGTGATTTCCAACAACAGCCTGAGTTTTTCTGCAGGTTGTGTTTCCAGCAACTGTTGGCTACTGGCATTAATCGTGGCATGAACCGTGCTGGATGTGTCTTCGCCCTTATCATCATCCATATCGAGGGCGGCAACATCAACATTTTGTTTGGATTGAAAAGCAGCAACAAAATCACAAATACGAATTTGATCATTGTTTTTAAGTGGGACCCTGCCAGTGATCTGCTGATCATTCAAAAAAGTACCATTACGGCTTTTATTATCCTCAAGAAAATACTGGCCTTGAACTCTGAGGATGAATGCGTGCTCCCTACTCACTGAAGTAATGGGTATGATGATTGCACAATCAGGATTCCTTCCCAGGGCAAATCGATCGCCATTCAAAGAAATTTCGTTGCCTTCGTTGTGGCCCTTTAAAATTTTCAACACGCTCATGGAGTAATCCCAGATAAAAAAAAATCAGACAATATTAATATAGATTACTTGGAAACCAACCATTTTGCAAGAATTGGATCAAGAAAGCACGAAGACACCTGAAGTGGGGTAAAACTAAAGCGGTTCAAGCTTGACGATCAAATCTCCACCTTCCACCTGCCCACCCGCAGAAACGGTGATAAGCGAGGCAATACCGGGTTTTTCAGCACAAACGGTGGTTTCCATTTTCATGGCTTCAAGCACGAAAAGCTTCTGCCCCGGGCTAACTTCCTCGCCTGTTGCAACAAGCATTTTAGAAATAACACCAGGCATGGGGGCGGCAATTTCCAGAGGATTACCCGGAGTAGCCTTGGGTCTGGCGGCGGTTTTGGCAGTTAATGATTTATCAAGGGTAACAACTTCACGGGGTTGCCCATTGAGTTCAAAAAATACGGTTCTCGTGCCGTCCGCATGGGGTTCCCCAACGGTAAGGTACTTAAGAATGAGTGTTTTACCCTGTTCAATTTCGATACTGGTCTCATCACCAGGATGCATTCCATGAAAGAAAACCGGAGTTGGCAAAACACTGGTATCAGAGTAACGTTTCTGATGTTCAACAAAGTCTGGGAACACTTTTGGGTAAAGGATATAACTAAGTACTTCCAAAATCCCATGGGAGATGCCTGTCTCTTTTTCCAATTGCAATTTGGATGCATCAAAATCAGCAGCAGGAAGAGAGGCGCCGGGTCTGCCGGAAATCGGCTTCTTGCCCTTAAGCACTTTTGCCTGCAAGGCTTTGGGAAATCCCCCCAAAGGCTCGCCCAATCTTCCTTCAAAGAATTCAACCACAGACTCAGGGAACGAAAGTTCCCGAGTACCATTTTCGATGTCATGGGTTGTTAAACCATTACCAACCATGAACAAAGCCATGTCGCCAACCACTTTTGAAGTTGGTGTCACTTTGACAATATCACCAAACATTAGGTTGACTTGGGTGTACATTTCACAAACTTCGCGCCAACGATCTCCAAGGCCGACCGCTTTGGCTTGCTGGAAAAGGTTGGTATACTGCCCGCCTGGCATCTCATTAATGTAAACATCTGCGGTAGGGGCCAATTGCCCGGTTTCAAAAGGAGAATACATGGCACGAACGGCTTCCCAATAAAGCGAAACCTCGTGAAGAGCCTCGCGATCCAAATCAGGATCACGATCTTGGAATTTAAGAGACTCAACCAAGACATTAAGGCTGGGTTGGCTTGTCATGCCGGAAAAAGGAGCCATTGCAGCATCAACGACATCGACAGATTCGGAAGCAGCAAAAAGCAGGGATGCAATTTGTCCGCCCGCACAATCATGGGTATGAAAATGGATGGGGAGGGAAACTTCCTGCCTTAATGCGTGGACCAGTTTTTGTGCCGCCCATGGTTTAAGCAAGCCCGCCATATCCTTGATTGCAATTATGTTTGCGCCAAGTTTCTCTAATTGTTTTGCCAAATCCACATAATAAGCAAGGTTATACTTGGAGCGCTTCGAATCAAGAATATCACCTGTGTAGCAGATTGCCGCCTCACAGATCATGCCAGAATCCCTTACAGCCTCAATGGCAAGCTGAAGGTTGGGAATACCATTAAGAGCGTCAAAAACCCGAAATACATCAACCCCGGCCATGCCAGCTTCTTTAACAAAACGCTTTACAACATTATCCGGGTAACTTGTATAGCCAACCGCATTCGCGGAGCGAAGCAGCATCTGAAAAAGAATATTAGGAACTCTCTCGCGCATCTCTGCCAGGCGATCCCAAGGGGATTCCTTGAGAAAACGCATAGAAGTGTCAAATGTTGCTCCGCCCCACATTTCAAGCGAAAATAGGCCATTTAAACGGGCCGCATAGAACGGGGCAATCCGAAGCATATCCCGTGTACGCATTCTGGTAGCCAACAAGGATTGGTGGGCATCCCTGAAGGTCGTGTCAGTGATCCAGAGTTTTTTCTCATTTCTCAGCCACTGAGAAAACTTTACAGCCCCGAGCTCTTTAAAAATATCCCTGGTACCCTTTGGGATATTTTTACCTATCGAAGCCAATACTTTTGGTCCCAAATCAGGCTCTTGCTGTACCGATTCTTTGGGGCCTTTGCCACGCTTAATATCTGGGTGACCATTGACAATGATTTCCCCCAAATAACGCAGCAGCCTTGTTGCCCGGTCTTGGCGAACAGGCAGATCAAGCAATGTCGGGGTTTCGTCTATGAATCTTGTGGTGCACAAACCTTGCAGAAAATCTGGATGATTAACCAGGTTAATAAGAAATGGAATATTCGTTTTTACTCCGCGAATCCGGAACTCATTAAGGCTTCGAAGCATCCTTCTGGCTGCATCTTCATAAGTTAAGGCATTGGCAGTAACCTTGACCAATAAAGAATCATAAAAGGGATTGATCACGGCCCCTGTAAATGCTGATCCTGCATCCAAGCGGATTCCCATGCCACTGGCAGAACGATAATTGCTTAATTTGCCATAATCTGGAAGAAAATTGTTTAACGGATCTTCCGTGGTAACCCTGCATTGTATTGCATAACCTCGCAGGGTGATATCAGCCTGATTATTAAAGCCAATTTCCGGACTACTTAGAGGCAACCCTTGCGCAACCATGATCTGGCTTTTGATAAGGTCAACACCAGAAACCTGCTCGGTAACCGTATGTTCGACCTGAATCCGCGGATTAACCTCGATGAAATAAAATTTGTTGGTTTCAGCATCAACCAGAAACTCAACCGTAGAGGCATTATCCACTCCTGCTTCGCGACCAATAGCAATCGCAGCATCCAAGATGCCTTTGCGGGTCTCAGCATTCAAATTAAATGCAGGGGCAATTTCAACCACCTTCTGGTGCCTGCGCTGAACCGAACAATCGCGTTCAAACAAATGGACCAGGTTGCCGTGCCTATCCCCAAGCAATTGAACCTCAATATGCCTAGCTTTGCGGATAAATTTTTCAATAAAGACATCAGAAACGCCAAAAGCCGCCCCAGCTTCCCTTTGCGCTTGTTCCAAGGCATCTTGCAATTTGGCCTCAGACTCAACAACTCTCATCCCCCTACCGCCCCCACCCATCGAAGCTTTGATGATTACAGGGTATCCAAGTTTGCTGGCAATATTTTTGGCTTCCCGAATATCAGAAACAGCATCACTTCCCAAAAGAATCGGCACCTTGGCGCGTTGGGCAAGCAATCTAGCTTGAACCTTATCTCCCAGATTCATCAAGACTTCGGGGCGTGGCCCAATGAATGAAATTCCTGCTTTGATGACAGCTTTTGCAAAGTCCGCATTTTCAGAAAGAAATCCATAACCCGGATGGATGGCATCAACATCATGTAAAACCGCCAATGCAACGATGGCATCAATTGCAAGATAGGAACGAATGGGTTCCCCGGATTTCCCGACCTTGTAAGCTTCATCTGCCTTAAAGCGATGAAGGGCAAATCGATCTTCATGGGAATAAATTGCAACTGTTTTAATATTCAGTTCACTCGCAGTTCGAAATACTCGAATTGCAATTTCACTGCGATTAGCAACAAGTAATTTTTTAAATCTACGAACACCACTCATAGAAATACCCAATTAAATAGTGTGAAACCTTCCGCAGGTCGATTCCTGCAAAAGGTGTACCTTGAAAATGTACTGAAAAACCTGAAGCGGTTCGAGACTCTCTTGTAAAAGATTACAAGGTTCTCGAACCGCTTCGCCATTAAAGTCAGACTTAAAACTAACGATTTACATAAGCATTGGTATTTAATTCGACATTTCCTGATTCAGGAATGTCAGTTTTTATCAACACTTTATGCTTTAAGTCCCCTTCCCTATTAGCTTTAAAACTAAGCGTTATCACATGAACCTCTTTCTTTTCCTTGGATAAATCCTTGACCACCCAATTATCATCCAGCCCTTCCAATCCAAGAATAGTAAACGGCTGGGTCCCACGAACCACGATCTTTCGATCGCTGGTATCCCCCATTTTCACCGTTCCAAGAGAAAGATTAGCCGGGCTAACAGTCAACATCGATTCAACCTGGACATTCAAGGGCACCCGAACCATGGGGATTGAACCCACATTAGTTTTAAAGAAAATATCTGAAAACCATTTACCAACCGGGATATCTTGACGAACAATGGCAGTTGCCTCGTAAATAACATCGTTCCCTTCTCGCTTAACCAACTCAAACTGGACTTTCAAATAATGACTTTCAGTTTTGGCATCAACCACTTCTAAATTGGGAAAACCATAAAATCTAAGTGTAATTTTTGACTCTGCACTTTTGCCCCTGCGAATTTCATTAAAATTGAAGTTCTCTGGTGATACCGCAAAATCATTCCTGCCATATGCTTGAACCAAAAGCCTGACTTCCTCAAACTTTGGTTTATCAAAAGTGACATAAACCGTAACACTTTTAGATCCGTTAAACCTGGTGCTATCCATATGCGCGATAACTGAGGTTTCTTCGTTGGGACTAATCTGGCTTTTAAGAACCGAAGCGCTGACACACCCACAAGAGACCCTGACACCCGAAATGTGAACGGTTTCCGAAGTATTGTTTTTAACCCGGAAATGATGGACTAAAGTCGGCCCTCTGGGGACAGACCCGAAGTCTTTGTTTAACTCATCGAACATACTTTCAGCCCACGTAGAAGCTTGTACGCTTCCAGAAGCCAAAACAAACGCAAATGATAAAATCCAACGACCTAGCATCTGATTACCCTCTGAACACCTTGAAAATTTTTCAACCCCATCCCACTTGATTAAGTTATTGCCCATAACAGGCAGGTGTCAAAAATTTGATCCTCAAAAAATCAAACTATATTAAAAAATCGAATACTTCCGATGCATCATTTATTTTATCAAGCTTTATCCCACCAAACCAATTATAACAACCAATCCAATCATATTAACATTATCGTCCAAAAGATCTGGCAAGAACCGCTACTACCACCGTCTTGGCACCCGCTGAAATCAAAGCTTTTGAAGCTTGATTTGCAGTCGTTCCCGTAGTTAAGACATCGTCCACCAGAAGAATTTTCTTACCTTGAATGAAGGTCTGGAAAATGGGCGCAAAAGCATTACGCAAATTCTTTCGCCTTTCCGTTGGCAACAATCCTGATTGCTCTGATGTGTGTCTAACTTTTCGCAAAACGGAATTAACAAAGGGCTTTTTTAAGCCATCCGCAACACCTGTTGCAATTGCTTCCGTCTGATTATGGCCTTTGATCAGTCGTTTCCACCAATGCACCGGAATACAAGTGATGAAGTCGGGCTGGAATCCCTGGGTGCCGGAAAAATGATTTCCCAACAAAGTACCGAGAGTCCGGGCTAACTGCTCTCCCTGAACATGCTTAATCCTTAGAATTGCATCTTTAAATTGTGACTGATAGAAACCCAGAGTCACGACCTTTTCAAAATAAAAATGATCCTTCTTGCACAAAAAACAACCTTCCTCTGTATCGAGATTTGGGCCAACCCTGGCGTTGCAACGCAAACACTTTAAATCATTCGCAGGCCGAAACCATTCTCTGCAGCCAGCGCAAAGCCAGGTTTCATCATAATCCAAAAGATTATTACAACTATGACACAACGCAGGAGCACAAACATGCAATCCGGCTTGCAGCCATTGCGATGCCAATTGCGCATAAAGCCTTTTCATGACTTAGATTATGCAGCAGCGAGTTTGATAGCGGAAGAAAAAAAAGATTGAAGCAAACAAGGGGCGGAGAGATCGCCCGAACACAAGGCTTGTTCCTCGACAAAAAACATGAATTCGAGGACATTACTACCCCGCAATGTCGAATGTAAACAAACATCAGTCATTGCAAGCCAGAAAGATTGGGCAGGAAAAACAAGAACTTTGCGCGGAATTTTCTTCTGGATCACTTCACTTTGCCTGAGCATATTTCCGATTTTCTCAAGCATTGCGGTACTATCATTATTTGAATTACCCTGGCTCAAACCAAATTTGCCTTGTAAAAAAAACTCGTTGCTGGCCCGGGTATCCCCCAATAAAGACGCAAGGGTGGGCCCTTTTTCCCATACTCTTGTGTTTAACAAATTAATATTGCAACTTAATTTGATAATCCGCTTTTCATCGGGCAGGCACCCCTTAAGAGTGTCCAGATGAAGCAAATCATCTTTTGCAAGATTTTTTCCACCTAAAGTTGCAGCTTCAATGTTATTTAAAATAACACGATCCAAACGAATAGCCCCCTCATACCTGGGAAGCAACATTTGGATTTTATCTGTCAAATGCCTTGATATTCTTGCCAGTAAATCGCCTAGTTCTTTCGAATTTGATCCGGCCAGCATTCCATTCCCAGGATGAAAACTAATAGCTTGATGCCATAATCCCTTGGGTTTATGGGAACTGAGATTCTGCAATTCATCAGAATTTAAAAGATCGCCTAAAGACCAGGATGGATAGATCAAATCACCCTTTTCCAGCCTTATCTCCAATGAAGAAGAGTCCGAATGCTGGCTATTAGGCGTCAAATCGTGATTTATTTTCAGAATGTTGCTGTTTTGCATATTTCTTAAAACCCAGGGCTATGATCACGCCGCCTTGATAGCGTTGTTTTGAAAATCAGAGGGATTTTGCGCGGAAAAGTTCAACGCAGCAAGCTCATCCGTTGGGAAACTGATTTCAAATCGCGTTGGCTTGAATCCAGAGGGCAAAATGAAAGAAATATCACCTTTATTAAGCTTGGCCAGCCTCCATGCAACTGAAAGGCCCAACCCTTTCCCCCTGCCAGCCTGCCTACCAGAGAAAAAGGGATCAAATAAGTTTGGAACATCTTCACTTGCAGGCCCGGGGCCGCTATCTTCCACGAAAATAAGTACCTGGCCTGATCCGGAGTTTTTGAGCCCAATCCTAACCCAACCTTCAATGCCGGCAGCTTCAATGGCATTACGGGCCACGTTTTCCAATATGGTTCTGGCCTGCTCTGGGTCAGCAAAAATAGAACAGGCAAAAAGCTCACCACTTATAGTGGATAGCTTTACTTTCTTTTCTTTGGACCAATCTTCGAGTTTTCCGATTACGGAACCAACCAATTCGTTACATTCGAATTTGGCAGGTGTAGGAACATTAGGCCTGGCAAACTGCATCAAATTGCGCAGAATCAAGTTAATTCGCTTAGCCTGCCTGACTATGCTTTCCAAGGAATCCTTGAGCTTTTCCCTGGTCTCTTCGATTTCCAAATCATCCATTCTGGCGAGAATAAACTGAGCTTGCCCCTGGATAACCGCAAGGGGATTATTAAACTCATGCCCCGCCCCGGCGGCAAGTTCGACAACGGAATGCAATTTCATTTCATTAAGACGTTGCGATCCCGATTGAATGTGATTTTGCAAAGCAGACTTGTATGCTTCTGATTCAACATTATCACGGGTCTGAATCAAACGGTTCTCCTGAATGCCATCCATTGCAAATTGAAGACAATCTGCAATCACGCATTCAGGAGTTTTCCTCTTGGCATTCACAAAAGTCCGAATATTGCCACCAAACCATTTGTTTACAACAGCACCAACATCGATTTTATCGAGAAGCCCAGGACAATTTAATTTCTTTTCCCATTGGCGGACAGACAAAGATTTTCCGGCCTGCCCATCACGGGTATATAAATCTGCAATCAACAATATTTCGCCAAGAAATGGATTTAACCCTGCTGCATTCGCTATCTCAAGGCCATCTTTACCAGACAACAAATTCACAAGCCTAATCCAGACAGGTAAACCATACTGTCGCATCAGAATTGAGTTATCCGTTTGCTCTTGCACATGATTTTTGGCTAAAGATTTGAAATCAAAAAACAAAGCGCCAACCCAGGCAACTTCAGTCGAAACCTTGCCGGTCATGCAAGCGATTTCAGAGGCAACTGCAGCCCTGCACAATGCATTAACAAGCGACTCGTTGCTGATCAAGGTGGTTTCGAGGCTAAACCCCATTCGCAACAGGGAAAGCATGCTTTCAGAGACTGCAGGCCTTGCAGATTCTAAAGAATTTGGAAAATCGGCATCTGCAAGCGCATCTGAATAACGCAATAGAAAATAAACCGCACCTGGATCAGTCTTTAAATCAAGCCAGGACTCGGCCAACGGCTTGAAAATAAAATCCGAAACAGAAGAAAGCCTGGGCAAAAGCCAGGGAGTTTTCATTATCAGATTTAGAAATGTTGCCGAACTTCCATGCTCGGCCAAGGCTGCCACAGGCATACTC
>CAZYAY010000012.1:14856-68593 GCA_964646215.1 uncultured Candidatus Kuenenia sp. | reverse complement strand
TTTACCACTTATAAAGTGATTTGGATGTAAATCCGCTGGTGCTTTCAGATAATACATGCTTCAAATTTAGTTTTAAATGAGCGGCGGATGTAAATCCGCTGGTGCTTTCAGATAATACGTGATAGTATAGTTCTTATTATAGATCTTTATTATTTATTTTTTAGTACCAGTGGATTTACATCCGCCGCTCATTTAAAACACGAGGAGCACTATGATCTGCCCTTGGCTTCTTACCTGGACCACTTATGGAGCATGGTTACCGGGAGACAAAAGGGGGTTTGTATCTGGGATCCAAAATTCCGAGGAAATCAGAGTGATACATAATCAACCTTACACTCTATATCTAGAAGACATGCCTAGCCTAGAGAACTATTCTAAAAACATTTTGAAAAATGAGCCTGTTTGGCTAACGCTTTTGGATGCTAATAGCCTGCTGAAGCAATTTCATGAGACAGCAGGAATCCGAAATTATAACCTGCGAGCAGTTGCAATCCTTGCAAATCATGTACATCTGGTTGTAAATGCTGTGGACAAAATCAAACCAAACTTATTTTTGAAGGATTTTAAAAGCTATGGATCCAGAGCATTGAATCGAGAGGGTGATTTAACAAAAAAATCAAGACGATGGTGGACTTCCTCTGGGTCGGCAAGGTTTTTGGGGTCTGAGAAAGCGACTCAGGGGGCCATTGATTATGTTCGAAATCAGAAAAATCCCTTATTGATTTGGGTACAAGAATAAGTTTGCCCCCGAGAAATTGACTTTTCATTGATTGGCGGATGTAAATCTTTGTTTTTGTCGGCTAGTACCAGCGGATTGACATCCGCCGCTCATTTAAACAACGACAACAACGTTATTGGCTAGCACCAGCGGATTAACATCCGCCGCTCATTTAAACAACGAGAGCAACCGTGTTGGCTAGTACCAGCGGATTAACATCTGCCGCTGATTAAAGAGCGGCTAAGATTGCATCTGTGATTTCCTTGGTCGAGGCTTTGCCACCAAGGTCGGGGGTTCTTGGTGCGCCAGCTTTAAGGACCTTAGCCACAGCTTGATTCACATTCAGCGAAGCATCATGCAGGCCAAGATGCTCGAGCATAAGCGCGCCAGAAAGCACTGCTGCCATAGGGTTTGCCATACCTTTGCCTGCGATATCAGGAGCAGAGCCATGCACGGGTTCGAACATGCTGGGGAAGGTTTTGCTGGGGTTGATATTGGCGCTGGAAGCAAGGCCGATAGTTCCCGTCACAATAGCTGCCAGGTCGGTCAGGATGTCGCCAAACAAATTGCTGGCAACCATGACATCGAAGTGCTCGGGTTTACGAACAAGATCCATGGCTGCAGCATCAACGAGCAATGAAGATGCGTGAACATCCTTATACTCGGAAGCAACTTGGTTGAAACATTCATCCCATAAAACCATGCCAAAAGTCTGGGCATTGGACTTGGTGATGGAAGTAACTTTTTTGCGGGGTCGTTTTCTAGCGGCTTCAAATGCCGCGCGAATAATACGGTCACAACCCCTTCGGGTAAAGGTGTTGGTTTGAATTGCAATTTCCTGGGGGAAGCCGGTGTAAAGCCTGCCACCGATAGGGGCATATTCGCCCTCGGTGTTTTCACGGAAGAAAAGAATATCGATGGAGCCTGGTGCCTTGTCTCGAAGTGGGGAATCAACACCTGCGTAAAGGTAGGAAGGCCTGAGGTTCACATATTGATCAAACATCCTGCGCATGGGAAGCAGCAACCCGTGAACGGGGATGTGATCAGAAACAGATGGATGGCCCACCGCACCAAGAAAGATTGCATCATGTTGCTTAAGAAGATCCCAACCATTTTCGGGAACCATTACCCCGGTCTTTTCATAATTAATCGCAGACCAAGGCAACTTGTTCCAAGTAAAAGAGGCGTTGGCCTTGGTGGTTGCAACCTCCAAAACACGAACCGCCTGATCAATGACTTCAGGGCCGATACCATCACCGCCGATAACCGCAATTTTAAAAGCTGGCATTGCAAGAGTTCCTAAGGTTTGTTATTCCCACCCACTTAAGTACAAGATAGTGACAAAATCTGAAAAAGCAGGGATATTAGGCAGAATAGTTGCCATAGCGCGGGAGTCAAGGAGTAAGGAGCCTTCCATGACATCGATAAACACAGTAAAAATGATATCAGGAAAAAGCCAATGGCTGAATCTAATAGCCTTTGGAATGCTGGTTGGTTTTACCGGTGGCTGCCAAAATACTGGCAGTAATTCTGGAAGCAGCAGTTCGCTGGATAAATTTTTCAGCCCTTTGCCCGGAAATAATACTGCAGCTCCGCCTCCAAACGCCGTTACGCCCCAAGCCCCCTCTTTGCTTAATTTTGGCTCTCCCACTTCCGACAAGGACCCCTTGCTTGGTGGTGGCATCCCATTAAATCGGCTGCCTGCGCAAAATACGGCACTTGCGGGCAATTTTAACAATAATAATGTTCCTAATCTTCCCTCACCTTCCTCTTCGACCAGCCCGGCTGCCCTGGCAACTGGTAATTTCTCTACCCTTGATCCAACAAGGTCGAATGTTACCCCGGTTGGAGCCACTGCAAATGCAGGGGTAGGCGCAACGAATTCGCAGTTTGGTTCAGCCGAGGAGTTTCGCGCTTTAATGCAACAACTTTCCACGCGTGGTCTTGCCTGGCAAAGGCTGGATTACAGTCCTCAAACCGGCGACTGGAAGTTTTATTGCGCAGTTAAAGACCCGATGCAAAATGGGGCCACACGCAATTTCGAAACCACCGCCAAGACTGATGTTGCAGCGCTTAAAGCTGTGCTTGAAGAAATCAACAAAAGCATGCCCGCCAAATAATCTTAAAGGTTGAAAAAAGATCTTTTTCAACGGGTTGCAATCCCTTTCATTTGCCTCTAGTATGTGGGAATGGTTCAAACATGCTCACGCTGCTCCAGATTAAATCCGGAGGAAGCTTCATTTTGTTATTTTGATGGCATAGGCCTTGGCGGAAGAAGTCACGCTTCAGCAGGCGTGCAAATGGATTTCCCAAAGCCCATTCGCTACCCATCCGGAAAAACCTGCAGTAACTTCAACGAACTTGCAAGCACCATTCTCTCTGACTGGTCTGTATCGCTCGAGATGATGAAAAAGGGCGAATTTGGAACTTTCTTCAGTGGCATTGGGCGCCTTGACCTTGCAATGGTGGCAACGGAATCAGCAAAACACCCCTCCCCAGAGCAAGGCTTGGATCAATTTCTCGCGCGCCTTCCATCGCAACCCATCCCCCCCGCGGATTTGGAGGTTGATCCCCCCACACTGGATCTTGGCACCTTAAAGCCCGGAAAAGATATCAAGTGCTCGGTAAAAATCCGCAATAAAGGGCGAAGAATCTTGTATGGCAGCGTTTCCATCGAGGGGATTCCATGGCTTTCCATAGGCGAAGGCAAACCTCGTAGCAGAAGCCGTTTCAATACATTCCAAGATGCACCTTTGCCCATGACCGTCTTTTCCAATTCGCTGCGCACAAGCGAAAAAACCATCGAAGGGAAACTGATTTTTGAAACAAGCGGGGGCAACCTTATCGTTCCTGTTACTGCGGAAATTCCAATCAGGCCCTTCATGATTGGCACACTTGCCGGCGCGAAGAGCCCCAGGCATCTTGCTGAAAAAGCCAAGGCCAACCCAGCAGGTTCAGCAGTGTTATTTGAAAATGGAACAGTGGAAAGTTGGTACAAGGAAAATGGCTGGGTTTACCCGGTTCCCAAACCACCCGCCCAAGGCATGGCTGCGATTCAACAATTTTTTGAAGCACTTGGTTATGTCAAACCTCCCAAGGTTTTAACCACTACGACCGATCTTCTGTTCGAACTTCAGCCGGGTGATGTGAAAGACCAAACCATCACTCTCTATAACGAAGAGAAAAAGTCCACCTATGCCTATGCCAAGGCGGACAAGCCCTGGGTTAGAATTGCAAAGCCCGTTCTTAAAGGGGGCAAGGCGTACCTGAAAATTTCGGTGTCTGCAAATGAATTGCCCACCTCTCTTGAAATAGCAACGCTTACCATTACCACAAATGGAAACCATGTTATCAAGGTTAATGTTGAAGCCCAGGTTCTGGTGCAAGGATCAGAATTCGCTGATTTGACAGGCGATGTCGCACCCGTGATGCCACAATTTTTGGGAAGCCCTTTTGCGAGTAACGACCCCTCGCAAGGTTCTCTACCAAACACAGATATTCCTGCTTCGGGATCCGCACCCATTCTTTCGGTCCACCCCCTGGCAAGGAAAGTTAAAAGCAATCAATGGCTTAGCTATGCGATAATGGGATTTTTTGGCGTATCGCTTGTAAGCCTTATAGGGACGATCATATTCCTGGGTATAAAAAAGATGAGTTCCGGCACACCCGTACCCGCACCCGCGGCCAAAAGCAAGTGATCGGCCTTAGTTGCCTTGCTTAAAAAGCTTTCTCTCTTTAATGATCTTACAAACCGATTCGGGAACCATCTGCTCCCAGGACGAATCATTCTTTTGTATTTTCAAAAGCACTTCCCGAGAAAAGATGGGTAGATAATCTTCGTTGAATCCACGGATACTCTCAATCAACCTGTTTTCTACAAGATAACTGAATAAATGACGCAGCTTGGGCGTAACCAAAAGATTATCTGAAGTGATCAACGCACCGGTTTTCTTATCCATCAATGGGTAGACATAAAGCTTTAGCTCGTTCTTGAACAATCTGCCAAAGCTTTCCAATATACCTCCATCAAGATCCAAATAATATTTTTCATCAAACACCTCTTTCAAGGTGGGAACCCCCATCACAATTCCGATCATTTTTTTGGTGTAGCGGAAGAAATAAGCGGCCAGCCTGTGGTACTCTGCAAAATTGGAAATCAAAACTATCTTTCCAAGCGATGCCAGGATATCCACCCGGGCGAGAAAGTCCTGATAATCAATTTTCCCGTTATCCAGAAGATTCTTTAGCGTCATCTCCATGATCACCAGCACTTCTTCACCCTGGACCTTGGGTTCCTGCACAAACATTGATGTTGCGCATTCCAACATGTCCACCGTCACATGGGTGACCGGCCTGAAACTACCCCTTTCCACAAGAATACTCTTTTTGTAAAGCACATCCGCTGGTTGAATCACTTCGCCATTGGCAAGAAACATGGTCGCCTTCGACAAACCTTTTTGCACAAGTTGCAAAGCCATCACCCTGTTGTCCACCGACTTAAATGCTACGCCACTAAATTCGATCATATCCACTTCCGCCCTCTCCGCGGAAAGGCCATCCAGAAGAAGGTCGATAATCTCATTCGCGTTGGCGTGATGATAAATCGAGGCATGAATCAGATTAACGCCAAGAATTCCGAGAGCTTCCTGCTCTTGAATATTCTCAGGATCAAGCAAGCGAACATGGATGATAACTTGGGAAACAGGGCCCCTGGGTTCCATCTGGAACTGCAGTCCCAGCCAGCCATGGGCATCTTCTTTCCGGGAAAAACTCTTGGCGGCAACGGTATTGGCAAAGGCAAAGAACTTGGTGGTTTCCCCACGCTTTGCATCAAGCCTTTCCACCAGAAGATCGAACTCACGATCCAGCATGGATTGAAGGCGCGGTTTGCTGACATACCTTTCGCATGGCCCATAAATTGCATCGCTTACAGTCATATCGTAAGCAGACATGGTCTTGGCAATAGTGCCTGAAGCCCCGCCTACGGAAAAAAACCAGCGCGCAACTTCCTGCCCGGCTCCGATTTCCGTGAACGCACCATACTTCGATGAATCAAGGTTCACTTGAATTGCTTTCTGACGCGTATCCATGCTTGGTTCCAGATTTAATTTAGTTTCATCTAATAAAAGTTAAAAACACAATTCGGATTTATGATATCAACAACTATGATTTAAAAGAATTCAAATGCCAGAATCTAAACTTCACATGGCAAACTTAAAGAACCGTAACATGGTGAAAACGATAAAGCCTTCACCATGCGGTCTTGTGGATGCCCCTATTTTCCAGCCACTTCCTTAACCTTCGCATCTTCAGCGCCACCATCATGAACATATAAGCCGAAGGAAAGCTTTAGCACACCATCCTTGGGAAGCTTCACTAATTCCTTGTTTCCCTTGCGATCAGGAAAGCCGGCTTTTTCCCTGCCAAAGGGGTTGGCAGCCATCAGGCCATACCCTCTGCTATGCCAGCAGGATTTTAAAGTATTGGCGTTATCGGCAATAATTGCAATACCCGCGGTGCCCTTATCGCAAGGGCCGGAGTAATCACACCAGGGCGACTCCAACCCCCAGATTTCTTTTTCTGTTTGCTTGCCACTTGCATTGGTAAGAATGCCACCCTTCTTTTCTTTCTCGGTTACCGAGTCACGAATTCGAACCCCGAACGAACCTTCCTTGGTATCGCCAAAAGTAATTGGGCAAACGCTTGCAACCAAGGTGGTACTCATTTTGATTAGATAGCCATTGCCTGCTGTTTCTAAAGTGAAGGATCTGGTTTCATCCATAATTTTAATACCATCAGCAGTCCGCCATTCGTTTATGGTGGAAACCGAAGCCATGGAAGCCATACCCTCTATTTTGCCCACTTTAACACAAACGATTTTGCCAAAGTTAGTTTCCTCGCTCCAGAAATCGACGCCAGTAACACCTTTGGTTTTCTGTTTGAGTTCGATGCCTTCAGGAATAACATCGCCATGACAGAACCAAACTGATTTTTGGTGTTTGTGATCTTTGGCCTCGGGTGAATCTTGTAGCATTGGCCAATCCCTGGTTACGCGGTTTTCGCCGAGTGTAATCACAGGCCAGAAGTAAGGTTTGGCAACGGAGGGTCCATAGTTATAGGTGGTAACCACTTTGTCACCGATTTTAAAATCGAGTTTACCTTCTTTTTCGCGATTCACGATCGTGGGGGTTTTTGCTTGGGCATAACCATTGTTTGCCAATCCTGAAAAAGCCATTGCAGATAGCAAAAGAAAAATTGGAAGTCGGGTGTTCATGTTTGTTCATCCTAAATTCTTTGAGGAAATATCAGCGGATGAAGGAATGTTAGCGTAGCTAAGAATTGCAAGGAAGAAAAATGTAGCTATTGGCAGAAAATGTCAAAATAGTTAACCTTCATTGGGTGAACCGATTATTTTCTCAACCAGACCATCCCTATGGGGGCCATTATGTTGCTTAGGACTTTTCAAAAAACCACAATATTCGCTGTAATTATTGCCTTCTTTGGCGTTATATTTCCCGTGAATGCCCAGACTTCGACGCCAACTCCCGGGGTTGTTTTACGTATCCAGCCGATCAATCGACTTGTAGAAAACGCCTTCTTCCTTGCGGAATCCGTGGGCATGAAAGAACAAGCAAAGATGATCGAGGGTTCGCTTAAAGGGCTTACGGGGCCCAAGGGTATTGAAGGGATTGATCCTGAAAAACCCATCGGATTGTATGGCAACATCGGGCCAAATCTAATCGATAGCGAAGTGGTTGGTCTTATTCCAATTGCTGATGAAAAAACATTTGTTGAGATGTTGGGCAAATTAAACCTGCAACCAAAAAAGGGAGAGAACGGTATTTATGTGATGAACATTCCGAATTCCCCCTTCCCAATGTTTTTTAAATTCAAGGATGGTTACATGTGCGCAACCATCAGGGATGAAAAAGGGATCAATGACAAAAAGTTGCTTTCTCCGAAAGAATTGTTAACTGCTGAAAAAACCGGAGTGATGTCCATCAGTCTGAATCTGGCAGGATTACCTGAAGATCTCATTAAAAATATTGTGCCCCAGATTGAGCTTCAAATCGCGGAAGCCAAGCAGAAAAAGATCCCAGGCGAAAGCCCTGCATTTGAAAAACTTCGCAATGATATTTCCGAAATGCTGCTGCAATTCGTTGTTCAAGTATTTACCCAAGGCGAAGATTTAACCATGAAAGTTGAAATGGATCGCAAAGCAGGCGACCTTGGAATTGGATTTTCCTTTAAGGGAAAGAATGGCACCGAGTTGGCCAAATCAATTGCTGGCCTGGGCGCTGCTAAAAGCATGGGCGCGGGCATGATCAGCAAAGATTCTGTGATTCACATGAATTTAAATAGTGTCATCCCCGCAACTGCAAGAAAAGATTTCCTCAAAGTTTTCCAGGAAGGAATCAACAAGAGCATTGCTGATGAAAAAGATGCCAACAAAAAGAATGCCATGGATAAGATGGCGAAGGCACTCGCACCCACCCTTGAACTTGGGAACATGGATGCAGTCATGGATGTAAGAAATACAGGGAACGGGAAATTCGCATTTCTTACCGCCATGAAAATAAACGAAGGCGCGAAAATCGAGGAGGTAATCAAACTCCTCTATAAGGATCTGCCCGATTCAGAAAAGAAAAAGCTCTCCTTGGATTTCGCCAAGGCTGGTAATACAAATGTTCACAAAGTTGACATTTTAATCCAGCCTGCAGATGCCAAGAACTTTGGTTCTGAACCAGGTTATCTGGCAATTTCCAATGATGTGATCCTTTTTGCAGGCGGGGAAAAATCCCTCACTCTGATCAACGATGCCCTTGTTTCAAGTGCCAAGCCCGGGCCAATATTCGAGTTTGAAATCGCATTCAACAAAGCCGCTGCCTTGTTGACCAAGGATTTTGCTGAGGCGGTCGAGGTTGCTGAAAAGATTTTCAAGGAGAACCCAAACTCAGACAAATTAAAGATAATTTTGGAGGGTGGGAAAGAATTATCTTTAAAAATGTCAATGAAATCTACAGTTCTTACATTCTTTAAAGCTGCGGATGGGGCCAAGGGAAAATAACCCGAAATCTTTCAAGAATTCGTTGTTAGTCCTATTGCTGTAATGATTTAAGTGCCTTCCATTTTTCGCCCCGGAAGGCCATCTGATATTCTTAAGGATAAAATCAGCGTAAATCCGAACTTAATGTTTGAAAGGTCTTATGGACAATATCCTTACCAAATCATTAGATTTAGGTATGGGATTGAGTTTGCTTTCAGCCCCCGCCAAGCTGGATTAACAAATCGGCATGGATCTTGTGTATTTGATATCATAAATACAAGGCAACTTTTGAAATCGTTGCTTATTGACAAGTTTTGTATGGTGAAGGTTCCAAATTCGTAAAGGTCTAATATGTTAGAAAAAACCAGAAACATCGGTATTATCGCTCATGTGGATGCAGGTAAAACCACCACCACCGAGCGAATTCTTTATTTTAGTGGTACCAAGCATAAAGTTGGCGATGTCGACTCCGGTGATACAACCACCGACTTTGATCCACTCGAACGCGCCAAGGGTATCACCATCAACTCAGCCGCTGTCTCAGTCGACTGGGGTGATAACACAATCAACATCATCGATACTCCCGGCCACGTGGATTTTACCGCTGAAGTAGAACGATCGCTTCGAGTTCTAGACGGCGCTGTCGGTGTTTTTTGTGCAGTGGGTGGCGTTGAAGTCCAGTCTGAAACCGTATGGTTTCAAGCAAACAAATACAAAGTCCCACGTATTGCTTACATCAACAAGATGGATCGAACAGGTGCGGACTTCTACGATTGCGTTTCGCAAATCGTTGAAAAGCTTCGTGCAAAGCCTGCCATCTGCACCCTTCCTATCGGTGTTTACACCGAATTCAAAGGCATCATCGACCTTATCCGGATGAAATTTATCCACCGTGACGCTTTGGACAAAACCAACACCAAATATGATCTTGTTGATATTCCAGAATCCCACATCGAGGAAGCTCAGGATTACAGGGCCAGATTGTTGGACATGGCTTCCCTCGCCAACGATGAACTGGCTGCATTGTTGATGGAAGATAAAGAGATCCCTGAAGAACTCCTTAAGGCAGCCCTTAGAACGGGCACCATCGAAGGTTTGTTCACACCTATCATGTGTGGCTCTTCCAAAACTTTCCACGGTGTTCAACAACTCCTTGACGCAGTTATTGATTTTCTTCCTTCACCTTTAGACAGGCCTCCAGTCGAAGGTATCGTTTTAAAAACCAAGGAAAAAGAACTTCGTAGCCCTGATCCAAAAGATCACTTCTCCGGCTTGGCTTTCAAGACCGTTGCGGATTCAACGGGGGATCTTGTTTATGTTCGTATTTACTCCGGGCAATGCAGCCCAGGCGATACGCTTGTAAACACGACCAACGCAAAGCAGGAACGCATTGGCCGTATCTACCGTATGATGGGTAACAAGCGCGTTGAAAAAGAAGTTGCCGGCCCTGGCGATATTGTTGCCATGATCGGTCTGAAACAGACCTACACGGGTAACACGCTTTGCGTGCCAGAAAAGCCCATTGCTCTTGAATCCATCTTGTTCCCCAAACCAGTTATCAGCCAGTCGCTGATTCCTGATAAGACCACGGATGAAACCAAGCTTGCGGATGCCCTTGGAAGATTGGTTCGTGATGATCCAACTTTAAAAGCTCATACCGATCCTGAAACCAACCAGTTGATCATCTCCGGTATGGGTGAACTTCACCTCGAAGTTTCTGTTGATAAGCTTCATCGTTTCCCTGGCGTAAAGGTATCGGTAGGCAAACCCATGGTTGCTTACAGACAAACTTTATCGAAGGCGCTTACGCACGAAACCCGCTACATCAAGCAGTCGGGTGGTCGCGGTAAGTTTGCGGTTATCACGGTTGAATACAAACCGCTGACTGCCACAGATATCGAAGAATGGAACAAAGAAATGGAAGAGGCTGATGAGAAGCCAGATCCAAACAACATCTACTTCCTTGACAAGGTTTTTGGTGGTGTTGTTCCCAAGGAATACATTCCTTCGGTTGAAGCTGGTATTCGTCAAGGCACGGTCAAGGGCGCAAAGTATGGTTTCCAGTGCGTTGATATCCAGGCATCTTTGGTGGATGGCAAGTATCACGATGTGGATTCATCACAGGATGCGTTCCGCCTTGCTGGGTGGGAAAATTTCCGCGATGCCCAAATCGTGGCTGGCATCACCCTTCTTGAGCCAATCATGAAGGTCGCTGTTGTCGCCCCTGATAAATACATGGGCGCACTTACAGGCGATATCAGCCGTCGTCGTGGTCTTATCCTCGACTCCGTGAGTGCAAATGGTCGCGTTACCATTACCGCACAAGTTCCTTTGGCAGCACTGTTTGGTTACACCACCGATTTGCGTGGCGCAACCAGCGGAACTGCAGCGTTCACAATGGAGCCCAGCCATTACGCAGAAGTTAAGGAAGAACTGGCAGACATCCCTAAAAAGACCAACTAGTTCCTTGTTCCACATGGAACATCCATTCAAGCCTCGGGTTAATCCCCGGGGCTTTTTTATTGTTCCACATGGAACATCGATTCAAAACTAAGGTTAATACCCCACTCTTACGCACAACCTTTCTTGTTCTTGTTTTACAAGCCTGAATCGTAAGCGAAGGAAAAATGGGTGACAGTAAAACGGGCACTTGAAATACCGTCGCTTACACTTCCGGCTCTCAAAGAAAATTGTGAGTAACAGTGGGCTTGATCCCCCGTGGGTATTGTTCCACATGGAACATCCTAAGCCATTGGCTTACCTTTGCGCAATCAAGCCGAGGCACCTCAGGAAGCCAAACGATTGCCATGGCTCGGTAACCCGCAAAACACCCTGGTGGCAATTCTTTGCCTCTTAAAACTATCCTCAACACCAAGACTCTTATACCGCCAATAAATCCAGACTTGCATTTTGTCTCTTTGCGCTCTTCGCGGTAGTAAAGCTTTGCTTTGAGTTTCTTAAAAATCAGGGATGACGGATTATATTTTAGCTCCACATGGAACATTCGTATTGCCTTGATTTAAGTCTGCGGTTATATCCCGCCACCTGGTTGAGTTCGTTTTAAAGTATCAGGAGTTAAATCATGGATAAGAAAGCTCGTTTGGGAAGAGGGCTTGATGCCCTAATTAATTCAGGCAATGAAGGGTATACCACCACCACTTCATCAAATGTAGTGCCTGTTGATTCAATCGAAACCAATCCCAATCAACCCAGAAAAACCTTCGATCCCGATCAACTTGCCACCCTGGAAGAAAGCATCCGCAACCATGGGGTTTTGCAGCCATTGGTGGTCAGGCAGGTAGATGGAAAATATCAACTCATCGCAGGCGAAAGAAGGCTTCGGGCTTCCCGTGCTGCGGGCCTTGTTTCCGTACCTGTTCACGTTGTCGAATTCAATGATCAGGAAATGGTCGAAGCCGCCCTCGTTGAAAACATCCACAGGTCTGATTTAAACCCGATCGAAAAAGCACAGGGCTTTAAAGAATACCTCGATCGCTACCAAGTCACCCACGAACAACTTGCCAAAAGGCTTGGGATGGCTAGGACCACCATCACCAATCTGGTTGCGTTATTAGAGTTGGCAACCGAAGTGCAAGAGGCAATTCGTGTTTGTCAGATTACCACAGGCCATGCCAAGGTTTTAAAAGGTATCACCGATAAAGGCAGGCAAATTCAAATCTGCAAGGAAATCATTGCCAAGGGCCTTTCTGTTCATGCAACCGAATCCCTTACCAGGCAATTACCTGAAGATCCTGCGGATGCCTCTGTCAATTACACAGCCGATCTCGGAGAGGAAAAAGCGAATCATAAAACTAATCATGTACGCTTGCTGGAAGAGGAACTGTGCCAGAAGGTTGGTATGCGCCTCGAGATCAAAGTGAAAGCCAAGGAGCGCGGGCAAATTGTTTTACCTTTCGATAACAATGACGAATTCGAAAAACTATGCGAGTTTTTCAAACGCTAACCTAAGGCCCCTATTTCAGGGTTCCTAGGGTTTTATTAAAGGGAGTCACACACATGGCTCCCTTTTTTATTACCCCTACCCATCTTCTTTTTTTACTTGAAAGACTTGTCAACCTTCACAAACCCTTGGTTTTTCTCACTTTTTCAGCCCTTGTGCGACTGGGAACTCTAGATTGTCCAGGTAAAGAATCAAACTGATTTCATATTCCTTCCAGATCGAGGTTTCCATTCTGCCCTAAGATTGGTAAAACATCTATACACGGGGTGTAGCTCAGCTTGGCTAGAGCGCTTGGTTTGGGACCAAGAAGTCGCAGGTTCGAATCCTGTCTCCCCGACTACCTCATTATAAAGCCCTGCATTCTTCTGGATGCAGGGCTTTTTTATTCCTTCACTTTCGCTTCCTCTCTGGCCTCTTCGATTCCATTCCAAAATTAGTTTCTCAAGAACTGATCTGTTCTTCCACTTGGTTCAGCCTGCTTTCACAACTAATCAGCCCAAGGGTTGATAACAGCTTCCTTCCAATTTTTTTCTTATCAACCAACTCAAGGTAGTGTAAGTTGATTCCCTACCGATTAAGAATTAATCACCTTCAAGGTACCATGATTATGTTGAACAACATTACTCGCAGAACCGCACTTGAAACCCTTGGCGTCTCACTTGCTGCGGGAACTATTCTTCATGCAGCACCTTCTGAAACCATTCGCATCGGTTGTATAGGTACTGGTGGCAGATGCAGAACCCTGATGAAATCACTTCTCACGATTCCCAACACAAGCATCGTTGCGATTTCAGATGTCCGCCAAGATGCCCTGGCTCAAGCCAAGGCCATGACAGGCGATAAAGTTGCAATGTTCGCAGATTACCGCAAGCTTCTTGAAGATAAAAACATCGATGCGGTATTGATCGGATCGCCTGATCACTGGCATGTTCCCATGACCATTGATGCAGTTGCTGCAGGCAAGGATGTCTACGTTGAAAAGCCTTTAACGCATAGTTTGGAAGAAGGGGAAAAGGTTATCCAGGCGGTGCGCAAATCCAAACAAGTGGTTCAAATCGGAACCCAGCAGCGCAGCATGGAACACATCAAAAAAGCCAAGGAAGCTGTTGCTCAAGGTAAGATTGGAAAAGTCTATCGGGTACACATGAGCTGGAACAGAAATTCCGACAGGATCAAAAAAGGAGACCCCACCACCAATGCCTCCAATGTTAATTGGAAAGCCTTTCTAGGCAATGTCGCTGACCAGCCATTTGATGATTACAAAATGCGGAACTGGCGTTGGTTCTGGGATTTCGGCGGGGGCATCTTCACCGACCTTATGGTTCATTGGGTTGATGTTGCGCACTGGGTTCTAAATCTTGAATCGCCTTTGAATGCTGCAAGCCTTGGCACCATGGTCAACGCCAAGGGCATCTGGGAAACTCCCGATATGGTGCAAACCATCCTTGAATACAAAGATGGTATCCAAATGTTTTTTGAAGGGGGGTTCTCGAATGCAAGGCATGGCGCAAGAATCGAATTCATGGGAACCGAGGGTACTATTTATGTTGATCGGGGGTGCTTCCAAATCATCCCGGATTGGAACCGAAAAATCAAAGCCGAAGAATTGATCCTTGGAGTGGGTAGGCGTGGTGCGGACTTCTATGACAAGCCCGATGGCGAAAAGCTTCACCTCGAAGATTGGGTCAGCGCAATGAGATTACGCAAAGACCCGAGCACTCCCGTGGAGGCAGGGGTTCACGCTGCTGCCGCTGCTCACCTTGCAAACATGGCATTGCGTTCAGGAAAAGTTGCAACCACCAAGGGATGAAAAGGTTTTACACTGAACAAGTTAAACCAGATAAATTTGAGCCATCACGACCAGCATTAAGCCCACGCTGATCACCGCATTAACATTGAAAAAAGCCTGGTTCACCCTGGAGAGATCTTTTTCGTTCACCAAGGCGTGTTGATATAGCACAAGGCAGGAAACAAACCCAACGCCCGCAAGATAAATAACGCCCAACGGGGGCGATGCCAGCCAGTAAAAACCCAGCAAGAAACACAGCATCACAAGATGGCACACAAACGCCAGCCTTAGCGTATTGCGAATTCCGATTTTTGCAGGAATGCTAAACAACCCCTTCGACTTATCGAAAGCCTCGTCTTGGCATGCATAAAGCATGTCAAACCCCGATACCCAGAAAAATACCGCCCCTGTTAACATGAGAGGAATGGGGGATTCATGCCATGCCATGCCTCGAATTGCCACCCAAGCGCCCAAAGGCGAAAGGGCAAGCGCCAAGCCAAGCCAAAAATGACAAAAAGCAGTAAAGCGCTTGGCATAGGAGTAGGAGAGTAGGAACAACAGTACAGGCAATGCAAACACCAGGGGCCATATGTTATTTATGAGCAAAAACAGTGAACAGGAGGCAAAAAAAGCTATCGAACTGGTTAATACAAACGCAATGACTTGTGTTTTATTCAGTAATCCTGCAGGAATATGTCTGGAAGCTGTTCTGGGGTTTTCAGCATCGTAAGTGCTGTCTATTAAACGGTTAAAGGCCATTGCAGCACTTCTGGCAGTTACCATGCATGCAACGATCCCCAACAGTTGAATCCAATGAAAGGTATCGGTCATTTTCCAAGCAAGAAGTGCTGATATTAGCGCAAAAGGTAGGGCAAAAAGCGTATGCTGGAGTTTGATCAAATCCACAAAATAGAACAGTTTTTTTTGCATCACAATTCCCCCCTTAATCGGTTCTAAAACCGGATTTATTATCAATTCTCAACAATTATGTCGCTTTTTTTCATGGATTACGCTTGCCTATCGACCCATAACCCGTGAAAATAACATTGTGTACTTGAGTACAGGATTAGTCTTTGTATTCATTTGACACACCAAACGGTAAGCCGGAGTAATTCTCAGGGCTTTAAAAGTGATAACTCCTTAAAAAGTTAATTCACTGAAAATGTAGGTAACCGGCCTGCATTTACTTCCGGGTGGGGTTATTCCCACTCTTTTTTTTTATATGCGGTTTAAATCGATTTTTGCGGAGAGTCAGGATGAATGGCCAGGATCTAATTCGAGGCGTTGATTTGCTTAACAGGGAAAAAAATATTCCTCGCGAGCTAATATTCACCAGCATTGAAAAAGCTTTGCGTCTTGCCATTACCAAATGGCAAATCACCACACAAGCTGCAGCCAAACCTAAAAAAACAAAGAAAAAAGAAAAAGTCGAAGTCATTCCAGACTCCACAGGCTTGCCTCCGATTCCTGAAATCGACCCCGATGAAATCAAAGAAGAAGATATTCATGTAAGCATTGACAGGCAAAACGGCAACATCAGCGCACGCTACAAGGATGAGATTTTATCACCTGAAACCGTGGGTAGAATTGCAGCCCAATCCGCCAAGCAGCTTATGATTCAAAACTTTCGAGAAGCCGAAAGCGAACAGGTCTTTAACGAGTACAACGCGCAAAAAGGCGATCAATTGCAAGGTGTTGTCACGCGACTTGAAAAAGGCGCAGCCACCATCTCCTTGGGCAAGGTTGAAGCGCTTCTGCCACGCAGCGAGCAAATCCCTGGCGAAACCCACCATGTTGGCGAACGAGTCAAGGCGGTTATCCTTGAAGTTCGCAGAGTTGGGCACCGGGTTCGAATTGTACTTTCCAGAACCCATCCCGATTTTGTACGCAGGTTGTTCGAAAACGAAATACCTGAAATTGGTGATCGTACCATCGAAATTAAAGCTGTCTCCCGCGAAGCTGGCTATCGCAGCAAGGTTGCCGTAACCAGCATCGATACGAAAGTCGACTGCGTGGGCGCCTGCGTGGGTGTTCGTGGAAGCAGAATTAAAAACATTGTGGATGAACTTGGTGGCGAAAGAATTGATATCGTTCGCTGGAACGATTCGCTTCAGGTTCTTATTCCTTATGCCCTGCAGCCTGCGGTTGTGGAGGAGGTATTCCTTTACCCTAAGTTAGGCCGGGCGATTGTACTTGTTAAGGACGATCAGCTTTCGCTGGCAATCGGAAGACGAGGCCAGAACGTAAGGCTTGCTTCCAAACTGGTGGGCTGGGATATCGACATCATGACCCATGATGAACTTAATGTTGTTATCGAAAAGGCCGAAGGCTGGTTCAGTTTGCTGCCTAATGTCACCTCGGAAATGGTGGAAGGATTCATCGAAGAGGGTTTCCTTTCCTACGAAGACATCACCTACATGGAACCCGCCCAGTTGGCCGAAATGACCGGCTTAACCGAAGGGCAGGCCGAAGACTTGGTGGCTTTTGCAGAAGAAGCTGCAGAACAAGTCGAACAAGAAAAATTGGCCCAGCAAGAAATAAATGCATCCAAGGAAGAAGGCGACGAAGAGGATGCAGTTCCTGCTCCTGCTCCAAAGCCAAAACTATCAGAATTTGAGAGTTTGTTTTCAACTGGTTCAAATGAGGCAGAAGAGCCCAAAGCTCAGGTTGCCGAGGGTGAAACAGTTGCCAAGGATGGCGAAGACGTTGTTAAAGAGTAGAGAAAAGGGCAAAAGTGTTGGCGAATTTGTTCCACGAACATTAACCGACTCACCTTTTCAACGGGTTTTATTGCGTTAGAATAGTGTATATGACATTCATTTGAATGCATTTGCGGGGGTTTTTTAGAAGAGGTACTGGAGCCAAGCTTGCAAAAAGAAAAAATTCGAATCTATGTTCTGGCCAAAGAGTTGGATGTTGATTGCAAAGATTTGATTGCTCTTTGTCACAGGCTGGGATTCGATATAAAAAATCAACTCAGCAGCCTTGAACCTGCCCAGCGTGAACAGGTTGAAACCATAATCAGCAAGGGCGGATTAAACACCGCTGGAATTGCTGCGAGTGGAGCAACCACGCCATCGGTGCCCGTAAGCGCTGCCCCCACAGTCATAGCCCCGACCAAGCCTCCGACCATTGCAAAACCTGCTGCGATTAAAAAAGAACCAGCAACTGCAAAAGCTCCCAAGGTTGCTGAACCTGCCACAAAAACCCCCGAACCCACGGTTCCAGCACCCAAAGTCGAAGTGCCTGCTGAAGAACCCGTTGCCATAGCAGAACCTACTCCAGTTACCCCTGAAGAAGCACCGGCTGCTGAAGTTGCAGTGGTCAAAGATGCACCTATTTCTTCGGTCCCTGCAGTTCGAAACATGCGCATGCGCAATTTGGATGCAGCCCCAAGGCCGGGTGCTGGCGATCCAGGCTTACGAAGATTGAAGGCCAGAACCCCACAGAGGCCGACTTCGGTGCATTTCGCAACGCCTCCTGTTCTCAAGCCAAAGCCAGTCGAAGAAAAGAAGCTGCCTCCTGTTCCAACGGGGCCACGCAAAATCGGCGAAATCCCCAAAGACTTGGTAGGCAAAGGTGGCGGCCCCATACGCTTTGAAGATATCAAGCGTCAGGTTGCCCTTAATCAACAAGCCGGTATTCCCCAGCCCCAAGTTCCCGTCATTCCCTTCGATGAAGAAGATGAAGATGGCAAAGGCAAATCCAAAGGTGGTGGCAAGCGCCCAGGTGGCGTTGCTGGCAGGTCTGACCGCCATCGCGAACGGGAAGTTCGCAAAAAGAACGATGTAACCATTCCAAGGGTCACCAGCCTATCCGGGTTGCTCGATCAGGATGAATTGGAACAACAGCGGATTGTGCGCGAACGCCGCAGGCAGAAAACCCTTAAAGGTCCACAACCTCGCAAAGGCAAAGTACCAGTGGAAGTGCCCATCACAGTGCGGGCATTATCCGAGGCGTTGGGTATAAAATCTGGCGAATTGCTGATGAAGCTCATGGGCGCTGGCCTTGCAACTGGGCTGAACATCAATTCCATTGTCGAACCTGATTACGCTGCCACCATCGCATTGGAAACAGGCTGCGAATTGGAAATCAAGCGCAAGGAAGATCTCGAAGAAAAGATCATTTCTGATTCCAGCAAGGATAATGCTCCCGAAGATTTAATCCTAAGGGCACCCATCGTCACCATCATGGGTCATGTTGACCATGGTAAAACCTCGCTTCTTGACAAAATACGTAAAAGCGAAATTGCAGCCTCCGAGGCTGGCGGTATCACCCAGTGTATTCGTGCATGGCGCGTGGAACATAATGGTAAACCCATTACCTTCCTTGATACTCCAGGCCATGAAGCGTTTACAAAAATGCGTGCCCGTGGTGCAAACGTCACCGACATCGCAGTCATCGTGGTTGCAGCAGACGATGGTGTAATGCCCCAAACAGAAGAAGCCATCAGTCATGCGAAGGCTGCCAATGTCAAAATCATTGTCGCAATCAACAAGACTGATCTTCCCAATGCCAACCTGCGCAAAACCGAACAGCAATTATACGGCCAGGGCCTGATCCCCGATACCATGGGTGGTGATGTTCAGTTCGTGCAAACGAGTGCGGCCACCGGCAAGGGCATCAACGAACTGTTAGACAATATTTCACTTGTTGCAGAAGTTGAAGAGTTTAAAGCCAACCCAAACAAGACCGCCAAAGGTGTTTGTTTGGAGGCAAATGTCAGCGAAGGCGAAGGCGTGTTTGCCACGGTTATCGTGCAGGATGGAACCCTGAAAAAGGGCGATGTCATCCTTTGCGGATCTGGATACGGCCGGGTGCGCATGATGTACGACGATATGGGCAAGCCGATTTCACAGGCAGGGCCCAGCATTCCATGTAAAATCACCGGGCTTGATGAACTGCCTAACGCTGATGATACTTTCGTGGTGATCTCAGATCTTGCAGAAGCTCGTGAAATAGCCGAGAAGCGAAAAATGCGCGCCTTGGAATCAAATATCTACAAGCGCTCACCCATGACACTAGAGACTTTGTCTCTCAATAAAGTCACCGAACTCAAAGTTATTTTGAAGGCGGATTTCCGAGGCTCCATCGAAGCCATCCGAAAAGAACTTGAAAAACTGACCCATGAAGAAGTTGCGGTACGGGTACTGCACACCGGCGTGGGTGGTATTACCGAGAGTGATGTTCAGCTTGCGCTCGCATCACCTGACGATACAATCATAGTAGGGTTTAACTCAGTTCCAGATGATCGTGCCAGGGCACTTGCTGAGGAAAAAGGGATTCAAATCAGGCAGTACAACATCATCTATAAACTTGCAGAAGATGTTCGAAACGCCTTGGAAGGAAAACTTAAACCACGCGAAGATATAATTCACCTTGGCAGGGCTGTGGTGCGCGATTGCTTCAAAATCAGCAGGGTTGGTACCATCGCGGGTTGCTATGTGACCCAGGGCACCATCGAACGATCTGCAAAGGTAAGGCTGATCAGAAATGGTGTGGTGATATACCCGCCGCCTGATAAAAACGTCGGTCTCGAATCGCTTAAACGCTTCAAGGAAGATGTTCGCGAAGTGCGTGAAGGCTTCGAGTGTGGTATTAAGATCCTGAACTATGACGACATTAAAGTTGATGATGTGATCGAAGCTTACAAGGTCGAACAGGTTCTTAGAACCCTTTCCTGATTCTAAGGGAATCAGCATGGAAGACATGTATGTCGGGGCAATGCGGGTCCGGATGATAGTCAGGGAATCGCATAGTCTAAAAGATAAAAGGCAGGTGCTTAACAGCATCAGGGATAAACTCAAAAACAACTTTAATGTTTCGGTTGCAGAGATTGATGAGCAGGAAAACAGGCAGATGATCGTGCTTGGGATCGCGATGGTTGGAAACGAATCGCAACATGTGCGCAATGGTTTGGAAAAGATCGCACAGGCATTACGAATGCATCCCATTGCTGAATTTGTTGACCAGACTACGGAAATATACTAACTGTCAAAGAAAATTAATGAAAACGCATCGAATTGCTAGAATTGCTGAAGTCATACGAGAAGTCGCAAGCGAAACCATTTTATTTAAAATGAGTGACCCAAGAATCAGTATGGTCACTGTTTTACGCGCGGAAGTTTCTGGCGACCTTCAGCACGCCAAGGTTTATGTTTCTATCATGGGCGATGAAGAACACCAGAAAGAAACGCTTCGTGCGCTTAATGGCGCTGCTGGGTTTGTCCAATCTCAATTAGCTGATAGGATGAAAACCAGATTTCTTCCCGTTCTGAATTTCGTACTCGACCAAGGTATTAAGAAAAGCCTTGAAATAAGCAGGCTCATTCAGGAAGCCCTAAGCAATCCTTCCAAGCTTTCTGATTCTGATCAAGTGGAAGAAGATGTTGAAGACGAAGAAGATATTGAGCAAGAGGATTCTGATGGCGATCCATCAGAAGTAGTCAAGGAATAATAGATCCCGGACAGAGAGACAGGGGAATTGGTTTCCTGGCTCTTACGCCTGACTCTTTGGAGTTGTGAAAGATATGGCGACGACAGTCAACAAGCAGAAAATTGTTACCGTTCTTTTTTCAAAGGTCAAGAAATCTGTCTCGCAAGAGCAGCAAGAACTTCCTGTAATGGAACAAGTTATTTATTCCATTTGCAGGGAAGGCTCGAGCAAAGAGCAGGCCGACGATGTATATCAGAAACTTACCGCACAATTCTTTGACTGGAACGAACTTCGAGTAAGCTCGGTACGCGAACTGGAAGAGTGTTTTCGAGGGATGACCAGACCGGTTGACCGGGCCAATAGGGTGATTGGTTTTCTTCAGGAACTTTTCGAGACAACCTACTCCTTTGAATTAGAATTTCTGCATAAAAAAGGTTTGAAACAAGCCACCAAGCATCTTTCCCGCTATCAGGTTTCAAACGATTATCTTGGCGCCTGGGTGACCCAGCGGGCCTTGGGTGGCCATGCCATCCCCATCGATCCACCAACCCTCCGGGTTTCAAAGAGGCTGGGGCTGATTGAAAAGACCCAAGAGCAGGTGGTAGAAATCCGAAACACCCTGGAACATCTGATTCCCAAGTCCAAAGGTGTTGAATTCACCGACCTTATCAGCACCGTAGGCATGGAATATTGCCACGAAAAACAGCCCAACTGCGCTGCGTGCCCATTGGCCAAGGAATGCCAGTTTGCAACTGAAAATGCAAAGCCTGCCAGCAAGAAACCTGCTGCTGCTGCAACTAAGAAATCCAAGTAATCTTATTTTCGAAACACTTTAGGAAGCCCTTACTTTAACCGGTACAGGGCTTCTTGTGCTTCCCTGGCAAACGGATTGCCTTCGTATGCTGTAGCCTGTTCGTAGCAGGCAATGGCCTTTTTCGTGTCGTTTAATTTCTCGAGGGCAACACCCAATTTAAGCCAGGTCCTCGCGCCACTCTTTGGGCTCTTTTTAAAATCTTGAAAACACGCAACGGCCTTCTCATATTCATCGATTTCCATGTAAATATCACCGAGTAACTGGCATGCGCCATACCAGGAATCTTCATCATCACTGCTCGAAAAACTTTCAGGCCTGGGCTCTCGAACCTTTTCAAGTATTTCCTTCGCTTCGGTACGATCACCATGCCTTAACAATGCCCTGGCATACAAAGTTCTTGCTTGGATACTTTCGGGAGTAAATACCATCGCCAAGTTTGCAAGATGCCTTGCAACGTCAATCCAATCAGGCCCATCGAGCTTGCTATCAAGGATGCCTTTGGCCCTTTTCATGCAATAATCAACATCGAAACCCTTGGCTAGAAGTTCTTTGTTTGCAATAAGCTCTTCCACGGTGATTGAATAAAGATATCGATCTTTGCGTGCGATGAGGTCTTTTTCATCGGGTTGATAAATGAGTGCTTGTTCGACGGCTCGAAGTGCAGCAAGGGCCTCGCCTTTTTCTTCATGCAAGGTTGCGAGCGTGCGCAATGTTTCAACGCCACTTCGCTCAAACTGTGCAAACAAATGATAATATTCAATCGCTTTTTCGGTTTCCTTGCGATGCAAATAAGAATCCGCAAGAAACTTTAACGCGGAGAAGTAAGCCAGTCGATCCTGATCCTGCAGGTTTTTTTGACCAGTTTTACGCCCCATGGCGACAGCTTTTTCAAAGTAGCTTTCCGCTTCTGCCTCAAGCCCCTGCTGGGCGAAGGATTTTCCAACCTGGACCATTAAAAATGGTGCATGCTGGGGCAACCCCGATACGGCGATATCGAGATATTCCGCACCCCGTGCCAGTTCTTTTTTCTGTTCCAAAAGTGCAAGCCCAAGATCCTTGACAAACATAAAGTCGAAGTCTGCCATGCTGCGTGGCGGGTTTTGAAAAAAGACAGAACTTGTCAGGTCTGAATACAAGAATCGCTTGATGCCCCATGCCACCTGGTCATCGGTTTCATGGGCAATATGCCTTTCAACCGCGGCTATGGCATTCATTTTAAGCGCAGCATCAGCAAGCAGTGGAAAGCCAACCCGGGATTTCATTTCAGGGTGCCCGGCCAAGGCCAAAGACCATGAAGCATACAGATACTTTCCCGCTAATTGGTCATCTGAAACATGATAATTATTAAGGTTTTTAAGAAGTAAAACCCCAGCCCCAACAAAGTTTTTATCATGCAGGGCAAGCACGGCCCTCCAATAGCGGGTGCCATAATCGAGTGAAGGCTTGAGTTTTTCAACCAGGGAAAGCAGCCTTAAGGCTTCTGCGACTTTTTCATCACTGGGCTTGCCAGAGACAAGCAGGGATTCAACACGGTCGAGGCAAAGATCACAATCAACCAGTGCCATGGTATCTGGATCGGTCTCGAGTTTGATGGGATCTAGATCAGCATGAAGTTTCCAGTAGTTATTGCGTGCGAGATTATTTTGCGGATCAAGTTGCAGGGCTCTTTTGAAAGCCATAAGGGCATTTTTTTGCTGGCCGAGCTTGGCAAAGCTCATGCCTCGAAAAACATGCTTCAGAATTCTTAGGGCTGGTAGTATTCGCATGGTGTAGACAAAAAATAAAACTATCGGTGCAAGGAACCCCAGGGTTCGTAAAGGAACATGATCCATGGTTAGGATACCAAGTGCAAGGCCCAGCAACGAGCTGAAAGCCCCGATTTCGATTTCTGATTCTTCCGCCAAGCCACAAAAAGTCAGGATGTAAAACAAAGGAAGAAAAGCGATCAATTGCATTGAAAACAACTGCGGATGTGGCAGAAAGATTGGGTTTTCATTCCAGGGCGTTGCTCCCAGGAAATAAGCGATCGCAGCACACAAGCTTGTTGCGACGGCAAAAATAATCCCCAGCCTGACATTTGGAACTTTTACTTTTCTAACGCTAAAGAAGCTTAGGCCCAGGGCCCCGCCAAGCCCCACGCAGGAAATCAACAATTTGGAATCTGAAGGCACTGCAAAAAAAACGCCAAGGGCGGTGCCCAGAAGTATCCCATCAAATATCTTGCTTGAGTTTTCGAGAACGAGAAAAAGTATGAAAGCTGCGGGGTTTTTAAGCCCGACTTTTAACTGGGCTCGTTGCGAGATCACCCCTGCAATAAAAGCCAGAAACAAGCCACCCCAGGCAATACCATTCAATGTGAGAAATGTTGAAAGGGTGGGGTTTTCCGCACTTCCCACTTGAAGCGCTCCATAAATCGCCAACCCTAGAAATATCCCCTTCAAAAAGTATTCAAGTACATGCGCTCGCATTATGCTTTAACCCATAAAGAAAAGATTTCATTATTCATGTTTTCTCACTACAATTACAGAGCAATTACTTTTAATCCTTTAATATTTACTTCATTATTTTTACCTTACTGCGCTTGATAAAAGGAGTTTATTTTAATGAATCATCAAGAAATGATCGAATCTTTAATAAAGTCACCCAATTGTAAATCTTTAAACAGCAGTGCGGCCCTTATTGAAATTGCCCTTCGACGCAACGAAGGCCAGCTTAGTAATCGGGGCTCCTTTTCAGTAAAAACAGGAACACACACCGGAAGATCTCCAAAAGACCGTTATTTGGTCGATGATCCATCAGTAAGTGCCGCAATTGAATGGGGTACGATCAATCAGCCCATGAGCCCCGCTGATTTTGATTCGCTATTTTCTGCGACCATAAAAACGCTTGCTTCGAAGGAAATATTCATGATGGCGGGATCTGCCTGCGCGGATAACAAACACGCCATAGGGGTAAATGTAATCGCAGATTTGGCATGGCACAATTTGTTCGCCCGCTGCATGTTTCGCAAGCCCATCAAAAACTTCAAGGGAAAAACCCTGACTATTCTTGTTGATACCCATGCAACGAAAACCAACATAGTCCTCGATCTCACGAGAAATCTGGTTGTCATTTCTGGAACTTCCTACGCGGGAGAAATCAAAAAGGCTGTCTTTAGCTTTCTTAATTTCATCCTGCCAGAACACGAAGTGTTCCCCATGCATTGCGCTTCAACAATGGGCAGGGAAGGCGATGTCGCGTTGTTATTTGGTTTGTCGGGTACAGGCAAAACCACTCTTTCTGCAGACCCCGAACGGCTTCTTATCGGGGATGATGAGCATGGTTGGTCGGATACGGGAATATTTAATTTCGAAGGCGGGTGTTACGCCAAGACCATCAAGCTTTCTCCCAAGGCGGAGCCACATATTTTCGATGCGCTTCAATTTGGATCCCTGCTTGAAAATGTTCCCCTCGATGAAAAAACCCGGATCCCCGATTTCTTCGATGCCTCGTTAACCGAAAACACCCGGGGCGCCTACCCCATCGATATGGTTCGCGATATCTGTCCAGATTCCATGGGAGGACATCCTAAAAATATCTTTTTTCTTACCTGCGATGCCTTTGGTGTTCTCCCTCCGCTTAGCAGGCTGAACGAATTTCAAGCCATGTATCATTTCCTTTCAGGCTACACCGCCAAGGTTGCTGGCACCGAACAGGGCGTCAATGAACCCTCTGCCACTTTCAGTTCATGCTTTGGTGCGCCTTTCATGCCAAGGCATTCTTCGATTTATGCAGGTTTGCTGCAAAAGAAACTGCAGTTCCATCATTGCAAAGTCTGGCTTATCAACACCGGCTGGAGAGGTGGTAAACCTGGGGTGGGCCACCGTTTTCCGATTGAGGTGACCAGGGCATTATTATCGGGCGTGCTGCATGGTAGCTTCGATTCACTTACTTTCAGGAAAGATTCCTGCTTTGGGCTTGAGATTCCCACGGTATGCCCGGGTGTGGAAAAAGAAATGCTCAATCCGATGCTGGCATGGGTTAACCGTGATGATTACCTTGAAAGTGCAAGGAAGCTTTCCGGTTTATTCGAAGCGAATTTTAAAAAGTTTGCAGGGAAGGTTGCGGTGGAAGTTTATAATGCGGGGCCCAAGCCATCTTAAAAAGAATTTTATAGATGCTGATCTATCCATTGAACTAATTTTGATTCACCCCAGCGAATCCCACCCCTGCCATCCGATCCCAAAAATCCGAGATGACCGCCCCGATTTTGAATGGAAATAGCAACGCAATCAGGGGCATCCAGCTTTTCAAACGGCCCAACGGAGATGAACGGATCATCCCGTGAAGTAAGTATCAGGGTTGGTACATTAATGTTTTTGATGAATCTTTCGGATGAGCATTCCTCGTAATAATGTTCTGCGCAATCGTATCCCGCACGGGGTGCGGTGTAGTGTTCATCAAAAAGGCGGATCGACATGTTGGAAGGGAATTTCAACGGTGGTAGATCAGGAAAATAGCGCTGTCGTTTTTTTGCTTCCTGCATCAGATAGAATAAAAAATGACTTTCATAGATCCGGTTTTCCTGCTTTCCTATCAATTCTGAACATTGCATCAGATTGATGGGGGGCCCCATTGCTGCAACCCCTGCAAGTCCATGCAAATCGCCTGGCTCACCCGCGGTTTTTAATATCAGGTTTCCACCCAGCGAAAATCCCAGTAAAAATATGGGGGATGGATCGACCACGTTTTGGAAAAACTCCATCACCTTGCGAATATCATCCGAACGGCCCGCATGGTAAGACAATCTGGCAAGATGTAAACCAGGCCCAGCGCCTCGTTGATTTATCCGAATCACCCTGCAACCACGCTTGTACAATCGATCGCCCACCCTTACCACATGGCTGGATCTATGGCTTCCAGATAAACCATGCACCAAGATCACCATGGGCTTTCCCGGGACCCATGTAACAGGTTTGCTATCCAAAACCAGAATCGAATCGCCATCACTTACTGGAACAATTACTTCCTTCGAGGGAAATTCTGGGGGGGTTTTATCCGTGAGCGAGCCCAACAAAGTCTGAAGATGACGGTTACCCATCAAAGAAAAAGGGCGGAATTCATCATTTAAAGAGAAACTGGCTTTTGCCAATTCGTTCTTCTTATCCAAATACATGATTAACCCTTGCGACAATGAAATTCCTAAGATCTATTAGTTTATAGGAAAATATCTTAATATCGCACTTAAATGTTCCCAAGAACTATTTTCTTTTTCAAAAGAATCAATTTTATAGGAGTCAGGGGTGATGGGAAATTCAACCGAAGATCTTACTGGGCTAGGATTTAGAATGCCTGCGGAGTGGGAAGAACATACCGCAACATGGCTTGCCTGGCCCCATGAACTTAGCGATTGGCCCGGAAAATTCCCCTCCATTCCCTTTGTCTATTGCGAAATTGCCAAAAATCTCGCTGCAGTTGAACTTGTTAGAATCATTGTTCCCGACCAAAATTTTGCAGATACCATTTCCCACCTCCTATTTGAGGCAGGCGCCAACCTTCATAACATTACTTTTATTATAGCGCCCACCAATCGCTCTTGGATTCGCGACTACGGCCCCATCTTCCTTAAAGACAAGCATGGCAATAAAACCATACTCAATTTAGGGTTCAATGCCTGGGCCAAGTACGACAATTTTAATTTCGATGACGACATCCCCAAGCTTGTCGCTGCCAATCTTAATTTACCACTCTGGAACCCCAAATATAACAACACCCGACCGATCCTCGAGGGTGGCAGTATTGATGTCGATGGCCAAGGCACCCTCCTGACCACGGAAGAATGCCTGCTTTCTAAAATCCAGGAAAGAAACCCGGGCTTCACCAAACAAGATTATGAAACTTTCTTAGCAAACTATCTGGGCGTTAAAAAAGTTCTCTGGCTGGGCAATGGCATCGCGGGTGATGACACCCATGGGCATGTTGATGACCTTGCAAGATTTATCGCACCCGGAAAAGTCATCACCATGATCGAAGAAAACAAATCCGATATCAACCATGAACCCTTGAAGGATAATCTTGCAAGACTTAAATCCATGACCGATGCCCAGGGAAACAAGTTGCAAGTTTTCGAACTTCCCATGCCCGCACCTGTTGTTTTTGCCGGCCAACGACTGCCCGCCAGTTATGCCAACTTTTACATAGCCAACGGCATCGTGCTTGTTCCAACTTTCAACGATCCAAATGATCGGGTTGCATTAAACCTGCTTTCCCAATTGTTCCCGACCCGTAAGATTATCGGTATCCACAGCGTGGATCTGGTATTGGGGCTTGGCACGCTGCACTGCCTCAGCCAGCAGCAACCTGCATAAAGGAAGAACAAGCTTATGCGCACCATGCGGGCAGCGGTATTAAGAGATTTTGCACTAGGTATTCAATTGGAAGATCTGCCCGTTCCAGAACCCAAGCCTAATCAGGTTCTGGTTCGCATCCTCGCATCCGGCATATGCCATACCGATCTTCACGCTATCAATGGTTCATGGGATAAAAAACCTGTTCTTCCATTAATTCCTGGTCATGAGGGCGTTGGAGTAATCGAAGGTTTAGGGGCGAAAGTGACGGGCTTTACCCTTGATCAAAAAGTTCTCATCCCATGGATAGGCAGAACCTGCAGAACCTGCCCGTTCTGTTCCTCTGGAAATGAAAACTATTGCGACAAGCAATTCAACACGGGTTATGTCATTCCCGGCACCCATGCTGAATTTACTGCTGCGGATTTTCGTTACATCATTCCTCTGCCAAAAGATATCGACCCGGTGCAGGCCGCACCCTTGGCATGTGCAGGCCTTACCGCTTTCGAAACCATCAAACAATTACGATCAAAAGTAAATCAAACACTTGTAATCATGGGTACGGGAGGAGTGGGCCATCTTGCAATCCAGTATGCGAAAGAATTCTTCAGCAGAATTATTGCCATCGATCCATCACCTATTCGCTTAGCCCAGGCAAAAAGTTTTGGCGCGGAAACTTATTCACCCGAAGAATGGCATTCGCTCAATTCCAAACCATTAGCTGACGCCGCTGCTGTATTTGCTGCAGACCCAAAGGCGGTTACAGATTCAATAAGCGCATTAAAGAATGGAGGAACCGTTGCATTGGTGGGATTGGGCAAAAACAAGGAGTTGCCTCTACCTTGGTTTGAATTAGTCACCCGGGGGATTCGGATTTTGGGTTCCCATGTCGGCCCGATTTCCACCCTTAAAGAAGTCTTGGAATATCATCATCAAGGCAAAGCCAAAGTCTTGGTCGAATCTAAGCCGCTTGCGGATATCCGCATTGCCCTGGCAGACCTTGCTGCAGGCAAAAATCCATCGCCCAGAATTGTCTTGGTTCCTTGATTGCTTCCACCCCAAGTAACATCACCTTTTATTCTTAGGAAGATTGAAACCTGAATTAGTCCAAAAGATTGGGTTTTAACTAGACTTACCTTTTAATCCAACCTAGCTTAAGCATTGGTTAGCTCCACTTTGGTCAAGGTGAAATATGAGTAGATTAAGCTGTTTTATTGTTGCTATCTTGATTCTTACACTTGGGGGATGTGGCAGGGAAAACAAGAAAGATAACAGCGCAAGCGGTGTAGAATTCAACAAAGGATATGTTGCTTCAAAAAACAGCGAGTGGAGTTCTGCAATCATTCATTTCAACAAGGCGATTGAATTAGACCCGACTTATATAAATGCCTACAACCACCGTGGGTTTTCTTTCAGCAAACAGGAACAATACCTTGAAGCGATTGCAGATTTCACCAAATCCATCGAGCTGGCGCCCAAGTATGCGGATGCTTATTACAATCGTGGTATTGCGTATGCAAAGCAGCAGAAATTTACCGAAGCCATTGTAGATTTTACCCGGGCGATTGAATTAGATCCCAACCATGCGGATGCTTATGTCAATCGTGGCGATACATATAAAGCATTAAACAAAAACACGGAAGCAGATGCGGACTTTGCAAAGGCCAAAGATCTACGAAAATAGAAAACTATAATTCAACCAGAGCATCAGTTAAATCCGACTAGAATTCATACCCCCCACACAAAGTTGACAACTGTTTTATAATCTGTTCCAAAGCCTTCACCTAGAACCAGGATTTGCCATCCCAGGCGATCACCCTCTCTAAAAAGGCTACAGCATCCTTGGCAAAAGTAGAAAAGAGAATCTCACCTTTTTCTGCGGTGGCATGTTTGGGATCGCCAATGTGACCAGGTTCGGTGCGATCCTTGGTAATCCAACCCCGATACGCTGGTTCAAACGCAAATCCAAACTCCACTTTCTTAAGGTCTAAAACATTGCCTTTCACAAGATTGGGAGCAAGCTTCATCATCATCGAAGTTTCCCACTCGCATGCATGACCCATTTTTTTCTGCACAAAATCCTTTAGCTCAACTTGTGGAGTAGCGCTTAAATCCCAATAGGTGCTGAACAATAAAAGAAGATCTGAACGATGCCTGTATTTCTGCCTGAGTTCAAAGGTGGCTTGCTTGCCCGGGTAGATATTTCCACCATGACCGTTAATGAACACAATGCGTTTAAAACCATGATCGATGAAATTATCTGCAAGGTTATTAAGCATGTCGAGATAGAGCCTGGGGTTGGCAGAGAGGGTGCCGGCGAAATCCATGTGATGATGGGAATTACCAAACCAAGTGAGAGGGGCGAATAAAACTTTACCATGAAGCTTTTCTGAAACCCTTCGGATCACCTCGCCACAAAGCATCGAATCAACGGAAACGGGCAAATGTCTGCCATGCTGCTCAATTGCTGCAATAGGAATGACAACAGGGGTGTTTTTATCAAGGTTTTTGACTTCTTCCCAGGTAGATTCTACAAGTTTCATTTGAACCTCTCTTTTTTCGTAAAAACAAGCACTACAGCAAGATAAGTTAAGATGAGTTTAGAAGCAAGTAGCTGTTTTCATGTGCTATTTCCAGGAGTTGGAAGCCACAGGATGCTTTTCTCCAAGATCGATCTAGTACGGTTGAAGCGGTTCTGGGTATGCTTTAGGAGTCGAAAGTGTAGGCCTGATCGGGTTTTGCGACAAGGCGTGAGATGATCCACCCACCGGCAGGTCATAAAAATCATGGACCGCAGGCAGTTGACTGCTTTAGTTCCTGAGTGAAATGGATGAATTGTTGTGACAGAACCAATTGAAAGCCTTGAAAGCGTACGAACTGAAAAAGTGAAAGCCCTGACTGCCTTGGGAGTCGACCCTTGGGGCCAGCGCTTCGATAATCATATTCCAATTGCACAAGTACGCGAGTTACCAGTCGACCCGGAAAACCCAGTGCAAACCAGGCTGGCAGGAAGAATCGTCCTGCGCAGGGGCATGGGCAATGTTTACTTCATCGATCTTCGTGACTGGACTGGCCAAGTTCAAGTCATGATCGGCAAGAAACAAGTGGGAGAACTAGGTTGGGATATTGCAAAGCATATCGACCTAGGCGATCTTCTGGGCATCGATGGTTCATATGGCAAAACAAAAACAGGCGAGCTGACAGTCTTCGCAACCAAGATCACTTTCTTAGGTAAATCGCTTCTGCCCCACCCAGATAAATATCAAGGGATGCAGGATATTGAATTCAGATTACGCCATCGTTACTTGGATTTAACCTATACTCCCGAGACGTTGAAACGGTCGCGAGAGAGAATTCTTTTGGTGCGAACGATCAGGCGCCATCTTGATGACTCGGGTTTTTGGGAAGTGGAAACGCCCACGCTGCATAACATTGCAGGTGGCGCTGCAGCCAGGCCTTTCATCACCCATCACAATACCTTGGATCTTCAGCTATACCTTCGCATCGCTTTGGAGCTGCATCTGAAAAGGCTGTTGGTGGGCGGTATCGAGAAGGTGTATGAAATCGGCAGGGTATTTCGGAACGAAGGCATCAGCCCCAAACACAACCCCGAATTCACCATGCTTGAACTGTACCAATCCTATGGCGATTATCAATCCATGATGGATCTTACCGAAGGCTTGATACTTGCATGCATCAAGAATCTTGGCGAAGGTACGGTAAGACCTTTTGGCGCACATGAAGTTGATTACAAAGCCCCCTGGCGCAGGGCGACTTATTCTGAATTATTCAAGGAGCATGTTGGGGTTGCCATGGAAGATGCTGATGCTGTCACCCAAAAAGCAACCGCATTGGGCTTGAATACCAAGGGTAAGCACAAAGATGTTATCATCCAGGAACTGTTCGAGATGAAAGTCGAGCATAACTTGATGGGGCCCATTTTCGTATACGATTACCCCGCATCGCTATGCCCGCTGACCAAGCGAAAAACAGGCAACCCAGAAATCGCAGAACGATTCGAGCTGTATGTATGCGGCATGGAACTGGCGAATGCCTACACCGAATTAAACGACCCGATCACGCAGGAAGAAACCTTCCGCCAGCAACTTGGTGGCTTGAAGGAAGAAGATTCGATGTCGAAGATGGACGACGATTTTGTTCAAGCATTGAAGTATGGCATGCCCCCCGCAGGCGGTTTGGGCATAGGCATAGACAGGTTGGTGATGTTGCTTACGAATACCCCGACCATTCGGGATGTGATTCTATTTCCTTTATTACGGCCCGAGCATCGGGAAGAAGCGGTGGCTTCAAAGGAAGAATAGGAATTAGCCCTGGGTTGAATTGTTCTCAAAGATTGAGGTGGTACTTGTACAAGCTTTTGCTGTGCTGGAAATATTTACGAACCCGATACCTGGCGATGGTATGCATAGTCAGCGTGATGCTGGGGGTTGCAACTCTGATCGTTGTGAACAGCGTTATGGGCGGTTTCAGTACGAAGCTGAAGGAAAGGCTGCACGGCCTGCTTTCAGACGTGGTGCTTGAGGCTTACGATTACGATGGTTTTACAGATGCGCCCAGTAAAATGGCGCTGATAAGGAACGACCCATTCCTAAGCAATGAAGTCGAGGCGATGACAGCAACGCTGGAAATATTCGCGATGCTTCAGTTCAATTTTCGTGAGGTTCCCTTTACCCGGCCTGTAAGAATCATCGGGATAGAACCAGAAGGCCGTAAGGCTGTGGGTGGGTTTGCAGAGCATCTGGTGAACCCGAAGAATCATGAGAAGCCCACTTTTGATCTGGATGAAAATGCGCGCGAGAGGTTTATGATAAGGCGGGCATCGAGAGGCGTTGATTTCCCCGGGCCACGGGAAGCACCCAACCTGAACGAACCACCGCCACCCGATCCACCACCAAGCAAACCCCATGAACCCCAGGGCGTGATTTTAGGATATGCCATCGCCCATTACCGCGATCGCAATGCGCCTGCGGATCTTCCCAACAAGGATGTTCGAACCCTGGAACCGGGTGACGAAGTGGTTATCACCACGGTGAGTGGCGCAAAGATGTCGCCTGTGTTTGATCGTTTTGTGGTTTCTGATTATTTCAAATCAGAGATGAGCGAATACGATTCAAACTATGTATTCATGCCGATCGAACACCTGCAAAAACTACGCACGATGGAAGATCGTGTGACGAGCATACAAATCAAGTTAAAGGATTACAATAACGCACCGAAGGTGGTTGCAAGGCTGCGGGAGTTGTTTGCCAATGCGCCGTTGGAAGTGCAAACCTGGGAACAAAAGCAGGGTGCGGTGCTTGCGGCAATCCGTGTTGAGAAAGGGATATTGAACATACTCTTATTCCTGATCATTGCAGTTGCTGGATTTGGAATCCTGGCAATATTCTCGATGATCGTGGTGGAGAAAACCCGGGACATAGGAATACTAAAGGCTTTGGGAGCCTCGAACGCGGGAATCCTGACCATATTCATTGGTTATGGATTTTTGCTGGGTCTTGTGGGAGCGGGCTTGGGCACCATCATAGGATTGGAAATCACGGTGCATATCAACGATATCGAGAAGTTTATTGCAAATGTGACGGGTCAGGATATCTTCCCACGGGATGTCTACTATTTCGACAAGATACCCACTGACATCAATTTATTCAGTGTGTTCCTGGTGAATCTGGGATCGATCGGGATTGCTGTTCTTTTCAGCATACTCCCTGCGTTAAGGGCATCGATGCTGCATCCGGTGCGGGCGCTGCGATATGAATAATTTCAACTAAGGATAAAAGCTAATGGCTGGAAATACATTCATGTATGCGCAGAATCTGCACAAGATATACCGCAAGAATGCAATAAGCACGCCGGTCTTAAAGGGCGTGGACATGGAAGTTGCGGAAGGGGAATTTCTAAGCGTGGTAGGCGCCTCGGGCTCCGGAAAAAGCACCCTGATGCATCTTCTGGGATCGCTCGACAAACCCGATGCGGGGGAAATCTATTACCGCGGGAAAAGAATCGACAACCTCTCCGCAGATAAAAGAGATCATCTTCGAAACCATGATTTTGGTTTCATCTTCCAGTTTTATCATCTGCTTCCCGAACTGACAGCGCTGGAAAATGTAATGATTCCGCTGATGATTCGCAGCTCGGTATTTTCATGGCTTGGCAATGGAAGCCAGGCTAGAAAGCGGGCAATCACCCTGATGGAAAAAGTGGGGCTTGGCCATCGAATGCACCATTTACCCAAGGAGCTTTCGGGTGGAGAGATGCAGCGAACAGCAATCGCAAGAGCCTTGATAGGCAACCCCGCGCTTCTTTTTGCGGATGAGCCCACAGGAAACTTGGACGAAGATACCGGGCGGGAAATCGTGCAACTTCTGCGGGAATTGAACGAAATCGACAATGTAACCATCATCATGGTCACCCATAATCTTGAGATTGCCCGTGGAACCCATAGAATTATTAAACTTGTTGCAGGCCATGTGGAAGTGCCTCTTCAACAGCAGCCTGAAGCTTTTGGCGTGGTCAGGCCTGATTCATTTGACAACCATCCGGAAGATGAGAATCACCCGGACGAAACCAGGCGCCAAGCGGGCATATAATAATCTTCTGGCATACTTCGGAGTTTTCAATGTCTAAGATTTACATGAATGGCAAGCTTGTTGAAAAAGCTGACGCGGTTATCTCCGTTTATGATCATGGCTTTCTTTATGGGGATGGGATTTTCGAAGGCATTCGAATCTACAACTCCGTGGTGTTCAAATTACATGAACATGTTGTCAGGCTTTATGAAAGCGCCAAGTCGATTGATTTGACCATTCCACTAAGTATCGACGAAATGTGTAAAGCTGTAAAAGACACGGTTCAAGCAAACGCAAAAAAAGATGGTTATATAAGGCTTATCGTATCAAGAGGGGTGGGTAACCTCGGGCTGGATCCAAGAAAAACCACCAACCCCCAGATCATCATCATCGTGGATGATATTTCCATCTACCCCGAAGAGATGTATGAAAAAGGGATGGAAATCATCACTGCTGCAACAATCCGAAATATCCCCAACGCATTAAACCCCAGGATCAAGTCACTGAATTATCTCAATAACATCCTCGCGAAGCTTGAGGCCAACAGGGCTGGCGTACCCGAGGCGATCATGCTCAATCATCTGGGCGAAGTTGCAGAGTGCACTGCGGACAATATTTTCCTGGTGAAGAATGGGGTGCTAAAAACCCCGGCGCCACAATGCGGCATTCTCGAAGGCATCACCCGCAACACGGTTATGGATCTTGCAAGGGTGGAAAAAATCACGGTGCAAGAAGTTGTGATTACCAGGCATGATGTTTTTACAGCGGATGAATGTTTTCTAACAGGCACTGCTGCGGAAGTCATCTCGGTGGTAAAATGTGATGGAAGAAAAATAGGCGAGGGAGTACCTGGGGAAGTAACAAAATTGCTCCGCGCGCGATTTCGCAAGTTTGTTGGTATATAATGTAAATGGTTAGCCAGGGATGGTGTCATTATTTCCTAATTGCGCCGGGAGATTGGGCCATGATTACTTTGAAATCCATCCTTGTACCAACCGACTTCAGCATACAATCTCAAAGTGCAATCCGTTACGGGGTAGAATTCGCCCTGAAGTTTGGGGCAAAGCTTCATGTGCTTCATGCGGTCCAGGAGGTTGCAATTTTTCTTCCTGAAATGGGTTTCATCAATTCATCGACGGTTTCCAGCATCGAACCCATACTGCAGGCCGCTGGCAAATCGCTGGCAAATTTCATAGAACCCTACAAGCATAACCAGATAGAGTTGATTTCCCACTGCCAGGAAGGCAATGCTCTTGATGAAATCATTTCTCTCGCAACCGATGAGAATATCGACCTCATTATCATCGGAACGCATGGACACACAGGGCTTGCACATTTGTTTTTAGGTAGCCTTGCTGAAACTCTGGTGCGGAAATCTCCATGCCCCGTGCTTTCATTGCGAAGTCCGGAACATGAATTTGTAAACCCTTGAGAAAAGTCAGCGGAGAATTCCTGCGGGAACTGTTTCTCTTTTTAAATTCATGAAAGTCTCGATTGCAATTCCAGACTTGTAAAAACGCAAAGTTATCGCACCCTCCTCCCGCGTTGACATCCATTTGGATAACGAATTTACAGGCAAAGGCATTGAAGGATAAATATCCCCCTGGCTTCCGATCACCATGGTTGCAGGTTGGCACCAATCCAGAAATTCAACGGGCATGGATTTCCTGCTTCCATGGTGGGGCGCCATCAATACATCAATAGCCCTTTGGGGTAGTTTCTGCACCAATTCCAAACCGGGGCTTTCCAAATCGCCTGTCAAAAGCATTTTGAAGCCTTTGTAACCAACCTCAACAACCATGCTTCGGGTATTTTCATTACCAGCGGGGCCATTGTCAGGCGGGTGAAGCACTTCAAACTCGACTCCCCCGGAACTCCAGCTTTTCCCTTTGGTAATCAGTTCAAGATTTGCCCGCGGATCGCCAAGCAATTGATTGACCAAAGTAACACCAGGCGTAGGCTTCTGCGAAAAGCTTGGAGTAGTGCCCACCGAACGAACCTTGAAACTTTGCAGCAGGAAAGGCAGGCCATTGAAATGATCAAGGTCTGCATGAGAGATTAATAACTTATCAATGGTGGTGATTTTCTTCGACCAAAGGAAAGGTGCGATTTTCCTGCGTGAGACTTCAGGCCCCGAGATAGACCCAGCATCATACACCAACACCTTTCCATCCGGGGTTTCCAGCACTACGCAGGTGCCATGCCCCACTGCCAAAAATGTCACACAAAGATCCCTGGGCGGGATTCGAATAGGGAAGATAAATAGCAAAATCCAAACAATCGCAACGCAGCGCCATGCATATCTAGGCAGAAGCAAAGCCCAATTCAACCAGATGAAAACACTCAAATACCCAAGTGGAATCAACCAAAAGGGAAGATCAGGAAGATAAAAATGGCCCAGGGGAATCAGCAAAGCAAGATCAACAAGTTTGCCACATAACCAAAGGCAGGGGAAAATAACCCAAGTTGCGACAAAGGCAATCGGGCTGATAAAGCTTCCCAAAACAATACCAATGAATCCCGCCAAAAGCGCGATGGTTGTCAAAATAATAAGTGGTGGGCCGATTAAAAGTGCGACTGGTGAAACCACATGGGTATAGGCGGTTGCCAAGGGTGTTACAAAAACCCAGACAATGGCGGAGACGAAAAAGAGTTCACGTGTTGCCTTTAAGAAATCAGCAAGTATTCTGCGCCATAGGGGTTTCGATTCATGTGTTAAAAGCTCGAGAGGGCTTTCTTCCTTTTGCGAAAATCTGGGAATCACCCATATTAGGCAAGCAGTTGCAAAGAACGAAAGGGTGCAACCGGGGCTGAATAAATCCCAGGGTTGGACAAATGCAAGGATTATCCATGAAGCAGTAAGGGTATGAATAGCAGGGGCGGGCCTGCGCAAAATAATCCCTGTGCTGAAGCATCCCACCATGATAACCGCGCGCATTGCGGAGGGCCTACCCCCCGTGAGCAATGCATAAACCAATAGAAAAAGGGTTACCATGAATGCAATGGATGCAGGCTTAAATCTGAAGGCACGCAGCAACCATGCTAATGTTCCACCTAATATTGCAAGGTGTTGCCCGCTAATCGCAAGCACATGAAGCACACCTGTATTTTTGAATTTATCCCACTCGCTGTTGTGCAACAAGGGGCTATCGCCCAGAAGCAATGCCTCTGCAAGAGGGCCTTCAGGCGAGGGCAGGTTACTTACAAGAAGGTTGGCTGCCCTTGCCCGGATAAAACACAACAAAGAGGAAAAGTTAAACCACGATCCTTCCTCAACCATTCGAATTGCTGAAGAATCATTGATCCTGATTTCGCCATAGATACCCTGTTGGTTTAGAAAACTCCGATAATCCCATTCGCCTGGATTCATAGGGGCCGATATCAATCTGGCCCGCCCTGTTATTTCAACCGTATCGCCTAGATGAAACTCTGCCAAGGTATCATTACTTACCATCCTTAAATTACCCTTGACCGACTTCCATACACCGTTTTGCTGCATCTCATGAAGATAGAGAATTGCAGAACTTCGATTGGCGGCAGGAACAGTCCGTAATGGATTGTTTATTTCGCCAACCCATAGTTTTGGTTCTTCCTGTATATAACCCTTGAACTTGCAAAGAGAAACCGAATCGCCAAGAAAGTGCCTGACATCCTCGGAAGTAACCAAACGAGAGGAAACAAAGTGCCTGAATGCGCCCAAACAAACAATGAATAGCAGCAGATACATGAGGGCGAGGTTTAGTTTTTTCCCCACGATGCAAACCGACCAGGCCAGCAGCAACCCCAATGACAGCACCATCATGAACAACAACGGAGGTTGGTATACAATGTCGAGTAGAAAACCCAGGGTGATAGCCAAGGCTGCAGGTACTGATGGAACTTTCCAGAGTGTTAAATACCAAACTGGTGAAGCATCATCGATCACGGCCTTCTGGGCGGAAGGCATTGCAATTCTCCATGGGCGTTAGAGATACATCAAAAACCACCAACTCTTAATCTTTGGCAGCAGGCTTGATCGTATACTTGGGCAGGAAGAAAGCTGCCCTTACAGGTGGAGGCATGGGGCTATTGGCACCCTTGACTGATTTCCAAATAACTTCATTAAAAAGCAAATCATCTGCAGCATCTTCTTTATCAAGATCAAATGCAAGGGATTGCTTTGCCCCCCACGATTTCTCCGTATTCTTCTCGGTCAAGCTGACTTTTGCTGCAACATGCTTGAATGGGGTCAGGTCTGGTTCTGCTTGAAAGGAATGGAACATAGGGGTCGCAGCAGCATCAAACTGGCTCATGGGCTTTAACCCTAAAATCAGCTCCATGGTTCTTAAAATACTTGAGGTTGAATACATCGTGGAATCTACAAATTTGCGCTTCGTATAAGGGCTGATCACCAGCGAGATGGTGCGGTGGGCATCCACATGATCGGAGCCATTTTGTGCATCATCCTCGATCACAAAAATCGCAGTCTCTTTCCAGAACTTACTCTTGGAAATGCCTTCCACAAGCATCCCCATGGCTAAATCATTCTCAGCAACCATAGCAGTTGGTGTGGGCTTATCAGGCCTGGTGCCATAGGTGTGATCATTCGGAAGCCGAACAATGCTAAGCTGGGGCATACCACCCTCTTTTTCAAAGCGGGCAACTTCCTCTAAAAAGCGCTCGGCTCTTTTTACATCAGGGTAATCAAGATCGTAGCCCCGGTAGAAAGGATCAAACTTGCCTTCAAGCGCCTTTACCCTGGCCTTGGAAGGCTCACCTGGTTTTTTCGCGTTATCGATCCACTCTCCATAACTGCGGATAGAAACCTTTGCTTCTGCGCAGCGATCCCAGATGTAACCACCAGCAGGACGGGCGATAACATCGTAAGCGCCCTCCGATGGGTAAGCTGTCAGTTTTTTAAGTGGGCTACCCCTATATGTCAAAGGCCAAACCTTTTCCACAAAGTCGGTGGAGTACGCAGCCATGCTCCATTGATGGCCATCAGCAGAAACTTCTCCATCCACATAAAGGTTATCCAGCAAGGTATATTCCCTTGCGATCTTATGCTGGTTGGGTGTTACCTTTTCATCAAAGATGCACAGGGATGGGTCACCATTACCTTCCTTGATATCGCCAAACACCTGATCATAGGTGCGGTTTTCCTTGATTACATAAATGCAATATTTAATGGGGCTTGGGTCACCGATTTTTCTGGGGATGGGATTATTACCGGGCCACTGCGCCTTGGGAAGATTATCCGCCTGAAGTGGACTGCAGGAATAAGCATCCTTGGTGAAGGCGACCATCTTTTCGGGTGTGGGCATATCCAAAACCCCCAACGAACCCTGCATAAGGCCTGCGATATACTGCCTGATCGGAAGATCCTTAGCAAGGGGATTGGGCCCCTGCGAGTTGGGCCTCGAGGTTAAGCCTTTGCCGTTACAATAGTAGATTTTCCCATCGACCTGATTAAAGCGAACACTCGTAGGGTACCAACCAGCCGGAATATAACCCATGGGCACCGGCTTAAGCGGATCTTCAACTTGAAACATACTAAGATTATTGGCATCCGCATTAGCCACCATAAGAATCTTTCCATCGTTGGTAAGGGTCAAGCTGCCTGGGGTGTTGCCGTTGGGAGCGTTGGGATAAAGCGCACAATTAAGCGTACCGAGGCTTTTGCCATTCTGCGAGATATCAAGAATGCTTACCCGTGTGGAATTTGAGCATGCAACAAAAAGAGTTTTGTTATCGGGGGATAAAACCATTTCGGTTGGATGGCTTTCAGTGGGCCAGGTTTCAATAATTTTGGCTTCTTTGGTATCGATGAGCGCGACAGCAGAAGCACCCCAAAGGCTGACTAATGCCTGTTCCTTTTTAGGCAACGCAAGAAAACCAAATGGGTAGGAATCAACTTTAAGTTCAACCATCTTGCGGGCTTCCGGCTTATCAAGGGGAGTTATGCTAAGCGAATGGCTCCAGCAGCCAGCAGCAAGGATTTTCTTACCACTTGAATCCAGCGCCAACCCGGTGGTTACAAATTTACTTTTCTCCTCTGCAACGCTTATCTCGCTCCGGTTAGAGAGGTAGCCATTTTTAAAATCGTAAACATAAGCGCTGGCAAACTCTGCAGCGCTGGCATAAAGCTTATCGCCTTCGGGGGAAAAACAAATACCACAAAAAGTCTGCTTGATACCCACCTTGCTGATGATTGTTGCGCCAGATTTATCAAGTTCTGCAATATGAATTTCGTGAGGGCCATAGCCTGCATGAAGGATTGCAAGATATTTGCCACTGGGGTGAACCACCATGTTGACCGGGAAATCCCCAAGGGGGACCTGCTTCCCTGCGGGTTTTAACGACCAGCCATTGGGCAGCTTTACTTCACCTGAAAGCTGTGGTCCGGGCAGATCTTTCTTGATGCTTTTGGCTGGTTCATCAGCAGTGATAACAAATCCGATTGCAATAAAACCAAGGACTGCAAACGATTGAACTAATTTTATTTTCATGACACACCCTTTGACAAAAAACATTGATCACACCAGTTTCAGCAATCTAAGATGTAAGTCCAATGATATTTTGATGAACTTTAGTTGGAATATGTTTTTTGTTATGTGGCCCACAACAATAAATATAAATCGAAACGAAGCTAAAGGCATACAAAGAGGCTATAAAAGCAAAAACCCCAGGTAAGATTACCCGGGGTTTTGCAATTAGAATTGCAATGCGATCAAGAAGAAATTACTTCTTGTCGTTGGCTCGTTCTGGCCTGAGGGCTCGAACAGCAGCGCCTGCACGCCACATTTCGCTATCTGCGATTGCCTTGAGTTCAACTTCAAGGTTCTTGCGGTAATCAGGATGGCTGTTGCATTCAAGAGTCCTGCGGGTTTCAGAACCATCCGCAACGCTGCGGTATAGTTCTTCGAAAACAGGCTTGGAAGCATCATGAAACTTCTTGAACCAATCCAATGCGCCTCGTTGTGCAGTGGTGGAACAGTTGGCATACATCCAATCCATGCCGTTTTCTGCGATCAAAGGGTAAAGGCTTTGGGTTGCTTCTTCAACGGTTTCGTTGAAAGATTCGCTGGCGGAATGCCCGTTTGCACGAAGCACTTCGTACTGGGCAAGCCAAAGGCCATAGATTGCGCCCATAAGCACGCCACGTTCGCCTGTAAGATCGCTGAACACTTCCTTCTGGAAAGTGGTTTCGAAAAGGTAACCCGAGCCGATTGCAATCCCCAGCGAACGGGCGCGGTCATATGCCTTGCCTGTTGCATCTTGGAAAACTGCATAGCTGGAGTTGATACCCTTGCCTTCGAGGAATAATCTTCGAACGGAAGTACCAGAACCCTTGGGTGCAACCAAGATCACATCGATATCTGCAGGAGGTATGACATGGGTTTGGTCTTTGTAAACAATGCTGAAACCATGGGAAAAATACAGCGCCTTGCCTTTGGTAAGGTGGGGCTTGAGTTTTGGCCATTGTTCTTTTTGGCCTGCATCAGAAAGCAAATATTGAATGATGGTGCCTTTGGCAGCAGCTTCTTCCATTGGGAAGAGGGTTTTGCCAGGAACCCAGCCATCTTTTACAGCGAGATCCCAGGATTTGGAATGTTCACGCTGCCCGATGATGACATTAACACCGTTATCCCTCATGTTGAGTGACTGGCCGCGTCCCTGCACACCATAGCCTAAAACAGCTACAACTTCGTTCGCCAAGATTTGGCGAATCTTTTCTGGCGGATAATCTGAACGCTCGATTACGGTTTCCGACTCTGAGTCGATCTGAATCTTTTGCATGACATTCCCCAACAATGATGGATTTTCAAACAGGAATATTGGCCTGACCACTTTATTAGTGTACATTGCGACACGCATATTGACTACTTGCCAAACCCGGAAAGAGAAAAAAACATGCTAATTTTCGATGCCCACCTGGATCTGGCTTGGAATGCCCTCGACTGGAACCGGGACCTCCGACTCGATGTTTCCCTTATAAGAAAGCGGGAAAATGAACTTCTCATGACGGGTAAGGGGCGTGGGGTGGGCACCGTTTCATTTCCCGAGCTTAGAAAGGGAAAAGTAGGCATTTTTATCGCAACCATCCTCGCAAGGCTCATGCGACAGGGCATGATGCCACCCCTGCAGCGCTACGAAGCCATGCCCGCCTCTTATGCCGCGGGAAGGGGCCAGCTCGCCTATTACGAAGCCATGGTCGAGGCGGGGCAATTACGCTTTATCAAGAATTCTAAAGATCTTCAAAATCATACCCAACTCTGGCAGAAAACCGTGCCCGAAACCGAACCTCTTGGCTTTATCCTAAGCATGGAAGGCGCAGACCCTGTTCTTCACCCCAGCCAGGTTCACCATTGGTTCGAACTGGGGTTACGAATCATCGGCCCCGCACATTATGGCATCAGCCCCTATGCGCATGGCACTAGCACCACTGGCGGATTTTTCCCCATGGGACCCGATCTTTTAAAAGAGATGCAGGCCTGTGGCATGATTCTGGATATCACCCATCTTTCCGACCAATGCTTTGATGAAGCGATGGAACTTTATGGCGGACCCGTGCTTGCAAGCCATCATAATTGCAGGGCATTAGTGCCCGACCAAAGGCAACTTACCGATGATCAGATTAAAAAGCTTATTTCCCGAAAAGCTGTCATTGGGGCGGCTTTCGACAATTGGATGCTATACCCCAACTGGATTCGCGGTAAAACCACGGTAAAAGAAAGTGGCGTCACCATGAACACCGTGATCGATCACATTGACAGGGTTTGCCAGCTTGCGGGAAATTCAGATCATGCCGCATTGGGAACCGACCTGGATGGTGGGTTTGGAACCGAGCAATCGCCCGGCGACATCGATACCATTGCAGATTTACAGAGGTTTCCGGCTTTATTGAAGCTGCGAGGATATGGCGATGAGGATATTACGAAGATCATGCATGGCAACTGGATAAGATTCTTTACCAATGCCTGGGAAAAGCTATAGATCATTATTCATCCGCAACATCTGCAAGCAGCGAAACCGAGATGATATCCCTGCGAGAGACCAGGATTTTCTTGCGATTGCGTTTAATGCCAGTCGAAAGCGATGCCGCTATGTAGTTTTCTCTGGAGGTCTTGGTATCGCGCAGATCATGAAGATCGGCATTGATGACTTCAAAAAAGCCCTCATCATAGCGATTAAGGGTACCAAGGCATACAAAGGGGCTATGCAGGTCTATCACCACTTTTTGATTCAGGTATTCTTCAATCATACGGCCCTCGCTTAAGTAAGCTTTGATATAAATAAGCTCTGATTTTGCTTGTGGCATTACAACACGCATCATTTGAAGTTTTATTTTAATCCATCTTGGATTAAAATGTAGGATAATGCGTAGAAATGAAGGATAATCCTTTTTGTATAAGTACTGATGTAACACCCTTTATCATGGATTTTCAAAGATGCGCGAGCATTTTGTGGCTAGTGAATCAGATTTTCTCAAAAGTTGTGAGCAAATTGCAAAAAGTAAGGTATTTGGCTTTGATACGGAGTTTGTAAGCGAAGAATCCTTCCGCCCTGAATTGTGCCTGGTGCAGGTGGCAACTCCTGAAGATCTTTATGTCATCGATGCCATTGCAGTTGGGTCTCTCGGAGCATTTTGGGATCTTGTAACAGATGGAAAACGCAATGTAATCGTTCATGCAGGCAGGGAAGAAATCCGCATCTGCCAGCACTTATCCGGTAAAGCCCCCGCACGCTTGTTTGATATCCAGGTTGCCGCAGGACTTATAGGATTAGGCTATCCCGCAGGCTATGGAACATTGGTGCAAAACTTTGCAGGGGTAAAACTTTCCAAGCAGGAAACCCTAACCGACTGGCGTGTTCGCCCCCTTACTTCAGACCAGATCACCTACGCTTTTGATGATGTCCGCTATCTTTTGCAATGCTACGAGAAAATTTCTGCAAAACTTCATGAACTCGACAGAATCGATTGGGCTGAAGAAGAATTTGCCGATCTCCAAGCCAGATCCAACCTTGATGAACCGTTGGGGGAACGCTGGCGCAAGGTCAAGGGCACCAGTGGTTTTGATCGCAAGCGGCTGGCAATGGTGCGGGAAATCGTGGCTTGGCGCGAAGAATTTGCCGCCAGGCGCAATCGACCTCCCCGTACCATCATTCGCGATGATCTTATTGCGGATATTGTCAAGCGAAACCCCCAGAAAGCTCAAGATATTTTAGCTTTTAGGGGCGTTCAGCATCGCGATTCCGAGGAAATCATGGCGGCTATCCAAAAAGCCAGGGCACTCCCCCAAGATTCCCTGCCCCTTCAGGATGAAATAAAGCCGGATGCCCCACAGGTCAGCCTTATCGGCCAAGTGATGGCTGGGTTGCTTGGCGACCTCTGTAACCGTAAATCGCTGGTTCCTGCTTTAGTTGCAACTTCCTCGGATTTACGCGAGTTAGTCCGGTCTAAAATCGAAAATACTTCACTTTCCGGTAATAATTCCCTTGCAAAAGGGTGGAGGCTGAAGCATATATTTCCGGTTTTAATGGACTTTCTTGAAGGAAAGACATCTTTAAGGCTGGCTCGGGTCGATAACGAGTCTCCTTTTGAGTATGATGATTCTAATCCGACATCTTAATTGATTCTCGGTTTATTGATTTTTTCTTTACCCATATGCTTTCCGGTGCGTATGACTGCCTTTAATGATAATCTTGTTTTCCAACGCTGTGTCATGCCACATTGCGGAGGTACCAACTCGCTCGATGACACATCCTTTTCCTGCCCCAAGTGTGGGGGCATCATGGATGTCGCATACGATTGGAATAAGCTTCCCCTACCCAAATCCTTGAAAGATTTTGAAGCCAAGTGGTCCCGTAGGCATGAGCCTTTGGCTTTCAGTGGCGTTTGGCGTTTTTATGAACTTCTTCCTTTCGCCCCTCCATCTTCCGTTCTCACCATTGGCGAAGGGCAGACCCTTCTCAGGCAATCCGATCATGTGGCCCAATATGTTGGTGTCGACAACGGCAATCTGTTTCTTCAATACGAAGGCATGAACCCCTCCGGGAGTTTTAAAGATAACGGCATGACTGCCGCTTTCACCCATGCCCACATGACAGGCGCAAAAAGAGCAGCCTGCGCCAGCACCGGTAACACCTCCGCCTCGCTTTCTCTTTATTGTTCCGCAACCGGCCTTATGCGTGGCATCGTTTTTATTGGCAGTGGTAAAATCTCTTACGGTAAACTCGCTCAAGCACTCGATCATGGTGCGCTTACCATTCAAATCGCAGGCGATTTCGATGATGCAATGCAACGCGTTCAACAAATAGCCAAAAAAATGGGCATTTATCTCGTCAACAGCATCAATCCCTTCAGACTTGAAGGCCAGAAAACCGTCATGTATCGTGTGCTCGAGGCGCTGCAATGGGAATCGCCCGATTGGATCGTGGTTCCGGGTGGGAATCTCGGCAATAGCTCCGCCTTTGGTAAAGCATTCATTGAGCTTAAGCAATTGGGGCTTATCAGCAAAATCCCCAGGCTTGCTGTAATAAATGCCGCGGGTGCGAACACCTTCAATCTTCTCACCAATATGAACAGCGTCTCTTGGAATAAAGGCGAACCGAATAAGCCGGTGATGAACCAATTCTACACCGACATGGACACAGAAAATCGCAGGGCATCGACCATTGCAAGTGCGATTGAAATCAACCGCCCGGTCAACCTGGTGAAAGGTTTGCGGGCGATAGAGTTTTGCAACGGCGTGGTAAGGGAAACCAACGATCAAGAGATCATGGATGCCAAGGCAAAGGTGGGGGCAGGTGGCATGGGCTGCGAGCCCGCCTCTGCTGCAAGTGTTGCAGGGGCCAAAAAACTTAGAGCCGAGGGTGTTATTGCTCCGTCCGATAGGGTGGTCTGCATTCTTACCGCACATCAAATGAAAGATTCCACCGCAACGGTGGCGTATCACAGCTCCGACCAGAAAACTTTTGACGAGGTTCTGGGGGTTCGGGGCGTGCGCAGGGCGGGATTTGCAAACCGGGCGGTTCAAGTTCCAAATAGTCTTGATGACATCATCAAGGCGATTGAAGTTTACGCTTAAGTTTTTAAGGAAGCATTTCATGAAGATTGCAATCGGGATCAACGGTGCGGGCGGAAGAATGGGGCAAAGATTGGTCGCATTGGGCAAGGAAGACCCAGCATTGAAGATTGCCTGCGCCCTCGAATACCATGGCCACCCCATGATGGGAAAAGACGCCGGAGAAATCGCTGGCATCGGCCATTTGGGTGTACCTCTTCGTTCCCAAATCCCCATCGATCAGGTTGTAAGTGCAATCATTGATTTTTCGACCCCCGAAGGCACGATGAATGTATTGCCCATATGCCTGCAAAGAAAAATCCCGCTTGTGGTCGCAACCACCGGGCATAACGCTGCCGAGAAGAAAGCCCTCGAATCTGCCGCCCATGAAATTGCAATTCTATTCGCACCAAACATGAGCCTGGTGGTTAATGTTCTTTTCGAATTGGTCAGGGTTGCATCCACCTTGCTTGCGGATAAGGGTTTCGATGTCGAAATCATCGAAAGGCATCACCGATTCAAAAAAGATTCTCCAAGTGGGACTGCACTGCAGTTTGCCAATATCGTGCAGCAAGTTCAGGGCCAGACCCAGTTCATGCACGGGCGCGAAGGCCTGGTGGGCGAACGAAAGCCTTCAGAAATAGGCATTCATGCAGTTCGTGTGGGCGATAATGTGGGCGAGCACACCGTAATATTCAGCACCCTGGGCGAAACCATGGAACTCGTGCACAAGGGCCATACCCGGGATAGTTATGCACGCGGGGCACTTCTTGCAGCTAAATTTCTGGCGGACAAGCCTGCGGGCAGTTACTCTATGAATGATGTGCTTGGCATCGGCTAAGCTTGGTTGTCATCATCTATTAGAGGCTGTCATGAGAATCACTGCGCTTTTTCTCGCTTTGGTTGTATGCTTGGGCACCAATGCCCTTGCATGGGTGCAAGAATCTTCCGCGAATGTTTCTAAAATTCTTGAACCCATCCGCAAGGTTGGGAAAAGTGGTCTGGGTAACATCGAAGCTCAAAAGGCTTGGAAGCAGATTGCCAACCTCACACCCGATGCTCTTCCCGAAGTTCTTGCAAGCATGGATGCCACCCAACCCCTTCTTTCCAACTGGCTTCGCTCCGCAATCAATGCGATTGTTGAAAAGGCCAACCGCGACTCCAAGCCATTGCCCCTCGAAAAAATCACCGCCCTGGTAAAAGATACTTCGAAGCCCGCCTTGGGCCGCAAGCTTGCATTTGAAATCCTGCAATCGGCTGACAAGGATAAAGCCCAGGGCTTGATCCCCTCTTTCATTACCGACTCCGCAGCGGAACTCAGGCGCGAAGCCATCGCCCTTCTCATTGAGGAAGGTTCCTCCCAAAAGAAAGATAAAAAGGATTCTGAAGCCAAGGCCACTTTCCGCAAAGCTTTCATGAGCGCTTCTGATAAAGATCAAGTCGATACTCTAGCCAAGGAGTTAAAAGGCCTGGGCGAGACGGTTGATCTTCCAGCACATTTCGGCTTTGTCCGCACCTGGTATCTGGTCGGCCCCTTTGACAACACCAAGAACAAAGGCTTCGACCTGCCCTACCCCCCTGAAAAAGATGTCAAGCTTGATGCTTCTTATGAAGGCAAGGAAGGCGCAATTAAATGGATCGATTTCACCACCGAAGATTCCTATGGCATCATCGACCTTAACAAAGTGCTGGGTAAGAAGAAGGAAGCCACCGCCTATGCCTTCACCCGCATCAACAGCCCCGCTGAGGGCACTGTTTATGTTCGGGCAGGATGCATCACATCACTCAAGATTTTCCATGATGGCAAACAGATCTTCGCACGTGATGAGTATCACCATGGCATGACCATGGATCAACACTCCGCACCCATCCAACTTAAAAAAGGCGTGAACGATATTCTTCTTAAGATCTGCCAGAATAATCAGACCGAGAGTTGGGCCCAAAAATGGGAGTTCCAACTAAGACTTACCGATTTCGCAGGCGTCAAGATTCCTTACACCATCGCCAAACAAGAAGGGAGCGCCAAGTAATGAACGCCCTCCACATAACTACCGTACGAGTTTTTCTAGGTGCCTTTATCCTCACCGGTATTCTTCATGCTGCTGATTGGCCCCAGTTCCGTGGCCCCGGTGGCTCTGCCGTTTCCGAAGAACAAAACCTCCCTCTTAAATGGTCGCCCTCCGAAGGCATCCTCTGGAAAACATCCCTCAAAGGGCGTGGCTTATCCAGCCCCGTCATCGCTGGTGGCAGACTTTTCCTTACCTCCAGTTCCAACTATAAAGAATCCCGCCTTCATGTGATGGCTTTCGATCCCAATAAAGGCTCAAAGCTTTGGGAACGGCAATTCAACGCAACAGGCAACACCAACTGCCATCCCAAAACCAACATGGCCGCCCCCACTCCCGCAACCGATGGCCAGCGCATCTTTGCTCTCTTTGCTTGCGCCGATGTTGCAGCCCTAGACCGCGATGGAAATCTCCTCTGGTATCGCTCCCTCGCACTAGACTACCCCGATATAACCAACATGGTAGGCATGGCTTCTTCCCCCGTTCTTTGGAAAGATGTGCTCATCATCCCCATGGATAACGCTGGCGATTCCTTCGTGCTGGGCATTGATGCCAACACGGGCAAAAACCTCTGGAAGTTCAACCGCCCAAGAACCATCAACTGGAGCAGCCCGCTGATTATGCCCAACGCCAATGGTACAGCAGAAGTCATTCTGCAAACCGATAGCTCCGTTCTTAGCGTCGATGCGCTTACGGGCAAGGAAAACTGGTCGCTTGCAAGTTCCGGCCCTTCCACCATTCCCTCTCCCACCCTAAGCGAAGGACTTCTTCTTGCACCCGGAAAAGAAACTCTTGTGCTCTCCCCCTCTTCAGGCAATAAGGTTCCTGTTCCACAATGGAAGTCCAACAAGTTGGTAGGTGGCTACGCTTCCCCACTAGTTTATAAAGGCAAAGTCTACGGCTTATCAAGCATCGGCCTCAATGTATTTGAAGCCAAGGATGGTAAAGAAATTGCCCAGGTTCGCATGAAGGGTCCATTCTCAGGTTCACCCATTATTGCGGGCAATCATCTTTATCTGATCAACGAGGAAGGCTCTGCTTTTGTTGTCAGCCTGGGTGAAAAGATCGAGTTGATAGCAACCAACGAGATTAAAGATACAATCCAATGCACCCCCGCAGTTTCAGCCGGGAAGATTTTCCTGCGCTCGGATTCAACCCTCTACTGTATCGGCTCAAACTAATCAATTTGGAGCACCTGATCATGAAACCCTCACTTGCATCCCTATTATTACTGGCATCTACATTCTTATGCGTTATACCCGTGTTTGCAGATGAGAAATCCGATACACTTTCCAAACCACAACTGCCCAAGCCCGATGGAAAACCAGCGGACATTACCAAGCCAGTTCAAGTCTTCATCCTTCTCGGGCAGTCCAACATGGTCGGCCTTGGCAAAGTCAAAGGCGCTGATGGCTCGCTCGAATTTGCGGTTAAAGAAAAAAAGAAATACCCCTACCTCGTTGATGATTCGGGCATGTGGACCGAACGCAAGGATGTTCGAAATGTGCGTGTCATGGTTGGTCGTGGGGGCGGCATGCAGCTATTCAACAACGAATGGATGACAATCAAAGGCGGAACCATCGGGCCGGAATATGGCATCGGCCATGTTGTTGGAAATACCATCGATGCACCAGTGATGATTCTTAAGAGTTGCATCGGTAACCGCGCCTTGGGTTGGGATCTTTTACCACCTGGTAGCGAACGCTTTATTTTCGAAGACAAGGTCTACGCAGGCTACAAAGATCGGCCTGAGTTTTGGGCCATCGACAAATCCAAAGGTACCGCCACCCCTCCGCCTCCCTGGCTCGATAAAAGTGGCAAACCCATCGAATGGTATGCTGGCAAGCAATACGATGATGACACCGCAAACGCAAAGAAAGTGCTTTCCGAACTCGACAAATATTACCCCGGCACGACGAAGTATGAAGTCGCAGGCTTCTTCTTCTGGCAGGGCGAAAGAGATTGTGGCAACGCTGGCCATGCCACCAAATACGAGGAAAACCTCGTCCGTTTCATCAAGCTTCTTCGCAAAGACTTCAACGCCCCCAACGCAAAGTTCGTCCTCGCCACCCTTGGCGAATCCTCCAAAGGCAGCAAAGGCAATGGGGGCTTGGTGCTCGATGCCCAGCTCGCAGTTGATGGCACCACTGGCAAATATCCAGAATTCAAAGGCAATGTTGCCACCATCTATACGAATCCCATGGCGCAAGGCGGCAGCGGCAATGGACACTACGGCGGCAAGGCAGAAGTCTACATGGATGTAGGCGAAGCCATGGGACAGGCCATGGCAAAGCTTCTTGGCGCGGGTTCAAAATGATTTCGAGTACATCGATTCATATCATCACCCTGCACAGACACACTTTCACTTTCCTCGTTGCACTTGTATTTTGCAGCGCGGCTTTCCCTGCTGATGACCTAGCAGAATTTGATACACTTCGCGCCCAGGCCGCAACCGGTGATATCAAAGCCCAACTCGACCTCGCCTTTCGTTATCGAGATGGCAAGGGTGTTGCCAAAGACAATGCAGAAGCCATGAAATGGGCGCATAGGGCGGCGGATGGTGGCAATGCGGATGCGATGGATTTCGTCGGCTTTGCTTATCTTCGAGGCACCGCAATCCAGCCTAGCCCTATTCTCGCATTTGCTTATTTCAAGGCGGCAGCGGATCAATCAGCCCAAGCTGCATTTAATCTCGGCCAATGCTACTTCGGGGCACAAGGCACCGAGCAAGACATCCCAAAGGCGCTCGAATCTTGGAAGAAGGCGGCTGCCAAAGGGCTTGGTCGCGCTGCTAGCTCTATTGCGATGGTTTATCTTTCTGGCGAAGGAATTGCCCCAGATGCCTTGCAGGCCCGCCTTTTTGCAAAACGCGCTGCAGATCTAAACGATCCCGCAGGGCTTGTGGTCTTTGGTGAAATGCAGTTCCAAGCTGGAGAAATCGATGCTGCAAAAGCAAACTGGCTCAAAGCCTCTAAGCTCCTGCCAACAGCGGCTACCGGGCACCCTGCCCAACCCTCTGGCAACGCCTCGGCCCAACAGGCTGCAGATCTTTTGAAGCTAATTGATTACCGCAGTCGAAAGTGCGAACCCGGCAAGTTCGCCTTCGTGCAAATGCCCCACATACAGCAGGGGTATAACAATTGTGGATCCACCGCCTGCGCCACCTTCGCCCGCTTTCAAGGCAGCAAAATCGGAGGCTGGGACTTCAAACGCCTTTGCCCCTCTCCGCTAGGCACCGGTACCGATTGGGGCCATCTACTCGATGCCTCCAAAAAAATCGGCCAAAAGTGGAAACTCATCACCTTCACTCCCGATGACCTTGGCTTCGATCAAGCGACCGCATTTCTAAAAACTGAACTTGATGCAGGTAGGCCGGTGGTCGTTGATTTCAAATACATCGGCCCTCAATTTCCCAACGGCAGCGCTGGCCACACGCTCAATGTCTGTGGCTACATCGCCAAGGAAAACCTTTACATCCTCTGCAATCCTGCGGTTGCAACCCCGGGCCTTCAGCTCATCACTGCAGCCGATCTCAAGCACTTCTGGCGCTCCGATCACTACGGCGCTATATCCAAAGGCGTGCTCTCGAGGCCAGCATTCGTGATGGAAACCGCTCGATAAAATCTCCTGATCTTTTAAACTTCTCCATGGCCTCTTCGCAACTAATAACGAGCAGTTTGACAATCGCACTGACCATAACAGGGGAACTTAGGCCCCTGGGCTTGCCGAAGGGCCGCACACTCCTAGATTTTGTCACCCTCGCTGAAAAGCGGGGGACCATTCTTGTTTTGTATTTCTGCCTCAAGCCCGTCCACCACGCTGCTCACTCTTACCCACAAGTTCTTTCTGAGCCGGAAGTAAAAGGGATGGTGGTATGCCAAAAGAGACCTGACCCTTTTGATTTCTTCTGTGCTGCCTCATCCCTAAGGGATGCCAGCATTTAGCTGGTGGCTGAGCGCAGCGATACCACCGGAAACCAAATCCAAAACCTCTCGCACCCTGATATGGGTGCCATCAAATTCTAAATATCGCGCATCTTATATGCTGATAAATAGGGGAGGCTCTTCGCTTGCACCCTTTCAGGGTGCGCGGTTCATTTGGCAATCCATTAGCGAAAAATTAAAGGCGTCAGGTCTCTTTTTCCCCTCTGGTTTACCGGCACTTTCAAATAAAGCAGGTAGGTTTAATTAGCAATTCAACAGCTATTATCTGAAAGCCAGCACCTATGCCCCGCCCGAAAAAGAGACCTGACCCCTTTTATTTATCCTCTTACTGAGAAACGAGGAACTCTGGGTAAATGAAAAACAAAACTTCACAATAAAACTTTAACTTTGTCCTTCATAATTACATAAATATCTCCGATACAACTATTACATTCAGGATTACCCAAACTTTGCAAACATAGCATGCAACCCATTCAGGATGTTGAATATTTCAAGGCCCTGAACTGTATTTATTTAAGGTTGAAATCATGACACGACTTAAATTTCTTTCAGGTTTGATAGTGATTACCGGTTTGGCTGGTACAGCTTTTGCCCAGTCCCCGGCACCACTCAATCTGGCACCGTTAACGGCGCCAGCGCCGGCAGAAACCCGAGTCCCAATATCGATAGACGATGCTCCAGTGAGCAGGGGATTACTCGAAAGTGACCGAGCTTTTCCTGGTTTTATTGGCCCAATCAGTAACCCAGTGCTATCCAAGGACCCCCGTTCCATAACCGATATACGCTTCTTGTTTATTAACGATGTTATTCCTTCGGAAAATGAATTAGCTGGTGGCAACTTTCAGGTCTACGCCGCCCAGATCCATCTTGCCATTACCGAAAGGTTAACCCTTATCGCTGATAAAGATGGTATTGCTAACATTCACTCAGGCGCCCTTGGAAATAGCAGTGGTTTGTTAAACATGAGCTATGGCTTGAGATACTTGCTTGCCCGTGATGTGG
>CAZYAY010000012.1:0-14756 GCA_964646215.1 uncultured Candidatus Kuenenia sp. | reverse complement strand
AGTGGTTTGTTAAACATGAGCTATGGCTTGAGATACTTGCTTGCCCGTGATGTGGAAAACCAGTTTCTATGGTCCGCTGGTTTTTTGGTGGAACCGAACATGGGTTACGCTGCTGTATTCCAAAACCATGGCAGCGGGGTCATGACAACCTTTACCACCGTGGGCAAGGAGTTCGGCGGCTCATGGCATTTTCTGAATACCTTTGGTTACCAATTTGGTTTTGAAGACAAATATAGTAGCTCCTTTTTTTACAACAGTTTGCATATAGATCGTCAGTTATTTGGATGGCTCTACCCTCTTGCTGAAGTGAACTGGTTTGGTTACAACAGTGGCGGAGATTGGGGACAACCCAATTCCCTTGGCGAAGGGGATGGCTTGCTTAACCTCGGTACCACCGGGATGGCTGGAAGCAATTTGGTTACCTTGGCTTTGGGTATGAAAGCGCGGCTTTCCACTAATGTAGAAACTGGCTTTGCTTGGGAATTTCCGCTTTCTAACCAAAAGGATTTAATAGACAACCGCTTGATTTGCGAATTCATTGTCCGCTATTAAGAATAATTGATTTGTAACCAGCGGCCTGAAATCCTCCGCTAATAAGAGACCCATGGAACGCAGTCCATGGGCTTTTGCTTTTCCTCTTTTACATTCTTTTTCTTCCCCTACTCCCAACCCTCTTCCCTCCGGGAAAAGGGCCCCTCGCTTCGCTAGCCCGGGTTTTGTTAGCCCGCTGCCGTTTTTGTCACCCTCGCTGAAAAGCGGGGGGCCATTCTTATTCTTCCTTTTACTTGCGGTTTATTTAAGTCAGCTTGTTTTTAGAAAGAGGAGTTGCGATGGGTAAGCCCCACTGCAAATCCTCCATTAGCATCTGAAGATTTTGCATCAAAGTGGTGAATATTACCGTCGCTAGGAAATCTAATTAAATAGGAAGTGGCAGATGTCGCCATCTTGCATTATGTATTCTTTGCCCACGATTTTAAGTTTGCCTGCAGCTCGGATATCTTTTTCAGTCTTGAACTGCTCGAGGTCTGAAAGTGTATAAACTTCAGCTCGGATGAACCCTTTTTCAAAATCAGTATGAATAACACCCGCAGCTTGTGGCGCGGTTGCACCTACAGGAACGGCCCATGCACGGACTTCTTTTTCGCCAGCAGTAAAATAGCTTTGGTAACCAAGTGCTTTGTAAGCAGCACGGGCAAGAGCCGCAAGTGATGGTTCGATGATACCAGCAGAAGCCATCATTTCAGCACGGTCTGCAGGATCGAGTTCTGCAATTTCAGCTTCAAGTTTTGCACATACGGGAACGACTTCGGCGCCTACTTTTTTGGCGAATGCCCGCACTTTCTCTACCATTGGGCTTTTGCCTTCAAGGTCGGTTTCATCCACATTTGCAACATACAGAACTTGCTTTGCAGTCATCAGGCCAAATGCGCTAATGGCCTTGGCTTCATTTTCGGGAAGTTTAAGCGTACGCAATGGCTTATCCGCTTTTAAGTGTTCTAGAGACTTTTTAATCGCTTCAACCCTATCCTTGGCTTCTTTGTCTCCGCCCTTGGCGCTTCTTTCCGCTTTTGAAAGTGCTCCTTCAAGTGTTTGCAAATCCGCAAGCATCAGTTCGATTTCAATGATTTCGATATCGCTTAATGGGTCAACTTTTCCTGCGACATGGATGACATCTGGATCTTCGAAGCATCGTACGACCTGAAGGATTGCATCAACTTCGCGAATGTGGGTTAGGAATTTGTTACCCATGCCTTCACCTTCGCTGGCCCCTTTTACAATGCCTGCAATATCTACCAGGGTCAACGCAGAGGGAATGACTTTTTGAGGCACAATAAATTTGGTTATTCGGGTAAGTCTTGGATCAGGAACGGGGACGATTCCTTCGTTTGGTTCGATCGTGCAAAAGGGGTAGTTTGCTGCTTGCGCACCTTTGGAGCTGGTCAATGCGTTGAATAGAGTGCTTTTTCCTACGTTAGGCAACCCGACGATTCCAGCTTTCATAATGCCATCCACCTTGAAGAAAAAATTCGTTTCAGAAAACTATTTGGTGATTAGTCGCGTTGCCAATCCTTAGGGTATGCAATCAATCTCAACGCACAATTATTATATTGGAGGAAATCCCTTGGTTCTAGTTAGATACCAAGGGTGTTTGCTATTTATCATCGATTTCGTCAAGAGCGGCAAAAGGCGTGCCTTCAACATATTCAAGGAAAGCGCCACCGCCTGTTGAAACATGGGTCATCTTTTCAGCCAGGCCAAATTCTTCGACAGCTTCGGCGGTTTCGCCACCCCCAACCACGGTGACACCTTTGGAAGCAGCCATGGTATTGGCAATTGCCTTGGTACCTTTGCTGTAGGGTTCGTCTTCAAATTTGCCCAAGGGGCCGTTCCAAAGGATAGTTGCAGATTTGGCAACTTCAGCACAATAAAGCTCGATGGTTTTGGGGCCGATATCGATACCAATCCAGCCTTCTGGGATTTCTCCTTCGAAAACTTTGGCACCTTCTGGAGCGTCAAGCTTTTGCACGGCAAGATGATCAACAGGAAGTTGGATTTTCCCCTTGCCCAGTTCTAGAAGTTCGCGTGCGACATCAAGTTTATCTGCTTCAACACGGGAATTACCAATGCTTTTGCCTTGGGCTTTCATGAAGGTGTAGGTCATTGCGCCGCCAATTATTACTTTGTCTACCTTCGAAAGAAGCGCCTTGATGAATTTGATTTTGTCGGAAACTTTACCGCCACCCAATATCCCGAGCATTGGTCGGGATGGGTTGCTGAAGAGTTGTTCCAAAATTGCGAGTTCCTTGGCGACGAGAGTGCCCACAACCCTGGGTTTGCCTTTTAAAGCAGCGGGAACGCCATACATGGAAGAATCTTTGCGATGGCAGGTTCCAAAAGCATCGTTTACATAGATATCGCCCAAGCTTGCAAGCTCTTTGGCGAAAGCTGAATCTGAGGTTTGTTCGCCGGGGTGAAATCGAACATTTTCAAGTACAAGAATTTCGCCTGCCTTAAGTTTTGCTGCAGCGTCTTTGGCGTCTTGCCCGATAATGCTATCGACTTTGTGTACGGATTTATTGAGAAGTTCGCCTAATCGTTTTGCGACCTTGTCCATCTTGAAAGGTGCGTCTTTTAAAGGGTCGCCTTTGGGCCGGCCAAGATGACTCATGGCGATGACCGCAGCGCCTTTTTCGAGTAATCCCCTGATGGTTGGCAGCGCACCACGGATTCTACGATCGTTGGTGATGTTTCCGTGTTCATCCTGGGGAACATTAAAGTCAACACGAACAAGGACTTTTTTGCCATGAATGTTTTCTAGTGAGTGAATGTCTTTCTTGGCCATCGGATTATATGTCCTGAAAAAAAGAAAAGGGGTTGGCCCATAAAGGACCAGCCCCTGAAACATAAAACTTGATTACTTAAGCAACTTCGTCAGTTTAACGGCTAAATCAGCAGTTCTGACAGAGTAGCCCCATTCGTTATCGTACCAGCCGAATACTTTAACCGTGGTACCTTTGCCCTTGGGGCTGACCAAGGTTGAAAGCGCATCAAAGATACAACTGTGTGGGTTGTCGATGATGTCGGAAGAAACGATTGGATCTTCGGTGTATTCAAGTACGCCCTTAAGAACGCCATGAGCGGCAGCCTTGAAGGCGGCGTTAACTTCTTCCACGGTTACTTCGCGTTTGAGTTGAACAGTAAGGTCGGTGATCGAACCGTCTGGCACAGGAACTCGAAGAGCGGTGCCATCGAGTTTGCCAGCCATGGCGGGAATAACCAAGCCAATGGCTTTGGCTGCGCCCGTGCTGCTTGGGATGATGTTGCAACCAGCGGCGCGTGCCCTTCTGGGATCAGCATGAATCTGATCAGCAACATTTTGGTCGTTGGTGTAGGCGTGGACGGTGGTCATAACACCACAAACAATCCCGAAATTGTCTTCCAAGGTTTTTACCATCGGAGCAAGGGAATTGGTGGTGCAGGATGCGTTGGAAACGGATTGGTGGGCAGCGGTAAGTTCGTGATCGTTAACGCCGATAACCACGGTTTTGTCTTCGCCTTTAGCGGGAGCGGTGATGATAACCTTCTTGGCGCCAGCTTTGATATGATCGTTGAAGCCGCCCTTGGGTGTTTCTTTTTCGGTGAAAAGCCCGGTGGATTCAATTACGATATCAACGCCCATGGCTCCCCAAGGAAGCTTGGAAGGATCGCGTTCTTTAAGAACTTTGATGGTCTTTCCTGCTACGATAAGTGAGTCTTCGGTGGCTTCCACTGAATGTGGGAACTTGCCATGCACGGAGTCGTATTTGAGTAATAATGCAAGACTTTTTGGGTTGCCGAGGTCATTGATGGCGACCACATCAAGTTCGGATTTTTTTTCCATGAGAGCGCGGAAGACCATTCTTCCAATTCGCCCAAAACCATTAATACCAATCTTTGTTGCCATTTCTTTAAACCTCACATGTCTAAAAGAGTAAGAAGACTACAAAATATCGAGACAAAAGCAGATGAGCCCCGGTTATTTTAAGAGTAAACCTATAAATAGGTTGTAGCCGAGTCGCACATGCCTTGGTAACTTATAAAATATGTTTTCTACGCATGAAGTCGAGGGTATGATCCTTTAAGCTTCATTGATTTTTCTTATTAAACGAATGAGGGTATCAACATGGCAGGAACCGTAAGGGTGGCAGTAACAGGTGCAGCGGGCCAGGTCGCATATGCAATGTTGGGGCGATTAGCCTCTGGTGAAGTATTTGGTCATGATACCCAAGTGATTTTGCACCTGCTGGAAATAACCCCTGCATTGCCCGCTCTCGAGGGCGTTGCGATGGAACTTGATGACTGTTCTTTTTCAACATTAAAAGACATCGTGATTACGGATAATGCCGAAAAAGCATTTGATGGCTGCAATTACGCCTTGTTGGTTGGATCGTTCCCCAGGAAAGCAGGCATGGAGAGGAAAGAACTTCTGGATATAAACGGAAAGATATTTGTTGGCCAAGGGAAGGCGCTTGCAGCCAAGGCTGCCTCGGACGTTCGCATTTTGGTTGTGGGTAATCCTTGCAATACCAATTGCCTGGTCGCCCGATCCAATGGGCGTAGCATTCCTGCGGACAGATGGACTGCAATGACCCGCCTTGATCATAATCGCGCCCGCACCGCCCTGGCTAAAAAAGCCGGGGTTTCCAATAGCGATGTCACACAGATGACCATCTGGGGTAATCATAGCAACACGCAATTCCCAGATTTCTCCAACGCAAAGATTAATGGAAAGCCCGCAGAGCAAATAATAACGGACCGCAAATGGCTTGAGGAAACCTTTGTTTCCACTATCCAGACCCGTGGGGCGGCAGTGATCAAGGCTCGTGGCATGAGTTCAGCAATGTCGGCTGCCAATGGCGCAATTGATCATGTGAAGAGCATGATCAGGGGCACCCCCGCCAACGATTGGGTTAGCATGGCTGTTGTTTCTCAGGGCGAATATGGCGTGCCCAAGGATATGGTTTTTGGCTACCCATGCACCACGGATGGCAAGGGCAATTACAAAGTGGTGGACGGCCTGAAGCTTGATGCGTTTGGCCAGGCAAAGTTTCAAACCACCCTGCAGGAATTGCTTGAGGAAAAGGATTCAGTAAAGGATTTGATTCCTTCCTAAATCCTTATTTGGAGCTTATGAGCGTTTCCTTGAAGAGAGAATACATCCGATAGGAGCTGTTCTCTCCCTGGTGCCCCTTGAGCGTTTTATCAACTTTCATGATTGATTCTGTCATCAGACCTTTCTCGGCATCGAGGGTGACTTCGCCCTCGACGAGAAAAGGCAGTAATGGCAGTTGATCTGCGATGTTTTCGGGATTCTTTTTCAGTTCGGTTGAAACAACCAGTTTAATCTTTTCTGCATCAATTGCAGTACATTCATACTTCTGGCTTGATTCATATTTTTCGCCTGTGCCTTGAGGCGGATCCATGGTGATGTTGAAACTGCGCTGCCAAGCCAGACCCTTTTTTATTTCACCAGCGGGAACGACCACGGCAAAGGGCAACTCCACTTCATACTTTGAGGCAGCTCCAAAGTTGCTTTCTTTCACAGATCGCACCCTTCCCTGGGTATCCATGGTGATGGTGGCAATTTTGGTTCCGATATACTTTTCGAGTTGTTCCTTTAGTTGCGGGGTGGAATCTTTTGGGTTAAGAGAATCGTAACTTAACACATCGCCCTTTGGATTGGTGCTTTTCATTTTGATTCCTTCGACCACCAAGGTTAGAGTTGCTAGCCCTTCACTGGAAATATCTTCCACTGTCCAGCGTTTGGTTAATTCCAAAAGATTTTTAAATTCTGTTTTTGAATCTGCAATAGTTTCTGTCGCAACGGTATTATGCTCCACTTTGTAGGTAAGCTGCTGACCTTTTTTCCACTTGAATAAACCGGCTGGATTTTGTGCAAATGCAATTGTGGAAACCGAATAAATCGAAGCTATCAGAACCAAGGTTGAAAGAAATCGTCGCATGGCTATTTTCCATATAGATATATTTGGCCCATCCTGAACGAATAGAAATGTAGCAAACAGCTAGGAATCATCCAAGTCCACTTGCACCCGGATTGCCTAAAACCAGTTTATTTTGAGTAAAAGCCAACGTCTTGGGTAAGAAAGCGCTTTAAATTCTCGTAAAATGCGAGGTCCGGGCTGTGATGATGGTCTAAATCTTTCATGATGTGAAAGAACTTTTTAGCTGGGGAAGCCTCATAAAGTTTTTGTCCATGGGAGAAAGGCACCAGCCTATCCGCGGTGCCATGCGCAACAAAAAGCGGTGTACTCGAAGCCTTGACATATGCAAGAGTATCAAGCTTGGTTTTGAAAAAAGAAGTCACAGGCAGCCATGGATAAAGCTTTTTCGCCATTGCTTGAAAAGAGAGAAAAGCACTTACAAGAACGGTGCAGGCCGGTTTGCAGGTTACTGCAAGATTCGAGGCAATGGCACCGCCCAGGGAGCCACCATAAAAAATAAGATCGCCGGGCTTAAATCCTTGTTGAAGCAACCAATCGAATGCTGCCTTGGAAGATTCATGGCAACCCTGCTCGGAAGGCTTGCCCAAACTTTTGCCATACCCAGGGTAATCAAATATCAAAACGCCCACTTCGAGAAGTTGAAGCCATCGCTTGACACCCTCGAACCTAAGGCTGAGATTGCCACCATTACCATGGCAGTATAAAACCGCTTTTTTTTGTTTGCCAGCCGGGGGAGGAACCCACCAGGCGTGAATTTTATTGCCATCACCTGCATGAAACCAGAGTTCTTCGATTCCAAAGCCTTCAGGAGGTAAAAGCCATTCCTTGGAGGCTGGAGTTGGTTTGAACAAAAAGAAGTTTTCGATGAACTGTAGCAAGGTTAAACATCCGTGGTGGGAACAGGTTTTTTCTTACTGGCAAAAATATAGATGGAAAGCAAGGTAAGCCAGCAGGCGTAAGGTAAAAGATCGCCGGTCTTTGTGTAAAAACTGAAGCGTGAATCGATTGGGATTGCAGCAATAAGCATGCCTTGGTTGGCTTTGAATTTGTGCCAATCGGAGGTTGGAAGGGCTTTTGATTTTGGCCCTGGGTAATTAATTTTCCAGATGAAAGTGTTGGGTTGCTTGGTGCTTTCGGTGGAATCAGGTTTCAGCACTTTACCGTTGCTATCGATAAGTGCTGAGATGCCCATGTTAACGCTGCGAATGATGGCCCTGCGAGTTTCGATTGCCCTGAACCTTGAGATTGCAAGATGTTGCTCATGTTCTTCGCTGCCTTTAAACCAGCCATCATTTGAGATGTTGATGAAAAAATTGGGGCTTTTGCCAGAGTTGAAAAAACCAAGAGGAATAGCGGGGTCGGTGTCTTCGTAGCAGATAAGCGTGCCAAACTTAATGAATTTTTGTTTGTCCGGTCCCATGGGGAATTCAATATTCGGATACCCTGCGCCCGAAACGATGCTGTATTCAAAATCATAGGGTGCGAAGTTTTTTAGCCATGGGAAAACATCTTTGAAGGGGATGAATTCGCCAAAAGGAACCCTGTGGATTTTATCGTAGCGGGAAATTTTATTCTCATCATTGGAAACGAGAAGAGCGGAATTATACCTTTTAGTTCCCGTAGGAGTTAATTCTTGGGAGTTCAGCCCCAATAAAACAGATGTGTTCCATCGTTTTCTAACTTCTTCGCCAAGGGTCTTCTGGATTTGCGTGATACGATTCCAGTCGGGCGGTATTTTTTCAGGTTTCATTTCGGGTGATATGGAATACCACTCACGTGAATAACTTGTTTCGGGCCAGATGATAAGATCGGGGTTTGATGCGATGCTTGCATCTGAAAGCTGAAGGTAAGGTTTGGCAGCAGCATCGGCACTAAGTTGTTCGTTGCGAATGTTTTGCTCAACATTGCCTTGAAGCGAAGCACATACCGGGCCAGCTTCCCCAATTCCCTGCGAGGTTCGTAGTGCGCCGTATGTCAGTGTGAACAGGATCAATAGCAGTACATAAACGGCTTGGGCTTTGAGGGTTTTGTTTTTGAAGGAAAGAAAAGATTCCGCGAAAAAACCATTGACCGAGGCAACGAGGAACGAAACCCCATAGGCACCAAATAAATCTGATATTTGAATGATGAATGGGTAATCGTGCTGGGAATGGGCGAGGAGATACCAGGAAAACCCGCCTAAAAAAGTTGAGCGAAAATGCTCGAAGGCAATCCATAACAGTGGGAAGGAAAAAGTCAGGGCTAACTTGTCGAATTTTAAAATTAAAAAAAGTGCTGAAACAAAAAACAGGTTGCAGTAAAGGGCCAGGCCGATCCAGGTGAAATACATCATGGGGTCTGCAAGGCGCATCCACTGCAGTGCAGGGATGAAAAAACACAATCCACATACCGATGCGGATAGTAATTTGATGCGCAATTGCACCTGGGATCGTATGACATAAAGCATGGGAGTAAGGGCGATCCAGCCGAGAAAGCCAAGGTCTGCTGGAAAAAAAGAAAGATAAAGCAGTATGCTGGAAAGAAAACCAAAGCCCAAAGCCCAACCTTCGGCCTTAAGAATCTGAATTGCGTTTTGTAGCGTGGAGGCGGTCATATTTTAGATTGCTTTGGGTTTGCGATCATAAAGAATCATGAAAAAAATCCGGTTCAGTAAGTAGAACCTGGATCAAATCGCCCGCTTTATGGCTTGTAACGCCTTCCTTGCAAAGTAAAAGGGCGTTGCATTCTGAAAGGCCTTTTAGATCTGCGGAGCCAAACCATTTGCCCGGCATCACCCTGGCTTGGAATTGATCAATAAAGATTCTGGCTGGAAAGCAAGTGTCGCGATCGCTTTCATGATGAAACGAATCAGCAATGGAAAGAGCAAGAATCTTATGTGATATATTTGTTTCGCCATTGAGTGCGGCAAGTGCAGGTGCGACAAATAGGTGAAAGCATACAAAAACGCTGCAGGGATTTCCTGGGAGTCCGAATATTGGTTTACCTTTGGCGGAAATGGCGAAAAGAAAGGGTTTCCCTGGTTTGAGATTAATCTTATGAATGAGTATTTTTGCGCCTGATTCCTGAAGTATCTCTGGAATAAGATCATACTTCCCCGCAGAAACACCGCCACAAAATACGATTGCATCCGATTCCTCTGCTTCCATCAAAAGGGCTCGAATGTTCTTTTTGCAATCTCCTGCAATTCCCAAATATTTCGGTAACGCGCCCGAAACGCCTGAAAGTGCCACGAGCATTGGGCCGTTACTGTTTCTGATCTGCCCACCCTTGGGCTTCATGTTGGCTTCGACCAATTCAGTTCCGGTGGAAATTATTGCAACCCTGGGTGCGGGTTGGGCGATGACGGCTGTTTTGCCACAGGCTGCAAGAATTCCTGCGCGTTGAGGAGTGATTTTGGTGCCAGCTTTTAAAAGTAACTCGCCCTGCTGGTATTCTTTTCCCATGGGAAGAATGTTCATGCCTTTTTTGCAGATCATGGATTGGAATTGAATGCGCGCCCCCAGATGTTTGCATTGCTCCTTCGCAAAAACAGCATCTGCACCAAAAGGAATTGGGGCCCCCGTCATTATTTCGGCAGTTGCCCCCAATGGCAGTTCGATGGGGCCATTGGCATTGGCCGGGATTTCGCAAGCAAGTGGTAATTCCCAGTTGTTCTTTTCAAGGTCTGAAAGCCGAATTGCAAATCCATCTACAATTGATTTGTCGAAGGGCGGGCTGGCGAAGTCTGCATGAATATCTTCAGCAATGCAGGTGCCAAGAATGGTGGAGGAAGCAGGGCTGATTTCGGCACGCAAAGGTTTAATCTGCGCCAGGATGATTTTAAGAGCCTGTTCGATGTTGATCATGGTCAAACTCTGATAAAACTATTCGGTATCATGATTCAGTTCGATGTTGATCATGGTCAAACTCTGCTAAAACTACTCTGCATCATAATTCAAGTTTGGCGCCAACCATCGTTCTGCTTCAACGATGGAGATGTCTTTTCTTAGGGCATAATGTTCAACCTGATCGCGGGTGATCATATCCACTGCGAAGTATCGTGCTTCCTGGTGCCCAAAATAAAGCCCGCTTACAGAGGCCCCTGGAAACATTGCAAAACTTTCGGTTAAAATCATCCCGGTGTTTTTTTCTGCATCAAGAAGATTCCAGAGAGTTGCTTTTTCGGTGTGGTCTGGGCAGCTAGGGTAACCATAAGCCGGGCGAATACCCTGGTATTTTTCCTGGATCATATCTTCGTTGGAGTATTTTTCGAGAAGGCCAAAACCCCAGTCTTGCCTAGCCTTGTAATGCATGTATTCCGCAAAAGCTTCCGCCAGCCTGTCAGCTAATGCTTTTACCATGATCGAAGAATAATCGTCCAAAAGGTCCTTGGCAAAATGGTTGGCAAACTCATCTGCACCCTCCCCTGCTGTGACAGCGAAAGCGCCAATGTAGTCTGCTTTGCCAGAGCTTAAAGGTGCAATATAATCTGCAAGACTTTTAAAATTCTCCTGCCCTTCCCTTTCCCATTGCTGCCTGAGCATGGGGAACCGGTACTTTACCTTCTTGCGTGATTCGTCTTCGAAAATAAGAATATCATCGCCGTCGGAGTTGGCAGGGAAAAACCCATACACGCCATGTCCGCGAACCTTGTCTTCTTTGATCATTCTTTGCAGCAATTCATTTCCCAAGTCGAAAAGTTCCCTGGCTTGTTTTCCAGTTTCCGGATCATTGAATATAAAAGGATGCTTGCCCTTTAGTTCCCACGAAAGGAAGAAAGGCGACCAATCAATGAACGGAATTAATTCGCTAAGGGGGAAGTTGCGAAGCACCTTGATACCCGTAAAGCTTGGCTTACCGGGAAAGGGTTTCTCCCAATCGATTTGGAACCTGCGTTTGAACGCTTCGCTGTAAGGAACCAGCTTGCGTTCCTTTTTCTTGGCAAAATTAGTCCGCTCGCGGTCTTGGGTTTTGCGATTGTCTTCATCGAGCAGTTTTTTTGTTTCTGGCTTCAATAGCCTTTCCACAACACCCACGCTTTTTGATGCGTCTTTAACATGAATTACTGTTTCGTGATAACAGTTCGCAATCTTAACTGCGGTATGCTTGGAGCTGGTGGTTGCACCGCCTATCAAAAGCGGAATCTGGAAACCCTGCCTTTCCATTTCCTTGGCGACATGAACCATTTCGCCTAAAGAAGGCGTGATCAGTCCGGAAAGACCGATCATATCAACATTAAGAAGCTTGGCTTGTTCCAGAATTTTTTCGCATGAAACCATGACCCCCAGGTCGATGGTTTCAAAATCATTGCAGTTTAAAACCACAGCGACAATATTTTTACCGATGTCGTGAACGTCGCCTTTGACCGTTGCGATTAGCACTTTACCACGGGATTTATGGACATTCCCAGACGCGATTTTTTCAGCAGTCATCGAGGGCTCAAGGTATGCAACCGCCTTTTTCATCACGCGCGCGCTTTTAACAACCTGTGGCAGAAACATTTTTCCCGAACCAAACAAATCCCCAACCGTGTTCATACCATCCATCAACGGACCTTCAATTATATGAAGGGGGCGTTCGTAAAATTTCCTGCATTCTTCAACATCCTGGTCTATGTAATCCACGATTCCATGAATCAGGGCATGCTTTAGTCTTTCCTTGACATCCGTTTCCCGCCACGCAAGTTCCTTGACTTCGGATTTGTCTTTCTTTCCCAAAGTCTTTGCGAAATCGACCAGGCGCTCTGTTGCATCCGGTCTTCTGTTGAGAAGGACATCTTCAACTTTTTCAAGGAGATCCTTGGGGATTTCTTCATAGACTTGAAGTTGTCCGGCATTCACAATACCCATGTCCAAACCCGCTTTGATGGCATGATAAAGAAAAGCGCTGTTCATGGATTCGCGCACGATTTCAAAATCTTTACCCCTGAAAGCAAATGAAACATTGCTTACGCCACCGCTGGTCTTGGTCAGTGGTAAAAGCTTTTTAAGCCTTCTTACCGCATCAAAAAATTCTACCGCATAGTTGGCATGTTCTTCCATACCCGTACCAACGGTCAGGATGTTGGTGTCGAAAATGATATCGGTTGGATCGTACCCTGCTTTTTCGGTGAGCAGTTTATAAGCCCGCTGGCAGATGCGGACTTTTTCATCCGCGGTAACCGCCTGCCCTTGTTCATCAAAAGCCATCACCACAACTGCTGCGCCATACTTGTGGATGATTTTTGCTTGTTCAAGAAACTTTTCTTCGCCTTCTTTCAGGCTTATTGAGTTGACAATACCCTTCCCTTGGAGACATTTAAGCCCAGCTTCGATTACTGCGAAGTTGGAACTATCAACCATGATGGGTACTTCGGTGATATCGGGTTCTGATCCAAGCTGGTTAAGGAATTGAGTCATGGCTTTTTCGCCATCGATCAACCCTTCATCCATGTTTACATCGAGAATGTTTGCGCCATTTTCCACTTGCTCCCGGGCAACCTTGATCGCTTCTTCAAAATTGCTTTCCCGGATAAGTCTGGCAAACTTTTTCGAACCGGTTATGTTTGTGCGTTCGCCAATGGTAATAAAACCAGAGTTTTCCCGGATAGTTAGGGTCTTGGTCCCGCAGTACCAGGAATGGACTCCTAGGACATCCCTTCGCCGGGGCACGATCCCTTCCACCACTTCTGAAATGGATTTGATCCACTGGGGGTCTGTTCCACAGCATCCACCAACGAGGTTCAACCACCCATTTTGGGAAAACTCGCGAAGTTGTTGCGAAGTTTCTTCAATGTTTCCTTGGAACCCACCGAACCCATCGGGCATACCTGCATTGGGATAACAACTGATTTTGAACTTTGACATTTCAGAAAGCGTTTCAATGGGGCCACGCATCTGCTTAACACCCACAGCGCAATTAAGACCAACGCTGAGTGCGCTTGCGTGGGCAACCGATGTGTAAAAGGCTTCAACAGGTTGTGCTGATAGCGTTCGACCATTATCGAATATGGTGCCAGAAATCATTACGGGGATTTTATTACCCGTTTTTTCAAAGTAAGTGGAGATTGCGAAAAGGCAGGCCTTTAAAACCAGAGTGTCGAAGGAAGTTTCGGGCAGCAGGATATCCACCCCGCCTTCGACCAAAGCTTCGATCTGGGTGTAATAATTCGCAACCATTTTATCAAAGGTGATTTCTCTGGCGGCGGGGTTGTTGACATCCACGCCCAGAGAAAGGCTTTTTTTTGTGGGCCCGATGCTGCCTGCAACAAACCTTGGCTTGAAAGGCGTTTTGCGCGTCATTTCGTCTGCTGCTTCGCGTGCAATGCGTGCTGCCGCAATGTTTAATTCCCGGACATGCTCATCCAATTGAAATTCTTCCATGCAAATAATGCTGGAATTGAAGGTGTTTGTTTCAATAATATCTGACCCAGCCTCAAGGTAGGCAGTGTGAATTTTTTTGATAAGGCTGGGTTGGCTTAGACACATGATCTCAGTGCAATTTTTTAAAAGAACCGGGTGGTCTTTAAATCTTTCGCCCCGATAATCCTCTTCAGTAGGTTCATGGGCGTAGATCATCGACCCCATTGCACCATCCATGACAAGGATTTTCTTTTGTAAAAGTTCTTCGAGAACTCCAGCGCTATCCTTGATGATCGATTTTCCCATTAGCCTTTTTTATTCTCCTAAAGGCCTGACATCAGGCGAAAGCAAATACTCCCACTTATGATAGAAGTATAGCGAAGTGGATAAAAAAACGCATCTCCATATTTAAACCGCAGAGAATAAAAGAGTTAGACAAAAAAGCTAAGTCTTGAAATTAAAGATAGGATTTGAAAAATAAAGTGAAAGGTTCAAGCATTCGTAAAAACCTTGCGAAACTTTAAGTCGTCCCTCGACCCCCAGCTAATCCATGCCGGCTTATCGCGGATCATCCATGACCCAGGTGACTTTAGAACGAACACTTGAACCAGTATGTTCGCCAAGATTAAGTATTCAGATGATTATGTCAACGCCAGTTCCAGCTGTAAGCCATAATATGTTTACAGGTTTTAACTTAGGGGTTTTAGACAGAATTGATTTTAGCCCGATTTTAATACCAATAAAAAAAATAATGCCCCCACCTGTGCCGTTTCAGCTCTTTTGAGAACCCGCATTTTAACGTTGGAATCCTCAGCTCTGGATTACGAATCCCACTACTTGGGCGGGCTTGCATGCACCAGAAACCTTTTGGACTCCATCGGGTACTCTTATCGGTTCGCCAAAAGCAAGCTAGGTGACGAACACCGCAGAGGCG
>CAZYAY010000011.1:67303-69108 GCA_964646215.1 uncultured Candidatus Kuenenia sp. | reverse complement strand
TACGAACTCTTTGCAAAACCCTGATCAATTTTCCTTATCCTCATCTTTCTGCAATCTACCAATCATGTTAATCTTGCCGATGCTTTTACAAGGTATTTTGAATTGATGATGGAGAATGAATGCAAGCGCTTATTTCCGAAAATCCGCCAACACATACAAAGCCTTCGCTTCTGCTTATCATTCTGGTTGCCTGCGTTTTAACAGTGCTTAATGCAGTCAAGCCCGTGCATATGGACGACAATGTATACATCGCTTACGCTGGTGAATTCATCACCCACCCTTTAAATCCCTATGATTTTAATTTTGGTTCCCCCAACTACATATCCGCAAACCAACTTCTTGTTCCCCCGGTGCTTCCGTACTATCTGGGTGCGGGAATAGCATTGCTGGGAAATAACCCGATCCTATTCAAGATCTGGCTGTTTCCTTTTGCATTACTACTTTCGGGTTCGCTGTATTACCTATTCAGGCGCTTTGCATTCGGATACGAAACTAAACTTCTATGGCTTACCGTTTTATCACCTGCGGTACTTCCCGGGTTTAATTGCATGCTTGAAATCCCAGTCCTTGCGTTGGGGCTCACTGGGCTAGCTCTGGCTTTTGAATCAATCGATAAATCATCCATTAGCCTTACTATTCTCAGCGGATTAATTTTAGGCCTGGCGATTGAAACCAAGTACACCGCATTGATCACCTTGGCTGCGATATTTTGCTTATATTTAATGAAGAGGCGAATTTTCCAGGGGTTAACAGTTGTTTTCATCGCCCTATTCGTGTTTATTTCTTGGGAACTTTTCATCCACTTTTCTCAAGGGCAATCTCACTTCATCATTCATCTGGGGCAAAGAAAGGGCAACTTTGTCCGAAGATGCCTTCATCTGATTTTGCCATTGCTAACGCAGATAGGTGGCATAGCAGTGATCATTGCCCTGCTGGGACTGCTGGCTTGCAGGGTAACCCCTCGTATCATACTATTTACTGCATTTTTAATTTTGATGGGTTTTGTATCACTCGCCATGATTCCCACAGATTTTTTAACACTTAAGGATTCTCAATCCGGACGAATCTGGCTTACTTTATCTACGATTCTTTATGGTCTGATGGCAGCCTTGGTTTGGGGCACTATGGGCACCGTGGTTTTCAAATTACTTGGCTCAAACGCCAAAACCAACAATGAAAAATCATTGATTAATGAACGCCATCTCGATTGGTTTTTATGCATTTGGTTTATGATCGAACTGATGGGATACTTTGCACTTTCACCATTTCCCGCAGTAAGAAGAGTAATCGGGATCACCTTGGTTTTTACTTTTCTAGCAGGAAGGCTTTTATCCAAGACCCCACCATTGCAAGAAACTTCACAAAGCCTTTTACGCCCCATCGTTTGTTTTGGAATATGTCTGGGCGGATTATTTTACTCGGTTGATTTTCTCGATGCCCTGGCATCAAGGCAAATCGCACATGAGATCAAGCACAAGGATTGGGGCCTTACAGAGGAAAATACCCACTGGCATCTTACATGGTGGGGCTTGAATTATTATGCAGATGAGCAGGGCTTGAAACAGTTGGTAATCAACAAAATAATTCCCAAAAAAGGTGACATTATTTCTGTGCACAACATCGATGAATTGGTGCGGGATTTAAAAACCCACAAGGAGCTAGACCTTGAACTTTTAGAGACGGTGAATGTTGGTGATGGATTTCCACTACGCACCACCGCTAATTATTATTCAGGCCGTACCCCCATGGAACATAACCAAGGCCCACGTGCTTCAATACTGGTTTACAAGGTGCGATGAATTAAT
>CAZYAY010000011.1:55946-67203 GCA_964646215.1 uncultured Candidatus Kuenenia sp. | reverse complement strand
ACATAACCAAGGCCCACGTGCTTCAATACTGGTTTACAAGGTGCGATGAATTAATCCAAAATCGATTTAAAAGGTGACGATTTAATCATCAAAGGCCTGATGCCGGCAAAATTCAGATAAGTTTTGAACCAATGACAAAAAGCAGCCCAGATAGGGTGATTGATGCGGGCAGTGTGAATACCCATGCCAGCAGGATTTTTCGGCAGGTTTCGAATTGAACCCCGGAATTATTAGCTGCCATAGTTCCTGCTATTCCACTCGAAAGAACCTGGGTGGTGCTTACAGGCATATGAAAAAAGACGGCACCAAGAATGGTGGCTGCGGTAATAGTTTCTGCAACAGCTCCCTGGCCAAAAGTAAGATGCGATTTTCCAATTTTTTCCGCAACCGTAATCACGATGCGCTTATAGCCAATGGTGGTGCCCACACCCAAAGAAATTGCAACGCCTATCACAACCCATAAAGGCACGAATTCGATCGAGGATTTAATGGCACCGATTTGTGGCTGAAGCATCTTTTTAATCTCTGGCATGGTTTTCTGGAGTTTGCCCAGAGCGACCACAAGAGAATAAATTTCCTTGCGCACCTCCCACCTTTTATCGGAAGGTACTTCCGCAAGTGAAGTCTTGCCCTCCAAATTTTCGATCACCTGATCCGCCTGCTTTAGTATCAGCGGATCGGTGATATTGGCTTGCGCCAAAACTTCTTTCACATTTAAAACCGCTTCCCTGCAGGTTTTCGCCTTATTCTGATCATGGATATCCATCGCATAGTAAACAGGCATGAAACCTATAAGCACGAGAAGAATCAGCCCCATTCCTTTTTGCCCGTCATTTGATCCGTGTGCGAAACTCACTCCCCCGCAAGTAAGGATCAATATTCCACGAATCCATGAAGGTGGGGGGTTGTGATCTGATGGCGGGGTGTAAAGCCTTTCATCACGAATCACCAATTTCATGGTAAGCAACCCGATCGCAGCCAATGCGAATCCCAATAACGGGGAAACTAATAACGCCATCATTACAGTGATAACCTGCTCCCAGTTTAAACCTGACAACCCATTGCCATTCATCAAACTGTTGACAATACCAACGCCCATAATAGAGCCAATAAGAGTATGGGAGGAACTGACCGGCAAACCAACAAACCAGGTACCCAGATTCCAAATGATACCACCTATCAAAAGGGATAACACCATTACCAAAGCCTTGCCATTGTTGTTATCAATAAGAAGGTCAACGGGTAGAAGGTTGACAATACTAAAAGCAACAGCGGTGCCCCCTGTGATCGCACCAAGAAAATTGAAGACCCCGGAATAAATTACCGCGGGGGTTGCTGGAAGAGATTTCGAATAGATGACCGTGGTTACTGCGTTGGCGGTATCATGAAACCCGTTGACAAATTCAAAACCAAACGCAATTGCAAGTGCCAACAGAAAAAAGAGCAACGTCATGAAAGACAAACTGGATGCCGATGTAAACAAATCCATGCATAACTCAAATATAAAAATCGTTAAGGGAAGCCCAACCAATACAAACAATCGCAAATACCAACTATTTATAATGAACCATGTATAACACAGCCTTGAACAATAAAAGAAAATAAAAGTGCCCTAATCAAAAAAAGAACTTCGATCTTTACCAAAAAAGTTATTCTAAAACTGGGTTTTACTGGCAATTGTGCCGATCTTAGCTTATACTTCTTATTCCTACCTGAACAAATGAGAATTCGCCATGCTTACCATTTGGGATCATGATAACCGCTATAGAAGAAGAGACTTCCTAAAAGTCGGGGGCTTTGGTTTGGCAGGTCTGGTATCTGGAAGCTTGGCAAAAGCAGATGAAAAAGCGTTATTAACAAATAAATCCGTGGTATTTCTGTTCCTTCATGGTGGCCCAAGCCAGGTGGAAACCTTTGATCCAAAGCCTAATGCCCCCAAGGAAATACGGGGCCCTCTGGGAACGGTTCAAACCAACATTCCCGGTGTCCTTTTCGGCTCACCCTTTCCTAAACTTGCAAAACATGCTGATAAGTTAACAATTGTTCGATCTTATGTTCCGGGCGATGCCAATCACGATATCAAACCCATCGTCTGCAAAACCACCACCGGGGCAAACCTTGGAAGTTTATATTCCGCAGTTGCGGGCATATCTCATCCTCAAAAAGCCATCCCCCGAAATGCACTGCTATTTCCGAGAGCTGTCGACCCAGGTGCCCAGGCAGGCGTTATGCAGTTTGGAAAGTTCGATGCCACCGGGCCTTTTTCGCCATCTCTTGCCCCGGTTCAACCAGGCGCCGGCAATGGACTCATGCAGGACCTTAAAATCAAACTGCCCCGCGAAAGGCTGGACGACAGGCTTGCATTACTGCAAAGCTTGGATAAAGTCCGCTGGGCCATCGAAGATACTTTGCGGGCAGAGACTTCTGATAAATCGCGTGAAATGGCATTGCTGGCGCTTATGGGTGGTCTCGCAGATGCACTCGATCTTTCCAAGGAAGATCCAAATACAATCGCCCGGTATGATACCGCACCACTGATTCAAGTTGATGCCATCAGCAAGAAGTGGAACAACCATAAGAATTATGCAGACAACGCCCGAACCCTGGGTAAACTTCTTTGCCTATCGCGCAGAATGTGCGAGCGAGGCGCGGGATTCGTCACGGTTACCACCAACTTCGTCTGGGATATGCATGCAGATTCCAATAACGCAACCATTGATGAAGGCATGGGGTATATGGCTCCGCCTTTAGATCACGCTATCAGCGCGTTTCTTGAAGATGTAAAAAGTCGTGGGTTGGAAGATAAAATTTTATTGGTGGTATGTGGCGAAATGGGACGCACACCAAAAATCAATGGCAAGGGTGGTCGCGATCACTGGGGCAACCTTGGGCCACTACTTCTAGCAGGTGGAGGATACCCCATGGGGCAAGTCATCGGGCAATCCAAAGCCGATGCCTCATCCCCCTCTTCCGACCCAGTTACCCAGGGCATGCTGGTCAGTACCGTGTTGCAAACCCTCATCGATTATCCAAAACTAAGGCTTTCCCCCGAAGTTGCACGCGAAGTATTAAATGCGGGTAGCCACAAGAACATCTTCGGTTAAAATCGTTGCAATCCTCTGATTCAACACCAAAAGAATCGCTTAAATTATTGGAATTAGAGCCTCTCAAGCACTAAAATAAAAGTATTCCTAAAAGCATCAGGCAAACCCGCTTTTCCAAATGTAAAAGGGTGAATCATGTGGTTTAAAAATATATCAGCGCTTGGCATTGTTGTCTTAGTCACCACTATTGTGCAAGGCGCAGACAAACTCAAATACAACAAAGATATCCGGCCAATTCTTTCTGAGAATTGTTTTGCCTGCCATGGGCCCGATAGTGCAGCCCGCAAAGCCGATCTCAGGCTGGATAAACGGGAAGATGCCATCAAGTTTGGCGCCATCGTTGCGGGCAATGCAGAGAAAAGCCCGATCATCGAAAGAATTTACAGCACCGAAAAAGACAAAGTGATGCCCACGCCCAAGTCACACAAAGTGCTTACCGCAATTCAAAAAGAAATACTCAAGCGATGGGTCATCGAGGGTGCTGAATACGAACTCCATTGGTCGTTCATTGCTGCAAAAAAACCAACCCTGCCCCAAATCAAAAACGAAGCATGGGCGAAGAACCCCATCGACAGATTCATCCTTGCAGAACTTGAAAAGAAAGGGTTGACCCCGGCCCCAGAAGCAGACAGGCGAACCCTAGCCAGAAGATTAAGTCTGGATCTCAATGGCATACCGCCCGAACCCGCGGTCGTTGAAGCTTTTGTTGCAGATACCAGGCCGGATGCCTACGAAAAACTAGTGGACCAGTTCCTGCAATCTTCCTCGTGGGGCGAACACCGGGGCAGAATCTGGCTTGATGCCGCCCGCTATGCGGATAGCCATGGTATTCACTTCGATAATTTCCGCGAGATGTGGAGCTACCGTGACTGGGTGATCAACGCCTTCAATAAAAATATGCCCTTCAACCAATTCACAATCGAACAGTTGGCAGGCGACTTACTTCCTAACGCCACGCTCGAGCAAAAAATCGCCTCTGGGTTTAATCGCTGTAACATCACCACCAACGAAGGTGGGGCTATTTCAGAAGAATACCTCGTGCTCTACACCCGGGATCGAACCGAAACCGTAGCCCAGGTATGGCTAGGCCTTACCGCAGGTTGTGCGGTTTGCCATGACCATAAGTTTGATCCTTTCAGCACCAAGGATTTTTATTCGATGGCTGCGTTTTTCAACAACACAACACAAGGCGCAATGGATGGCAACATCAAGGATACACCCCCGATTATTCCGGTTCCAATCCCGGAAGACAAAGCGCGCTGGGAAGTGGTGACCAAAGAACTTGCAACAGTTCGCGCCCAAGTCGAAAACCGCAAGAAAGAAGCCAAAGGCGATTATGATAAATGGCTCGCTACTGCAAACAAAGAAACTTTTAGTACCGGTATGCCGACCGAAGGGCTGATGGTTTCTGCGGGCCTTAAAGAAGGCCAAGGCAACAAGCTGGAGTTCACCATCAACAAGGAAAAGAAGTTGATCGATGCGCCCGATATTGCCTGGGTAAAAGGCCAGACGGAAGAAAAAGTTTTACAAGTTGCAAAGGCTGGATCAGTGACCATTCCCGAGATAGGCGACTTCGAAAAAGACCAAGCATTTTCTTTTGGTGCATGGGTGCTAACCCCCAGGCAGGCGTTTGGCCCCCTGTTTGCCCGCATGGATGATACTGCAAAACATCGGGGATGGGATCTTTGGTTTGAAAACGGAAAGGTAGGCGCCCACCTCGTATCTTCATGGCCCGAAAATGCAATCAAGGTAATGTCCAAGGCCACCTTTAATCAGAATGTCTGGACTCATGTTTTTGTAACCTACAACGGTTCGGGCAAAGCCGATGGCGTCAAGATTTATGTCAATGGCATAGCCCAGGCAACCGAAGTTCTTTCAAACAACCTGACCGAAAGTATTCGTACCAAGGTGCCCTTCAGGCTTGGTTCACGACATAGCAAAGAGCCTTTGCAAAAAGCAACTTTCCACGACCTTAAGATTTACAATCGGAACTTAAAGGCCGAAGAAGTAGCCGCCCTTGGCCCAGTTGAAAAACTGGTTCAGATTCTCGCCAAGGAACAAGCCAAGCGCACCCCCGAAGAAAACAATAAGCTTTTCGATTGGTGGCTTTCCAACATGGATGCCAGATCCAAAGATCTTACAACCCGATTGAGCGCCCTCGATCGCGAAGAAAAAGAATTGAAGGGCAAAGGCACCATTGCCCATATCATGGTCGAAAAAGCAGAACCTTCCATGGCCTTCATTCTCAATCGTGGCGATTACGATAAGCGCAAAGATAAAGTTGCCGCTGCAACCCCCGAAGTATTACATACCATGCCCAAGGAAACCCAGCGCAATCGATTAGGGTTTTCCCAATGGCTCTTGATGCCTGAAAATCCTCTCACCTTCCGCGTAACTGTAAATCGCTTCTGGCAGGAAGTGTTTGGCAACGGCCTGGTGCGCTCGAGTGGCGACTTCGGAATCACAGGCGATACCCCAAGCCATCCCGAATTATTAGACTACCTCGCCCTCGAATTCCAAGAGCAAGGTGGCGACATAAAGAAATTCTTCAAGCTCATGGTTACCAGCGCAACCTACATGCAATCCGCAGCATCCACTCCTGAAAAGCTTGAAAAAGACCCTGCAAATCGTTTGCTTAGCAGAGGCAGCAGATTTCGCATGGATGCAGAAATGATCCGCGATTACGCCCTTGTATCCAGCGGTATCCTGACCAAGAAAATCGGTGGCCCAAGTGTTAAACCCTACCAACCCGAGGGTGTTTGGGAAGCTGTTGCAATGATCGGAAGCAACACCCGCGATTATAAACCCGATGTAGGCGAAAACCTTTACAGAAAAAGCATGTACACCTTCTGGAAAAGATCCGCCCCTCCCGCAAGCATGGAAATCTTGAATGCACCCAATCGCGAAACCTGCATCGTCAAAAGAGAAAGGACCAACACGCCCCTTCAAGCACTCGTTACACTTAACGATCCGCAGTTTGTCGAGGCTGCCAGGTTCCTTGCAGAACGAACCATCAAAGAATCTGCAAACTCTCCCGAGGCCCAACTCGACTTCATATCGATGCGCATTCTTTCCAGAAAACTCAATCCCGCAGAAAAGGCACTTGTGCTTTCAGAGCGAACCGACCTTTTAGAGTATTACTCTAAAAACATGGAAGAAGCGAAGAAGTTACAAACCTTCGGCGCATATAAATCCGACCCCAAGCTGAATCTTGCAGAACTTTCCGCCTGGACAATGACCATTAACTCACTCATGAACCTGGACGAGGTTCTTTGCCGCTAGGCAACTTTTTTACACGGAGCCAATCAACATGAACATCAACAGTTTGATTCAAGAGCAAGGCCTTGCAATGACCCGCAGGCATTTCTTTTCCAAGGGCTCAAACGCCCTGGGGTTTGCAGCGCTTACAAACCTGCTGGGAAATAAAGCCCAAGCTGCTTCTTCCCCAGATACTTCCGCAATGAACCCCTTCCCTTCCAAAGCAAAGAATGTGATTTATTTGCATATGGTGGGTGGGCCGCCCCAGATGGATTTATTCGACTACAAACCCAAGATGCAGGATTGGTACGACAAAGATCTTCCCGATTCCGTCCGCAAAGGGCAAAGGCTTACCACCATGACCAGTGGTCAGGCGCGCTTCCCCATCGCCCCCTCCAAATATAAATTCACACAACACGGCCCAGCCGGAATGTGGTTTACCGAACTCCTTCCCTACAAGGCAAAAATGGCAGGCGATCTTTGTTTCATGCGCTCCATGAATACCGAAGCCATCAACCACGAACCCGCAATCACCTACATGCAGACAGGCAATCAACAAACAGGTAAACCATGCCTGGGCGCCTGGGCCAGTTACGGCTTGGGCAGCATGAACCAAAACCTTCCCGCCTTTGTCGTCATGGTTGCAAAACCCTCCAACACCGAACAAGTACAGGCTATCTCTGCAAGGCTTTGGCAGGCGGGGTATCTTCCAGGCGAATACGCTGCTGTACCATTCCGATCCAGTGGCGACCCCATCCTTTACCTCAACAACCCACCGGGCGTTCCCACTCAAATCCGCAGGCGCACTCTCGATGGTATCAACCAACTCAACCAGATGACTCTCAACCAAGTCGGCGACCCCGAAACCCTTACCCGTATCCAGCAATACGAAATGGCTTTCAAGATGCAAACCAGCGTCCCCGAACTTACCGATATGGCACGTGAAAGCGAAAACACCTTCAAGCTTTATGGCGAGGCTGCACGCAAGCCAGGCACCTTTGCCAACACCACTCTTCTTGCACGAAAGCTGGTCGAGCGTGGCGTTCGCTTTGTGCAAATCTATCACAACAACTGGGATACCCATGGCAATGTCGCAGGTAGGTTGCCTGATCAGTGCCGTGATGTTGACCAGGCATGCTATGGTCTGATCCAAGATTTAAAGAACAGGGGTATGCTTGATTCAACCCTGGTTATCTGGGGTGGCGAATTTGGCAGAACCATCTACTCCCAAGGTGGCTTAAGCAAGACCAACTATGGCCGTGACCATCATCCACGATGTTTCACCATGTGGATGGCAGGTGGCGGAACCAGGCCCGGTAGTGTGTATGGCGAGACCGATGATTTCTCTTACAACATCGTGAAAGATCCGGTTCACATCCGTGATTTCCACGCCACCATTTTGCAACTGATGGGGTTTGACCACGAGAAATTCACCGTGCGATACCAGGGGCTTGATCAAAAGCTTACAGGTGTTGAACACGCCCATGTAATCAAAGAACTTATGGCTTAAGCAGGAACTATACTTCCCAACCCTTGCGGTAGACCCTGCGCAGTAAACCCTGCGCCTTGGAATTACCCTTGCAAGTCATGTTGGCAGAATCCCATTCAAAGCCACCGGTACGATAGGCGACATTCGCCAACAGCACGGTTTCTGTCATGGGGCCGGAATAATCGAAGTTGCAGGTTGCAGGCTTGCCACCCCTGCATGCATCAAACCATTCCTTATGAAACCCAGGTGAATCAGGAATGGTCTTGGGCGCCTTCACATCTTTAAACTTATCTTCAGGCAAAAGCTTCCAATTACCAAAACCACAAAGCAGCATCCCCTTAGTGCCAATGAAAAGGTTGTTGTAACTGCCCGCTTTCAAATCATGCTTGGCAAGAATCTCGGGGCCATTCTTGGCATGATACCAATGCAGCGTGACCGCTTCCCGATCACCCTGCTTGGGAAATTCAAACTTCGATGACAGGGCTTTTGGAGTGGTTAATTCATGTACTGGCGGGCCTGAAGCTTCAACCTTGGTTGGGTAGCGCAGATCCAATGCCCAGAACGGAATATCTAAAATGTGACAGCCCCAATTGCCAGTTTCGCCTGTGCCGAACTGCCACCAAAAGCGCCAGCCGTAAGGGCAGATCGATGGTTGATAATCGAAGTCTGCATTGGGCCCAAGCCAAAGATCCCAATTCACATTGGCGGGAACTTTAGGTTTCTCGGTGGGAATGTTGGGCATACCACGATCGCCACCGACCCAGGAATGAACCTCGGTGATGGTGCCGATGGTACCGGCCTTGATAATTTCAACGCCCGCCCTGAGGCCCGAAAGGGTGTGCCGTTGTGCTCCCAACTGGGTTGCAAGTTTCTTTTCCTGGGCAAGCTTTGTCAGGGTTCGCACTTCCCAAACATCATGTGCCAGGGGTTTTTCGAGGTAGACATGTTTGCCCCGCTGCATGGCCCAAAGTGCGGGATGAAAATGGGTATGATCAGGCGTGCTGATCAACACGCCATCGATTTGCTTTTCCATCTCATCAAACATTTTCCGAAAGTCTGAATACTTCTTTGCCTTTGGATTCTTACTGAACCCATCACCCGCGCGCGTCTCATCCACATCACATAGCGCAACTACATTTTCCTTGGAGGCGCCATTCAGGTTCGACTTGCCCTGCCCGCCAATTCCGATGACTGCAAGATTTAATTTTTCGTTAGGGCCAACGGCCTTGGCTACTGAAGGGGCAGTGCCCAGCCAGTACCCGGCACCAGACAAAACAACGCCCTTCATTGCAACTCTACGATTCATCTTCTCAATCATATTCAAACTCCTAAAAGATATTTCCACCAAGCTAGCAACTTCTTAAAGCACAGAGAAGGCTTTTTCAGCTTAAATGATGAAATTAACGCACAAACCAATGCATGGGTGGGCCATCAAGCCGCTTGGATGTCATGCGGAGAAACTCTGCGAATCCAATTTCCGATTGCGCTTGAAGTTCAAGTGTTGCAGCCCCGGCACGAAGCGCTTGATTCAACTGATTCCCTAAACCAAACCCTTCTATCTGTTTAAGCATTGCTCCCACATTTGGATCATTTCTAATCTGCGCCTCCGCTTGGGGGCGGGCCTGGCTTGCATCAGCACTGAGCTTTGAATTCCAAACTGGTATCCAATTGCCATTGGGCAGCTTTGCCAGAATGGTATCTTCCACACTCATTTTCCCTGCATTCAATTCGGGAACAACCCGGGTCACCCGCAGGGCAATCACTTTTTTATCGTTCCCAATTTTCGCTGCCTGTTCAGGCCACGAAACTTGTTTGGCCTGATTTTGAACCAGCCCAAATTCCTTCATCGCATCACCCAAAATCGATTGTGCAGCGCCTTGGAATATTCCCCCGAAATCGTTGCCCTTGGCATCACCCTTATCCACCAGGAAACCCCCGGTACCCTGAAGATGAATACCCTCCTGGCTCTTATATGCGAACAGCGCTTTTCTAACACTCCAGTCGAGCTCATCCTCAATCCGCATCGGGGGCAGCCTGTCTGCAAGATAGATTTTCTCCTTCTGCCAGTCGAGTTTCGATTTCAATAACTCCTGGGAAAGCTCACCTGCGGTCCTATTCTCCACATCGTCAAGGCGTTCCTGCCAAGCGACCATCAGCAATTGTTTTACCACGGGCTGCACGGGAGTATATTTTTTGCTATCAGCGGGTTTGATTTCAAAAAGATAAAGCTGCTGGTTTTGTGGATTCTTTTCTTCCAAGATTTTCTGTTCATCCTGCAAGGAATTAATCCAAGCCCTCGACCTATTCGCTTTTTCAGATTCTTCGATCCAAAGCTTCATTCGTTTGGCAATGTCTTGCTGAATCGCTTTTGAAGTTTCTTTTTCATTGCTGATAAAAGATTCGAATTGATCAGGCAAAGCTTTTTTCAGCCAGGATCTTTGCACTGCAAAAACCAGATTGCCTGATTTTGTCTTCCCAAGCGCTACGCCTTTAAGCTCTGTGCCATTTTTTAATGTAAGAACTTCAACGGAAGATATCTTGCTGACTGCAGCAGTTTTTTTCTGCTGCTGCGCAAACGATGATCCCGAACTCATCAACATAATCAAAATCAAAAGTGGAAATGTCCTCATAAGATTTATTTTCCCACTTCTCTAAGCTCATTTCCAGTTCAAACATAAGCATTTGTCGGCTGGAATTAAGATAAAACACTTTCCACTGTCTTGCATGCGCAAAGTAAGCAAATGACTTTTGCAAATAATCACCCTTGCCGGAGAATCAGATTGTATTCAGCATGGGACCCAATCCAAAACCAAACCAGTCCATCCTCTGCTTTTACTGCAAGGGCCCGAAACCCTAGCCCTACTCTAACAGACCAAAGGCGCCCAACCCGCTTTAAGTGTAAAGAGGGGTGCCTAGAATCCACCCGGAGCAATTCATAGTTGGCATCCGCAAGTCGTTGTACATGCTGGGGTAATTTATGATAACAATCCCAGAAATCAGATGTGGTGTGGTTCACAAGGGTCGCGTCAAACCGGCCCGATGTTCCGCTAAAGCGCGTTCAGCCAAGTTTGTAAGCTTCCCAGCTTTCTCATCCTTTTCGATTTGAGCATCCCAATCTGATTCGGCCCGTTCATTCAACCATGCTCGGATCTGTGCCACTTGTTCAGGTGGAAGTTCAGCGATGGCACTAGTTATTGCTTCAATAGTATTCATGAATCCCCTTTGCTTTCCTTCGCAGAATTAACACCTAAAGTATATCAGAGTCTTGCGCCATTCAATAACCCTACCGGTGAATTCACACTTATATAGTACCAACTTCCGTTGAAGCTTTATTTCTTCTTCTGCGAAATAGGGAGATGGCATATGCCATCTTTGCAAGGAACAAGATTATAACGATTTCGTGCGA